>NZ_CAKZJO010000120.1 GCF_936943645.1 uncultured Bradyrhizobium sp. | reverse complement strand
CCCCCTCACCCGCCACGCTTCGCGTGTCGGCCTCTCCCCGCGTGCGGGGAGAGGCGAAGGAAGCACTCTCTTCCTCAGGCAGCAGATCGCGCAATGACACGCCAAGCCGCGGCGTCGCGCGCATCAGCTTCTTGGTGTAGGGGTGCTGCGGGTTGGCAAAGATGTCGGCGGCCTTGGCGGTCTCGACCACGCGGCCCTTCTCCATCACCACGACGCGGTCGCAATAGGCGGCGGCGAGACCGAGATCGTGGGTGATCAGGATGGTGGACATCGCCTTGCGCTTGGTCAGCTCGACGATCAGGTCCATCACCGCCTTCTGCGTGGTGACGTCGAGACCCGTGGTCGGCTCGTCCGCGATCAAGAGCTGCGGATTGCAGGCGAGCGCCAGCGCGATGACGACGCGCTGGCACATGCCGCCCGACAGCTCGAACGGATAGGCATGATAGCGCTCGCGCGGGCGGGCGATCTTGACCTGCTCCAGCGCCTCGATCGCCTTCTCGCCGTGGTCGGCAACTTGCGCCTGCTGCACGTGGGTGCGCAGCACGTCCTCGATCTGGTCGCCCACTTTGCGGATCGGATTGAGCGCCGCACGCGGGTTCTGAAAAATCATCGAGACTTCGCGGCCGCGCAGGTCGCGCATCTGGTCTTCGGTCGCGGCCTTGACGTCGATGCCGGAGAACATCACCGAGCCCTCGGCGATCCGCCCCGCGCGGTCGAGGATGCGCATCACGGCATAGGACGTCACCGATTTGCCGGAGCCGGACTCGCCGACGATGGCGAGCGTCTCGCCCTTGGCGACGGAGATGTTGACGTGCTGCACCGCCTTCACGATGCCGCGGCGGGTGGAGAATTCGACGGTGAGGTCCTGGACGTCGAGCAGCGGCTGGGCGGTCATGACCGGCTCCCGTCACCCAAAAAGTGCGAAAACAACCCCATGCACAGTAGAATGGCATTGGAATCGCTGGGGAATTTTTGACGAGAATCGGCCATCACGTCCTCCGCTGGGGATCGACGATGTCGCGCAGGCCGTCGCCGAGGAGGTTGAAGCAGAACACCGCGATCATCAGCGCAAGGCCGGGAAACAGCGCGATCCACCATTCCCCTGACACCATGAAGCCCGCGCCTTCGGCGACCATGATGCCCCATTCCGCCGTCGGCGGGCGGACGCCGAGGCCGATGAAGGAGAGGCCCGCGGCGTTGAGGATGGCGTAGCCCATGGTCAGCGACATCTGCACGATCATGATCGGCATGATGTTGGGCAGGATGTGCACCAGCAGGATGCGGAATTCGCCGTTGCCGGACAGGCGCGCGGCCTGCACGAAGCCGGCATTGCGGCGCACGTTCGCCTCGGCGCGCGCGACGCGGGCGTAGAGCGGGAAGTTCACGATGGCGGTGGCGAGGATGATGTTCTGCACGGTGTTGCCGAGCGCGGCGACGATGCCCATCGCGAGCACGAACAGCGGGAAGGCCATGATGGTGTCGGCGATGCGGCCGACGATGCGATCGGTCCAGCCGCCGAAATAGCCGGCCGCGATGCCGGCAAGGCCGCCCATCAGGAACACCAGCACGACCGAGGCGACCGCGATGAAAGTATCGAGCCGCGTCGCCACGATGACGCGACTGAAGATGTCGCGGCCGAGCTGGTCAGTGCCGAACCAGTGCGCCGCCGACGGCGGCTTCAGCGCAGCCGCGGTATCGGAGGCGAGCGGATCGTACGGCACCACGTACGGGCCGAAGATCGCAGCGACGAGGATCAGGATCAGGAGCGCGAAGGCAAAGCCCGTGACCTTGTTCTCGCTCAGCACATAGCGGGTCTGTTCGAGGATCGCAGTGAGTCCCGAGGTCCGCGCGGGGCCGACGGGTTCAACAGCAGGCGCAACGGAGCTCATGTGATCTCCTGGGTGTTGTTTGGCCGAACGAGCAAACCGCGAGGGCGGTTTACCTCTCCCGCTTGCGGGGGAGGTCGGCGCGAAGCGCCGGGTGGGGGCTCTCTCC
>NZ_CAKZJO010000119.1 GCF_936943645.1 uncultured Bradyrhizobium sp. | reverse complement strand
GACGCGGGTGCGGTAGTTGCGCGCGAACCAGATCTTGTACATGCCATTGTCGAGGCAGACGATGCCTTTCTCCGGCATCACCGCGCGCACGTCGCGCACCAGCCGCTGCGGGATCACCGGGAAGCGGCTGGACTCCGACTCCTCGTTGATGTGCGCCAGGATCTTCTCGCGCAGCGCCAGCATGTCGGCGCCGGTCCTGATCTTGCCTTCCAGGCGCTGCGCCAGCGCCGTGACGCTGGCGCCGATGTCGCCGATCAGCTCGGCGTCGGGGAAGAACACCTGCTCGACGTTGGCCGGCTGGAAGCCGACGTAGACCACCTTGCGCTTGCGATGCACGCCGCCCATCAGGAACGGCGGCTTCTCCACCGTGTCGTGGCCGATGGCGACGATCAGGTCGGCGCAGTCGATGGCGTCGTGCACGTAGTCGCGCTCGGACAGCGCGGCGGTGCCCATGTACAGGTCGGAGCTGCCGGTGACGGCGCCCTTGCCCATCTGCGTGTTGAAGAACGGGATGCGCGCGCGGCGCACGAAGTCGGAGAGCGGCTCGACCAGGCGCGGCCGGTTGCCGCCGGCGCCGATCATGATCAGCGGGCACCTGGCCTGCAGAATCATCTCCGCCACGCGCTCCACCGCCTCCGCCGGCGGCACCGGCCGGTCGATGCGGTGAATCGGCACCAGCTCGGCCTCGCCCTGCTCGGCGGCGATGTCCTCCGGCAGCTCCAGGTGCACCGGCCCGGGCCGCTCCTCCATGGCGATGCGGAAGGCGTCGCGCACCATGGTCGGGATGCTGGCGGCGGAGATGATCTGGCGCGTCATCTTGGTCAGCGGCCGCATGGTGCCGACGATGTCGACGATCTGGAAGCGCGCCTGGCGCGCGTGCTTGATCGGCTTCTGGCCGGTGAGCATCAGCATCGGCATGGCGCCGAGATGGGCGTAGGCGGCGCCGGTGGTGAAGTTGAGCGCGCCGGGGCCGAGCGTGGCCAGGCACACGCCGGGACGGCCGGTGAGGCGTCCGTGGGTCGCCGCCATGAACGAGGCAGCCTGCTCGTGGCGCGTCAGCACCAGCTCGATCTTCGAGCCGCGCAACGACTCGACCACGTCGAGGTTCTCCTCGCCGGGAATGCCGAAGATGCGATCGACGCCTTCGTTCTCCAGGGCCTGGACCAGCAGATCGGATCCCTTGCTCATGAACTCGCTCCTTCGATGGCGGCAACAACTGGTGGGGGCGGCGACGCGCGGCCAGTGTCCACGATGCCCAGGCCGCGAACAAGCGCCGCCGCTTAATCCTTTCGTCGCAATCCTCTGCTGCCGCCCGCCGCGGCCAGCGTGCGGAAGGTGATGGAGCAGCGCAGCGCCGGCAGCGGCGGAATGCTGTGCTCCCAAGCCGTGCGCGCCTCGCCTTGCAGCAGATAGGCCGAGCGTGGCGCCACCTCCCGGGTGCAGCGCCGCCAGCGCCCGCCTTCACGCAGCCGCAGGCGCAGCGGCGCCGGCGCCAGCAGCGATACGCCGGCGATCACCTCGAACTGGGGCCGGTCGCGGTGCCAGCCGATGGGGACGCCGGGGTCGTAGCGCGTCACCATGGCCTGCACGAAATCCTGCTCCGGCCGCTGCGCGAACCGCGCCACTTTGCGCCGCAAAGGCAGCAACTCGGGCGGCAGCGGCTGCGCATCGAGCAGCTTGCGGCTGCCGGCAACAAGCGGCATTGCGGGACCGTCGAGCACGACGAGGTCATAGCCCCCCGCCGCCCGTGCCTGAGCAATCGCCTTGCGGATCGCATCGGTGGCCTTGCCGGCATCACCCTCGCCGGCGGGCAGCACCGAAATGCCGTTGACCGTCTTGATCTCGCGCGCGGCCTTGCTGCCGATCGAGAGCCAGCCGAGCTTGCTCGGCTCGCTCTTGCCGGGGCGGCTAATCTTGTTCGAGAGCGCGTGGGCCTGATGGTCGGCATCGATCATCAGTACGCGGGCGCCGTCGCGTGCGGCCGCGAGCGCGAAATTCAGCGCGCTCACGCTGCGCCCGGTGGTCTCGCCGGCACCGACGAGGGCAACGACGGGCATCGCCTTGCCTTCGGCGCGCCGATCCACGGCAGCGCGCATGTCGCGCCAGACGTTGAGCAGCTTCGTCAGGGGAAAGCCCGGCCGCAAGGTCGGCCAGCCCAGCCGTGTCAGGTCGACACCGCCGCCGGTGGCAAGAATGGCGCCGAGCGTATGGATGACGTCGGCCTCCTGAAGCCGCGCGATCAAGGGCTTTTCGATCAGTGGCTTTTCGACCATCGCAGGCTGCAGCGACGGCGCGGCGAGTTCGGGCAGCGCCTGCGTCGTTTCCGCAAGCTCCGAAGCCTGCTGCGGCCGCGGCGCTTCCGCAGCGGGCTGGATCTCGGGAGCGCGGATCTTCTCCGGCGCCGGCTTGCGCTCACGGCGGGCGAGGGCGGGGACCGGTGCAGTCGCGCCGGCGGACAGGAGCTCGGCCGCGACAAACCAGCCTGCGGCAGCGAGCGCGCCGAAGATGAAGCCGATCATGGCGAACATGCTCATCGCCGGTGGGAACGAGCGCCGCTGCGGCACCGTGGCCTCGCCGATGACGCGGGCCGCCGAGGTGTTCAGCGTCTCCTGCTCCTCGGTCTCGCGCGAGCGCTTGAGGAAGGATTGGTAGACGTCGCGGCTGGCATCGGCCTCGCGTTCGAGCTCACGCAGGCGCACGGCTGCCTGGCTGAGCTGGACGCTCTGCCGCTTCTGCGCTTCCAGCGCCCGGTTGAGCGAGGCCTCGAAGTCCCGCGCGCGCGTCAGATCGTTCTTCGCCGACTGGGCGAAGCGGTCGATCTCCTCGCTGATGGTGCGCTTGAGATCCTCGACCTGCTTCTCGGTCTGGCGCAGCGCCGGATGGCGCGGCCCGAGCTCGCCGGCCTGCTCGGCGTATTTCTTGCGGGCATCGGCATATTGCGCGCGCAAATTCGCGATGGTCGGCGATTGCAGCGCTTCGGGAATCGCGCCGGCATCGGCGGCGGTACGCCGGCTCGCCTCGATCTGGTCGAGCCGCGCCTGCGCGTCCATCGTCGCCGCGCGGGCTGCGGAAAGACGCTGGTTGCTGGCGGAAAGCTGCTGGTCGCTGATCAGCGCGTCCTGGGTGCCGACGAAATTGTTCTGGGCCTTGTAGGTGGCGAGCGCCGTCTCGGCGCTGCGCAGCCGCTCGCGCAGCTCCTTGAGGCGGCCGGAGAGATCGTTGGTGGCGCGCCGTGCCGCCGAAGCCTGCGAGTTGCGGGATTCGGCGAGATAGGCGCTGGTCAGCGTGTTGGCGAGCATCGCCGCCTTGGCCGGATCGGTCGACCAGACCTCGATGTCGACAATGAAGCTCTTCTCGGTCTTGCGGATGGTGATGTGGCGGTTCAGCGCGTCGAGCGCCGCGAGCTGCACTTCCTTCTTTTCCGCAGCGGAGGGCGCGGCAGGTTGAAGACCGATCAGTCCGAGCAGCGACGACATCGGGCTGGCGCTTCCGCCGCCGCCGAATTCCGGATCCTTGTCGAGGCCCGCCTGCTGGATGACCTGGAGCAGCACGCTGTTGGAGGTGATCAGGCGCGCCTGGCTCTCCACCACCATCGACATGCCGGAGACGTCCTGCGCGCGCGGCGTGAGCTCGCGGTCGACGAGTTGAAGCTCGCGCGGGTCGACATAGAGCTGGGCGGTGGCGGTGTAGCGGGGCGTCATGCTCTTGCCGATGGTGACGGCGAGCGTTGCGCCGAGCAGCGCGGCCGCGGCAATCGCGATCTTGCGCCGCCAAATCAGATTGGCGAGCTCCAGCACGTTGAAGCCGGCCTGGGATCTCTGTTGCGGGGGCTCGGATCTGGTCCGATCTATCGGCTGGCTATAGTCAAGCATGATCCCCAGCTTTCATTCCAACTGCCGCAGGCTGAGGGGTTACTCTTCGCTCTACGCCATGCCCCGGAGATATAGGGGCGCAATCAACGCAACAGGGAAAATTAACCATACTCACTAGGGGACTATTCACCGAAATGGCAAACAAAGCGTTTAAGCGCTTCGCACGAAGCGGTGTGTCCGCGTGACGCCGATGCGCCGGGTCCCAAGGAATTAACGGTTCGTTACCGCGCGCGGTGCGGCTGCGAGGCTCCGCCTGGTCCGTGATGGGCCGCGCGCGTGCCATGACGGTCAGCTCTTCCGCAGGATGACGTGATAGTCGCCGCGGCGGACGTCGGTGCCGCGCGACAGCATGGTGTTCAGCAGGGCGGCGCCGGCATCGACGAGGGCCGCGAACAGCGGCTTGCGCCGGCGCATCTCGGGATAGCGCGGACTCTCGACCTCGCGCCGGTAGATCATCTCGAGGCCGTTGGCAGCGGCGAAGGCTTCGAGCCGGGGCAGCGTCACCAGCGGATGAAAGAAGGTCGGGAACGGCGGCTCGCCGGGCAGGCCGGCGTCCTTGATGCCGCGGACGTGCCGGTAGAACCAGACGTGAAACCAGTGCGGCGAGTATTTGGTGACGACGCCCGACAGCGAGCGGGGATTGGGGGCGCCGATCAGGATCATGCCGCCGCGCTTGAGCGCATCGCGGAAATTCAGCAGCGCGGCGTCGACATGGGGCAGATGCTCGATCACGTTGTAGCAGATCACGAGATCGAAGGTCTCGCGGCCGAAACGATAGGTCTGCACGTCGCCGAGGATGGCCTCGTCCGCGTAGGTGTTGTTGCGAACCTGGTCCTCGTCGATGTCGACGACCGTGACCTTGCTGCGACCAAGCAATTCCGGCGGCAGCACGCTGCACGAACCCCCGCCGGCTTCGTAGATGGCGAGCTGGTCGCTCGGCAGCTCGCGGCGCAGCACGTCGTGAACGGCGAGCAGGCTGTCGCGCGCTTCGCCGGGGACGAGATCGTGCAGCGCCTGGACGGGCCCTGCGGGAATCCGGATCGCCGTGGCTGTTGCGAAATCGATCGTGGCTGGCTTGTTCATTTTCTCTGACCGCGCTTGTTCTAATCAAATTTACAGGAAAAAACTCGCCTGCCCGAAGAGCAAATCCGATGCCGCGCGGTCTCACCGGTAACAGTGCTTACGGTCGGGTTAATGCGCACACGCATTAACTACGGCATTGTTCATGTTGGGCCGTTGTCGCCGCATGGACCGCGAATTGCAGTACCACGCGCGCATGATTTCGCGGCAAAAACACGCGAAAGCGGTTAAACGCATGGAGTTTGTTTCAGGACGATCGGAGGATCGGTGCGAAGTGCAGGTGCGCGCGCCTCGATCGACCGTTCATTTTGGGACGCATCTGTCCCGCGGCGATGTACTGTTGCGGGACGATGGGTCGAAGCAGGGCTTTTTCAACATATCTCGGACATCTAAGACGTCATGACATTGATCCCGACAGAGCTGTCCGCCACGCGGATCTCGGACGCCGTGCGCGATCCCAACCGGGAGATCGCGGCGAGCTCGCGCGTCATCGACCTGTCGGTCGGCATCGTCGTCTGCATTCCCTGCTTTCGTCGTCCGCAGCACCTTCGGCTGACGCTGGACTCGCTGGCCAACCAGCGCACCCCGCGCTCCTTTGCCGTCGTCATGGTCGAGAACGATGCCGTGCAGCGCGAGAGCGCGCCGGTCGCCGCCGAATTCCTGGCCGAGGGCAGGTTGCAGGGCGTCTGCCTGGTCGAGAAGCGGCAGGGCAATTGCCAGGCGATCAACGCCGCGTTCGAGACGGCGCAGGCGCTGTTTCCCGCCGCGACCCGCTTCCTGATGATCGACGACGACGAGATCGCCTCGCCCGACTGGCTCGAACTGATGGTCCGCACCGCGGAGGCGACCGGCGCCGACGTGGTCGGCGGGCCGGTGCTGCCCGTGTTCGAGGACGACAGCAAGCCGTGGCTGTCGCGTCATCCCGCCTTTTGCCCGGCCTACGACTATTCGGGCGCGGTGCCGCTGATCTATGGCTGCGGCAATTGCCTGATCACGCGCGCGGCCTTCGAGCGGTTCGACCGTCCCGCGTTCGATCTCCGTTTCAATTTCCTCGGCGGCGGCGATTGCGATTTCTTCGTCCGGTGCCGCGACGCCGGCATGCTGTTCCACTGGACGGCCGAGGCCGTGATCACCGAGACCGTGCCGCAAAGCCGCACCAGCCTCGGCTGGATCGCAAAGCGCGGCCTGCGCATCGGCGCGATCAATTATCGGGTGCAATACAAGGCGGCGCGGAGTGCGGCGGCGCGGGCACGGGTGTTCACGCAGATGCTGGGACGGCTGCCGCTGTCGCTGGTTCGCGCGGCCGGCCTGCTGACGTCGTCGAAGGCTGTCGTCGCGATGCATCCGGTGCTGGTCGCGTTCGGCTCGCTGCTCGCGGCATTCGGGATCGAGCCGAGGCCTTATGAGGCCTCCAAGATCGTGTCCTGACCCAGTCGCGACGGGCTAGATGCCGAGGCGGGCGAGGGCGGTCCTGGCCGCAGCGCGCGGCAACGCCTTGAGCGAGCGTCGGCCGATCATGGCGAGATAAGAGAAGGCGTCGCGATACCTGCCGAAGCGCACCGCCTGCATCGCCGAATAGGTGACGAGATGAATCTCGGCGGCAAGGCGCAGCCCGGCCGTCATGCGCTCGGGCAATCGCGCCAGGATCAGGCCGTCGTCGAACACCCGCGCGATCGCCGGGAAGAAATCCGTCGGCGTGCGGACCGCGGCGTTCATGGTGTTGGCGGTGTGCAGACGATAATCGAGCAACAGCTTTGGCGCGAACTCGAATTCGCCGATCGCCGCCAGGCGGCACCAGCAGTGCCAGTCCTCGCAATACCTCAAGGACGTATCGAAGCCGCCGATGGCCCGGAAAGCTTCAGCGCGTGCGAGAGCGATGCCGCCATTGACGATGAAATTGCCGGCGGCAAGCCGCGTCAGCACGTCGCCGGACGGCTTCTTGCGCCCTTTCAAAAGGCCGCGTCGGCCGATCTGGCGCCCTTCGCTGTCGATCGTGTTGTAGTCGCCATAGACCAGAACCGCGCGCGGTGCACCGCGTGCGGCGGTCAGCAGGGCGGCCACGGCGCCGGGGCGGAGCCGGTCGTCGGCATCGAGGAACAGCAGCCATTCGGCGCTGGCATATCGCGCGCCGAGATTGCGCGCCGCCGACACGCCGGCGCCATCATTCGTCAGCAGGCGCAGACGCGGATCGCGAACGGCGCGGACGATCGCGGTGGTGTCGTCGGCGGAACCATCGTCCACCACGATCACCTCGCCGACCTCGCTCTGTGCGAGCGCGCTGGCGAGGGTTTCGCCGATATAGGCCGCGACGTTCTTGGCGGGAATGACGACGGATACGAGCGGGACCGCCGTCGCCGGCAGCGGCAGACGTGTTGCCGGCCCCACGCGGGAGGTGGCCGGCAATTCGAGAACGTCTTCGGCGGTGATCACGCTACTGCTCGCCTTTAATGATCTGTTAACCAGGACGCATCCGCCGCGCTGAAAATGCGCGCGATCGTGGCCCTGATTGCGCGCGGATGATACTCGCATCGCATGCGAATGGTTGCCGTGAAGGCCATCGCGGCGCCGGTTTCGTCAAATAGCGTTAAGCCGCTGGCATTAAGCCTGTGGCAAATTTCGAAGAGAGCGGCAGCCTGTCTCATGCGAGAATGCGCATCAGGTTGCCGCGGATGGATCCAGTGCCCGCAAAGACGTTCGAACACGACCCCGATGCGATGATCCTCAACCTCTTCTACGAGGACAAGGACGATCGCTGGTTTCCAGGCGACCGGCATCTGCGGCGCATGGCGCGCCGCCTGCTGCTCGGCGAGCCGCGCATGAGCGGACAGCTTCGCGTGTTCCTCAATCTCTGTGCGGGGCTCGACCGGCTCGGCATCCGCTATCGCGTCAACGATTACGGCTACATCGCGCAGCATCCCGACGAGCTCGCCTGCATCATCGGCCGCACCTTCCTGCTCGACAAGTTTGCGTGGAAGAACCCGATCCTGCTCGGCGTCGCCGCCCACAATCATCCGCTCGACGACCCCGATCTGTTCAAGCGTCTGCCGGTGAAGAAGGTCGTGGTGCCCGGTCCCTGGTATGTCGACATGTACCGGCCGCATTGGCCCGACACCGAGGCCTGGCCGATCGGCATCGACACCGATCTCTGGACGCCGACGCGCGCCGACCAGAAGAGCGTCGACGTGCTGATCTACGACAAGGTCCATTGGGACCGCGAACGCTTCGCACCGGAGTTGATCGAGCCCGTCCGCGCCCGGTTGACGAGGGAGGGCCGTTCGTTCGCGGAGCTGCGTTACGGCAGCTACAAGGAAGAAGAGTTTCAGGCCGCGCTGGCGGCTTCGCGCGCGATGATCTTCCTGTGCCAGAACGAGAGCCAGGGCATCGCCTATCAGCAGGCCTTGTCCTGCGGCGTGCCTGTCTTCGCCTGGGATCCGGGCGGGCCATGGCGGGACCCCGATTACTATCCGCACCGTGTGCAGTTCGCGCCGGTGTCGTCGGTGCCGTATTGGGACGATCGCTGCGGCGCCAGGTTCACCGACATCGCCGGCTTCGAGGCAGGCTGGGACGACTTCTGGACCGGGTGTGCGGCGGGTGCGTTCGATCCGCGCGGCTATATCCTGGACAACCTCACGCTCGAGCAACGGGCACTGCAATATTACGAGATCGCGCGGAGCATCATGCAGCCGCCGGCGGCGCAGACCTCCGGCAGACCCGGTGACGAACGTCTGGCAGGCAGCAGCCAGGACGTCGAGCTTCGCCGGCGTCATCAGATGACCTGAGCCATGGACCGCAGCGCCGCCGACATGACCGACCTCGAGGCCCGATCGTTGGGCCGCGTGCTGCGTGATGGGCTGGCGGAGCTGAATGCCGTGCAGGCCGCACGCTGCCTCGTCGCCGTCGCGGCCCTGCTGCTGGTGCTGGTGACGCTCGATCCGTTTCCAGACCTGCGCAATCCCGATGTCACCGCCGTCGTTGGCGGGCGAATGGCGCTGACCTATATTTCCTGGGGCCTTCTGGCCGCGGTCGCGGTGTTGCTCGTTGCCGGCACCGATGCGCCCGCGCTGAAGAGCCTGGTGACGCCGCTGCATCTCTGTCTCATGGGCTGGCTGGTGCTCAACATCGTGCTCTCAGAGAGTCGAGGCGTTTCGATACAGCGGTTCGTGCTCGCCGCCAGCGTGACCTCGCTCGCCGTGCTGCTGCCGTTGCTGCCGCCGTCGCAGCGCAGCTTCAATCAGTGCCTGGGTGCCGCCGCGCTGGTGCTGCTCGTGCTGTGCTATCTCGGCGTCTTCCTCGCGCCGCATTATGCGATCCACACCGCACTCGACATCACCGAGCCGCAGCTCGCCGGCGATTGGCGCGGCAGCTTCGGCCACAAGAACATCGCCTCGCCCGTGATGACGATCCTGGTCTATGTCGGCATCTACCTTTGCGCCGTCGGCTCCTTCGTGATGGGGCCGGCGATCGCAGCGCTCGCCGGCATCTTCCTGATCTTCACCGGCGGCAAGACCTCGACTGTGCTGTGCCTCGCGGTCTACGCGCTGGCCTCGCTGGTCTATGTCACGCCAAGGCTGTGGCTGAAGCGGGTCATCTGCTTCGTGCCGTTGATCGTGATGAACCTGCTGACGGTCGGCAGTGTCATGAGCCCCGCGCTCGGTGCCATCACGCGGCTGCTTCCGCTCGATCCCACCTTCACGGGCCGTTCCGACATCTGGGAGTTCGCGCTCGCGGCCGTCGCCGAGAAGCCGATCATCGGCCACGGCTATGCGGCCTTCTGGGACGACGTCACGGCGCGGCAGACGGCGCAAGGCGCCGAATGGGCGACCTCGGCGGCGCACAGCCACAACAGCTATCTCGACCTCGCGGTCACCATCGGCCTGCCGGGCCTGCTGCTCGTGATCCTCGTCTTCGTTCTCGCCCCGCTTCGCAATTTCCAGTCGGCCCAGACGCACAGCCACAGCGGCGCGCTCGCCAAGCTGTTCCTGACCGTGTGGCTGTTCGGCCTTTATTATGGAGCGACCGAGACCTTCCTGCTCGAACGGCAAAATCCGATCTGGTTCATGTTTGCCCTGGCCGCGGCGGGTCTGCATTTCCTGGCCAGGTTCCAATGTGTCGCGCAAACGGAACCGGCGCCATGAATGCGTTCGCATCCGAGGCTGTCCGTCGTGGCAATGGCTTAACGATAAGCCGGTCTGCGACAAAACATGACCTATCCCGAAACATTCAGTAATCGTATGCCCCGCCGATGACGTTTCTCAGCGTCGAGCAACTGGATGGTGTCGTGTCCGCCACCTCGGACATCGCGATCGATTTCGTGCGCGACTGGCGCGATGCTGCCTCGCGCCTGAGCGCCGGGCATCGCACCGCTTTCCAGCATGGATACTGGCTCGATGCCTGGTACCAGGCGTTCGGCGACGTCGCACCGTTGATTGCGGTGATCTCCGACGCCGCCACCGGCAGGGACATCGCGGTGGTGCCGATGATCAGCCATGTCAGGCGCGGCATCCGCATCGTCGAATTCGCCGATCTCGGTGTCTCCGACAACAATGCGCCGATCCTCGCGGTCGATGCCGCATTGGACGCGGCGGCAGCTCAGGCGGTCAGCAGGGCGCTGGTCGCGGCGTTGCGCGCCTTGCCGGACCGCTTCGATCTGCTGCGCCTCAGGAAGATGCCGGCCCAGGTCGGCGGCAAGCCAAATCCGCTGGTGTCGCTCGGGCGTGTCGGATCCTCCTCGCTCAACGGCAATCTCGTGCTGATGGGCGACGACTACGCGGACTATCAGGCGTCGATCAAGCGCATGCAGATGCCGCGCAGCTGGCGCGTCTTCAGCCGCCATGAAGGCGCTCGGTTCGAGATCGCCGCCGATGTCGCGCGTGCGCATGAACTGATGGACGTGATGGATGTCCAGCAGCAGGCTCGCATGCGAGAGCTCGGCTCGCCGTTCGTCCTCAACGATGCGGCGCATGCGCGATTCTATCGCGAGGTCGCCTGCCAGGGCATTGCCGAAGGCTATGCCGTCGTTTCGGCGCTGGTCTGCGACGAGGGCATCGTCGGCACGTCGTTCGGCGTCACGCACGGTGCGACTTACTACCTGCTGCGCATCAGTCACGCAGGCGATTCATGGTCGAGCTGTTCCCCTGGACGGCTTATCATCGAGCGAACCATGGCGGCGCTGCATGCACAGGGCGTGCGCCGTTTCGACCTCAGCATCGGCAATCAGGATTACAAGCGGCGCTTCGGCGCCGAGCGGGTGCCGCTGACCGACGTCAGCGTCGCGCTGTCCTGGCGGGGCTTGCCCTTCGCCTGGCGCGATCACGCCGCGCAGGGCCTGCGCCGCTATCCAGCGGCTGCCGCCCTTGCGGCGCGCGCCATGGGCAAGGGGATACGTTGAAGCGGCATTCCCGAACGGGAATGCCGCGACGCATCGGTCTTGTCGATCAGCCATGAAGCTGAGCCATGAAGCTTAGCCATGCAGCTTCTTGGCGGTCTCCGCGATCTGGCGGCCCTGATAGCGCGCACCGGCGAGCTCGTTGGCGCTGGGCTGGCGGCTGCCGTCGCCGCCGGTGATCGTGGTGGCACCGTAGGGCGCGCCGCCGGTGACCTCGTCGAGCTTCATCTGGCCGGCAAAGCCGTAGTTCATGCCGACGATCACCATGCCGAAATGCAGGAGGTTGGTGATGACGGAGAACAGCGTCGTCTCCTGGCCGCCATGCTGGGTCGCGGTCGACGTGAAGGCGCCGCCGACCTTGCCGTGCAGCGCGCCCCTGGCCCAGAGCCCGCCGGCCTGGTCCAGAAAGTTCGCCATCTGCGAGGCCATGCGGCCAAAGCGGGTGCCGGTGCCGACGATGATCGCATCGTAATTGGCGAGATCCTCGATTTTCGCGATCGGCGCGGCCTGATCGACCTTGTAATAGGAGGCCTTGGCGACCTCGGCGGGCACCAGCTCGGGCACGCGCTTGATGTCGACGGTGGCGCCGGCCTCGCGCGCGCCTTCGGCAACGGCATTGGCCATCGCCTCGATGTGGCCATAGGCGGAATAATAGAGAACGAGAACTTTGGTCATGGTGGTCTCCGTTGGGTGACGAGTTGAGTTGCTGTCGTTGCCGGGCTTGACCCGGCAACCCATCGCGCTTCAGAAAGCTCCTTGCGAAGGTGATGGATGCCCGGGGCAAGCCCGGGCATGACGAGTTCTTGTGCCGCCTACGCCGCGTCGACGAGCACGAGCTCGCTGTCTTCCAGCGCCGTGATCTTCAGCGTGCTCTCGTCGCGGATCGCAGCGCCGTCGCGGGCATTGACGCGCACGCCGTTGATCTCGACCGCGCCTGCCGCGGGCACGAGGTAGAGATGCCGCGAGGTCTGCGGCGCGTACTCGGCACTCTCGCCGGCCTTCAGCGTCGTCGCGAGCACGCGTGCGTCGGCGCGAATCGGCAGCGCGTCGGTGTCGCCTTCGATTCCGCTTGCGATGGTGACGAGCTTGCCGGAGCGATCCGCCTTGGGAAAGGGCTTCGAGCCCCAGGTCGGCTGTCCGCCGCGCGTCGTCGGCTCGATCCAGATCTGGAAGATCCGCGTCTTCGTCGGTTCCAGATTGTACTCGGAGTGGCGGATGCCGCTGCCGGCGCTCATCACCTGCACGTCGCCCGCTTCGGTCCGGCCTTCGTTGCCGAGGCTGTCCTGATGCGTGATCGCGCCCTCGCGCACATAGGTGATGATTTCCATGTTGGCGTGGGGATGGGCGGGGAAGCCCGTGTTCGGCGCGATCTCGTCGTCGTTCCACACCCTTAAAGAGCCATGGCCCATGTTGTTCGGATTATAATGGCTGGCGAAGGAGAAGTGGTGCTTGGCCTTGAGCCAGCCATGGTCGGCGCCGCCGAGCTTGTCGAAAGGTCTGAGTTCGATCATTTGCGTTATTCCCAGTGTTGGAAGAGGGGAGGCGCCTCGATCAGGCGCCGAACCCGCCGTCGACGTTGAGCACGGTGCCGGTGACGAAGGAGGCTTGCGGACTTGCGAGGAACACGACGCCGGCGGCGACTTCCTCGGGGCGGCCGAAGCGCTGCAGCGCGTGCTGCTTGCGCTGGGTCTCGGCAAACTCGCCGCCGTCCTTCGGGTTCATGTCGGTGTCGATCGAGCCGGGCTGCACCACGTTGACGGTGATGCCGCGCGGGCCGAGGTCGCGCGCCGCGCCCTTGGTGTAGCCGACCACGGCGGCCTTGGTGGCGACGTAGTCGGCAAGGCCGGGGAACGAGGCGCGGTCTGCGAGCATCGAGCCGACGGTGATGATGCGGCCGCCTTCACCCATCAATTGCGAGGCGGCGCGGATCGCCGCGATCACGCCATGCACGTTGACCTGGTCCTGGCGGACCAGCGCTTCGGTGTCGGCATTGGCATCGTCGATTGCGCCGCCATTGGCGACGCCGGCATTGTTGACGAGGATGTCGAGATGGCCGAATTCCCTGGCGACGTCATTGACCAGTTGCGTGACGTCCTTGGCTGACGCCTGGTCGGCCTTGAAGGCGCGCGCCTTGACGCCCCTGGCCTTCAGCTCGGTGACGATCGCTTCGGCCTTGTCCGGCGAAGCAACGTAGCTGATGGCGACATCAGCGCCTTCGTCGGCGAGAGCGCGGGCGCTTGCCGCGCCGATGCCGCGCGAACCGCCGGTGACGAGGGCAACCTTGCCTGAGAGTTTCTTGGTCATTGGATTTCTCCGTGTCCTGAATTCCTGATGACCCCTTGGATATGCCTCCGCCTGTGGTATAGAAATAGAAACTGTTGAAACGCATTGTTTCCTAAAATGAACTCAGGCGGGATCGATCCATGGCCAAACTCCCCGATTTCGAGGCGCTCGCGATTTTCGCAAAAGTCGTGGAATTGCGGTCGTTCGCCGGCGCCGCCAGCGAGCTGACGATGTCCAAGGCGACCGTGTCCAAGGCGGTCACGCGGCTGGAAGAGCGGCTCGGTGCACGGCTGTTCAACCGCACCTCGCGCCGGCTGGCGCTGACCGATGCCGGCCACAAGCTCGCCGACCGCGCCACGCGCCTGCTCGCCGACGGCGAGGCGGCGGAGAACGAGGCGCTGGCGCAGTCGGTGGCACCGCGCGGCCTGGTGCGGCTCGCCGTGCCCATGACGTTCGGCATCAAGGCAGTGGCGCCACTGCTGCCGGAATTCTTCGAGGCCTATCCGGAAGTCTCGGTCGATCTGCATTTGAGCGATGCGACGGTCGACCTGATCGGCGAAGGGTTTGACATGGCCGTGCGCATCGCGCGGCTCCCGGACTCCTCGCTGATCGCGCGGCGCCTGTTCACCATGCCGCGCTTCACGGTGGCCGCGCCGTCATACCTGAAGAAGCATGGTCGCCCGACCCATCCGATGCATCTGGCCGAGCACAAATGCTTCGCTTACGCCTACATGTCGACGCCCAACGTCTGGCACTACACCAACTCCGCCGGCGAGCAGGCCAGCGTCCGCCCCGGCGGCCAGCTTCGCGTCAACAACGGCGAAGCCGTGATGCCGTCATTGGTCGCAGGCCTCGGCATTGCCGAGCTGCCTGAATTCATCGTGGGCGAAGCGATTTCATCGGGCGCCGTCGAAGTGATCCTGAAGGACTGGAAGCAGGCCGAAGGCGCCGTGCACCTGGTGACGCCCCCCGGCGGCCCACGTCCCGCGCGCGTGGAAGCCCTCGGCGATTTCCTCGCCGCCAAGCTGCCGGGCACATGCAAGCGGCGGCCGAAGAAAGCTGGCAAAACCAATTAGCGACTTGGTGGGCACGCTGCGCTTTGCCCACCTTACAAGACTAGTCCATCGTCCGCGCAAGCTGCCGTAGGGTGGGCAAAGCGCAGCGTGCCCACGTCTTCGCCTGAGGGGATCGCAAGTGTCTCGATATCGGCGCGCGCAGGGCAGTTCGGCGAGTGATCGTGGGCACAGCGCGCGAAGAGCGCGCCTTTGCCCACCCTACGAGATCGCGCTAGTCTGTCGTCTATGCAAACCATCGTAGGGTGGGCAAAGCGAAGCGTGCCCACGTCTTTGCCCGAGAGGGATCGCCAGTGTCTCGCTATCGGCGTGCGCAAGGCAACACGTTCTTCTTCACCGTCGTGCTCGCTGACCGGTCGAGCAGGCTGCTGGTTGATGAAGTTGATCGCCTGAGACGAATCTACCGAAATGTCCGGCAACGCCGCCCGTTCGAGACGGTCGCCATCTGCATCTTGCCAGACCACCTGCACGTGATCTGGACGCTGCCGGACGGCGACCTCGACTTTTCATCGCGCTGGAATTTGATCAAAGGCGGGTTTTCGCGTGGCTTGGATGCTGCACCGCCTTCAATGAGCAAATTGAAAAAGCGTGAGAAAGGCATCTGGCAGCGGCGCTACTGGGAGCACGCTATTTGCGACGACGCGGACCTGGAGCGGCATGTTGATTACATCCATTTCAACCCCGTGAAGCACGGCCTCGTCCCACGTGTGCGCGATTGGCCTAGCAGCAGCTTTCATCGCTACGTGGAGAAGGGCACTCTTCCCTTGGACTGGGGAGGGGATGTGCAGGAGATCCCGGGGCAATTCGGCGAGTGATCGTGGGCACGGCGCGCGAAGAGCGCGCCTTTGCCCACCCTACGAGATCTCGCTAGTCTGTCGTCTATGCAAACCATCGTAGGGTGGGCAAAGCGAAGCGTGCCCACGTCTTCGCCCGAGAGGGATCGCCAGTGTCTCGCTATCGGCGTGCTTGGGGACTACGCCACCTTCACGCCGTCGACGGCAACGATACGCAAGCTCGGCTTCAGCGTGCCTTCCAACTGCGTCTTCAATTCGTGCACGCGCGGGTCGCGCGAGCGTGCCGCGCACCGGCCGTATTGATGGACGGATTGCGCCAGGGCGCGCCGCGCTTCCGGTGTTCGCGTCAATTCGGGCTTTGAAAGCCGCAGGACGATCGCTGCGAGATTCACCAGCATCTCGTCCAGGGCGACATCGATGTTCGCAGGACTTCGCATCACTCACTCCCTCGAGAGGGCAACAGCGAGTGCGGGCATGCGTTCCTAGGGCGGCCGGACATGGCTAACTCTTCGTTAACGTCTTGTTCTTGCTGCCCGGCACGCTAGGCTGGCAGCGGAACAAAGAAGAATGAGGGGGAGGCACCATCATGGATCGACGCGATCTCTTGCGCGCCGCTGCCTCATTGCCGCTGATGAAGTTTTCAACCAATCAGTTTGCCAAGGCGAAGAAACGCTAGGCGTCGTCGCGTTGCGGTCATAGACTTTGCGGTCTATATCCGCGCCTTTTGTTCGTGTTTCCCAACAACCCGATCGACCGCTGCATGATGCTTCGCCTCGTTTGCCTCGTCCTGTTCGCATTCTGCCTGGCCGGTCCCGCGCGGGCGCAGACCACTCAGCCGGCGACGGTTGCCAAGCCGGCAAAGAACGCGCTTTCCAAGCCGGCACCTGCTTCGCGGTCCACGCCGCAAGCTGCAGGACCGTGCGTCGGCGTGATATCGCTGCTGGGCGATCGCTTCATCGTGAAGAAGGTCGGCGTGACCGTGTTCGGCAACGAGAACAAGGAGGTTCCGGTCGACGGATTCGGGCTCGATGACCTCGTCGTCGAGCGTGTGAGGGCCGCGGTCGGCTCCGGTTTTGTCGTCCGCAGGATCGCCGCCGATAAATCCGCATTCAGTTCGTACGATCCCGGGCTTGGCATGTTCACTCGCAGCGACAAGGCCGGCGCCATCGTCCGACAAGTTGCCGGTCAGGCCGGATGCAAACGCTATGTCGTCGTGATCAAGGGAATACGCCAGGGTGGATTCTTCGGCATCGGTGTCATGAAGGGCAGCCCGTTGTACAACATGGCGGACATCTACGCGGTCATACGGATCTACGTTCATGACGGGCAAAGCTTCGCTATTCTGAAGAGCGGCGAAGGCTCGATCAGCGGAAGCAATTTCATGACAGGGCCGCCGACGCTGCGTATCGATTGGGCGCGGTGGCCAGAGCCGCCGGAAGCCGCCAACAATCCAGTGATGCGCGCGTCGACGCGGCAACTGCTCGGCAACGTCCTCGACAAGAGCCTGCCTGCCTTGTTGCAGTCGCAGTAGTTGAGGCGATCCGGCCAACCGGTCGACCCCTTCCAGGCCCCCTCCGGGGAGGGTGCAAGCGCACGGCTATCGCAACACAATCCATTTCGGCTAGGCTGCCTCCCAACAACGAAAACAATCGGGGAGGTACCAACCAATGAACCGCCGCGAACTCCTGAAGGCCGCTGCCGTGCTGCCGCTGGCACAGGCAGCTTGCTCTCAATCAAGCTTTGCCCAAGCTCTTTACCCCGCCCGCAACATCACTGTGATCGTGCCGTTCCCGGCCGGCGGCCAGGCCGATCTCGCCGCGCGTCCGGTGGCGATGGCGCTGGAGCGGATTCTCGGCAAGCCCGTGATCGTCGACAACCGCGCCGGCGGCGGCGGCGGCTCGGTCGGCAATGCCGCGGCGGCGCGCGCCGAGCCCGACGGTTACACGCTGCTGATGACGTTGTCCTCGCTCGCGGTGCTGCCCGAGGCCGACCGGCTGTTCGACCGTCCTGTCGCCTACGAAGTCTCGCAGTTCATGCCGATCGCGCGCGTGCTCGCCGATCCCACGCTGCTGGCGGTGCCGGCATCCGCACCGTGGAAGACGGCGCAGGATTTCATCGAGGACGCATCGAGGCGCCCGGGTCAGATCACCTATGGCTCGTCCGGACCCTACGGCACGCTGCACGTGGCGATGGAGATGTTCGCAAGCAGCGCCGGTATAAAACTGCTGCATGTGCCGTTCCGCGGCGCCGGCCCTGCACTCACCGCGTTGCTCAGCGGGACCGTGCAGGCGATTGCGGCCGCGCCGGGCACGCTGAAGCCGCAGGTCGACGACGGCAAGCTGCGCGTGCTCGGCAATTGCGGCGCCCAGCGCGTCGCGAGCTTCCCTGATGTGCCGACCTTCCAGGAGCTCGGCTACAAGGACGTCGAGATGTACATCTGGGCCGGGCTGTTCGCACAGAGCTCTCTTCCCGCGCCGATCGCGACCCGACTGCGCGAGGCGATGGCGCAGGTGATGAAGAGCCCCGACGTGCTCAAGGCCTTCGAAACCTCGGGCAGCCTCGTTGCCTACCAGGACGCGCCGGCCTTCGCGCAATTCGTCGCGACCGACAGCACGCGGCTGATCGCGGCGGTGAAGAAGATCGGCAAGGTGGAGTAGGTTCCCGCGCCATTTTCACATTTTGTTGTTGGTCCAGAACCGGCTCCCGCCTCATTAATTGATGAGGATTCGTGGGAATCGAGAAGGATCGGGATATGCGAACAGAGCGGATTGCACTGGGTGTCGTGCTCGCGATCGGCGGCATCGTCGCGCCGGGCGCAGCATTCGCCGAGGAATATCGCGGGACCATGGAACAACAGATGGCCTGCACGCCGGACGTCTGGCGTCTCTGCAGCGACCAGATCCCCGACGTGAGCCGGATCACGGCTTGCTTGCGGCAGAACACGCCGCAGCTCTCGAGCGGCTGTCGTGCCGTGTTCCAGTCCAACAACCAGATGCCGCCCCAGCAGCAGGTCCCGCGCAATCGCGCCGCACCACCGCCGCGCTATAACGATGCGCCGCCTCCGCAGGTACAGCCGCGTCCCTATGACGATAACGACGATTAGACCGACGACGACCAGGCCCTGACGAGGGTATGATCCGGACTGCGCAGCGATAGGCGCGAGGCTACGGTCGTGCCGCCTCGTTCAGCGGTCCGGCCTGCTGTCCGATTCGGGCCGCTGTCCGAGCACCATCCGCAACACCACGCCGAACAGAATGGCTGCGACCGGCCAATGGAACCAGATCCTGTTGCTGGTGAAGAGGTTGATCAGAATCAGGAAGGCCGACACCGTGAGGGCCGCCGCGACCGGGCGGGGCAGCCTTGCGAGCCATTCCGAGACGACATTCGTCGGCGATGATGGCGCGCGCCTGTCGTCCATCCGCGGAGCCCGCGATCGCTCGAACGGAGTTGCGCTGTCCCCGACCGCGAAGCTGGCGGGCCCGGCTGCTTGGCCACCCAGGGTCAACCGGTAACTGGTCAGGGGCGCGATGTTCTTCAGCGGGCGCTGGCCGAGGCAGTCGAAGCCGACGGACAGCTTGTTGTGCACCTGGTCGTAGACGGAGCTCGAGATCACGACGCCGCCGGGCTCGGCGAGCTCCTGCAGGCGCGATGCGATATTGACCCCGTCGCCATAGATGTCGGTGCCGTCAACCATGACGTCGCCGAGGTTGATGCCGATGCGAAACTGCATCGGACTCGCCTGCGATGCGTCAGATGCCTGACTCGAGATTTCGTGCTGGATCTCGACCGCGCATTGCACGGCCTCGACGACGCTGGCGAACTCGGCGATGATCGCATCGCCCCAGGTATTGACGATGCGGCCGTCATGGCGCTCGACCAGGCGCGCAATGGCCGTGCGGTGGCGGCGGAGCGTTTCCAGCGTTCCGGCTTCGTCCGCTTCCATGAGACGAGAATAGCCGTACACGTCGGCGCACAGCACCGTGGTCAGTCGTCGCTTCACCTTGTCGTCGGTCATGGTCGTTATGCTAGCCTCCCTGACCGTCAAATGCATCAGGCATCGTGCCGGCGCCGCCTTACGGCCTGACCTCGCAGACATCGACCCATTCGGCCGATGTGAGTTCGGCCATGCGATCCGGGGTGATGCGCACCGCGCTGTGGGTCGAGCCCGCGGCGGGGACCACGACGTCGAAGGCCTTCAACGACACGTCGCAATAGACCGGCAGCGGCGCCTTCAGCCCGAACGGGCAGACGCCGCCGACCTCGTGGCCGGTGATGTCGGCGACCTCCTCCAGCACCAGCATCTTCGGCTTGCCGCCGAACTGCGCCTTGACCTTCTTGTTGTCCATGCGTGAGGTGCCGGCGGCCACGATCAGGATCACGCGTTCGCCGACGCGCAAGCTCAGCGTCTTGGCGATCATGCCGGGCTCGACGCCATAGGCTTCGGCGGCCAGCGTCACGGTCGCCGAGCTGATCGGGGATTCCATGACTGATATGTCGGGGGCTTTCTCGGCGAAGAAGGCGCGAACGGATTCCAGGCTCATTCACTTCTCACGGGCGGGCGGCTCACGGGCAGGCGGCGATCCCTAGGCAATCCCCGGCAGCTCGGACAGCGCGCGGACGCGGTGGTCCGGTGCGAAGCCAAGCTCGTCCATCTGGGTGCGGATCGCCTTGAACATGGTCAGCGGTGCCACGAGTTCGGTCTCGACGCAAGCCAGCGCCATGGCTTCCGGCGTCACCCGCTCGATCCAGGCGACGTTCAGCCCGAACGACTTTGCCCCCGCCACGTCCCAGGGATTGGAGGACACGAACAGCACATCTTCGGGCGCGGTGCCGAGCTCTTCGCCGATCAGCTGATAGGCCGCCGGGCTCGGCTTGAAGATCTGCTTCGCGTCCACGCTGATGGTGGCGTCGAGCAGGCGGTCGAGCCCGGTGTTGCGCACCAGCGCATTCAGCATGTCCGGGCTGCCGTTGGAGAGGATGGCAAGCTTGCGCGGCTTCAGCGCGGTGAGCGCGGCGGTCGCATCCGGATAGAGATCGAGATGCAGGTATTTCTCGATGATGCGCTCGAAGGCGTCCTTCTCATAATCAAGCCCGAGCATGCGCAGCGTATAGGCCAGCGAGTCGCGGGTGACGGCGGCAAAGTCCTGGTAAGCCTGCATCAGCGAGCGCAACCAGGTGTATTCGAGCTGCTTGATGCGCCAGACCTGCGTGATGATCTCGCCATAGCCCGGAAACGCATCCTCGGTGATGTCTGCAACCGACTGGATGTCGTAGAGCGTTCCATAGGCGTCGAACACGACGGCGTTGATGGGCATCGATCAGTCCTCCGGTGCTGCGAAGGAGGACTATATACCTCGCTCACCCGAGCGAGGCGGTCAGTTTACCGTGTTTTGCTATGCGATGCGTGCTCAACGGAGGCCGGGCGCAAGTCTGAGTGCGCGTGAGGGCTTCGGTCTCTGGGATCGAAGCCCTCTGCGTTGACAGGGAACGCTAGATCCCCAGAATCTTCCGTGCGTTCGCCTTCAGCACCTTCGGCCGGATCTCGTCGCGGATCTCGATCTTGGCGAAGTCCGACAGCCAGCGGTCCGGCGTGATGACAGGCCAGTCCGAGCCGAACAGCATCTTGTCCTGCAGGATCGAGTTGATGTAGCGCACCAGGATCGGCGGGAAATATTTCGGCGACCAGCCGGAGAGGTCGATATAGACGTTCGGCTTGTGGGTCGCGACCGACAGCGCCTCTTCCTGCCAGGGGAAGGAGGGGTGGGCGAGGATGATCTTGAGGTCGGGGAAATCGGCCGCGACGTCGTCCATGTACATCGGGTTGGAATATTTCAGCCGCATGCCCATGCCGCCGGGCATCCCTGAGCCGACGCCGGTCTGGCCGGTGTGAAACAGCGCGATCGCGCCGCCATTGTTGATCTCCTCATAGAGCGGATAGGCCATGCGGTCGTTGGCGTAGAAGCCCTGCATGGTCGGGTGGAATTTGAAGCCGCGCACGCCGTATTCCTCGATCAGCTTGCGCGCCTCGCGCGCGCCCAGCTTGCCCTTGTGCGGGTCGATCGAGACGAAGGGAATGAGGACGTCGAGATGGTCGGAGGCGGCCTCGATCATCTCGTAATTGTTGTAGCGGCGGAAGCCGGTCTCGCGTTCGGCATCGACCGGGAAGATCACGGCGGCGATGTTCTTGGAGCGGTAATAGGCCGCGGTCTCCGGCACCGTCGGCGGATGCTTGTTCGGCGACTTGAAGTATTCGGCCATCTGCGCCTGGAAGTCGTCATAGCCGTCGTCGGGATGGCAGCCGCAGGGCTCTTCGGCATGGGTGTGGATGTCGATGGCGACGACTTTGTCGATATCAGGCAGCTTCAGCTTCGGCATGGGTTTCCTCCCGACGGGTTGCCGAATTGATTATATGATATAACGAATTTGGCAAGGCGTCCTCGAAAGGTCCTGATTTCCTTTGGGATAAATCGGGCCGATCCGGCCGCTTCTACTGTGCATGGGGTTGTTTTCGCAATTTTGCCGGTTCGGAACCGGGCGGTTAACATTGACATGACCTCCCGCCATGCCTTAAGAACCGCCCCGTCCCGGGCGGTCGTCCGCCGGCGGGAAAAATCTCATTTTGCCACATTCGCGCGTGCCGAAACGGTAGTGCCGAACACGGCCTTTCGAACGTTCAGGATTCTGCCATGAAGGTCCGTAACTCGCTGAAATCGCTGCGCGGTCGCCATCGCGCCAACCGCCTGGTCCGCCGCAAGGGCCGGGTCTATGTGATCAACAAGGTGCAGCGCCGCTTCAAGGCGCGCCAGGGCTGATATCCCTGGGGCGGCTGATCCCGCCCTGCCGGACGCCCCGCGCGCCCGCAAGACCACTGGCTCACACGAGTTTGACGCCGCCTTTGCTTTGCAAGGGCGGCTTTGCGCGTTTAGACTTTCACCATGGCAGTGAGATTCCTTCATCCGCGCACCCTGTGTCTGGCCCTCGTGCTGGGAACCGCCGGGCTCGCTCCGGCCGTTGCGCAGCAGGTTGAGCCGCCGGGCAAGCAGAAGAAGCTGCCGGAGGCGCCGGCCAAGCTGCCCAAGGTCGATCGCACCAAGAATCTCGATTTTCTGTTCGGCGCGCTGAAGGCGGCGCCCGACGAGGTCAGCGCCAAGCATGTCGAGGCGCGGATCTGGGCGATCTGGTTGCAGACCCCGAGCGACACCGCGGCGCTGTTGATGGCGCGGGCCAAGACCGCGGTCGATGCGAAGAAGATCGAGGTCGCGATCAAGCTGCTGGATTCGGTCATCAAGCTCAGGCCCGACTACGTCGAGGCCTGGAACCGGCGCGCTACGCTCTATTACATGCAGAACGACTATGGCCGGTCGCTCGCGGACATCCAGCAGGTGCTGATCCGGGAGCCGCGCCATTTCGGCGCGCTCGCGGGCCTCGGCATGATCATGCAGGAGGTCGGCAACGAGAAGCGTGCGCTCGAGGCCTATCGCAAGGCGCTCGCCGTCAATCCGCATCTCGAAAAGATCCCGGACCAGGTCAAGGCGCTGACCGAGAAGGTCGAAGGGCGCGACATCTAGCCTGAAGCGATCATCTTGAGTGAATGCGGCGGCTTCGGATTAACCACGATCGGAGGCGCGGCATCGTGAGGACTATTGTCGGCGCTGCCGCAGGCCTACCTGCATGGCAGGAGCGAAAGCCATGAAGCGAATGATTCTTGCAGGGTGCTTGCTGCTCGCGTCGGGGACGCTGAGCTTGGCCGACGGACTGTTCTGGGTGGTCGGCAACCGCGCCACCGGAAAATGCAACATCGTGACCAGCAATCCGGTCATCATCGGCGATATCTGGTTCGGCGACGGTCCCTACAAGTCGAAGGCCGATGCCAAGCTTGCACGTTCGACGATCCGCGCCTGTCCCGCGCTCACGCCGGACGAGGAAAAGGACGAGGACGGCGCGAACTAGCCGCGTTCACTGCAGGCTCAATGCAGGGCGCTACCGCCGCGCTCGACCAGGCCGCGGTCGGCGGCTGCGGCGTAGGCCTTGGCCAGCTCCGTCTCGAGATGCTCGTTGATCAGCAGCAGCGCCCGCACGGCACCGCGCAAATCGCCGTTGCAGCTCGCCACGATCTCGTCGATCGCAGTGTCGTTCGATCTGAAGCTCATCGAAAATCCTCCGGTTCAAACCAGTGCAAGTTCTGCCGGTCTTTCCCCAGCCCCTGAGGTTGCGAGGAGGATCGGCGCCCACCCGCGCTTAAATGGCGGAACCGACCGTGGCGATTATAAGGAAGCCGCGATGACGGCCGCATGAAGCTGGTCCGGGGCTTGCGCGCCCGTGTGGAATATTGTTGATTTCATTGGGTTTTTGAGTTCCGCAATTATGCACATATCCACAGCCCCGGCGTTTTCGGTGGACGGCGGCAAGAGCTGATGGACGAAACTGCCGCACACAAGGCTCGTAACTTCCCCGTGCCCAGGATCTCCCGGATTCTCTTCATGATCGTGATCTCAGTCGTGACGGCGCTGGTTCTGCTGGCGCTGGTCACGCAGGCCGGAATCGTCGCCGTTCAGCGCGCCTATCCGCCGCAAGGCGGGATGGTCGAGGTCGACGGCGCGAGCCTGCACGTCGTCGATATCGGCCCGCGCGCGGCCGAACCCGGTCCGCCCGCGGCCGAAACCGGTCCGCCCGCGGCCGAACCCGGTCCGCGCGATGCCGGCCTGCCGATCGTGATGCTGCACGGCGCGAGCTCCAATCTCGAAGCAATGCGGCGGCCGCTCGGTGATCTCCTCGCCAGGAACCATCGCGTCATCCTGGTCGATCGTCCCGGCCATGGCTGGAGCACGCGGGCGCGGCGGCAGGATTCGACGCCGCAGATCCAGGCGCGGATGATCGATGAGGCGCTTGGCAAGCTCGGGATCGAACGTGCGATCTTCGTCGTGCATTCCTGGAGCGGCGCGCTCGGCGCGCGGATTGCGCTCGATCATCCGTCCCGCGTCGCCGGTCTCGTCATGCTCGCGCCCGTCACTCATCCCTGGCGCGGCGGCGTCGGCCGTTACAACGAGATCATCGCGACGCCAGTGATCGGCCCGCTGCTCGCCTACACCATCACCTTGCCGCTCGGCTATTTCGTCGCTGAAGCCGGTGCGCGCAACGTGTTCCTGCCGCAGACGATGCCCGATGGCTTCGTGCAGGATTCCGCGACGCCGCTATTGCTGCGACCGCGCGAGTTCATCGCCAATGCCTATGATCTGGTGACGCTGAAGGAAGCCGTCGCGGCGCAAGCTCCGCGCTATGGCGAGATCAAGGCCCCGGTCACGATCATCGCCGGCGAGCCCGACAAGACGGTGAGGACCAGCATCCACGCCCGCCCGTTTGCCGCAACGGTGCAGAATGCGAAGCTGATCGTGCTGCCCGATCTCGGCCACATGGTGCAGAACGCCGTGCCGGACCGCGTCAAGGCGGAGATCGAGACGATGATCGGGAAGATCGCCCCGGCGCAGGCGGCCGCCGATTAGAAAGTTTGCGAGCTTTCGCAGGGTGGGCAAAGGCGCACTTGCGCCGTGCCCACGATCTGCGTGTGACTGGTGAGGATTCGTAGGCACGCCGCGCAAGAGCGCGGCTTTGCCCACCCTACGGCACCGCGCCTGTGTCGCCCGCTGTCAATCCATTCGCTCAAAAATATTCCACTTTACCGAAATTCGGTTTTGTCGTATCCATCGCTCATCCCGG
>NZ_CAKZJO010000118.1 GCF_936943645.1 uncultured Bradyrhizobium sp. | reverse complement strand
CTCCACAAATACTTGATTCTCAGCCAAAATTACTGCGACCGGCTGACTCAGTACGACTAATCCGCCCTACGGGAGCTTCGCTCTTGGCGCCCCCCGCACCATGATCAACGCAGCCGCCGCCACCTCGAGCGCAATGCAGAGATAGAACGGCAGCGAATAGCCGCCGGACCAGTCGCGCAGGGCGCCGACGATGCCGGGACCGAATGCGTAGGTGACCTGGTTGATCGCGGTGTTGAGGCTGATCAGCACGCCGAAGGCGGCGGAATCGAACTCCTGCTGCACGATCAGCGACGGCAGCGTGATGAGGTTGCCGACCGAGAAGCCGAACAATGCGCAAGCCCCGATCAGCACGTAATCATGGTGCAGGTTGATGACGACGAGCAGCGCCGCGGCCTGGCTGAGGAACGACAGCGCCGAGGCCAGCCGCTGGTTGAGGCGATCGATCACCAGCGAGAACAGCACCCGGCCGACCACCGCCATCGCCGTCAGCACCGCAACCGCGACGGCGGCGCGCTCGCGGCCGATCACGGGATCGAGGAACGAGATCAGGTGCACGATGAATCCGACCTGCGCGAACAACACGAGAGCGAAGGCAATGGTCACCGTGAGAAAGCCGACGTCGCGCAGCGCCCAGGCGCGGATCTCGGTCGACGATTGCGGCTTGGCCTTCGCCGCATGCCAGCCGTGGTGAGCGGGCGGCCGGCCGACGAAAAGCAGGATCACCGGCAGCAGCAAGACCAGCATGGCGCCCGCCGCGCCATACATCGCGCCGGCAAAGCCGATATGGCCGATCAGGGTCACCAGCAACGGCACGCCGACGATGCCGCCGAAGCTGGCGCCGTTGAGCGCGAGGCTGATCGCCATGCCGCGCTTGCGGTCGAACCACAGGCTGATCGTGTTGGTGATCATGGCAAGGCTGGTGCCGGCCCAGCCGAAGGCGAGCACGGCGTCGGCGAGATAAAGCTGCCAGGGCTCGCGCACCGCGCCGATCGCCACGGCAGCTGCCGCCATCGCCAGCGTGCCGGCGATCAGGCTGAGGCGCGCGCCATAGGTCCGCACCGCTTCGCCGACGAACACGACGAGCAGCGCGCCGAACAGGTAGAAGAACGTCGTTCCCGACGAAATCAGCGAAGCCGACCAGCCATGGGCACGCTGCAGCTCGGCGACATAGACGCTCTGGCCGTAGAAGCCGAGCCCCCAGCCGAAGGTCGCGAGCAGGAAGCAGACCGCGACGATGCGCCAGCCTTCGTAGCGGAGGGATGATTCGTCGGTCGGGGTCGTGTGATGGGGGTTGTCGAGCATTTGCGCTTCTCCTTCGCATCCCCCGCGAGCGCCTTGCGTCGCGCTCGTCTGTTCATGACGAGCATCATGTAACAATGAAGCTGCCGAAAATCACTTCGACAGCGATCGAAGCGTCAACGCTGCTGACAGCCTCCCGCCAATCTAGACCGCGTCCGGGAACTCGCCCATCGCCGCATCCAGCCGCGCCTTGCGGCGGCGAGCCCAGGAGACCAGCGAGAGCACGACGAGACCGAGGATCACCGGCGGGAACACCACGAGGTTGACCGCCGACCAGCCATAGCTGGCGAGCAGCTGGCCCGAGGAGAACGAGCCGATTGCCATCATGCCGAACACCAGGAAGTCGTTGAAGGCCTGCACCTTGTTGCGCTCCTGCGGGCGGTGCGTCTCCAGCACCAGCGCGGAAGCGCCGACGAAGGAGAAATTCCAGCCGACGCCGAGCACGATCAGCGTGGCCCAGAAATGCATTGCGGTGAGACCGGAGAGGCCGATGCCGGCGGCACCGGCTTCCAGCAGCAGGCCGGCGGCCACGACCTTCGGCGCGCCGAAGCGGGTGATCAGGGCGCCGGTGAAGAAGCTCGGCCCGTACATGGCCACGATATGCCATTGAATGCCGAAATTGGAATCGGAGACGGACAGGCCGCACATCTTCATGGCGAGCGGTGCCGAGGTCATCACCAGATTCATCATGGGATAGGAGATGACGCCGCACAGCGCCGCCGCGACGAAGCGCGGCTGCGTCACGATGGTGAGCAGCGGCCGTCCGCCATGCAGATCGGCCGGCGCGGGTTTCGGGATATCGACGCCGGCGACGATGCCCATCGCGACCAGCGCGACGGCGGCCTGCACCAGGAAGCTGAAGGCGAACAGATAGGGCTGCCAGACATCCATGGTCCATTGCACGAGCTGCGGACCGAGCACGCCGGCGAACACGCCGCCCGCCATCACCCACGACACCGCCTTGGGCCGGTAGGCCGCGCTGGCGCCGTCGGCGGCGGCAAAGCGATAGGACTGCGCCACGGAACCGTAGAGGCCGCCGAGGAAGGTCGCGATGCAGAACAGCGCGAACGAGGCGTGCAGGATCGCGAACGAGCCGAGCAG
The DNA here is from genome assembly GCF_936943645.1 of uncultured Bradyrhizobium sp. Taxonomy (GTDB): domain Bacteria; phylum Pseudomonadota; class Alphaproteobacteria; order Rhizobiales; family Xanthobacteraceae; genus Bradyrhizobium. Next base: position 25,919 of record NZ_CAKZJO010000118.1, on the reverse strand, counting down.
GCCGGTGAGCGCGCCGAGCCCGGTACCGATGACGAAGGCCACGCGGCGGCCGAAGCGGCGCGAGATCGCGCCTGTCGGCAGCGTGCCGGCCGCGAGCCCCAGCACGTACATCGACAGCGGCACGGTCGCGAGCGACATGTCGGGCGCGAGCGTCGCGCCGACGATCGAGCCGGTGGCGAAGATCACCGCCGAGTTGGCACCGGTCAGCGCCTGGGCGGCGGCGAGGCGCACCACATTGGCGCGCGCGCGGACGTCGTCGGCGATCTCATGGGTCGAAGTCACGTCGAGCATCGGCTTTTCCGCCCCAAAGGACTCTCGCGGGGCTCACGAGGGTTTGTTGATTCCCGGCACTATGGAGGGGTGCGGGTGGCCCGGCAACCGGCGCAAACGGGCGCAGGCCATGCCTCTGACGCAATCGGTGCGATGATAGCGGGCCGCGCCCTTGACGGCTTGCGCTCGATCAAATCTGATCCGCCGCGATTCCTGCGCGTTTCCTGGGAGTTTTGCTCATGTCCGTCGACGACCGGCCCACGCTTCAAGCGCCCGACGACGATCCCTTCCTGTGGCTGGAGGAGATCGAGGGCAAGCAAGCGCTCGATTTCGTCGAACGGCAGAATCAGCTGACGCTGCAGGCGTTCGGCGGCAAGGCCTATGAGCACGACCGCGACCTGCTCGCGGCGATCTACGATCGCCCCGACAACATTCCCTATGTCAGCCGGCGCGGCAACGATTTGCACAATCTCTGGAAGGATGCCGCCAACCCGCGCGGCCTGTGGCGGCGAACCACGCTGGACGAATTTCGCAAGGCAAGTCCTGCGTGGGAGACCCTGCTCGATATCGACAAGCTGGCCGCGCGCGAAGGCGAGGACTGGCTGCTCAGCGCGATCGTCGCGTTGCCAGGCAGCTCGCGCGCGATGCTGAGCCTGTCGCGCGGCGGCAGCGACGCCGTGGTGTTGCGCGAGTTCGACATGGCGACGAAGAGCTTCGTGGCTGACGGCTTCACGCTGCCGGAGGCGAAGGGCGGCGCCGACTGGCTCGATGCCGATACGCTGCTGCTGTCGAGCGCCCATGGCGAGGGCATGGCGACGACATCAGGCTATGCCCGGACCGTCCGCCTGTGGCGGCGCGGCCAATCGGTGGAACAAGCTGCCGTGCTGTTCGAAGCCCCCGCGAGCGACATGGCGGCCTACGGCCATATCGACCGCATGACGCCCGATCGCAAAATCTGGTTCGGCCGGATGCTGGACTTCTTCAACTACAGCGTCTCGATCGGAGACCGGACCGGCCCCGTCTCGAAGATAGACCTGCCCACCGCCATCGAGCTGCAAGCCCATGGCGACTGGCTCGCGATCAAGCCGCGCGCGGATTGGTCCGTGGGAGGACAGACGTACAAGGCGGACACCGTGCTCGGCATCGCGCTTGCGGATTTGCTGGCGGGCCGCCGCAAGTTTGCCGTGCTGTTCGAGCCGGCGCCTCGCCGGGCCGTCCAGGGCTTCTTCTGGGCTGCCGGCAAGCTCGTGCTGTCGATCCTCGACGAGCTCAGGCCGCGCTTCGAGATCTGCACGCCGTCCGCCACCGGCTGGAGCCGCGCGACGCTTCCCGGCCTGCCGCAAATCGGCGTCGTCGACGTCTGGCCGCTCGATCGCCATCCCTCCGAGAGCAACGGCGATCTGCTCGCCAATGTGCAGGATCCGCTCACCCCGCCCTCGCTGCTGCTGCTCGAGCGCGGCGTCGCAAGCCCGACCCTGCTGAAGCAGGCGCCGAAGACCTTCACCGCCGACGGCCTCGTGGTGACGCAGCACGAGGCGATCTCGATCGACGGCGAGCGCATTCCCTATGTGCAGACGGGCCCCGCAAAGGAGACCGGCGATGCACCGGTCTATATGAGCGCCTATGGCGGCTTCGCGCTCGCGGTGAAGCCGTATTACAATTCCTCGCTCGGCAAGCTGTGGCTGGAGCGCGGCGGCACCATCGTACAGGCGAATTTGCGCGGCGGCGGCGAGTTCGGCACACGCTGGCACGATGCGGGACGGCTCGCCGGCAAGAAGCTCTCGCATGACGACTTCGCCGCGGTCGCAGCCGATCTCGTGCGACGCGGCGTGACGCAGCCGAAGCGCATCGCGGCGCAAGGCGGCTCGAACGGCGGCATCCTCATCACCAACATGCTGGTGCGCTATCCCGAGCGCTTCGGCGCGCTGTTCTGCACCATCCCGCTGGTCGACATGCGCCGCTACACGAAGCTGCTCGCCGGCGCGAGCTGGATCGCCGAATTTGGCGACCCCGACAAGCCCGAGGAATGGGAATGGCTGAAGACCTATTCGGCCTATCACAATGTGAAGGCCGGCCAGCCCTATCCGCCGATCCTGATCGCCACAACGCGGCGCGACGACCGCGTCCATCCCGGCCACGCGCGCAAGATGGCGGCCAAGCTGCAGGCGATGGGCTATGAGGCCTGGTTCTACGAGCCGGCCGCCGGCGGTCACGGCTACGGCAAGGACAACAAGGAGCGCGCCGGCTTCGAAGTGCTCGGCTTCCGGTTTCTGAAGGAGAAGATCGGGTGGCGGGATGGCGACGTCTGACGGCTGATCGATTGCGGAAGCCCGAGCGCCGCGGGCGGTGCACCTCTCCCGCCTGCGGGAGAGGTCGGCGTGCGAAGCACGGCGGGTGAGGGCTTTGTCCTCTTGGGGATTGTCCCGTTGCGGAGACACCCTCTCCCCAACCCTCCCCCGCAAGCGGGGGAGGGAGCGCACCGACTGCGGGGCGCGCATCTCAACTCGAGTCGGCAGCGTCTCAGCTACCGCGAAAACACCAGCGTCAGATTGTTCGCGGGCATGTCGATGGACTCGACGAGGCGGAGGCCAGCGGCCCTCGCGAGCAACTCGACATCGCCGATGTCGCGCACGCCCCATTCCGGATTGCCCTCGCGCAAGGAGGTGTCGAACACCGCATTGCTGAGCGCGGTGTGCTTGCCGTCGCGCTTGAAGGGGCCGTAGAGGAACAGCTTGCCGTCGGGGCGGAGGTAGCGGCCGGCGCCGGCGAACAGACCCTCGGCCACGGCCCAGGGCGCGATGTGGATGACATTGGCGCAGAACACGGCCGCAAGACTGGCCGGCCCCTGCCCGCTCTTCATCTCCGGACACCAGTCGGGATCGGTGAGGTCGATCCGCAAGGGCGGGCGGATGTTGGGCAGGCCGGCATAGACGCGCCAGGCCTCGATGCTCCTGAGATGGCGCTGGTTGAGGTCGCTCGGCCACCAGATCAGGCCCGGCGTGTGGCGGGCGAAATGGACCACATGCTGGCCGGTTCCACTGCCGAGCTCGACCACGTTGCCGCTCAGCCCGGTGAGGCGCTGTTCCAGCGCCGACCAGATCGGCGCGTGATTGCGGTGAAAGGCCGGTGCATCGAGCCGCCCATCCGACTCGACCCGCCCGCCGTCCCTGCCAAATTCGACAACATATTCAGCCAAAGTGACGTCCCCAGAAATGTGAAACAGAAAACACGACCATGAGGGCCAAACGCCCCAGAATAATTTGCTAGTTACGGCCCAATGGATGAAACGAACTATCTCGTCGGTTGCAATGCGGACGATATTAACTCCATTTTGCTGCGTGCATAGTCTTGATTGTCAGGCGCTGCCCTTTGTGCTTTTGAACAATTCCGCAAAAGAGATCATCGACATACCGCTTGGGACGATGCCTTGACCGCCTTTCCTTGCAAGCCTGTTGTTCTGGTGGCGCTGGCCCTCCTCGCCGGCGTGGCTGTGGCGCAGGCGCAGTCCACCGTCGCCGACGGCCGAAAGCTCGCTTTCGACCGCGGCAAGGGCAATTGCCTGACCTGTCACGTCATCAAGGGTGGCGACCTGCCGGGATCGATCGGCCCCGAGCTGAAGGACCTCAAGGCCAAATACCCCGACCGCAGCGAGCTCACCGCGATCATCTTCGACGAGACCAAGCGCAATCCGCAGACCATGATGCCGCCGTTCGGCCGGAACCGGATTTTGACCGAACAGGAGATCGGCGCGATCGTTGATTTCCTGCAAACCCTGTAACGGCCGGCTGCCCAGGAGACCCGAGATGACCACCACGACCGGCCCCCTTGCGACGAGGCGCCTTATTCTGCAGGGCGCAGCCTGCGTCGCCGTGCTGGGCCTTGGCAACCTGCCGTTCGCGGCCGCGCCGGCGCGCGCCGCGGCCAACGACAAATATCCGGAAGAGGCCTTCAAGCAGAAGAACGAGGCCGACGCGATCAAGGCGCTCTATGGCAAGACCGCCGAGCCTTCCGACAAGGTCAAGCTGGATGCGCCCGAGATCGCCGAGAATGGCGGCGTCGTGCCGGTCTCGGTGACGACCACGCTCGACAAGGTCACCTCGATCTCTTTCTTCGTCGCAGAGAACCCGTTTGCGCTCGCGGCGTCCTACAAGATCGCCGACGGCACGCTTCCGGGCGTCGCCAACCGGCTGAAAATGGCCAAGACCAGCAACCTGGTCGCCATCGTCGAGGCTGACGGCAAGCTCTACAGCGCGACCAAGGAAGTGAAGGTCACCGTCGGCGGCTGCGGCGGCTAGGAGGATCGGTCCGATGGCATCAAGCATTCGCGTGCGCGCAACGTCCAACGGCGACATCACCGAGGTGCAGGCGCTGATCCAGCACCCCATGGATACCGGCCTCGTCAAAAATCCCGCCGGCGAGCTGATCCCGGCGCACTACATCCAGCAGCTGAAGTTCGAATGTAACGGCAAGGACGTCTTCGCCGCCGATTGGGGCACTGCGGTCTCCAAGGACCCCTACGTCAAATTCAGCTTCAAGGGCGCCAAGAAGGGCGACGAGCTCAAGATCTCCTGGACCGACAACAAGGGTGCGTCGGACACGACCACCGCGAAGATCGCGTGATGAGAACGCGCGCCGCCCTACTGCTTGGCTCGCTCAGCGCCGCGCTCGTCGCGTTCGCTCTTACCTCTCCGCGCGTCGTCGCAGCCGACAAGATCGATCCCGTTGCCGACGCCAAGGCGTTCCAGAACTTCTTCTTCCAGAAGTTTCCGAACGTGAAGCACGAGGACTTCGTCAACGGACCGTATTCCATGAACGCGGACATGAAGCGGCAGTGGCAGGAGAAGGAAGAATTCCCGCCTTACGAGTTCGCGCTCGACGCCGGCAAGGAGATGTTCGCCACCCCGTTCAAGAACGGCAAGACCTATGCCGATTGCTTCCCGAACGGCGGCATCGGCATCCGCCAGGACTATCCATACTTCGACACGAAGGAAGGCAAGGTCGTCACGCTCGAGCTCGCGCTCAACCGCTGCCGCGCGGCCAATGGCGAGGCGCCCTATTCCTACGTCAAGGACGAGATGGCCTCGCTCACCGCCTACATGGCCTTCACCTCGCGCGGCAAGCTGATGGACATCGAGATCCCCGATGATCCGCGCGCGCTCGAAGCGTTCGAGAACGGCAAGCGCTATTTCTACACGCGACGCGGCCAGATGAACTTCTCCTGCGCGAGCTGCCACGTGCAGAGCCCGGGCGAGCGAATCCGCGCCGAGATCCTGGCACCGGCGCTCGGCATCCTGAACGCGATGCCGATCTACCGCTCCGAATGGAGCGGCATGGGCACGATCAGCCGCCGCTTCGTCACCTGCAACAGCCAGACCCGCGCGGTTCCGCTGGAGCCGCAGTCGGACGAGTACCGCGACGTCGAATATTTCCTGTCCTACGTCGCCAACGGCCTGCCGATCGCGGGCCCAGGGGCACGACCATGAGCGCGGCCATGAAGCGGTCATTTACCCTGGCCATGCTGCTCGCGCTCGGCCTCGCGCCATCCGCGCGCGCGGCCAATGAAGCGGACTACAAGGCGGCCTACGCCGCTGCGGAAGCCGCATCGAAGGAGGCTGCCGGCTTGCGCAATCAATGGACCGTCACCGTCTCGACGATGGCTGCGGCCAAGAAGGCGGCGGATGGCGGCGATTTCGACCGCGCCACTGCGGCAGCCAAGGAAGCCGAGGCGCTGGCAAAGGCCTCGATCTTCCAGGCGGCTTCCGAAAAAGAAGCCTGGAAGGCGATGGAAATCCGCTAGACTGGGCCTCCACCGGAACAGTCTTGCGACCGCCTGAGGGCGCGGAGAATTTTGGAATGGCGATCCGCCGCCGCGATTTCCTGAAGAGCGCGGGCCTTGCCGCCGCAACGTTTGGTCTGCCGAGGCTCGCGCGAGGCGCCGAGACCACGGGCATTTACGACCTCGAACGGTTCGGCAATGCGCGGATCCTGCACATCACCGACACGCATGCGCAGCTCAATCCGGTCTATTTCCGCGAGCCCAGCGTCAATATCGGTGTCGGCGAGATGGCTGGACGGCCGCCGCATCTGGTCGGTCGCGCCTTCCTGGAGCGGTTCGGCATCCGCGCCGACAGCGCCGATGCCTATGCCTTCACCTGCGTCGAGTTCGAGAAGTCGGCAGGCCGCTTCGGCAAGCTCGGCGGCTTTGCCCATCTGAAGACGCTGGTCGACCGCTTGCGTAGCGATGTCGGCGAGAAGCGTTCGTTGCTCGTCGACGGCGGCGATCTCTGGCAGGGCACCGGGCTTGCCAATGTCATGCAGGGCCGCGACATGGTCGAGGTCGCCAACCTGCTCGGCATCGAAGCGATGACCGGGCATTGGGAATTCACCTATGGCGAGCAGGCGCTGCGCGACAATCTCGAGCGCTTCAAGGGCGAGTTCCTGGCGCAGAACGTCTTTCTGACCGAGGAAGCCGCGTTCAACGACGCACCCGCCTTCGACAAGGCCACGGGGCGGGTATTCAAGCCGTCCGTCATCAAGGAGATGGGCAGCCATCGGGTCGCGATCATCGGCCAGGCCTTTCCTTACGTGCCGATCGCCCATCCCAAGCGGTTCACGCCGGACTGGACCTTCGGCATCCGCGAGGAGGAATTGCAGAAACATGTCGATGCCTTGCGCGGCACCGACAAGGTCGATGCCGTCATCCTGCTCTCGCACAACGGCATGGACGTCGATCTCAAGCTCGCCAGCCGCGTCACCGGCATCGACGTCATTCTCGGCGGCCATACCCACGACGCCGTGCCGCAGCCGATCCCCGTCAAGAACGCCGGCGGCACCACGCTCGTCACCAATGCCGGCTCCAACGGAAAATTCCTCGCCGTGCTCGATCTCGCGATCGACAAGGGCAAGGTCGGCGACGTCAGATATCATCTGCTGCCTGTCTATTCCGAGCTGCTGAAGCCGGACCCTGCCATGGCCGAGCTGATCGGCCGGCTGCGCGCGCCGCATGTGACCGATTGGTCGGCGAAGATCGCAACGCCGGACCGCCTGCTCTATCGGCGCGGCAATTTCTCCGGACCGGTCGACGAGCTGATCTGCACGGCGCTCCGCACCGAGCTCAATGCCGAGATCGCGCTGTCGCCGGGCTTCCGCTGGGGCGTCACCGCGCTGCCCGGCCAGGCGCTGACCATGGAGGATCTGCTCGCGGAAACCGCGATCACCTATCCCGAGACCTATGTGCAGGAGATGACGGGAGCGCAGATCAAGGACGTGCTGGAAGACATCTGCGACAATCTCTTCAATGCCGATCCCTACTATCAGCAAGGCGGCGACATGGTGCGCGCCGGCGGGCTCAATTACACCTGCACGCCGGCGGGCGCGATCGGCAGCCGCATCTCGGAGCTGAAGCTCCATAACGGCAAGGCGCTCATTGCCAGCCACCGCTACAAGGTCGCGGGCTGGGCCTCGGTCAACGGCCAGCAGGGCGCGCCGGTGTGGGACGTCGTCGGCAAATATCTGCGCTCGGGCCGGATGTTTCAGGAGCGGCTCGGCTCCGGCGTCACGCTGAAGGGCGTCGAGGACAATCCGGGCATTGCGGGACAGGGATGAGGCGCGCGCAGATCCTCTCCGCGCTGATGCTGGCGCTGCTGGTCTCGCCTGCGATCCCGCCGGCCTCGGCGCAACAGGTGCCGCTGCAGGACAAGCCGTTCGCCGAGCACAAGATCGTACTGCAGCTCTCCGACGGCGACGCCAGGAAGCAGGCGCTGGTGCTGAGCGTCGCCAACAATTTGCTGAAAGCCTACGACCCCGACAAGATCGCGATCGAGGTGGTGACGTTCGGCCCCGGCATCGACCTGTTGCTGTCAGGCAGCGAGCGTCGCAAGCAGGTCGAAAGCCTGATCGCGCAGGGCGTGCGCTTCGACATCTGCCTCAACACCGTGGACACGATCGAGCGCGAAACCGGCAAGCGGCCCGAGTTCATTGCCGCGGCAACGCCGGTGCAGGTCGGCGTCGCGCAGATCCTGTTCCTGGCGGAGAACGGGTACACGGTAGTGAGGCCGTAGGCTTGGCCTCCCCCGCTGTCGTCCCGGACAAGCGCGCCTCGAGCGCGCGCCGATCCGGGACCCATAGCCACAGGGAGTAGTTTGGCGAAGACTCGGAGTTACCAGCTACACCCGCAACTACACCCTGTGGTTATGGGTCCCCGCGTTCGCGGGGACGACAACTGAGTTTGCGGAGGCCTCCCCAAACCGCCTCACCCCGCAATAAAAATCTTCTAAATATTCTTATACACACAGTGAATTGCTTCTCTTTTTAGCCCTCATCGTAGTAGAATTATCGAACTCAGCTCCACTGCCGGGCCTTCTGCCATGATCTTCCGCCAGCTCTTCGACAGCGTTTCGGGTACCTACAGCTACGTCCTCGCCAGCCGTCCCGGCGGCGAGGCGCTGATCCTCGATCCCGTGCTCGAGAAGGTCGATCGCTACTGCCAATTGCTGCGCGAGCTCGACCTCAAGCTGGTCAAGGCGGTCGATACCCATCTGCATGCCGACCACGTCACCGGCCTCGGCGAGCTGCGCGACCGCACCCATTGCATGACCGTGATGGGCGACCAGACCAAGGCCGACGTGGTGGCGATGCGGGTCGCCGACGGCGACAAGGTGACGATCGAGGGCCTGTCGCTCGACGTGATGTACACGCCGGGCCACACCGACGATTCCTATTCCTATCTGATGGGCGACCGCGTCTTCACCGGCGACACGCTGCTGATCCGCGGCACCGGCCGCACCGATTTCCAGAACGGCTCGTCGCGCGCGCAATATGATTCGATCTTCAACCGGCTGCTGAAGCTGCCGGATGAGACAATGGTCTTCCCGGCGCACGACTACAAGGGCGACACCGTCTCCACCATCGGCGAGGAGAAGCGCTACAATCCAAGGCTCCAGGTGCGCTCGGTCGAGGAATATATCGAGCTGATGGCCAATCTGAAGCTGCCCAATCCGAAGATGATGGACGTGGCGGTACCCGCCAACATGCATGTCGGCCTGCATCAGGAGGAGCTGGAGAAGGAAGGCCGCGCGCTCAGCGCGATCGAGGCGATCCGCATTCTCGGCCGGCCCGACATGCTGCTGGTCGATCTGCGCGAGACCAACGAGCGGATGAAGCACGGCATGCTCGAAGGCGCGCTGCACACGCCCTACCCGTCCGTCGAGGAGAGCCTGAAGCCCGGCGGCATGCTGCGCGAGGTCGCAGCTGCCACCGGCCGCCGCGTGGTGTTCTTCTGCGCCTTCGGCGAGCGGTCGGCGATGGCGGTGGCCGCTGCCAAGGCGGCCGGCCTCTCCAACACGGCCCACATCGCCGGCGGTATCGATGCCTGGAAGAAGGCAGGCGGGCCGCTCGTGCACTGAAGGCCGCTCGGCATCCCCGGGGCGGATATTGCGCTAGGTCAGGGAGCGCTCATATTTCCGGGATAGGATCGGGTGCAGCATCACCATCCGGGACCCACCATGACCAAGCTCTGCAAACCGGGCGAGCCGCCCAAGATCGTCGAGAACAAGACCGCCGGGAAGAAGCCGGCGGAAGGCACGGCGAAGACGACCCCGCCGCCCCTCGATGACGACGACTACGAGGACGGCGACATCGCAACGCCCAAACGCGACCGCTACGGGGTGGACGACGAGCCGTTGTGAGGGTTCGCGCCTCAAACTCCGCTGTCGTCCCTGCGAAAGCAGGGACCCATACCGCGTGATGTATAGATTGTGATCGGTCACAGTACCGAACGGCCATCCTCCGCCAAACTCCTCCCTGTGGCTATGGGTCCCTGCGCCCCGTGCGCAATTGCGCACTAGGCAGGGACGACAGATGGGCCGCGCTACCTGCCATGCGCCTCTGTTCATGGACAAATAACCGCTCTCCCCGATAGTTTCCGCGACATTCGGGAGTGAAACGGAACTACAATGGTCGACGTTCTCGCCGCACCGCAACAAGGCAAGGCGAACAGCGCGCTGCGCACGCTGACGGGAATCTCGATCGCGCATTGGGTCAGCCATTTTCATCTGCTGGTCCTGCCGATGCTGTTCCCGTTCCTCAAGGCGCAGCTCGGCGTCGGCTATATCGAGCTCGGCTTCGCGCTCACCGTGTTTGCGGTGGTATCAGGGCTGACGCAGGCGCCGACCGGCTATCTCGTCGACCATTTTGGCGCGCGCAGGATCCTGCTGATCGGACTGACGCTCGGCGGTCTCGCGCTGATCCTGCTCGGGCTGCACCTCAGCTACGCATCATTGATCGCCTGCGCCGTGCTGCTGGGCCTCGCCAACAGCGTCTATCATCCCGCGGACTATGCGATCCTGGCCGAGCACATGGACGAGGCGCGGATGGGCCGCGCCTTCTCGATCCACACCTTCGCCGGCTTTCTCGGCGGCGCGGTGGCGCCCGCGATCGTGGCGGCGCTCGTCACCCTCTCCGGCGGCGTCGGCGCGCTGGTCGCATCCGGTGCGATCGGCATTCTGGTGGCGCTGCTGCTGCTCGTCATGAGCATTCCCGACGCCGGCGCCAGCCGAAAGAAGCCGGGCGCGGAGAACGCACCGAAGCAGGCCGTGATCACGCCGGCTCTGATCACGCTGACGGCGCTGTTCATGCTGCTGAGCCTGTCTGTCGCCGGCATCAACAATTTCGGCGTGGTTGCGCTGATGAGCGGCTATGGAACGTCCTATTCGGCGGCCAACGTCATGCTAACGGCGTTCCTCGGCTGCAGCGCCGCGGGCGTGCTCGCCGGCGGCTTCCTCGCCGACCACACCGAACGCCATGGCTATGTCGCGGCCGCCTGTTTTGCCGTGAATGCAGCGCTCGTGCTGTTGATCGCGCTGGTCACGCTGCCGGGCTGGGCACTCACGGCCGCGATGGCGACGGCTGGTTTCCTCTCCGGCGTGATCGCGCCCTCACGGGACATGCTGGTGCGCAACGCCGCGCCGGCGGGCGCTGCGGGTCGCGCCTTCGGCATCGTCTCCACCGGCTTCAATCTCGGCGGTATCGTCTCGCCGCTGCTGTTCGGCTGGATCATGGACCAGAACGCGCCGCACTGGGTGTTCGGCGCATCCGTGATCTTCATGCTGGCAACGGTGGTGCTGTCGCCGTTCACGGAACGGAAGCGGGCCAAGGCTTGAGCAACGAATTCAATCGTCGTCCCCGCGCAGGCGGGGACCCATAACCACAGGGAGACGTTGCGGCGCGAGACTGGTCACTCCGAATCGTCGCCAAACATCTCCCTGGGGTTATGGGTACCGGATCTGCGCGCGCTTAGGGCGCGCTTGTCCGGGACGACGAGCCGAGAAATCAAAACACAACAAGCAACAACAACCGGGAAGAAACACATGAGCACCCCTGATCTCGTCATCCGCGGCGGCACCGTTGCGGACGGCAATGGCGGCGAGCTGTTCGAGGCCGATGTCGCCATCACCGGCGGCAAGATCAGCGAGGTCGGCAAGGTTGCCGCGAAGGGCCGCGAGGAAATCGACGCGCGCGGCAAGCTGGTGACGCCGGGCTTCGTCGACGTCCACACCCATTACGACGGCCAGGTCACCTGGAGCCACGACATCACGCCGTCCTCGCAGAACGGCGTCACCACCGCGATCATGGGCAATTGCGGCGTCGGCTTCGCCCCGTGCAAGCCTGAAGACCACACCCGCCTGATCCAGCTGATGGAAGGCGTCGAGGACATTCCCGAGCCTGTGCTGAGCGCCGGCATTCCCTGGGCGTGGGAGAGCTTTCCGGATTACATGGACTGGCTTTCCAAGCGCGATTTCGACATCGATGTCGGCGCGCAGCTGCCGCACGCGGCGCTGCGGGTCTACGTCATGGGCGAGCGCGGTGCGCGGCGCGACCCCTCGACCGCGGAGGACAATGCGGCAATGGCGAAGCTCGCCGGCGAAGCGGTGCGCGCCGGCGCGCTCGGCTTCTCGACCTCGCGCACGCTCAACCACCGCACCTCCACGGGCGATTTCACGCCGACCTTGAAGGCGGGCGAGGACGAGCTCACCGCGATCGCGGACGCGATGCACCGGCAGGGCCGCAGCGTGCTGCAATTCGTGCTCGACCTCTCCACCATCCACGAAGACCTGCCGATGATGCTGCGGGTGGCGGACGCCACCAAATGCCCGATCTCGTTCTCGATCACGCAGAACGACAGATCGCCGAACCGCTGGCGCCAGACGCTGGACGAGATCAATGTGGCGGCCAAGCGCGGCCTCTCCATCACCGCGCAGATCGCCGCGCGCCCGGTTGGGCTCTTGCTCGGCCTCGAGCTGTCACGCAATCCGTTCCAGACCCATCCGAGTTACAAGGCGATCGCGCATCTGCCGCTTGAGGAAAGGCTGGCGCGACTGCATCAGAGCGAAGTGCGCAAGGCGATCCTGAGCGAGACAGCAACCGCGACCGACGATCCGCTGTTCTTCCGGCCCAACTACGACAAGATGTTCCTGCTCGGCGATCCCCCCGATTACGAGCAGCCGCCGGAGAACGCGCTGGGGCCGCAGGCGCGCCGGCAGGGCCGGCAGCCGGAGGAGCTCGCCTATGACGCGATGCTCTCGGACGAAGGCCGCGGCATGCTCTATGTGCCGTTCCTCAACTACTCCGACGGCAATCTCGATGCGACGCGCGAGATGCTGATCGACCCGCAATCGGTGCCAGGCCTCTCGGACGGCGGCGCGCATTGCGGCATCATCTGCGATGCCAGCTTCCCGACCTATCTGTTGACGCACTGGACGCGGGACCGGACGCGTGGCGAGAAGCTGACGATCCCGTTCGTGGTCGCCGCCCAATCGCGCAAGACCGCGCTGTCGGTCGGCCTCACCGATCGCGGGCTGATTGCTCCCGGCTACAAGGCCGACGTCAACGTGATCGACTATGACCGGCTGCATCTGCATCCGCCGAAGGTGCATTACGATCTGCCGGTCGGTGGTCGCAGGCTGTTGCAGGACGTCGACGGCTATGACGCGACCATCGTCTCGGGCGTGGTGACGCGGCGGCAGGGCGAGGCCACGGGCCGGCGGCCGGGCAAGCTTATTCGCGGCGCGCAGGGGGTGAGTTAGCCGGCGCTTCCTCTGAGGCGCGAAAGCGCACCAACAATCTCGGTGTCGTCCCCGCCTAGTGCGGAATTTGAGGCGAACAGCCCCCCTTACGTCGGCGAGACCGCGCCCTTCAGCTGCGCTCCTTGCGCGGCGGTACCCCGCGTCAGCCGGGCCTTCTCCGTGTTCGGCCACAGCAGCAGCAGGCCGATGATGCCGGAGGCGGCCATCACCACCGCATTGATGGTGAAGCCCGTCATATAGCCGTCGAGCATGCTGCCGGAGCGCTGGATCACGGTGCCCATCACGCTCGGCGCGATGATGCCCGAGAGCGTGTAGAGCGCGCCGTAGATTGCAATCACTGCGCCGCGTTGCGAGGCCGGGGTGAACTCGCCGAGCATCGGCGGGCAGACCACGTAGATCGCTCCGCACAGGCCGGAGCCGACGACAAGCAGCGCGATCTGCAGGCCCGGACCGTGCACGTGCGCCATGCCGGCAAGGATCAGGCCGCCGAGGATCAGCGGTACCGAGCCGAGCACGCCGCGCGAGATGCGCGTGGTGTAGCCGCGCGCCATCATCACCTGCGAGATCCAGCCGGTGAGGATGACGATCGTCGCGCCGAACACCCAGGGCAAGATCGAGATGAAGCCGGCCTGACTTTGCGAGAAGCCGAGCCCCTTGACGATGAAGGGCGTAAACCAGGTCAGGCCGAGCGACAGCGCCCAATAGGCGCCGAAGGTCGCGATCACGCAGCCGAGGAAGGTGCGCGAAGTGAGAAGCTGAAAGTAGGGGATCTTCTGCTCGGACACGGCGAGAACCTGCGTGTCCTCGAGCGGGCCTTCCTTGCCGAGCGCGAGCCAGGCGCAGACCCAGATCAGGCCGACGACGCCGAGCGCACCAAAAGCATAGTGCCAGGAATGATTGACAATGACCCAGTTCAGCGCCGGCACCGCCAGGATGACACCGAAGGCGGAGCCCTGCGACAGGATCGCGGTCGGCAGCGTGCGCTTCTCGTCGGGGAACCATTTGTAGATGGCATGGGCCGCGACGGAGAAGGCCGGGCCTTCGCCCGCGCCGAGCACGATGCGGCAGATCAACAGCGTGGTGAAGGAGACGGTGCCGACCATCGGAAACTGCGCCAGCGCCCAGATCACCGCGAGCACCAGCAGCACCCAGCGCGTCGGCACCTTGTTGACGATGAAGCCGACCACGATGGCGGCGATCGAGAACAGGAAGAAGAACGAGGAGCCGAGCAGGCCGAACTGCTCCGGGCTGAGCTTCAGATCGGTCATGATCGGAACGCCGGCGAGGCCGACGACGATCTTGTCGGCAAAATTCACGACCATGAAGAGAAAGAGGAGAAACGTGACGGTCCAGGCGCCCTTCGGCGTTGGCTTTGCCGACCCCTTGGATTCCCCTGCCGTCCTGCCCGCCGTTTCAGGCGTTCCCTGAGCGCTCATCGTTCTCCCCGTATGTCTTTTTGGCACTTTTTTGATTTGGCCGTTTTGGAAGCTAACAACGGCTTCGACAGCAACGCAACCCGGCATTTCCGCAGCAAGTGTGCTACGCAACAATTCCGCTAATTCCGTCCGGCGCCATTCATTGTGTTGAGCATCCGAAACCTCTCCAAGACCTTCTCCTCGGCCGGCGAACCGGTCCACGTGTTGCGCGGCGTCGATCTCGACCTTAAGGCCGGCGAGCGCGTCGCGCTGACCGGCGAGTCCGGCAGCGGCAAGAGCACGCTGCTGCACCTGATCGCCGGGCTCGATGCGGCCGACGGCGGCACGATCCGGCTCGAGGACGTCGAGGTCACCAATCTCTCCGACGCAGGCCGCGCGACATTGCGGCGCGACCGGATCGGCCTGGTGTTTCAGCAGTTCAACCTGATCCCGAGCCTGTCGGTCGCGGACAATCTCGCCTTCCAGGCGCGGATCGCCGGCCGCCACGATGCGGTCTGGACCAAGGAGCTGACCGAGCGGCTCGGGCTCGGCACACTCCTGAAGCGCTATCCCGAGCAATTGTCCGGCGGACAGCAGCAACGCGTCGCAATCGGCCGGGCACTGGCGACAAAGCCCTCGCTCCTCTTGGCGGACGAGCCGACCGGCAATCTGGACGAAGCCACCGCCGAGGACGTGCTGGCGCTGACGCGCGACCTCGTTGCACGCACCGGCTGCGGCTTCCTGATGGTGACGCACAGCCTGCATCTGGCCGGCACGCTCGACCGTCACCTCACCCTGCATGCGGGGCGGATCGCATGAGGCGCGCGCTCTGGATCCTCGCGGTGCTGCTCAGCCATTGGCGCCGTCACAAGATGCAGTTCGCGACACTTCTGATCGGATTGATCGCGGCGACCGCGCTATGGAGCGGCGTGCAGGCCATCAACCAGCAGGCCCGCAACGCCTATGACCGCGCCGCGGCGACGTTCGGCGGCAGCCGCACCGCGATGCTGGTCGCACCGCATGCAGCGACCTTCTCGCAGGATCTGTTCGTCGAGCTGCGCCGCGCCGGCTGGCCGGTGTCGCCGGCACTGGAAGGGCGGGTCCAGGTCAACGGCCGCTCGGTGCGGCTGCTCGGCATCGAGCCGGTGACGCTGCCGGTCGATGTCGGCAACGCGCCGCGCCTCGGCGCCGCGGATCTCGGCAGCTTCGTGGCGCCGCCGGGCCAGACATTGGTGGCGCGGGAGACGCTGAGGGACCTGCAGGAAGCGGAAGGCGCGGCGCCGCCGATCAGCAGCGGCGCAAAGCTGCCGCCGCTGCGCGTGCTGCCGCAGCTCGTGCCCGACGTGCTGGTGGTCGACATCGGCGTCGCGCAGCGCCTGCTGAACAAGCCGGATCGGGTGTCGCGGCTGCTGGTCGGCAAGCCCAGAAGCAAGCCCGCGCCGCTGGCCAGCATCGTCGGCGACCAGTTGCAGCTGATCGAGCCGACCGCGGAAACCGAGCTCGAGCGCCTCACCGACAGCTTTCATCTCAACCTCACCGCGTTCGGCCTGCTGTCCTTCTTCGTCGGCCTCTTCATCGTCAATTCGGCCGTCGGCCTCGCCTTCGAGCAGCGACTTCCGATGCTGCGGACCTTGCGCGCCTGCGGCGCCTCGGCACGGCTGGTCAATACGGTGCTGGTGATCGAGCTGGTGGCGCTGGCGCTGGTCGCCGGACTGATCGGCCTCGTCTGCGGCTACTTCATCGCCGCCGCGCTGCTGCCCGACGTCGCGGCGTCGCTGCGCGGGCTCTACGGCGCGCAGATTCCGGGGCAGCTCAGCTTGCGGGGCGAGTGGTGGCTCGCCGGCATTGGCATCAGCATCGCGGGCGCGCTCGTCGCGGCGACGACCAGCCTGATCAAGGCGATCAGGATGCCGGTGCTGGCGACCGCGCAGCCGCGCGCCTGGCAGCAGAGGCAGCGTCGCTGGCTGATCCTGCAGAGCCTGGCCGCCTGCGCCGTGTTCGCGGTCGCGCTGCTGCTGCTCCAGTTCGGGCAATCGCTGATCGCAGGGTTTGGCGTGCTGGCCGCTTTGATGTTTGGTGCGGCGCTCATCCTCCCCGCCTTCCTCGAACTCCTCCTGCTCGCGGGCCAACGCATCGCGCGACAACCGCTTGCGCTGTGGTTCTGGGCGGACAGCCGGCAGCAGCTCTCCGGCTTGTCGCTGGCGCTGATGGCGCTGCTGCTCGCGCTTGCGGTCAATGTCGGAGTTTCCACCATGGTGGAGACGTTCAGCCGCACCTTCATCGGCTGGCTCAACGGCCGGCTCGCGGCCGACGTCTACATCAGTGCGTCCGACAATGCGCAAGCCGTCGCGATCCGGAACTGGTTGAAGGAACGTAGCGACGTGCAGGCGATCCTGGCGGGCGGGCGGGCCGAGACGCAGGTTCAGGGCCAGCCCGTGGAGTTGCTCGGCCTGCCCGATCACGCGCTCTATCGCGAGCGCTGGCCGCTGCTGGAGGCCGCGCCGCGCGCCTGGATCCGGCTGGTGCCCGGCAATGCCGCCTTCATCAGCGAGCAGCTCAGCCGCCGCCTCAACATTCGCATCGACGACGTGGTGGAAGTGCCGGCGCCGGGCGGCAGTTGGGAGCTCGACATCGTCGGCATCTATGCCGATTACGGCAATCCGCGGGGGCAGCTGACCGTGAACGTCGGAGCGTTGATCCGGCAGTTTCCGCAGACGCCGCAGACGCGGATCGGCCTGATCGTCGCCAAGGGGAACATCCCGGGCCTGATCGCAGCGTTGCAGAAGCAGTTCGCACTCGGCGACCGCAGTGTCGCCGACCAGGCGACGGTGAAGGCAGAATCGATCCGCATCTTCAACCGCACCTTCGCGGTGACATCCGCGCTGAACGCGTTCACGCTCGGTGTTGCCGGGATCGCGCTGTTCACGAGCCTTTTGACGCTGGCCAATTCCCGTCTGCCGCAGCTCGCGCCGCTGTGGGCGATCGGCATCACGCGGCCGCGGCTGGCCGCGATCGAACTGACCAAGACGCTGTCGGTCGCGCTGTTCACGGCGCTGCTCGCCGTGCCGCTCGGCCTTGTGGTGGCGTGGTGCCTGATCGCGATCGTGAACGTGAAGGCGTTCGGCTGGCGGCTGCCGTTCCACGTGTTTCCGCTGCAACTGGTCGAGCTGGTCGCGGTGGCGCTGCTGGCCTCGCTGCTTGCGGCCCTCCTGCCGGTGGCACGTCTGGCACGGATGCAGCCGGGAAATCTCGTCAAGGTGTTCGCCAATGAGCGCTGACAGGATCTCGCGCCGCGCCTTCGCAGGCGGGATCGCGGCACTGGCACTGGCACACCGCGCCGGGGCGCAGGGCTATGCCGGGCTCGGCGAGACCGCAGACGGCTTTGCGAAGGTGATGCCGGGGAAAACCTTCGTCTTCCCCGGAGATCACGGTCCGCATCCGGAGTTTCGCATCGAGTGGTGGTATCTGACGGCCAACCTCGTCGACGGCAGCGGTGCGGCGTGCGGCCTGCAATGGACGCTGTTCCGGCAGGCGTCGCAGGCAGGCCCGCAAGGTGAAGGCTGGGCCAACCAGCAGGTGTGGATGGCCCATGCCGCGGTGACGCGCGCCGACACCCACCGCTTCAACGAAGTTTTTTCACGCGGGGGCGTGGGGCAGGCCGGCGTCACGGCCAAGCCGTTCGATGCCTGGATCGACGATTGGGAGATGAAGGCCACTGAGCGCACCGACGATCGCACGTTGGCACCGCTGACGCTGAAGGCGTCCAGCACCGGTTTCAGCTATGCCCTGACGCTGGAGGCAGATCGTGCGGCGGTGCTGCAGGGCGACCACGGCTACAGCCGCAAGTCGGAGCGCGGCCAGGCCTCCTATTATTACAGCCAGCCGTTCTACCGCGCCCGCGGCACGCTCGTCATCGACGACAAGCCGGCCAGTGTCTCCGGCCAGGCCTGGATGGACCGCGAGTGGAGCAGCCAGCCGCTCGACACCGACCAGACCGGCTGGGACTGGCTGTCGCTGCATCTATCATCCGGCGACAAGCTGATGCTGTACCGGCTGCGGCAGAAGGACGGC
Source organism: uncultured Bradyrhizobium sp. (assembly GCF_936943645.1). Classification (GTDB taxonomy): domain Bacteria; phylum Pseudomonadota; class Alphaproteobacteria; order Rhizobiales; family Xanthobacteraceae; genus Bradyrhizobium. The sequence continues at coordinate 7,081 of NZ_CAKZJO010000118.1, read as the reverse complement.
AAGGACTATCCGTTCGGCAACTGGATCAACGCCACGGGCGAGACGCAGATGATCGCGGGGGATGATATCCAGATGCTTCCGAAGGCGACGGCGGAGGTCGCGGGGCGCAAGCTGCCGGTGGAATGGCTGATTGCGATCCCGTCACGGTCGTTCTCGATTGCGTGCAAGCCGCTCAATCCGAACGCCTGGATGGGGACCGGCTTTTCCTACTGGGAGGGACCGATCAGCTTCGCCGGCACGCATGACGGCGTTGGCTATCTCGAGCTGACCGGCTATTGAAGCCGCGACCTCTTCAAAGGGACTCCGCGATGTATCATTTCACCGCCCTCGTTACGCTGCTGGCGATCGCATTTTATTTCTTCACCGCGATCAACGTGTCACGCGCACGCACCAGGACCGGCGTCAAGGTGCCGGCGATGTCGGGCCACCCCGATTTCGAGCGCGCCTTCCGCATCCAGATGAATACGCTGGAATGGATGCCGATCGTCCTGCCGGCGCTCTGGCTGTTCGCGGTCTATATCGGCGATGCCATCGCGGCGGGGATCGGCGCGGTCTGGATTATCGGCCGCGTGGTGTATTTCATCGGCTACACGAAGGCGGCGGCCAAGCGCGGCCCGGGCTTTGCGATCCAGGGCATCGCCGCGATGGCGCTCTGGGCGGGGGCGCTGGGCGCGGTGGTGCTGCGGCTGGTGTGAGAGGGCGAGCACCGACCGCACACTCGGTGTCGTCCCGGACAAGCGAAGCGTAGATCCGGGACCCATAACCACAGGAAGATATCGTGGCGAGAGCTGATCACTCCGAGTCCCCGTAACCACACGAGCCTGTGGTTATGGGTCCCGGATCGGCGCTCCGCTCTAAGCAACGCTACGCGTCACTCAGAGCTGCGCTTGTCCGGGACGACACCGAGAATGTAGCGCGAGGGTTGCCTTTACTTCGTCAGCGGGCAGCCGCTGTCCTTAGCGGTGAAGAAGGCCTTGTCGCCGGGGACGGTGGCGAGCAGCTTATAGTAGTCCCAGGGCTTCTTCGACTCCGAGGGCTTCTTGACCTCGAACAGATACATGTCGTGGACCATGCGGCCGTTCTCGAGCACCTTGCCGCCTTGCGCGAAATCGTCGTCGACCGGCAATTCCTTCAGCTTCTTGGCGACGGCGTCGGGATCCTTGGTGCCGGCGGCCTTGACGGCCTTCAGGTAGCTCAGCGTCGCCGAATAGGTGCCGGCCTGGATCATGTTCGGCATCCGCCCGGTGCGCTTGAGGAAGCGTTCGCCGAGATGGCGGCTCTTGTCGTTGACGTCCCAGTAATAGCCTTCCGTCAGCACCAGTCCTTGCGCCGCCTGCAGGCCGAGGCCGTTCACCTCGGCAAGCGTCATCAACAGGCCGGCGAGCTTCTGGCCGCCGGAGACGATGCCGAACTCGGACGCCTGCTTGATCGAGTTGGTGGTGTCGAGGCCGGCATTGGCAAGGCCGACGATCTTGGCCTTGGAGCTCTGCGCCTGCAGCAGGAAGGAGGAGAAGTCCGAGGAGTTGAGCGGCACGCGCACCGAGCCGACCACCTTGCCGCCATTGGCGGTGACGATCTCGCTGGTGTCCTTCTCCAGCGCATAGCCGAAGGCGTAGTCCGCGGTGAGGAAGAACCAGGTGTTGCCGCCGGCCTTGGTCAGCGCACCGCCGGTGCCGACGCCGAGTGCGCGGGTGTCGTAGGCCCAGTGGAACCCGTAGGGCTGGCAGGCATCGCCCGTCAGCCGCGAGGTCGCGGCGCCGACGACGATGTCGATCTTCTTCTTTTCCTTGGACAGCTCGTGGATCGCGAGTGCGACCGAGGAGGTCGTCAGCTCCGTGATCATGTCGACGTTCTCGACGTCGTACCAGCGCCGCGCGATCGAGGTCGCAAGGTCAGGCTTGTTCTGGTGGTCGGCGGTGACGAGCTCGATCTTCTGGCCCAGCACCTCGCCGCCAAAATCCTCGATCGCCATCTTGGCTGCCTCGACCGACCATTTGCCGCCGTAATCGGCATAGACGCCGGACTGATCGTTGAGGATGCCGATCTTGACACCTTGCGCGCCAGCCGGCGCCGCCAGCACCAAAGCGGAGGTTGCGACGGCGGCCAAAAGTGCTGATTTCATCTGTTAGCTCCCAGCAGTTTTCTGTCTTGAAATCGCGCGGATATTAGGGAAGAACCCCGGGCGTGCCCATCCATTTCACGTTGGTCGTTAGTATGGAGGTCACCACAGAAACGGTGTCGTCCCGGACAAGCGCGCCCAAGCGCGCGCAGATCCGGGATCCATAGCCACAGGAAGGAGTTTGGCGAAGACTCGGAGTTGCCAGCTTCACCCCACACTGCTCCCTGTGGTTATGGATCCCCGCGTTCGCGGGGATGACAGCGAGGTTGTGGGCGACACAGGTGGCCTCAATGATTAAGCCGCCACCTCCGGCGTCTTCCCCTCGTTCCGCCCTTCCGCCAGGTTCCGCACCACCACGTAGAAGATCGGCGTGAACAGCAGGCCGAACAGGGTGACGCCGATCATGCCGAAGAACACGGCGACGCCGACCGCCTGCCGCATCTCCGAGCCGGAACCGGTCGAGATGACCAGCGGCAGCACGCCGAGGATGAAGGCGAAGGAGGTCATCAGGATCGGCCGCAGGCGCAAGCGGCAGGCCTCGATGACGGCCTCCAGCCGCGGTTTGCCCTCGTTCTCGATGTCGCGCGCGAACTCGACGATCAGGATCGCGTTCTTGGCCGCCAGTCCGACCAGCACGACGAAGCCGATCTGGGTGAGGATGTTGACGTCCTGCCCCATCAGCCGCACGCCGATGGTGGCAGCTAACAGGCACATCGGCACGATCAGGATCACCGCGAATGGCAGGGTCCAGCTGCCATATTGCGCGGCGAGCACGAGGTAAACGAACAGCACGCAGATCGGGAACACGTAGAGGCCGGCATTGCCGCCGGTGACCTGCTGATAGGACAGATCGGTCCATTCGAAGGTGAAGCCGCTCGGCAGCGTATCGTCCGCCAGCTTCTTGATGGCGTTGAGCGCCGTGGTCGAGCTGGTGCCCGGCGCCGGCTCGCCCTGGAGCTCGGAGGCCGCATAGAGGTTGTAGCGCGCAACGCGATCGGGACCCGAAACGTCCTTGAACTCGACCACGCTGCCGAGCATCACCATGTCGCCGGCGGCGTTACGCGTGCGCAGGCGTGCAAGGTCACTCGGCTCCTTCCGGAACGGGAAATCGGCCTGCGCGGTGACGTGGTAGGTACGGCCGAACAGGTTGAAGTCGTTGACATAGGTCGATCCGAAATAGCTCTGGATCGTCTCGTTGATGCCGGAGATCGGCACGCCGAGCTTCTGCGCCTTGGTGCGGTCGATGTCGACGAAGAGCTGCGGCGTGTTGGCGGTGAACGGCGAGAACACGGAAGGGCCGAGCAGCGCGGGCGATTTGCGTGCCGCGGCGACGAGCTCGTCGGTGGCCGCGGCGAGCAGCTCGGGGCCGCGGCCCTGACGGTCCTGGATGCGGATGGTGAAGCCGCCGCCGGTGCCAATGCCGGGCACCGCCGGGGGCGGAATTACGATGATGAAGGCGCCCTGGATCGCGGACAGCCGCTTGCGCAGCTCGATCGTGATGGCGTTGGCCGTGAGGCCCTTCTTGATGCGCGCCTCGGGCTCGTCGAACACGGGGAATAGCGCCGCAGCATTACCGGCCTGCGTGCGCGTCGCACCGGAGAAGCCGGCAAAGGCCGCAACGCGGACGATGCCGGGCGTGTCCAGCGCGATCCGCTCGATCTCGCGCACGATCTCGGTGGTACGCGCCAGCGAGGCCGCGCCGGGCAATTGCACGGAGACGATGACGTAGCCGCGATCCTGCGCCGGGATGAAGCCTTGCGGCGTGGTCACGATGAGCCAGCCGGCGCTGCCGATCAGCACGACGTAGGCCAGGATCATCACCACCGAATGCCGGATCACGAAATTGGCAAGACCGGCATAGCCGTGCGCCAAACGGTCGAACACACGGTTGAACACGCCGGTGAAGGCATTCCACCCCCGTGCAACGACATTCCACGCCGCGGGCGGCTTCTTCTCCTCGTGCGGGACGAGGATCTGCGAGGCCAGCGCCGGCGACAGCGTCAGCGAGCAGAAACAGGAGATGGCGGTCGCAACCGCGATGGTGACGGCGAACTGCTGGAAGAACTGGCCGGAGATGCCGCCGAGGAAGGCCGTCGGCACGAACACCGCGCACAGCACCAGCGCGATCGAGACCAGCGCGCCGCCGACCTCCTCCATGGTCTTGAGCGCGGCATCGCGCCGGCTCATGCCGTGCTCGAGATGCCGCTCGACATTCTCGACCACCACGATGGCGTCGTCGACCACGATGCCGACGGCGAGGACGAGACCGAACAGCGTGAGATTGTTGATGGAGAAGCCGAGCGCCGCCATCACCGCGAACGTGCCGACCAGCGACACCGGGATCGCGATGATCGGAATGATCGCAGGCCGCCAGCCCTGCAGGAACACCAGCACCACGACGACCACGAGCAGCATGGCCTCGTAGATGGTCTTGATCAGCTCGTGGACGGACTGCGCGATGAACTCGGTCGGATTGTAGCCGATATTGTAATCGAGGCCCCTCGGGAAGCTTTCCTTCAGCCTCGTCATGGTGTCGGTGATGTTCTTGGCCGTGGCGAGTGCGTTCGATCCCGGCCGCTGTGTCACCAGCATGGCGACGGCCGATTTGCGCAGCAGGAAGCTGTTGGTCGAGTACGCCAGCGCGCCGAGCTCGATGCGGGCGACGTCGCGCAAGCGCACCACGCGGCCGTCGGAGCCGGCCTTGATCAGGATGTCCTCGAACTGCTTCTGGTCCTTCAGGCGGCCGGTGAAGGTGAGGTTCGGCTGGAAGGCGCGATCGGCGATCGGCGGTTCGGCGATCTGGCCGCCCGCGATCTGCACGTTCTGGGCGCGGATCGCGGCCAGCACCTCCGCCGAGGTCAGGCCGAGATTGGCGATGCGATCAGGGTCGAGCCACAGCCGCATCGAATAGTCGCGCGCGCCAAAGATCTGGATGTCGCCGACGCCGTCGAGCCGCAGCAGCTGGTCGCGGACCTGGAGCAGCGCGTAGTTGGAGATGTAGAGCTGGTCGAACGTGTCGTCGGGCGACAGCATGAACACGACCATGAGGATGTCGGGCGAGTTCTTGCGCGTGGTCACGCCGTTGCGCTGGACTTCCTCGGGCAGGCGCGGCTGCGCGATCGCGACGCGGTTCTGCACCAGCACCTGGGCCTTGTCGAGATCGGTCCCGAGCTTGAAGGTGACGGTAATGGTGAGCTGGCCATTCGAGGTCGCCTGGCTGTAGAGATACAGCATGTCCTCGACGCCGTTGATCTCCTGCTCGATGGGAGCTGCGACCGTGTCTGACACGGTCTGGGCGGAGGCGCCGGGATATTGCGTGGTGACCACGACGGTCGGCGGCACCACTTGCGGATATTCGGAGACCGGCAGCGTGGTGTAGGCGAGCGCGCCGACGATCAGGAGCACGATCGACAGCACCATCGCCAGGATGGGCTGGTTGATGGAGAGGCGGCCGAGATTCATGACTTGCCACCGGCTGGAGCTTGCGCGGTCTTCGGCGCGACCTTGGCGCCGACGCGGGCGCGCTGGATGCCGTTGACGATGACGCGGTCCTCCGCCTTCAATCCTTCGCGGATCACGCGCAGGCCGTCGTCCAGGGGACCAAGCACCACGGGACGCGCCTCGACGGTGTCGTCGGGCTTCACCACGAACACGATCTTGCGGGACTGGTCGGTCGCGACGGCGACGTCCGGAATCAGCAGTGCTTCATAGGGTGCGCTGCCGATCAGCCTGATGCGACCGAACTGGCCGGGCAGGATCGAGAGGTCGGTGTTCTTGATCACCGCGCGGCTGCGCAGCGTGCCGGTCGAGACGTCGAGGCGGTTGTCGAGGAAGTTGATGGTGCCTTCGTGCGACGGCTTGGTTTCGCCGGCGAGCGTCACCTGCACCGGGTTCGCCGTGTCGCGCGAGCTCGGGCGGCGCCCTTCGAACCACAGCTTGCTGTATTTGATGAAGGTTGCCTCATCCATGTCGAAATAGACGTAGATCGGATCCAGCGTGACGATCGAGGTCAGCAGCGTCGACGTGCCGGTATCGCTGCCCTGCACGAGATTGCCGGGGCTGACGAGATGGCGGCTGACGCGGCCCGTGAGCGGCGCCGTCACATGGGTGAATTCGATGTTGAGGCGAGCCACCTTCAGCGCGCCTTCGGCCTGCATCTCGGCGGCGTGTGCGGCCTGCAGGGCCTGACGCCGCTGATCGACCACCTGCTCGGAGACGGCGCTGGTCTGTACCAGGCTGAGGCCGCGATCGAGCTCACGCTTGGCAAGCTCCACCTTGGCCCGGGCATCCGACAGCTGGCCCTCCGCCTGCGTCGCCACCGCTTCGAACGGACGCGGATCGATGACGTAAAGCAGGTCGCCCTGATGCACGATGGCGCCGTCCTGGAATTCGACCGAGTTGACGAAGCCGCCGACGCGCGGGCGCACCTGCACCTCCTCGACCGCCTCGAACCGCCCGGTGAACTCGTCCCAATCGGTGACGGTGCGCTTGACCGGCTGGGCGACCGTCACCGGCGCCGGCGGCGGAGCCGCGGCTTGCGAGGCCGGCTGCCCGCAACCGGTGAGCACGAAAGCCCCGGTGACAAGCGCGCCGATTGCACTCAGTCGAGTCAGAAGGAAATCGTGCTTTTTGACAAACCACTCGCTTCCATCCGGTCCGCTCATCCCAGGTCCTCACACAAAAGCCGCAGAAAATGCAGGGTACGCCCCTACCTGCGGGCGCCACAAGATGGGTGGCCAAGATGAACTCTTCAAGACCGCGATGCGCGCAATGTTTGGCCAGACGCCCTGGCCGGATGGCGGGTTGACAGCGAGATAGCCGGCTTCGCGCGGGACGATTAGCGGGCGAGGTCGATTGGCGTCGTTCGCGGCGCTCATGAATTGAGAGAGCACGGAGCGCTCCGCTCACCCTCCCCTGGAGGGGGAGGGTCGGCTCACATGGAGCGCAGCGAAATGTGAGACG
>NZ_CAKZJO010000117.1 GCF_936943645.1 uncultured Bradyrhizobium sp. | reverse complement strand
TCACACCAGGACCGCTTCGCCTACAGTTTTCGCGAAAAATTCACACGCTCTGAGGTGGCCGCTTCTTCAGCGGCCCTCGAAGGGCGACGGCCCGGCTCTCTCGGAGCGGTGGCAGCAGGGCCGCTCATCCTTCGAGGCTCCCCGCGCGATGCTTTGCATCGCACGGCTCGCACCTCAGGATGACGGTCTTACAATCCTCTCCGCGCTGACAGATAGCAGGCTTACGCCCGCTGCACCCCGATCACGCGGCCTTTCTCGATCGCCAGCGCCAGCTCGCCGCGCTTCAGTTTCAGCGCGGCCTCGCCGAACAGCTCGCGGCGCCAGCCGCGCAGGGCAGGGACGTCGGCCGCGTCGTCGGCTGCGATCTCCTCGAGATCATCGACGGTGGCGATCACCTTGCTGGCGACCGCATGGCGTTCGGCGGTCATCCGCAGCAGCACCTTCAAGAGCTCGACGATGGCCGCGCCGTTATTGTTGTTGCGCGGCTTCTCCAGCTTCGGCAGCGTCGAGAAGTCCTTCGCCAGCCCGCGCTCGACCGCGGCGACGATGTCCGCGCCCCATTTTGACTTCTCGAACCCCTTCGGCACCGAGCGTAGATGGGCGAGCTTTTCCAGCGAGGTCGGCGCGTGGGTCGCGATGTCGGTGATCGCCTCGTCGCGCAGCACGCGGCCGCGCGGCACGTCGCGGCTCTGCGCCTCCTGCTCGCGCCAGGCTGCGACCTCCATGAGGACGGCGAGATCCTTGGGCTTGCGCACCCGGGTCTTCAGCCGCTCCCAGGCGCGCTCGGGGTGGAAGTCGTAGGTCCTGGGGGAAGTGAGGATCTCCATCTCGATCGAGACCCATTCGCTGCGGCGGCGCTTCTTGAGGTCGGCATCGAGCGCTGCGAACACGTCGCGCAAATGCGTGACGTCGGACACCGCGTAATGCATCTGCTCCTTGGTCAGCGGCCGGCGCGACCAGTCGGTGAAGCGATGGGTCTTGTCCGGACGGTGGCCGGTGACCTTCTCGACCAGGGCGTCGTAGGCGATGCTGTCGCCGTAGCCGAGCACCATCGCGGCGACCTGGGTGTCGAACACCGGATGCGGGATGATGTTGGCCTGGTGCCAGATGATCTCGATGTCCTGGCGGGCGGCGTGAAAGACCTTCAGGACGCTCTCGTTCGCCATCAGCTCGAAGAACGGCTTGAGCTCGATGCCGGCGGCCAGGGTGTCGATGACGACGGCTTCCTCGGCACTGGCCATCTGCACCACGCACAGCAGCGGGTAGTAGGTGGTCTCGCGCAGGAACTCGGTATCGACTGTTATGACGGGGTGCTTGGCCAGCCGGCTGCAGGCAGCCGCGAGGTCAGCGGTGGTGGTAATTAAATCCATGAAGGGCCCATGACACTTGCCATCAGCCGTTCTGCCGAAAGTGCTGTGATGTCAAGGGGCTCGATGCGAATTCGAGCCTTGCATTCGGACCGGAATCGCTTTTTCCGACGAAATTCCTATTCGTAGCGGACCCGGTTGGAGGATTTGCGGGCGCAGGGGAGCGCCACCACGACCACACACATGGCGACCAGCGCCAGCCCCAGGAACTCGAAAACCAACAGATCCACGGCGAAACCTCCAGAAACATTGATAGATTTGTCGGGGGTCCATTGAGGGTCTGTTAATTCCGATGGTTACCGGCGGGAGGCCGGGAGGGATGGTGGACGGGGGGTTAATGGCTTCCATTCCGCAGGTCGTCATGGCCGGGCTT
>NZ_CAKZJO010000116.1 GCF_936943645.1 uncultured Bradyrhizobium sp. | reverse complement strand
GAACGGCTCGCGGCGGCCGATCTCGTAGACCACGTTCTGGATGTCCTCTGGCGTTGCCTCCGGCGCGAGCTGCGACAGCGCATCGCGCAGGTCCTGCAATGCGGCGCGCTCGGTGTCGTTGGGCACGCGGAACTGCTTCGTCGGCGCGACGAAGTCACGGTAATAGTTGATGGCGTAGCCGACCATGGCGTCGAGCTTCGGATGCGTCTGCGGGCTCACGCCGGGACGGTAGCGGCCGATGAAGCCCCACAGCGTCTCGGCATTCTCCGCGTTCGACGACGACACCAATGTCAGCAATAGCTGGAAGGTGACGGGCATGTCGCCCTGCGGCGGCTTGCCGTTGTGGATGTGCCAGACCGGATTGCCGAGCTGCTGCTTGCCGTCCTGCTTGGGAAAGCCATCAATGAATTGCTGGTAATCGTCGACCTGGCGCGGGATGACGTCGAAAAACAGCCGCTTCGCCGCCTTCGGCTCGCGATACATGAACAGCGACAGCGATTCCGGCGAGGCGTAACGCAACCATTCGTCGATGGTGAGGCCGTTGCCCTTCGACTTCGAGATCTTCTGGCCCTTCTCGTCGAGGAAGAGCTCGTAGTTGAAGCCTTCGGGCGGCGTGGCGCCAAGCGCCCGGGCGATCGCACCGGACAGCTTCACCGAGTCGATCAAGTCCTTGCCGGCCATCTCGTAGTCGACACCGAGCGCGACCCAGCGCATCGCCCAGTCGGCCTTCCACTGGCACTTGACGTTGCCGCCAGTGACGGGCGTCTCGACTTCCTCGCCGCTGTCGGGATCGACATAGGTCACCGTGCCGGCGGCAACGTCGCGGCGGATCATCGGCACCTGGAGCACGACACCCGTGGTCTTGCTGATCGGCAGGAACGGCGAATAGGTCGCGCGGCGGTCCGGGCCGAGCGTCGGCAGGATGATGTCCATGATCTTGTCGTAGGCGGCAAGCATCTTGAGCAGCGTCGCGTCGAAGCGGCCGGACTTATAGTAGACGGTCGAGCTGGCGAACTCGTAGTCGAAGCCGAAATGATCGAGGAACGCGCGCAGGCGCGCGTTGTTGGCATCGCCAAACGACGGATGCTCGTTCGAGAACGGGTCCGGCACGGACGTGAGCGGCCGCCCCAGATATTGCGCCAAGAGATCCTTGTTGGGGACGTTGTCGGGCACCTTGCGGAAGCCGTCCATGTCGTCGGAGAACGCGAGCAGGCGCGTCTTGATCTTGTCCTCGGTCAGGACGCGGAAGGCATGGCGCACCATCGAGGTGCGCGCGACCTCGCCGAACGTGCCGATATGCGGCAGGCCTGACGGGCCGTAGCCGGTCTCGAACAGCACCTCGTCCTTCGGGCTCTTCCTCAGCCGCGCGACAATGGCCTTCGCCTGCTCGAACGGCCAGGCGTTGGATTGTTCGGCGAGCGCACGCAGGTCGCTCGGGCTCATGCTGGGATCGATAACGGACATCAAGAAGGGCCTCCGGGCCGCGGAAAATAGCGAATTTTGCGCGGAATGCAATTTTGTGGGCGGTATAGCCTCTCGCACCGTCATTGCGAGCGAAGCGAAGCAATCCAGAATCTTTCTACGGAAACAGTCTGGATTGCTTCGTCGCAAGGGCTCCTCGCAATGACGGCGGAGAGAGCAGCGAAGTAGTTAGAACGGGCTCACCGAGAAATAGCGCAGCCACAGGTCGGTGTAGCGGCCTTTTTCCCAGACCCGGAACAGCGCCCAGTTCAGGGCCTGGCGCAGCACGTCGTTGCCCTTGCGGACGGCGATGCCGATGCCTTCGCCGAAGAAGCGGCTCTCGACGAAGGGGCCGCCGGAGAAGGCGCAGCAATCGCCGGAATCGGTGCCGTTGATCCAGAACGCCAGCGAGATGGCGTCGCCGAAGATGAAGTCGACTTCGCCCTTGCGCAGAGCGGCACGCATCGCGTCGTCACTGGGATAGGGGTGCAGCTCGGCGTCGGTGAACATCGCCTTCAGATAGGCCTCGTGCGCGGAGCCGGCGATGACGCCGACTTTCTTGCCCTCGAGATATTCCGGGCGGATCTCCGGCATCACCGCGTCCTTGCGCGAGGCGAAGCGCGCCGGCACGCGGTAATAGGGATCGGTGAAATCGACCCGGGCGCGCAGCTGCGGGCTCACCGCCATCGAGGCGATGATGGCATCGCCCCGGTTGGAGGACAGTGCGTCGACCAGCGTCTCGAAGCGGCGCATCTGAACCGTGCAGGTGACCTTGATCTCCTCGCACAGGCTGCGGGCGAGATCGACGTTGAAGCCGGCCGGGTTGCCGTCGGCGCCGGTGTAGTTGAATGGCGGGTAGTCGGTCTCGGTCAGGAAGCGGATCACGGTCAGGCGCGACAGGTCGGGTCGCTCCGGGCGACGTCGCGGATCCCAGAAGCCCGGCACGGCCTGCGGCGCCGCCTGAGGGGCGACCTGCGGCGTGGCCTGGGGCGCCGCCGGGGGCCGCTTGGCGGGCGCCTGGGCGTTCGCGGCGGGCAGGCCTGACAGCAGGCACAGGCCGGCGGCCAGTGCCATCAGCAAGCCACGGACAGATTTGAACGATTTCGCCTGGTGCGACGGAGCCATCGGCCGGAATGAACGAATTTCACTGGGATCGGAGGGCGTTATAGACCATCCCGGCGGGAACGCGAGCCGAAATGCGGCCAGGGTGAAGGTCCCTCCGCCGTCATGCCCGGCCATGACGATGTGGAAAGCGCTGGGCCCAAATCAGGGGCCTCAAAGATACCTCTTCAAATCCGCCGCCGCCTCTTCGGGCGTCCGCTTCAGATTGAACGGCGAGACGAAGCGGCCGTCGCGGTCCATCAGATAGATCAGCGCGGTGTGATCCATGGTGTAGTCGCCGTCCTTGGTCGGGACCTTCTTGGCGTAGACCCGGTAGGAGGTGATGACCTTGGCGGTCTCGGCGGGATCGCCGGAGAGGCCTTCGAGATGCGGATCGAAGCTCGATAGATAGTCCTTCATGGTCGCCGGCGTGTCGCGCTCGGGATCGACCGAGATGAAGATGGCATTGACCCTGTCGGCATCCTTGCCCATCGCGCGCAGCACTTCCGAGATCTCGAACAGCGAGGTCGGGCAGACGTCGGGGCAATGGGTGTAGCCGAAGAAGATCAGGGTCGGCTTGCCCTTCAGGTTCTTGTCGGTGACGGCCTTGCCGTGCTGATCGGTGAGCTGGAACGGACCGCCGATCGCGGCCGGCTGGGCCACCTTGCTGACCCCGCCCATGGCCCAGAACATGATCAGGAGCCCGACAACAAGACTTGCGGCGAAGGCGGTCGCGATCACCAGCGGACGGGTGGCGGAACTCATGAGCGGAAAACTTCCTGTCGCGGATCAGAAGCAGGCGGCGAAGCCGGCCCTGATCATTTCGAAGAACATCTGCGTGCCGTAGTGGAACCACAGCGCCAGCGCGCCGAGCACGAGCAACCCGCCGATCGCCGCGCCCGCCCACAGCAGCACGGACGGCGTCCGGCCGGCAGTGGACGAATTGTCCTGTAACGGATGCGAGGGGTGCAGTGGTTGAGCCATGACAACGATCGGGGGCGGAAGCCCGGTTCCCAGGCTCTCAGATAGGCTTTGGCCCGCCGGGGGGCAAGGCGCCGCCAGCGATCAAGGCGCCGCCAGCGCTCAAGACGCCACGGGCGGGGCGGAACGGCGTCAGGCCGGGAGCGTCAGTGCAGCAGCTGGCCGCGGGCGGATTCGAGTTCCTCCCCCTGCTGCGGCAGGGGCCGGCGCGACGGCTTGATGGTCGAGGCCTGCGCGTCCAGGTAGCAGGGCTTGTACATGGCCTGGAGCTGCTTGCCCTTCAGGAACAGCATGTGCGGGGTGAGACCGCCGCGCTGGCTGATCCAGCGCTTCACCTGCGAGGGGTACATCGCATAGAGCATCTGGGTCGCCTCGGGATTGGTGACGGCGCGGCCGTTGCTGCCGAAATCCCAGGCGGCGTGGAAGCCGAGCGTCGCGCTCGAGGTCACGCAGATGCGGTCATGCGGGATGGCGCCGAGGACGATGGTGCAGGCGGAGGCGCACAGGCCGTCGATGATGACGGTCTCGCCGGATTGACGCAGGTCCTGATACTTGTCGACGTAGGTTCCAATCCGGCCGCCGCGGTCATCCGCGATCCGAACCACCGCGTGAGATGCCCCCATGCCAGCGATCAAGAGAACCGCCGCAAGCAACCCCGTCAGAAACTTCATTGTCCCCCGCCCCAGTCGAATTCGAATCTGCGTGTCAGGTGGTGATGCACTGCTAGCGTCCGTCGTAACCGCGGTTTTGTCTAGGCAGGCCGGCTCGATCAAAACAAATTCAAATCCAGTGTTGCGTCCGCGCTGCACTCGGACGGACTTAATCCCAAAGTGGAACAAGTTAAGGATGTCTTACGCGTCACGCCCTTGATCTCAGTTACAACCGCTGGCTTCAATCCGGGCAAATACAGGGGGAACCCATGGAGAGGGGAATCATGACGGGGGAGAAACATGGCTGAGGAGACCGATGTCATCGTCGTCGGTGCGGGATTGTCCGGCCTCGTTGCCGCAACCGAGATCGCGGACGCGGGCAAGCGCGTGATCGTGGTCGACCAGGAGGGCGAGCAGTCGATCGGGGGCCAGGCGTTCTGGTCGTTCGGCGGACTGTTCCTGGTCAATTCGCCGGAGCAGCGCCGGCTCGGCATCAAAGACTCCTACGACCTCGCCATGCAGGACTGGCTCGGCACCGCCGGCTTCGATCGCGACGAGGATTTCTGGCCGCGCAAATGGGCCGAGGCCTATGTCGCGTTCGCGGACGGCGAGAAGCGCGACTGGCTGCGCGCGATGGGCCATCGCATCTTCCCTGTGGTCGGCTGGGCCGAACGCGGCGGCTACGACGCGATGGGCCACGGCAATTCCGTGCCGCGCTTTCACGTCACCTGGGGCACCGGCCCCGGCATCGTCGAGCCGTTCGAGCGCCGCGCGCGCGAGGCCGTCAAGAGCGGTCGGCTGATCTTCAGGTGTCGCCATCGCGTCGATGCGCTCTCGATCACCAACGGGGCGGTCGATGGCGTCAGCGGCGCCGTGCTCGCGCCTGACAATGTCGAGCGCGGCAAGAGCTCGTCCCGCACCGTGGTCGGTGCGTTCGCGATCAAGGCACAGGCCGTGATCGTGGCCTCCGGCGGCATCGGCGGCAATCACGAGCTGGTGCGGCAGAACTGGCCGGAGCGGCTCGGCACGCCGCCAAAGTTCATGATCTCCGGCGTACCCGAGCATGTCGACGGCCGCATGATCGGCATCACGGAGAAGACGGGCGCACGGCTGATCAACCGTGACCGCATGTGGCACTACGTCGAGGGCATCCAGAACTGGAATCCGATCTGGCCGCGTCACGGCATCCGCATCCTGCCGGGACCCTCGTCGATGTGGTTCGACGCCACGGGCACGCGCTTGCCGGCGCCGCTGTTCCCCGGCTCCGACACGCTCGGCCAGCTCAAATACATCATGTCGACCGGCTACGAGTATTCCTGGTTCATCCTGACCCAGAGCATCATCAAGAAGGAGTTTGCGCTGTCGGGCTCGGAGCAGAACCCCGATCTGACCGGCAAGAGCTGGCGCATGACGATCAAGCGCGCCACCAACAAGGGCGCGCCGGCGCCGGTGGAGGCGTTCAAAAGCCATGGTGTCGACTTCATCGTGCGCGACAAGCTCGAGAACCTCGTCGCGGAGATGAACAAGCTTGCCGGCAGCGACCTCCTCAAGCTCGAGCACATCAGGATGCAGATCGAGGCGCGCGATCGCGAGATCGCCAACCCCTACGTCAAGGATGCGCAGGTGATGAACATCCACAATGCGCGCCGCTATATCGGCGATAAGCTGATCCGCACCGCATCTCCGCACAGGATTCTGGATCCCGCGCAGGGGCCGCTGATCGCGGTCAAGCTCAACATCCTCACCCGCAAGACGCTCGGCGGTTTCGAGACCGATCTCGACTCGCGCGTGTTCGGCGCCGAAGGCAGCGTCATTCCCGGCCTCTACGCGGTCGGCGAAGCCGCGGGCTTCGGCGGCGGCGGCGTGCACGGCTATCGCTCGCTGGAAGGCACCTTCCTCGGCGGCTGCCTGTTCTCGGGCCGCAATGCCGGGCGCGCGGCGGCGAAGGCGGTGGGATAGGCCATGCGGCGGTGGATGCGCATCGGGGCACTGGCCGGGGCATTGGCCGCCGTTTCGGCCGCATCCGCCGAGACGATCGACGTCAATGGCGTCAAGCGTTCCTACACCGCGCAGCTTCCGGCCAAGAAGCCGGCGCCGCTCGTGGTCGTGCTGCACGGCAAGACCCAGCGTGGCGCCGACATGATCGCGCGCACAGCGTGGCCGCAGGTCGCAAAGCGCGAGGGTCTTGCCGTCGTCTTTCCCGACGGCCTCAACCACGCGTGGGCCGATGCGCGAACCAAAGCGGGGCCTGCGCTCCGCGGACCGCCCGAGGGCACCGACGACGTCGCCTTCATCGCAAAGCTCGTCGAGAAGCTGGTGGCGAATGGCACCGCCGATCCAAAGCGCGTCTACGTCACCGGCATCTCCAATGGCGGCGCCATGACGATGACGCTTCTCTGCGCCCGCGCCGATCTGTTCGCGGCCGGCGCGAGCGTGATCATGAACCTCACCGACGAGGCCGCCGTCACCTGTCATCCGTCGCGGCCGCTGCCGATGCTGCTGATGAACGGCACGGCCGATCCGCTGGTGCCTTACGCGGGCGGTCGCGGATCGAACTATTTTGCCGCAGACGGATTCTGGTCGACCGACGAGACGCTGGCGTTCTGGCGCAAGCTCAATGGCTGCGAGACCGTCAACGCGGCCAGCACCGATCTGCCCGACAGGAACGCCGCGGACCAATCCACGGTGACGCGGATCTCCTCGCGCTGCCCCGGAGGCCACGACGTCGTGCTCTATCGCGTCAACCACGGCGGCCATCGCATGCCCGGATTTGCTCCGGATGCCCGCTTCCCCCGGGTCGCAGCCGGACTGCTCGGGCCGCAGAACGGCGACATCGACGGCGCCGAGACGATCTGGGCTTTTTTCAGTCGGTTTCAGTAAGGGCACATCCCTGGCAGTGACGCATGCGCCGCAGGCAATGCATGCGTGGCAGGGCAACGCATGCGTGCCAGGGGTGGCACACAGTAAGTCGCTGGGCTAGACAAGGCCGCCATTTCAGTGAGGAGATCCCAATGAGCATTCAGCGTTTCGAAACCGGTCCGCGCATGAGCCAGGTCGTCGTGCACGGCAACACCGTCTATCTCGCCGGCGTCGTCGCCAACAAGGCGGCCGGCGAAAGCGTGACGAAGCAGACCCAGGACATCCTGGCCACCATCGACGGCCATCTCGCCAAGGCCGGTACCGACAAGTCGAAGCTGCTCTCGGCCACGATCTACATCACCGACATGAAGACCTTCGGCGAGATGAACGCGGTGTGGGACGCCTGGGTCTCGGCCGGCAACACGCCCGCGCGCGCCACCGTCGAAGCCAAGCTGGCGGCGCCGCAATACACCGTCGAGATCATGGTGGTTGCCGCGAAGTAATCTTCGCAACCAACAGAGATGCGAAGAGAGCGCGATGACGACGTCATCGCGCTCTCTTTT
The DNA here is from genome assembly GCF_936943645.1 of uncultured Bradyrhizobium sp. GTDB lineage: Bacteria > Pseudomonadota > Alphaproteobacteria > Rhizobiales > Xanthobacteraceae > Bradyrhizobium. The sequence continues at coordinate 7,207 of NZ_CAKZJO010000116.1, read as the reverse complement.
TTTGCGCAATGATAACCTCCGAGGTAATCGATCGGCGCGCATGAACCTTCGATAGTGACGGCAGCCGAACACGGCGTCATCGAAGGAGAGCATCATGACCGACCCCACCACCGTCGCCCGCCGCTACATCGAGCTCTGGAACGAGCGCACGGCCGGTCGCCGCCGCGAGCTGCTCGGCGAGAACTGGACGAATGATGCGAGCTATGTCGATCCCCTGATGAAGGGCGATGGCCGCGACGGCATCGATGCGCTGATCGCAGGCGTGCAGCAGCGCTTTCCCGATTTCAAATTCACTCTGATCGGCGAGCCCAATGGCTACGGCGACCACATCCGCTTCTCCTGGGGCCTCGGTCCCGACGGCGCCGACAGCCCGATCAAGGGCACGGATTTCGCCGTGCTGAAGGACGGCCGGATCAGAAGCGTGACCGGATTTCTCGATCAGGTGCCGGCAGGGGCGTGAGACCGCAAACCCTTCGTTGCGCGAGTACGACAGGGAACTGAGTTTGAACTTCCACATGAGGTCGTCATGCCCGGGCTTGTCCCGGGCATCCACGATCTCGGTGCTGCACGAAAGGCGTGGATGGCCGGGACAAGTCCGGCCATGACGACGGTGGAGACCGGCGTGCCCGATGGACAGCATCATACGCGATAGTCCCGTCGCAGGAGAGGGCCGCACCCCTCGACGAAGCGATCCCTACGGCTTACCTGTCATGGCGTGACGCGCCGTATCCTCAAGAGTCAGGCCGAGACGCCTTCGCTGCTGCCCGACCGCTTCAAGGCGTGGTTCGCGGCCCGCGGCTGGTCGCCGCGCGCGCATCAATTGGCACTGCTGGAGAAGGCGCGCGAGGATGCCAGCACGCTGCTGATCGCGCCGACCGGCGCCGGCAAGACGCTGGCGGGATTTCTGCCGACCCTGGTGGAGCTTTCGACCCGGGCGGCCGGACAGAAGGCCGCTGAGCAGCAAAGCCTCGTCTCCACCGGCCGTGGCCTGCAGCGGACCGGTGGCCTGCACACGCTCTACATCTCGCCGCTGAAAGCGCTCGCCGTCGACATCGCGCGCAACCTCGAACGGCCGATCGCGGAGATGGGCCTGCCGATCAAGGTCGAGACCCGCACCGGCGACACGCCGGTGTCGCGCCGCCAGCGCCAGCGGCGCTATCCGCCCGACGTGCTGCTGACCACGCCCGAGCAGCTCGCGCTGTTGCTGTCCTCCGACGACGCGCCGTTCCTGTTCTCCTCCCTGAAGCGCATCGTGCTCGACGAATTGCATGCGCTGGTGACGTCCAAGCGCGGCGATCTGCTCTCGCTCGGCCTCGCGCGGCTGTGGCGCCTTGCGCCGCAGATGCGCGCGATCGGCCTGTCGGCAACGGTGGCTGAGCCGGAGCAGCTCGCGCGCGTCCTGGTTCCGCAGCCCGACGGAAGCGAGGCGGCCGCCGACATCGTCGTTGCCGGCGGTGCGGCGCCGCCGCAAGTCCAGATGCTCGACACCCGCGAGCGCCTGCCCTGGGCCGGCCACAGCGCGCGCCACGCACTCCCGGAAATCTACGAGCTGATCAAGGCGAACAAGACCACACTGGTCTTCGTCAACACCCGCAGCCAGGCCGAGATGCTGTTCCAGAATCTCTGGAGCATGAACGACGACGGCCTTGCCATCGCGCTGCATCACGGCTCGCTCGACGTCGCCCAGCGCCGCAAGGTCGAGGACGCGATGTCGGCGGGCCGCTTGCGCGGCGTGGTCTGCACTTCCTCGCTCGATCTCGGCGTCGACTGGGGCGATGTCGATCTCGTCGTCAATATCGGCGCGCCCAAGGGCTCCTCGCGCCTGATGCAGCGGATCGGCCGCGCCAACCACCGTCTCGACGAGGCCTCGCGCGCGGTGCTGGTGCCGGCCAACCGTTTCGAGGTGCTGGAGTGCCGTGTCGCGATCGACGCCATCGCGGAGAACGCGCAGGACACGCCGCCGCTGCGTACCGGCGCGCTCGACGTGCTGGCTCAGCACGTGCTCGGCTGCGCCTGCGGCGAGCCGTTTCTCTCCGACGAACTCTATGCCGAAGTGCGCACCGCCGCGCCCTACGCCGATCTGTCGCGGCAGGATTTCGACGACGTCGTCGATTTCGTCGCCTCCGGCGGCTACGCGCTGAAGACCTATGAGCGCTTCGCCCGCATCAAGCAGGACAAGGAGGGACGTTGGCGCGTCGCGAACCCGAAGGTGCGGCAGAGCTACCGGATGAATGTCGGCACCATCGTCGAGGACGACATGCTCAAGGTGCGCCTGGTGCGCTCGCGCGGCGGAGGTACGGGCTCCACCGGCGTGATCGCGCGTGGCGGCCGGCTGCTCGGCGAGATCGAGGAAGCCTTCATCGAGGGCCTCTCGCCCGGCGATACCTTCGTGTTCTCCGGCGAGGTGGTGCGCTACGAGACCCTGGTCGAGGACCAGGTCTATGTCTCCCGCGCGCATGACAAGGACCCCAAGGTTCCCTCCTATATGGGCGGCAAGTTTCCGCTCTCGACCTATCTCGCCGAGCGCGTGCGCCGGCTGCTCGACGACGGACGCGCCTGGGGTGGCCTGCCGGAGCAGGTGCGCGACTGGCTGTCGCTGCAGAAGGATGTCAGCCGGGTGCCGGGGGTGCGCGAGCTCCTGGTCGAAAGCTTTCCGCGCGCCAACAAGCATTATCTGGTCTGCTATCCCTTCGAAGGGCGCCTGGCGCATCAGACTCTCGGCATGCTGCTGACGCGCCGGCTGGAGCGTGCCCGCGCGCGTCCGCTCGGCTTCGTCGCCAATGAATATGCGGTGGCGATCTGGGGGCTCGGCGATCTCTCCTTCATGATCCGCAACGGTCGCATCGACCTCAACGCGCTGTTCGACCCCGACATGCTCGGTGACGATCTGGAGGCGTGGCTCGCCGAATCGGCGCTGATGAAGCGCACGTTCCGCAACTGCGCCATCATCTCCGGCCTGATCGCGCGCCGGCACACCGGCGAAGAGAAGAGCCGCCGCCAGGTGCTGTTCTCGACCGATCTCGTCTACGACGTGCTGCGCAAGCACCAGGCCGATCACGTCCTGCTGCGCGCCGCACGTGCCGATGCCGCCACCGGCCTGCTCGATCTGCGCCGCCTCAGCGACATGCTGATGCGCATCCACGGCCGCATCACGCACCGGGAACTCGATCGCGTCTCCCCGCTGGCGGTGCCCGTGATGCTGGAAATCGGCCGCGAGTCAGTCTATGGCGAAGCTGCAGACGAGCTTCTGGCCGAAGCCGCCGATGAGCTCGTCAAAGAGGCGATGGACAGAAGCGGGTAAGACGTGACGACAGGCGCGCAGGTATCGGGGGATGTCGACGACATGCGCGTGTCCACGGTCACCATCAGCGATGTGACCTTCGCCGCCGATCTCTCCGGCGCGCTGTTCTGGGAAGAGCAGCGCCTGCTCGTCGTCTCCGACCTGCATCTGGAGAAGGGCTCCAGCTTCGCCGCCCGCGGCGTGCTGCTGCCGCCTTACGATACGCTGGCGACGCTCAGTCGTCTGGCTGCTGTCGTCTCCCGCCATGACCCGCGCACTGTCATCGCGCTCGGCGACAGCTTTCACGATCGCACCGCGCATGAACGGTTGTCGGCGGACGATCGCGATGCCGTCGCCGCGCTCCAGACCGGCCGCGACTGGATCTGGATCTCCGGCAACCACGATCCGATGCTGCCGCGCGATCTCGGCGGCACTGTCGCGGACGAGGTCGCGATCGGCCCGATCACCTTCCGTCACGAGCCGACCGGGGCGTGCGGCGAGATCGCCGGCCATCTCCATCCCAAGGCACGCGTCTCCGCGCGCGGCCGTTTCCTGGAGCGCCGCTGCTTCGCCTCCGACGGCATGCGCGCGGTGATGCCGGCGTTCGGCGCCTATGCCGGCGGCCTCAGCATCCGCGACGCCGCCTTCGCGAAGATCTTCCCGGCCCGGGGCTTTGTCGCCCATCTGCTCGGCGACCGCCGCGTCCACGCCATTGCGGCCTCGCGCTGCTCCTGAAATTTCAGGGTCGCACTAGAACAAATTAAGAACACTTTAGCAAGTCTTTGATATATCATTGTGATTCGGCGCGTTGCCGACACAATATCTAGCGTTTGTCAGACTTTGCGAGGACTAGATGTCCACCATCGCCTTCGATCAATTTGCCCTTACCCGGATCGCCGATTTCGCGCGGTCGCTGTCACGGCTGCATCAGGCGGCGCGGCGCCAGAGGATCGACGACGATCAGTTCGACCGCGAGTTCAACGCGGTGTGCCAGTCGATCTGGGGCTACACCATCGATGACGTCAGCGACGATCTGTTCGCGGTCGAGGATCATCTGTTTCTGGACACGCTGGACGAAGCGCAGGCGCGCATCTTCGCGGCCGGGCAGGGCTACGACCTCGTCGGCGATCAGGGCATGCTGACGGACTGGTGGGGCTTTTGCTGGATGATCCTGGCCGAGAAGCGCGGATTGTTGACGGCAGAAAACCGCGCTGCCGCGCGCGCGGCGATCGAGGAGAAATATCTGGCGGCGCCGAACGTGATCGGGGTGATCATCGGGAGGTGATGCTCTCTCCTCCGTCATTGCGAGCGCAGCGAAGCAATCCAGAGTGCCCCCGCGGAGGCATTTCTGGATTGCTTCGCTGCGCTCGCAATGACGGCGTGGAGAGAGCGAGGGCCTTAATCCAACCCCGCCCGCTTCGCCGATTTCTGCGTCGTCGCCTTCGGCACCGTCACGTCGGGCAGGGCCTCGCGCACGATCTCGGTCTGTGCCGGCGCATCCGCCGACACGGTCTCTGCCCGCACCGGGGCCACCTTCATCTCGCCGAGGCGGGCGCGGACCTGGGCGGTGAGACCGGGATAGGAGGCGACCGGGGTGAAGTCCGCGGCCTGGTCGTTGCCGACGCGAATGCCGGTATAGGCGACGAGACCATCGGTGGTGGCGATCACGTCGCCGGCCTTCAGCGAGGAATCCAGCGCGAGATCGACCGGGGCAAGGCCGACCGGCTCGCGGCCGTTGCAGGTGCAGTCCGAACGCAGCGCCTTGCGATAGGCAAACGCGTTCTCGCTGTCGGCGTAGCGCTCGCCGGTCTGCGACGCCGCACCATCGATCGAGGAGCCGAAATAGACCTTGGTTGCGCTGGCGGGACAGAACGCCTGACACATCTGGGCCGGCGAGGCGAGGCCGCGCATCAGCGGAAAATATTTGCCGTCGCAGCTGCGCACGCAGAAGGCAGGTCCCGAGCCCCCGGCCGCCGCCGAGCGGGTCGGCGGCACGTATGGCTGGGTTGCGGCATTTTGCTGCCCGGTGAAGGGATCGGCGTAGGAGCTCGCTTGTTGCGGCACCTCGCGCTGCGGCCGCTGCTGTTGCATACCGCCGAAGAAGAAGTCGAACAGGCCTTCGGCCGAAACCGGGGCGGGAGCCGCAAGCAGCGGTGCTGCAAGCGTGGCGGCCACAAGCATCGCGCGACGCCGCCGGCGCGCATGGGACAGGACTGTACGCAACGCTCACTCCACCCGACGCTACTGAACCGGCCGGGATCCCCTGAGGGATCTCAGCACATGATTCACCATAAGGCGGGATGGTAAATGAGCGGTTGAGGGGGAGCCGGTCTCGTGCCCCGGACGCGGCGCAGCGCTCCTTCAGCGGTGCGCTGCAGAGCCGGGGCCCATGCCGATGCCGAAAAGAGCTGGGTCCCGGTTCTGCGTCGCAGCGTTACACGCTGCGCCGCGCCCGGGACACGGGAGAGAGAGCCGTTAAGCCTTCAAAAATTCCGACGCCTTGTACAGCGAGCGGAACGGCAGGCCGGCCGCGCCAAAAGTGTCGGTGGCGCCTTCCTCGCGATCGACCATGGTCAGCACCAGCACCACTTCGGCACCGGTCTCGCGCACGGATTCCACCGCCTTCATCGCCGAGCCGCCGGTCGTGGTGACGTCCTCGACGATGACGACGCGCTTGCCGGCGAGCGTCTCGCCCTTGGGCAGGCCTTCGATCGCGAGCTTGGCGCCGTGCTCCTTGGGCTTCTTGCGCACGAAGAAGGCCGCGATCGGATGGCCCTTGATCCAGGAGATCTGCGCCAGCGCGCCGGCCAGCGGCACCGCGCCCATCTCGAGGCCCCCGATGAAATCGAGCTGGTCGTCCTTCAGCGCTTCATAGGTCAGCTCGGCGAGCAGCGTCGCGCCCTCGGGGTCGAGCATGGTCGGCTTGAGGTTGAAGTAGAAATCGCTCTTGCGGCCCGACGCGAGCGTCACCTCGCCGCGGCCGAAGGAGCGCCGGCGGATGATTTCGAACAGGCGGGCGCGGGAGGCGGATTTCGACACGGCGGTCCCTCGAACAGGGTTTTTGGAGGAGGCGGAATTTATCCGCGACCGCCGCGACATTCCAGAGGGGGCGCCCCTCGTCAACAGGGATCGGCCATCCCCGGCCGCCGGTTGTGGGGCCGCGACCTTCTGGAGTAGGTGAGAGCCCGGATCGAGCCGACGCCTCCTCGGGGAGGAAACGGGCATGGGAAGGAAACGAAAATGACCATCGAGCTGCACACCTGGAACACGCCGAACGGCCGCAAGATCTCGGTCGCGCTGGAGGAGATGGGGCTGCCCTACAAGGTGATTCCGGTGAACATCACCAAGGGCGAGCAGATGGCCGAGGGGTTCCTGAAGCTCTCGCCGAACAACAAGATCCCGGCAATCGTCGACCCCGAGGGCCCGGACGGCAAGCCCGTGAGCGTCTTCGAATCCGGCGCGATCCTGCTGTATCTCGGTGAAAAGACCGGCAAATTCCTGCCGAAATCGCTCGGCCAGCGGATTCCTGTCTACGAATGGCTGATGTGGCAGATGGGCGGCTTCGGCCCCATGCCAGGCCAGGTGCACCATTTCATCGCGCTCGAGAACGAACAGGACCGCGCCTACGGCCTGAAGCGCTACATGGCCGAGACCCGCCGGCTCTATGGCGTGCTGGACCGTCGGCTGGCGGACCACGATTTCGTCGCCGGCGAGCTCTCGGTTGCCGATTTTGCCATCCTCGGCTGGGCCTGGCGCCACCCTCGCCACAAGGTTGATCTGGCCGACTTCCCCAACGTCAAGCGCTGGTACGAGGCCCTGATGGCCCGTCCGGCCGTGAAGCGGGGGATGGAGGCGAAGCTGGATTGATGGTGCTCTTACCCTCCCCTGGAGGGGTCCGGGACGAGCGTAGCTCGCCCGTGGTCGATC
>NZ_CAKZJO010000115.1 GCF_936943645.1 uncultured Bradyrhizobium sp. | reverse complement strand
CGCCTCGACGGTCAGCTCATGGTCGTCCTCGACGTCGACCGCGTCCTCGAGCTCGCGCCCGAGATGATGGCGGCCTGATACGGCGGCCTCGCCGCCGACGTGCCAGTAATTGGAAGTGCCCCCCGCAAAGGGGGAGGAAGCAGAGGTTCACATGCGAACTTGTCTCGTCGTTGATGATTCCAGCGTCATCCGCAAGGTTGCGCGCCGGATCCTGGAGGGCCTCGACTTCCAGATCCTCGAAGCCGAGGACGGTGAGAAGGCGCTGGAAGCCTGCAAGCGCGGCTTGCCCGACGCGGTGCTGCTCGACTGGAACATGCCCGTGATGGACGGCTACGAGTTCCTCGGCCATCTCCGGCGGATGCCCGGCGGCGACCAGCCCAAGGTGGTGTTCTGCACCACCGAGAACGACGTCGCGCATATCGCGCGCGCGCTGCATGCCGGCGCCAACGAATACATCATGAAGCCGTTCGACAAGGACATCGTGACGGCGAAATTCCAGGAAGTCGGCCTTATCTGAGCGACCGGCCGGAGGAGGCCTCACGGATCCTTCGGCGCCCGTTTTCAACCGTTCCCTTTCAGTCTGAGTTGGTGAGTAATGAGTGTTGCGTTCGCAGGGAATTCGACCACAGGCTCGTCGCGCGAAGCCGGGCCGCTGCGCGTGATGATCGTCGACGACTCCGTCGTCATCCGCGGTCTGATCTCGCGCTGGGTCGGCGCCGAACACGACATGGAGGTCGCTGCTTCCTTGCGGACCGGGCTCGAGGCGGTCAACCAGCTCGAACGCATCAACCCCGACGTCGCCGTGCTCGACATCGAAATGCCCGAGCTCGACGGCATCTCGGCGCTGCCGCAACTGCTGGCCAAGAAGCGCGATCTCGTCATCATCATGGCCTCGACGCTGCCCCGCCGCAACGCGGAGATCAGCTTCAAGGCGCTGTCGCTCGGCGCCGCCGATTACATTCCGAAGCCGGAATCGACGCGTGAAGCGTCGGCCGCGGACATCTTTCACCACGACCTGATCCAGAAGATCCGTCATCTCGGTGCGCGGCTGCGGCGCAAGCCCGCGGTTGCGAGCCCGCCGCTGGCGCCCGCAACTCCGGCTCCGGCCCCGCGCGGTCCCGTGGCGCGGCCCGCCGCGCCCGCGCCGGCCTTGCAGGCGCCGTCGTCGGGATCGCTGGTCACGCGTCCGTTCTCCAGCCAGGCCCCCAAGGTGCTGCTGATCGGCTCCTCGACCGGCGGCCCGCAGGCGCTGATGGCGCTCGTCACCGAGCTCGGCCCTGTGATCGATCGCTTCCCGGTGCTGATCACCCAGCACATGCCGCCGACCTTCACGACCATCCTTGCCGAGCATCTGGCGCGCTCGAGCCGCAAGCCGGCAGCCGAGGCGGTCGACGGTGAGCCGGTGAAGCCGGGACGGATCTATCTTGCGCCCGGCGGCAAGCACATGCGGGTCGCGCGCAACGGCGCCGACACCGTGATCGCGCTCGACGACGGCCCCGCCGTCAATTTCTGCAAGCCCGCGGTCGATCCGCTCTTCACCTCCGCCATCGACATCTGGCACGGCAACATCCTCTCCGTGATCCTGACGGGCATGGGCTCGGACGGCATGCGCGGCGGCAAGGACATCGTCGCCGCCGGCGGCAGCGTGATTGCGCAGGACGAAGCCTCCAGCGTGGTCTGGGGCATGCCGGGCGCGGCAGCCAATGCCGGCATCTGCGCGGCGATCCTGCCGCTCAACCAGATCGGCGCCAAGGTCAACCGCCTGTTCGCGGGAGACCGCTCGTGACGCCCACCGATTACGATTATCTGCGCAAGTTCCTGAAAGAGCGCTCCGGCCTCGATCTGTCGCCCGACAAGCAGTATCTCGTCGAGAGCAGGCTGCTGCCGCTGGCGCGCAAGGCGAGTCTTCCCGGCATTCCCGATCTCGTGCTGAAGATCAGGAACGGTGACGGCCGGCTTGCCACCGACGTGGTCGAAGCGATGACCACCAACGAGACCTTCTTCTATCGCGACAAGATCCCGTTCGATCATCTGCGCGATACCATCCTGCCGGGCCTGATCCAGGCGCGCGCGGCACGCAAGAGCCTGCGCATCTGGTCGGCGGCGTCGTCGACCGGGCAGGAGCCCTATTCGATCGCGATGTGCGTGAAGGAGATGGGCGCGGCGCTCGCCGGCTGGCGTATCGAGATCGTCGCCACCGACCTGTCGCAGGAAGTGCTGGAGAAATCCAAGGCCGGCGTCTACAGCCAGTTCGAGGTGCAGCGCGGCCTGCCGATCCAGCAGCTGATGAAGTATTTCACGCAAGTCGGCGAGCTCTGGCAGCTCAATGCCGACATCCGCGCCATGGTGCAGTTCCGCCAGCTCAACCTGCTGCAGGACTTCTCCCATCTCGGCACGTTCGACGTGATCTTCTGCCGCAACGTGCTGATCTATTTCGATCAGGACACCAAGGCGGTGATCTTCGAGCGAATGGCGAAGACGATGGAGGCCGACGGCACCTTGCTGCTTGGCGCCGCCGAATCCGTCGTCGGCATCACCGACGCGTTCCGTCCCATCACCGAGCGCCGCGGCCTCTACCAGCTCAACCCCGCGCGCTCCGGCCGTCCCATGGGCGGATTGATGCCGCAGCCGCTGAAGCTCGCCGCGGCGAAGTGAGATGCTCTTCACCTCGCCCCGCTTGCGGGGAGAGGTCGGATTGCATCGAAGATGCAATCCGGGTGAGGGGGACTCTCC
>NZ_CAKZJO010000114.1 GCF_936943645.1 uncultured Bradyrhizobium sp. | reverse complement strand
TGCAGATGAAAACGTCCGCGAAACCCGAAAGCTTCACAAGCTCTCAGGGTGACGGATCAGGACGATCGCCAGACGAAACGCGTGCCGTGCCCTTACGCCGGCGTCAGCTTGGCCACTTCCGCCTTCATGTCGTTCAGCACGCCCGTGATCGCCGCGACCAGCTCGTCGATCTGCGCCTTGGTCGTGATCAGCGGCGGGCAGATGGCGATGGCGTCCAGCATGTTGCGCGAGATCACGCCGCGTTCCTGCAGCATGCGGCTGGCCATGCCGCCGACGGCGCCGGGCGTGCTCGCGGCGGTCTTGCGGCCCTTGTCGAGCACGAGCTCGATCGCCGCGATCATGCCGACGCCACGGACCTCGCCGACCAGCGGATGACTGGTGAGCTCGCGCAAGCGGCCCTGCATGTAGCCGCCGAGCTCGGCGGCATGCGCAACCAGGCCGCGCTCCTCGATGATCTTGAGGTTCTCCAGCGCAACCGCCGAACCGACGGGATGACCGCCCGCGGTGAAGCCGTGGCCGAGCACGCCGATCTTGTTGCTCTCGTCCGCGATCGGCTCGAACATGCGGTCGTTCATGATGATCGCCGAGAACGGGAAATAGCTCGACGTGATCTGCTTGGAGACCACGAGCACGTCGGGCTTGATGCCGTAGGTCTCGCAGCCGAACATCTTGCCGGTGCGGCCGAAGCCGCAGATCACCTCGTCGGCGACCAGGAGAATGTCGTACTTCTTCAGCACCGCCTGGATCTTGTCCCAATAGGTCGCCGGCGGCACGATGACGCCGCCTGCCCCCATCACCGGCTCGCCGAAGAACGCCGCGATCGTATCCGGCCCCTCCTTCTGGATCAGCGCGTCGAGCTCCTCCGCCCGGCGCGTCGCAAAGGCCTCCTCGCTCTCGCCGGGGGCGCCGTCCTTGTAGAAATGCGGCGAGCCCGTGTGCAGGATGTTCGGCAGCGGCAGGTCGAACGAGCGGTGGTTGTTCGGCAGGCCTGTGAGGCTGGCGGAGGCGATGGTGACGCCGTGATAGGCGCGCATCCGACTGATCACCTTCTTGCGCTGCGGCTGGCCGAGCGCGTTGGAGCGATAGGCGATCAGCTTCAGCACGGTGTCGTTGGCTTCCGAGCCGGAATTGGTGAAGAACACCTTGCTCATCGGCACAGGCGCGAGCGCGACCAGCTTCTCGGCGAGGTCGATCGAGGGCCCATGCGATTTGGCAGAAAACGTGTGATAGAACGGCAGCGCCTGCATCTGCTTGTGCGCGGCCTCGACCAGCCGCTTCTCGTTGAAGCCGAGCCCGACGCTCCACAAGCCCGCCATCGCCTCGAAATAGCGCTTGCCCGACGCGTCAAAGACGTAAGGACCTTCGCCGCGTTCGATCACCAGAGGACCGGCCTGCTGATGCGTGCGTGCGTTGGTGTAGGGATGGAGCTGATAGGCCACATCCCGGGCTTCTTGCGAATTGGGCAGCATGGACATTGCTTGAGATCCTTGAAAGCGTCACGTCGCAGGCAGAGCCCGCGTCATCACTCGATGATCAAGCTCCTTGGCTATTGCGACAGCGCGAAGCTTGCAACGCCAATTCGTCGGCAGCAAGCGCTCAGCAGCGTTGCACAAAGCCGCATATCGGGCAGCGTCTACGCCGCGTCATCGTCATGCCCGTCGTCGGCACCGGCAGCGGCTTCCCTCACCTCCACCAGCGCCATCGAGAGCAGATAGACCGTCGTCGGCAGACCGAGCCTGCGCGCCTTCTCGGCGGCATGCGACAGGTCGCTCGCCAGCTCCTTGAGCTCGTCTCCCCGTGACAATCTCGCACCCCATCCGCCGGTTGCGGCGGCCTACACCGCAACGGCGCCGCTGGTTCTGATCAGTTCGGCGCTGGGGAGGATTGTAGCAAAATTCGCAACGACATTCACTACCGCAAGCTTATAGGCGGCGGCATCGCCTGCGCCGGGTTGCCGGCAGGCCACGGCGTCGGCGACCACCTGGTAGCGATGGCTGCGGTGAAACCCGTCGACCGCGGTGGCCAGAATGGTCTCGTCGAGGGAAAAGCCGATCAGAACACAGCGCACAGCGCGGATATTGGACATGTAGTCCACAAACCGCGACGAGCTGTAGGCGGACGGCAGCGGGTGCTCGAACGTCATCTCGCCCGGCCGCGGCCTGGCCTCCGCGACCCAATCGGTCAGCCTCGATGCCGGATTGAACCAGGCGGCCTGCGCGATGCGCTTCAGATGCATCACCGGCCACAGATTGCCGCGCCACAGCGTCAGCAGTTCCAGGCAGCGTGCGGTGGCGCCGTCGCCATCGAGGATGACGTGGCGACGCCCGGGCGTCAGATATTCGACCTGCAGATCCGCGCAGATCAGGATCGGCGGATCGTCGTGTATGGAAGCCAGCATTGTCTTGCGCCGAGCTGCACCAATTTCAGCTGCCGGCGAGTGCGAGGTCCCGCAGCGGCGAGGTCACCGCCCGCCCCGCCGAGGCGTCGAGCACGCCCGGCCGATCCCAATCGCCCTCGGGCCGGATGATCACATAGGGATCGCTGTCCAGCGTGATCGCGTCCGGACCCGGCTCGATCTCCAGCAGCATTTCCGTGTAGGAAAAATCCGAGAAGGTGATCTTGCGGTTGTGGCCGAGCGGCTTGGCGCCAAAATGGGCCCAGAAATCGACCAGCCGATCCTGCGCCTGCCCGTAGATCTTGCGGAATCCCTTGCGCTTCACGTAATCGACGCTCGCCTGCACCAGCTTGAACGAAACGCGCGAGCGCCGGTACTGGTGCCGCACCGCGAGCCGCTCCACCTTGGCGAAATCGCCGAAGAAGCGCACCCGCAGGCAGCCTGCAGGCTCGTTGCCGACGAAGCCGATGAAGTGCGCGGCGACCATGTCGTTGCCGTCGAACTCCTCTTCGAACGGGCAATCCTGCTCGGCGAGATACACCGCGGACCGAATGGCCGTGACCAGCATGAGATCGCTGGGATCGCGCGCCAGACGAACGGTGATGGCGCGGGAACTGGGCTTGGCGAGGGGAATCCTAGTACCGTGCATCTGCAAAACTCCTTGCTTGGATGATGGCGCCCGGCATGTGCATCGGTTGCCGATGCCAGGGCCGCTCGTAGCACCAGAGGTCGGGCTGGAAGCTTGGGACCGGCACGAAGCCGGTCGCCTTCATGATGTCGCGTCCGGCCACCGTTGACGGCTGCGCATAGCAATCGGCGCCGCGAAATCTTAGCTGTCGCAGATGCGCCGCAGCCTTGCCGAGACCGGCGATCCCGCGCCCCGTGGCGGCAATCGCCCAGATGTAGATCGCCGCGACGTCGTCCTTCGCGGAAGCGAGATAGTGCGTCTCGGGCGCAGTGAGGCAGATCTCGTCGAGCAGCAGCGCATCGTGCCCGCGGTCATTGAGAAACAGGAAGGCCATGCCGCCGACCAGATCGCCCTTCCGGCTGAACGTCAGGATGCTCTGCGGATCGAACGCGAAATATCGCGCAAGCTCCGCGGCCCCGATCCGCACGCCCGGCACCAGCCGGTGCGCCATCTCTGCCAGCGCAGCAATTTCGGAAAATTGCGCGCAACGGACTTCGACATCCGGGCTCAGCGGCAAGGCATCGAAATCATGCCTTGCGGCAAACGAGCCCCTTTCCATACCCATATCACGCCTCTATCGTTCGAGGCTTTCGTGCCCCGCTATGTCGACGAGCTTAGCGGCTGGGGATCAGGAGTATGCAGCAGTTATTGCACCGGGGTGCTGCGATGACGCAGCACCGTGAAGAAGCCCTGGATGCGTCCTGGGATGATTTGAAGCTATTTTTAGCGTGCGCGAAATATAAAAGTTTCCGCAATGCCGCCGAGGAGCTCGGGCTCACCTCGACCACCCTGATGCGCCGCATCGACCGGCTCGAGGAGAGCATCGGCTGCAAGCTGTTCCTGCGCGACCAGAGCGGACTCACGCTCAGCGATGAAGGCACCGCGATGATCGCGGACGTTGCGCATATGGAGCGTCATGCCTTCAACGTCTTCCGCCGCGCCTCGCGATCGTCGAACGACACCTCGGGCACGGTGCGCGTCGCGGTGACGGAGGGCCCCGGCAATTTCTGGATCCTGCCGCGGCTGATCGACTTCCAGAAGACCTACCGCAGGATCACCGTCGATCTGCGCTGCGCGATGGAGCAGGCCGACGTCGCGCGGCTTGAATCGGACATCGCGATCCAGCTCGAGCCGCCGACCAATCCCGACCTGATCGTCGCCAAGCTCGGCCGCCTCCACATCTATCCCTTCGTCTCCAAGGAGTACGAAAGCCTCTACGGTGTGCCGGCGTCGCTGGCCGAGCTGAAGAACCACCGCATCATCAAGCAGAGCGCGCCGCAGGTCGACGACGGCGCCTATGCGCGCGTGCTCGGACTGAAGTCGCTCGAGGGCATCGTCGGGATCAAGACCAATTCGTCGGTCGGCGCGCTCTATGCGGTGGAGCGCGGCGCCGGCATCGGCTTCCTGCCGACGGTCTCGATCGCGCTCGGCGCGCCGCTGATCGCCGTGGATCTCGGCGTCAGCCACCATGCCGATCTCTGGCTCACCTATCACAAGGAGTTCCGCGCCTCCGAACGCCACAAGATCGTGGTCGACTGGCTGAAGAAGATCTTCGATCCCAAGACCTATCCCTGCTTCCGCGACGAGTTCATCCATCCGAACGCACTGGTGCCGATGATGACGGCGGCGCGAGAGGGTTTTGGACTGACGGGATATGTCGCGGCGACGCCGACTTGAGAGGCCAAAGCGCTTTCTGGCGAAGTGGACACCGCCGCGCCTGAAGAAAACGCGTCCGAACAGGAATCCAGAGCCCCGCTCCGACCGCATCGGGCGCTCGTTCAACTCACCATTTGTATTCGAAGCCGACCGTGCCCTGGTGCGAGGTCAGCTCGTTGCGGAACTTGCCGTCGTAGTTGACGTAGAGCCGCGCCACGTTGGTCAGGCTGAGCGAAGCCGAGGCGCCGGCATCCATGCCGTAACGGCTCTCGCCGATGCCGGGGACCACGATGTTCTGGGCGCCGAGGCTGACCTGAACCGATCCCAGGTCCTGGTGGAAGTTGTCGACGAACTTGCCATAGGCCGACAGGTCCAGGATCTTCTGGTCGATGATGAAGTAGCGACCGATCTCGGCCCCGATCATGATGCGGGCACGCGAGAGCGCCGTCGAGCCGACATTGAGCGGATCGAGCCCACCGGTCTCCTGGAACGCCGCGCTGGTGGCGCGGACATATTCCAGCGCGCCCTTGGGCACGATGCGCATCTGGTCCTTGGTCCAGTAATAGCTGATCTCGGTCAGCGCACCGTCGACCGCGGCGTGATAGCCCGCGGTCGCAAGGCCGAGGCCGGTGTCGCGGCTCGACCGGACCTTGCCGAAACCATGCACGACGGCGAAGGCCCAGGTCCAGGGGCCCTTGTCGACCGAGCCGTTGAAGCCGATCTGCGTCAGATCGAGCGTTGCCGACTGGAGTGCAAGCGGCACGTCGACGTCGGTGTGGCTCTGGTCGACGGAGAAGCCGAGATTGACGCCTGGGGCCACGCGCGCACCGAAGCCGGCAACGCCGCCCACCGTCTTGCGCCGGTCGCCGACGAAGTCCCCTTGCGGGTCGGTGCGGACCGAGATGCCGTAGCCCTCGAACCAGGTCCGGTAGCGCGGATCTTCCGTGCTCGCGGAGGCGCCGCCGCCGCCGGGATTGGTGCGGAACGTCCGGTTGATACCGTTCGATGCCTGGTTGCCGAGCCGCTCCAGGAAGTTCGAGCCGAGGTCGAGTGCGCTGTTGCCGACCGAGCGGTCGTAGGTGATGGACGTCGGCACAGGCGTCGGTGATGGCGTGGGCGACGCTGCCGGTGTCGGGGTCTGGGCGAAGCCGGGCGTCGCGGCCGCCATCGTCAGGACGAGCACCAGCGCGACCGTGATCGACGCCGCGATCCCGCGAACGCGGTCGAGCCCGATCACCTGCCGTGTCCCGGAGTGCTGCGAGGTGCAGCGCATGACGATTGATCCCGAAGCAAAGGGCGACACGCAAAAATACAACACGAACGCGCCGCAGCCTGCGGCGATTTGTGCTGAACTGCCACGGAGCGTCAATCGGTTGGAGCGCTGAGACAGGGGTGATTGCCCTCGATTGTGGTTCCACGGCCACAGGTCGCAAATTGATAGAGGAACGCGCCCGGCTCGGTCTTGAAATTTACGCGCAGCTTGCTAACGGGCGATTTTCATGTTGCAATATTGGCCACAATCGGAATTGGCCGCTCGGCTGTGCGTTTCGCGACATTGAGCCTCAAGACTCGAACAGACTTCGGAAGCCCGTTTGTGGCGTGGCACGCGAAAAAGCGGCCGCGTCTTTTTTATATCTAGTGGAGGAGACTAGCGATGCCGCAAAAGGGCACCGTCAAATGGTTCAACCCGACCAAGGGCTATGGGTTCATCAAGCCGAACGGCAGCGACAAGGACGTGTTCGTCCACATCTCCGCCGTCGAGCGTGCCGGACTCTCCACCCTCAACGAGAACCAGGTGGTTGAATACGACCTCGTGGAGAACCGCGGCAAATCATCCGCGGAGAACCTCAAGGTCTCCTGATTTCTCTCAAGTCGATACGCGAGAGATCATGACGTTGCCCCCGGCTTTGCCGGGGGATTTTGTTTGGGGGGCGCCGATTCCTCGCGATTTGCCTCGACGTTGATTTCCGGTTATATTTCCGGAAATCAACGTCGAGGCGAAGCCATGGCAACCAAGTCGCAGCGAAAGGCAACACGCACACATCGGCGCCGCGCCGCAGCGCGTGGTCTGGTGCGCGTCGAAGTCCAAGCCGCGAAGAACGACGCGAGCCTCATCCGTGCATTGGCCGAAACCCTGCGCGACAGACCGGAGCGAGCGGCGGCTATCCGATCAACGCTCGCTAACGCCCTCCTCGATCCCGACGTCAAGACGGCCTTCGACGTCTTCGGATCCGATCTTCCCGATGAGGCCTTCGACGGCGTATTTGATCAGACGCGACGTGATGGCTGGCGCGAGGTCGATTTGTGAGATTTCTCCTCGACAGCAACGTCATTTCCGAAATCCGAAAACGCGAGCGCGCCGACCCGAACGTCGTTCGTTGGGTTGAGCAAACCCCGGCGGAGCATATCGGAACCAGTGTGTTGGTTCTGGCCGAAATTCGTCGAGGCATCGAATTGAAAAGGCGAAGTGACCCGCTCCAGGCGAAGTCTCTCGACCGATGGTTTTCGCACATGCGAATCCGCCTGGCCGATCGGGTTCTCCCCATCGATGAGACCATCGCCGAGACCTGGGCCCTCCTTGGAATTCCCAATCCGCTGCCGCTTGTTGACAGTCTGCTCGCCGCCACCGCCAAGGTCCAGGGCCTGACACTGGTGACGCGCAACACCGCTGACATTAGATCGACCGGCGTAGCTCTGCTCGATCCGTTTGCCACGCCATGAGCGAAGATGAATCAGCGATCGAAATATTTCTCTGTCGCCAATGACACCAAGTGGCGCGAACTGCGGGACGCCATGCTCAATCTTGCTGCACCCGATCGACCCCGATTTTACATCGAGTAAGGCTGAGCTGCCTTAGCGCACCACCGGCGCAACCAGGAAATTCTCCGACGGCCCGCTTCCGTCCGTCTTGCACACATCGCCCTCGATCCGCACCTTGCCGGTAGCGAGCAGCCGCAGCGCTTCGGGATAGATGCGGTGCTCGACTTCGAGGATGCGCTCCGAGAGCGTGTCGCCCGTGTCGTGATCGCTGACGGGAACCGCGCCCTGCATCACGATCGGACCGGCATCGGTCTCGGGGATGACGAAATGCACCGTCGCACCGGACAGCTTGACGCCGGCGCGCAAGGCCTGGCCATGCGGGTCGAGGCCGGGGAAAGACGGCAGCAGCGAAGGATGGATATTCAGCATCCGCCCGTACCAGGCCATGGTGAACTCGGCCGTGAACAGGCGCATGAAGCCGCCGAGACAGATCAGCTCGATGCCGTGCTCGTCGAGCGCCGCCTGCAGCAGCTTTTCGAAGCCGGCGCGGTCCTTGCCGAACGGCTTGCTTTCGATCACCAGCGTTTTCACGCCAGCCGCCCCGGCCCGTTCCAGGCCGGGCGCATCGGCCTTGTTCGAGATGACGAGCGAGATCTCCGCCGGGAAATCCGGCGCGCTGGCGGCCTTGATCAGCGCGGCCATGTTGGAGCCGCGGCCGGAGATCAGGATGGCCACGCGGCGCTTCGTCACAGCGCCAGTCATCACAGTGCCATGTCGAGATGGCCGTTATAGACGACGCGGTGCTCGCCCTCGGCCGGGATCACGGTGCCGAGCTGCGCCACGGTCTCGCCGGCATCGGTGAAGACCTGCACGACCTGCTCGACCTTGTCGGGCTCGACGATCGCGATCATGCCGATGCCGCAGTTGAAGGTCCTGAGCATCTCGAGCTCGGCGATGCCGGCCTGCGCCGCCAGCCATTTGAACACCGGCAGCACCGGCAGGCGCGCCAGGTCGATGCCGACGCCGAGGTTCTTCGGCAGCACGCGCGGAATGTTGTCGGTGAAGCCGCCGCCGGTGATGTGGGCAAGGCCCTTCACCGCACCGGTCTCGCGGATCGCGCGCAGGCAGGATTTGACGTAGAGCTTGGTCGGCGTCAGCAGCGCGCCGCCCAGCGTCATCACCGGCGCGAACGGCGCCGGCGCCTCGAAGCCGAGGCCGGATTGTTCGACGATCTTGCGCACCAGCGAGAAGCCGTTGGAATGCACGCCCGACGAGGCAAGGCCGATCACGGCGTCACCCGCGGCGATATCCCTGCGCGGCAACAGCGTACCGCGCTCGGCGGCGCCGACGGCAAAGCCGCCGAGGTCGTAATCGCCGTCCTTGTACAGGCCGGGCATCTCGGCGGTTTCGCCTCCGATCAGGGCGCAGCCGGATTCGCGGCAGCCTTCCGCAACGCCCGCAACGATCGAGGCCGTGGCCTCGGGGTCGAGCTTGCCACAGGCGAAATAGTCCAGGAAGAACAGCGGTTCGGCGCCCTGCACCACGAGGTCGTTGACGCTCATGGCGACGAGGTCGATGCCGATCCCGCCGTGCAGCCCGGTTTCGATCGCGATCTTGACCTTGGTGCCGACCCCGTCGGTCGCGGCCACCAGGACAGGATCCTTGAAGCCCGCCGCCTTGAGGTCGAACAGGCCGCCGAAGCCGCCGATCTCGGCGTCGGCGCCGGGCCGCGCGGTGGCGCGCACCATCGGCTTGATCAGATCGACCAGGCGGTTGCCCGCGTCGATATCGACGCCTGAATCGGCGTAAGTGAGGCCGTTTTTGCGGTCGGTCATGCCCGATTTCCAGTGGGTTTGCGGCTGGTTACGTTGAATTCCGGGGACGCGCAATGGCTCGCATGGCGCTCCTCCCTATACTATGTAGATATCAACCGGTTCAGCCTCCCGAGGGGCCGGATTCGAGGTCAGACCGGGTGCCGGGAAGCGCTTTCGTGAGTATTCCGAACATCATTACCCTGGGCCGCATCATGCTGGTCCCGATCATCGTCTGGGCCATCGTGTCGAGCCAAATGGAGGTCGCGTTCGCCGTCTTCCTGATCGCCGGTATCAGCGACGCCGTGGACGGCTTCCTGGCCAAGCGCTTCAACATGACGAGCGAGCTGGGCGCCCTGCTCGACCCCCTCGCGGACAAGGCGCTGCTGGTCTCGATCTACATGGCGCTCGGCATCTGGGGCGCGATCCCGCGCTGGATCGTGATCCTGGTGGTGTCGCGCGACATCATGATCGTCGCCGCCGTGATCGTGTCCTGGCTGTTCGACCGGCCCGTCGAGATGAAGCCGTCGAAAGTGTCCAAGCTCAACACGGTGGCACAGGTGGCGTTCGCGGCCCTGGTGCTGGCGGCGCTTGCGTTCGGCTTCAAGCCGGCCCCTTATGATATCATCCTGATGGGCCTCGTCACGGTCTTCACGCTCTCCTCGGTGTCGCTCTATCTCGTCGAGTGGCTGCGGCACATGAGTACGATCGAGGCCAAGTAGCGCGAGCGAGGCCAAATGAGCCGGATGTGGCCCTGCAAAAGGCCAACTCTCGCTCGATGAGGTCGGAATTCTCTTCAAACAGGCCGGCACGCCGGCTGGAGCAAGATTAGCGTGGCAGGCCGCGTCCATCCCCGACAATTGGCGTTTTCGCTTCCGCATGCGGAAAGCCTCAGCCGGGACAATTTCCTCGAAGGCCCCGCCAACGCGGCCGGTCTTGGCCTGATCGACAGCTGGCCGGAATGGCCGAACCGGATCATGTGGCTGGCGGGCCCGGAAGGCAGCGGCAAGAGCCATCTCGCCGCGATCTGGGCTGAGATCTCGGGCGCCCGCTCGACCGCGGCCAACGCCCTGACCGCAGCGGCCGTTCCGGGCGCGCTGGCCACCGGTGCGCTGGTGGTCGAGGATCTCAAGGCGGGGGACTTTGACGAACGCGCCCTCTTCCACCTGATGAACCTCGCCCGCGAGGACGGGGCCTACGTCCTGTTCACGGGACGCCAGGTCCCGGCCGCGCTGGAGATCGAGCTTCGCGACCTGCGCTCGCGCCTGCGCGCCTTGCCCGTGGTCACGCTGCTGCCCCCCGACGACCAGCTGTTCCGCGGGCTGATCATCAAATTCTGCGCCGACCGCCAGCTCGCCGTGGACGAGAGCGTGGTCGGCTACCTCGCTACCCGCCTGGAGCGGTCGTCCGCCGCCGCCCGCCAGGCCGTGGAACTGCTCGACAGCGAAGCCCTCAGGCTCGGCCGCCCCGTCACGAGGGCGCTCGCCGCCGAGCTGCTCCGGGACGCCTGAACCCAGCAAGCATGCGCGAAGTCCGCTTGACGCCGCGAAGCGGCGGAACATCAATGTCATCGAAACGTCATCGCTCTAACACATGCTCCCGCAGGTTTTGCGCATAGATCGCAAAGTGAGGCGAGACAGGATGGACCGACTTCTGATGGACTCTGCGCAAGCTGTTGAAATTAAAGAAAAAGCTCCGGAAACCGAGGGTCTGCCGGCAATCGCGTCGAGCCCCGAACGATTCATCAACCGCGAGCTGTCCTGGCTGCATTTCAACCGCCGCGTCCTGGAGGAATCGGTCAATCCCAGCCACCCCATGCTGGAGCGGGTGCGATTCCTGTCGATTTCGGCGAACAACCTCGACGAATTCTTCATGGTCCGCGTCGCCGGCATCAAGGCCCAGGTGCGCGAGGGCATCGCCGAACGCAGCCCCGACGGCTTGACCCCGTCAGAACAACTCGCGCTGATCAACCGCACCGTGTCCGAGCTTGCTTCCGACCAGCAGGCGATCTGGCGCGACCTGCGCGGCACGCTGGCCGATGTCGGCATCGTGCTGGTCGACGGCAAGGACGTCACCAAGGCGGAGCGGACCTGGATCGAGGACTACTTCCTCAACAACGTGTTCCCGCTGCTGACACCGCTGGCGATCGACCCGGCCCACCCCTTCCCGTTCATCCCGAGCCTCGGCTTCACCATTGCACTCCAGCTCACGCGCGCCGCCGACGGCAGGCAGATGAACGCGCTGATCCGCATGCCCGGCAAGATCGACCGCTTCATCCGCCTGCCCGCCGACGGCAAGATCGTTCGGCTGATCTCGCTGGAACAGGCGACCTCCCTGTTCATCAACCGCCTGTTCCCCGGCTACAATCTGCACGGCCAGGGCGCCTTCCGGATCATCCGCGACTCCGAGCTCGAAATCGAGGAAGAGGCGGAAGACCTCGTCCGCCTGTTCGAGACGGCGCTCAAGCGCCGCCGCCGCGGGTCGGTGATCCGGCTCGAGATCGACGCCAAGATGCCGGAGGAGCTGCGCAGCTTCGTGCAGCACGCGCTTTCGGCCGCCGATGACGAGGTGTTCCTGGTCGATGGCGTGCAGGCGATGAACGAGCTCTCGCAGCTCACCCGCCTCGACCGGCCCGACCTCGAATTCACCCCTTACGTGCCGCGCCATCCCGAGCGCGTCCGCGAGCACGGCGGCGACATCTTCGCCGCGATCCGGCAGAAGGACCTTGTGGTCCATCACCCCTATGAATCCTTCGACGTCGTGGTGCAGTTCCTGCAGCAGGCCGCGCGCGACCCCGATGTCGTTGCGATCAAGCAGACGCTCTACCGCACCTCCAACAACTCGCCGATCGTGCGTACGCTCGCCGAAGCTGCCGAAGCCGGCAAATCCGTCACGGCGCTGATCGAGCTGAAGGCGCGCTTCGACGAAGAGGCCAACATCCGCTGGGCGCGCGATCTCGAGCGCGCCGGCGTGCAGGTCGTCTACGGCTTCCTCGAGCTGAAGACGCACGCCAAGCTCTCGATGGTGGTGCGCCGCGAGGGCGGCAGCCTCACCACCTATGTTCACACCGGCACCGGCAACTATCATCCGGTCACCGCGCGCATCTACACCGACCTCTCCTACTTCACCTCCGACCCGACCATCGGCCGCGACGCCGCGCGGGTGTTCAACTTCATCACCGGCTACGCCGCACCGAGCGATCTGGAAAAGATGGCGGTGTCGCCGCTGACCCTGCGCAAGCGCATCATCGAGCACATCCAGGGCGAGACCGCGCATGCGCGGCACGGCCGGCACGGCGCGGTCTGGATGAAGATGAACGCGCTTGTCGATCCCGACATCATCGACGCGCTCTATGAGGCCTCCCAGGCCGGCGTGCAGGTCGAGCTCGTGGTGCGCGGTATCTGCTGCCTCCGTCCGGGAATTCCCGGACTGTCGGAGAACATCCGCGTCAAGTCGATCATCGGGCGCTTCCTGGAACACGGGCGAATCTACTGCTTCGGCATGGGCCAGGGCCTGCCGAGCGCCAAGGCGGCTGTGTATATCTCCTCCGCCGACATGATGCCGCGCAACCTCGACCGCCGCGTCGAGGTGCTCTGTCCGTTGCAAAATCCCACGGTGCATCAGCAGGTTCTCGAACAGATCATGGTTGCGAACCTGAAGGACAATGAGCAGAGCTGGCAATTGTTGCCGGACGGGTCCTCAACGCGTATGAAGACCGCGAAGGGCGAGGAGCCTTTCAACGTGCACAACTACTTCATGACAAATCCGAGTCTGTCTGGCCGTGGAAAGTCGCTCAAGGAATCCTCGCCGCGTCGTCTCACGCGCCGGAACGAACGCCATCAATCCTGATCAGGGATTTTCGACGTGAAGCGGCCGCGCAAGCGCGGCTCGAGCGTCGCGGTCATCGACATCGGTTCCAACTCCGTCCGTCTCGTGGTCTACGAGGGACTGACGCGGAGCCTCATTCCGATCTTCAACGAGAAGACGCTGTGCGGGCTCGGACGCGAGGTGCAGAGCACGGGCCTGCTCGCCCCTGACGCCGTCGACAAGGCGCTGACCTCGCTCAAGCGCTTTCGCGCATTGTGCCGGGTGATGCAGGTCGGGCGCGTGTTCGCGATCGCGACCGCGGCCTGCCGCGATGCCTCCAACGGCCCCGATTTCATCGCCAAGGCCGAGCGCATCTGCGCCGTGAAGATCGAGATCCTCTCGGGCCCGCGCGAGGCGCGGCTGTCGGCGCTCGGCGTGATCTCCGGCATCCACCACCCCAACGGCATCGTCGGTGACCTCGGCGGCGGCTCGCTCGAATTGATCGACGTACGCAGGAACAGCGTGCGCAGCGGCGTGACGCTGCCGCTCGGCGGTCTCGCGCTGCAGGACCTCGCGCACAAATCGCTCAAGCGCGCCGACCGCATCGTGCGCGAGGAGCTCGACGAGGTACCGCAGCTCACCGCGGGCCGGAGCCGCACCTTCTACGCGGTCGGCGGCACCTGGCGCGCGCTGGCCCGCATCCACATCATCCAGAGCGGCTATTCGCTCCAGGTGATGCACGGCTATTCGCTGTCCGCGGCTGAGGCGCTCGACTTTTCCCGCAGGCTGAGGCGCCTCGCGGCTGCCGACATGCTCGCCGACATCGAGAGCGTCGCGGACGCGCGCCGCCCGCTCCTCACCTATGCGGCCTTGGTGCTCGAGCACATCATCCGGGTGGCGAAGCCGAAGACCATCGTGTTCTCGACCTTCGGCGTGCGCGAGGGCCTGCTGCACGAGAAGCTGACGGAGGCGGAACGCAGCAAGGACGGCCTGATCTGCGCCGCGGAAGAGCTCAACCAGCTGCTGTCACGTTCGGCCAAGCACGCCCACGAGCTGATCGCCTGGACCGACCGCCTGGCGCGCGTGGTCAAGCTGCGTGAGACCGAGGAAGACCGCCGCCTGCGCCACACCGCGTGCCTGTTGTCCGACATCGGCTGGCGCGTGCATCCCGATCATCGCGGCGAGCAGACGCTGAGCCTCGTCGTCAACGGCAATTTCGGTGCGATCACCCACACCGAGCGCGCCTTCGTCGGCCTGTCGGTGTTCTACCGCTATGCGGGACTCTCCGAGGAAAACCAGCCGCCGACCACCATGCAGGAGCTGCTGACGCCGGCGCAGCTCGAACGCGCGCGCCTGCTCGGTGCCGCCTTCCGTGTCGCACATCTCATCTCGGCGGCGCGCCCGGGCGTGCTGCCCGCAACGCATTTCCGAAGCCAGGGCCGCAAGCTGATGCTGGTGTTCGAGCATCGCCTCGTCGACCTCGTCGCCGACCGCGTCGGCAGCCGCTTCAAGCAGCTCGCCCGCCTGATCGGCCGCGCCGGCTCGATCGTGCGGCGCTGACGCTGCAAATGCGAATCCATTGCAGATAGGCGACATCGCCCTTCGCCGCCGATCATGAAACATTCTCCATGCACGGCGCCGGTTGATGCACATCAACCCGCCGGCGGCGTGGCGGATTAGCGTGCAGCCACGTTGATCCGGACTCCCATTCGCCATGCAGCTCCACCCAGGGATTTGCCGTTCGCTCCGCGCCCGGAAAGCTGTTGGCGTGGTCCTTCTTGCGCTCGCATTCAGCCTGCCTTCTTCCGCGTCGATGGCACAGGATGAGGTGAAGCTGAGCGATGCGCAGGCGCGCAATCTCGGCGTCCGCGTCACACATCCGATTCCGAGCCGAACCGATCTGACGCTGCCCTATCCCGTCCAGATCGTGATTCCCACGCAGCAATTGTGGGTGGTCAGCGCGCCCGTGGCCGGCATGGTCGCCAATCTCCTGGTCGGGCGCGGCGACCGCGTCACGGCCGGTCAGCCGCTGGTCAAATTGGAGAGCCCAAGCTTCGTCTCGCAGCAACGCGACTATCTGCACGCGATCGCGCAGGAGCACCTCGCCAGCCAGCAGCTCAATCGCAACGTCGATCTGTTCGAGGGCAAGGCCGTGCCGCAGCGCGTGCTGGAGGCCAGCCAGGCCGAAGCGCGCCAGGCCGCTCTCGTCGTCGCCGAACGGCGCCAGATGCTGCGCCTGAGCGGGATGTCCGACGAGGCCATCTTGCGGCTGACCCAGGAAGCGGCGATCAGCGCAACGCTCACCGTCAACGCGCCGCAAACCGCATCCGTGGTCGATCTTGCGGTGTCGCCAGGACAGCGGCTCGAACAATCCGCGCCGCTCGTCAAGCTGGCGCGACTGTCGCCGCTCTGGGCCGAAATCGCAGTGCCGGCCGCCAATATCCGAGCGATCCGCACTGGCGCGAAGATCGAGATCGAGGGCTATGCCACCCCCGGCAAGGTCGTGCTGGTCTCCGAGACCATCGACCCCGCCACCCAGACCATTCTGGTGCGCGCGGAAGTCCCCAACGACGGCGAGTTGCATCCCGGCCAAACCACCGCGGCGCGCATCGGATTTCTCTCCGCCGGCGAAAGCGCGTTCGAGATTCCCTATAGCGGCCTGATCCGGCGCGGGGAGCAGACGTCAGTCTTCGTCGCCATCGACGGCGGCTTCCGCCTCGTCCCGGTGAAGCTGCTCGCGGAAGATCAGGACCACGTCGTCGTGTCGGGCCCCATCACGGACCGGGACGCGATCGCGATCGGCGGCATCTCGGCGCTTCGCGGCATTCTCTCTGGACTGGGGCAGTAAATGCTCCGCCGCCTGGTTGCGTTCGCATTGTCGCAGCGATTGTTCGTGATGCTGGGCGTGCTGCTGGTGATCGGCGCCGGCGCCGTCCTCCTGCCCGGCCTGCCGATCGACGCCTTTCCCGACGTCTCGCCGGTCCAGGTGAAGATCATCATGAAGGCGCCGGGCCTCACCCCGGAAGAGGTCGAGCAGCGCATCACCGTCCCGGTCGAGCTCGAGCTGCTGGGATTGCCAAACAAGAAAGTGCTTCGCTCCACCACGAAATATGCGCTGGCCGACATCACCGTCGATTTCGAGGACGGCACCGACATCTACTGGGCGCGCAACCAGGTTTCGGAGCGACTGTCGAACATCTCGCGCGATTTCCCGGAAGGCGTGACCGGTGGACTTGCGCCGATCACGAGCCCCCTCGGCGAGATGTTCATGTTCACGATCGACAGCCCGGAGCTTTCGCTCGCCGAACGCCGCACCCTGCTCGATTGGGTGATCCGCCCTGCCTTGCGGACGGTGCCCGGCGTTGCCGATGTCAACGCGCTCGGCGGCTATGTCCGTGCCTTCGAGATCGTGCCGCGCAACGATGCGCTGGCCGCGCGCGGCATATCCTACGAGCTGTTTCGCCGGGCCATCGAAGCCAACAGCCGCAACGACGGCGCCGGACGGGTGAACCAGGGTGAGGACAGCGCGCTGGTTCGGATCGAAGGCAGCATCCGATCGGTCGAGGACATCAAGGCCATCGTCGTCGACACCCGCGAAGGCGTGCCGATCCTGGTCAACGACGTCGCGAGCGTCAAGATCGGCACGCTGACGCGTTATGGCGCCGTCACCGCGGACGGCCGCGGCGAAACCGTCGAGGGCCTCGTCCTCGGCCTGCGCGGCGCCAATGCGGGTCAGCTCATCCGCGACGTCCGCACCCGCCTCGACGAGTTGCAAGGCGCGCTGCCCAAGAGCGTGTCGATCAACGTGTTCTATGACCGCAGCCGCCTGGTCAACCGCGCCGTCGGCACCGTGGTGCGGGCACTTGCCGAGGCGACCGCCCTCGTCATCGTCCTGCTGCTGCTGTTCCTCGGCAACTGGCGGGCCTCGCTGGTGATCGCCCTCAGCCTGCCGCTCGCCATCGTGATCGCATTGATCATCATGCGCCTCGTCGGGATGTCGGCCAATCTGATGAGCCTCGGCGGGCTTGCGATCGCGATCGGCATGCTGATCGACGCGCTGGTCGTCGTGGTCGAGAACATCGTCGGCAATCTCGGCAAGCACACCGCTGGCAAGGGGGCCCCGCTGATCCATTTGGTCTACCGCTCGGTCTGCGAGATCCTGGAGCCGGTCGCCTCGGGCGTGCTCATCATCATCATCGTGTTCATCCCCCTGCTGACGTTGCAGGGGCTCGAGGGCAAGCTGTTCATCCCGGTCGCGCTGGCCATCATTTTCGCGCTGGCCGGTTCGCTGCTGCTGGCGCTCACCGTGATCCCGGTCGCGACCTCCTATGTGCTGAAGTCCGCCTCGCATCGCGATCCCCTGCTGGTGCGCGCGGCCCAGCGGATCTACGCGCCGGCATTGGACTGGGCCTTGCGGAACGAGCGCAAGGTAATGGCTGCAGCGCTGATCGCCCTGGTCGCGGCAGGCTTTGCCTACACCAAGCTCGGCAAGACCTTCATGCCGACGATGGATGAAGGCGACGTCATCGTCAGCGTGGAGACGCTTCCCTCCGTCAATCTCGACGAGTCGCTGGCGATAAATGCAAGGCTGCAGAGCGCACTTCTGGCCGTGCCTGACATCGCCGGCATCGTCGCCCGGACCGGATCGGACGAGCTCGGCCTCGACCCCATGGGCCCGAACCAGAGCGACACGTTCCTGGTGCTCAAGCCCGCCGCCGAGCGCGCGACCGACAATCGCGAGGCCCTGCTGCAGAAGCTTCGCGAGGTCTTGACCGGCTTCCCCGGCATCTCGCTCAGCTTCACCCAGCCCATCGACATGCGCGTGCAGGAGATGATCAGCGGCGTGCGCGGCGACGTCGCCGTCAAGATCTTCGGCCCCGACATCGCCAGGCTAAACGAGACCGCGGCAAAGCTGTCGGCCATCCTGTCCAGCATCGACGGCGCCGAGGACGTCTACACCACGCTGAACGAAGGCGCCCAATATTACACAGTTGCCGTCAATCGCATGGAGGCCGGCCGCCTCGGCCTCACCGTGGATTCCATCGTCAACTCGCTGCGCACCCAGATCGAGGGCCGGACCATCGGCACCGCGCTCGAGGAAGGGCGCCGCACGCCGATCCTCGTCCGCGGCAGCGAGACGACGCGGGAGGCGCCGACGCTGCTGGCGAGCCTGCCGCTGACGCTGGCGTCCGGGCGGCATGTCGCGCTGTCGCAGGTCGCCCGCATCCAGCGCGTCGACGGCCCGGTCAAGATCGACCGCGAGGACGGCGCCCGCATGAGCGTGGTGCGCGCCAACGTGCGCGGCCGCGACATGGTCGGCTTCGTCGAAGCGGCCCGCCAGAAGGTGGCGAGCGAGCTGCCGCTTCCGAACGGCTACCGGCTGACCTGGGGCGGGCAGTTCGAGAACCAGCAGCGCGCCGCCGCGCGCCTGTCGATCGTGGTCCCCGTCGCGATCGGCCTGATCTTCGTGCTGCTCTTCACCACGTTCGGGGCCATCCGCCAGGCCCTGCTGGTGCTCGTCAACATTCCCTTTGCCCTGATCGGCGGCGTGTTCGCGCTGGTGGTGACGGGCGAGTATCTGTCGGTGCCGGCCTCGGTCGGATTCATCGCGCTGCTCGGCATCGCCGTGCTCAACGGCGTCGTGCTGGTGTCCTACTTCAATCAGCTCCGCGCCCACGGCCTGCCCGAGGATCGCATCGTCGTCGATGGCGCCATGCGCAGGCTTCGGCCGGTGCTGATGACCGCGAGCATCACGGCGCTCGGCCTGATCCCGCTGCTGTTCGCCACTGGCCCGGGATCCGAGGTGCAGCGACCGCTCGCCGTCGTCGTGATCGGAGGACTCTTGTCCTCCACCCTGCTCACCCTGATTCTCCTGCCGATCCTGTATCGGCGCTATGGCGGGGCAACGAAGGTGGCGAAATGATCGAGCAGCCCGTCTGTCTCACCCTGATCGTGCCACATCAGCTCCGCGACGAGGTGTTCGATCATCTCGCCGAGCAAAGCGACCTGGTTGCGGGGTTCACGGCCGCGCAGGGCTCAGGGCACGGCGCCGAGGTCCGATTGCTGACGGCCGCCGAACGCGTCAAGGGCCATGCCGACCAGACCATCGTGCAGGTGGTGCTGGCGAGCAACGATGCCAGCCGCCTGCTCGAGCGCCTGCGCCTTGCATTCGCTGGAACGAAGCTCGTCTACTGGATCATGCCGGTGACGGAACTCGGCACGATCGACTAGGCCAACCCTACTCTGCCGAGGCCCCGGCGTGGCGCTCGGACGATTCCAGGGCCGCGGCGGTCAGCTTGCGGCGACGCCAGATGGAGCCGACCACGAGCACGACGACGACGCCGAGCGCGGCGCAGAAATATTCGCCGCCGGCCCCGCCATGGCCGAATTGCGGCGGGATGCGCAGGGCGCCGAGCATGCCGTCGAGCGAGGCGCCGAACGGGCCATCGAACAGCGTGTGCAGCTTCGGCGCGACGCCGGGATCGGTCGAGATCACCTCGCCCGCGATCCAGCCGAGCAGCGCAGCACCAGCCCAGACCAGCACCGGCAGCTTTTCGAGCAGCGCCATGATCAGCGCCGCACCGGCGACGATCAGCGGCACGCTGATCGCAAGGCCGAGGACCAGGAGCGGCGCACTGCCATTGGCCGCGGCAGCCACCGCGATGACGTTGTCGAGCGACATGACGATGTCCGCGACCACGACGATCTGCACCGCCTGCCACAGATGCGAGGCAGCATCGACGTCGTCCTCGTCCTCGTGTTCCGGCACCAGGAGCTTGGCCGCGATCACGATCAGGGCGAGACCGCCGACCAGCTTGAGATACGGCAGCTCCATCAGGGTTGCGACGATGCCGGTGAAGATGATCCGCAGCATCACCGCCGCGCCGGCACCGAAGATCATGCCCCACAGCCGGTGTCGCGGCGAGAGGCCGCGGCACGCGAGCGCGATCACCAGCGCGTTGTCGCCGGAGAGCAGGATGTTGATCCAGATGATCTTGCCGACCGCGATCCAGAAAGTCGGCGCAGCCATCTCATTGCGAAACTGGGTGAAGAATGCCCCGATCGTCGCGGGATCGAAGAGCTGCCAGAGCCAGTCCACAATCAGTCCTTTCGCCCTCGTCTTTCGCTTACGGCTGGTTGATCAGCCGACGATCTCGTTGCCCGAGAAGAACTGCGCGATCTCGATCGCGGCCGTCTCCGGCGCATCCGAGCCGTGCGCGGAGTTTTCGCCGATCGACTTTGCGTAGAGCTTGCGGATGGTGCCGTCGGCAGCCTTGGACGGATCGGTCGCACCCATCGCGTCGCGATACTTGGCGATGGCGTTCTCGGCTTCCAGCACCTGGACGACGACCGGACCGGAGGTCATGAACTCGACGAGCTCGCCGAAGAACGGCCGCGCCTTGTGGACGGCATAGAAGGTCTCGGCCTGTTCCTTGGTCATGCGGATACGCTTCTGCGCGACGATGCGCAGGCCCGCTTTTTCGATCACGGCATTGACGGCGCCGGTCAGGTTACGCGCGGTCGCGTCGGGCTTGATGATCGAGAAAGTGCGTTCGATGGCCATAATCTTGTCCTTGGGAAGAAAACCGGGGTTGTCGGGTTGCGGGGCTTATATCGGCGCCTTTGCCATCCGGCAAGCGACCGCCGGGATGATGCCACAGGCGCTTCGCCGCAGGACCGGGAGCTGAGATTTCAGCTTGGGTTACGACAATTTCACCCAGATGAACCCAATCTGAAGGCTCCATTCAGGCTTTGGTTCGGCCTGCCGGCCTATGCTCATTCCATCGAAACCGAAGCCTGAGCATGAGGCGGACCGTTTCGGCGGCCTTTCCATCGACGCGGATCCCCCCGCGCCGGCAGTTTTGAGGAGATCACCATGTTGAGGAAACTTTCGCTTGCCGCTGTCGCTGCGGTTGCGCTCGGAGCCGCGCTGGCGCCGACCTCGGCCTCCGCTCACTGGCATGGCGGCGGCCCGGGCTGGCATGGCGGTGGCTGGCACGGCGGTTACCGCTGGGGCGGTCCGCGTTTCTATGCCCCCGTCTCCTACGGTTATGGCGGCTGCTATATGCGCCGGCTGGTCCCGACCCCCTGGGGACCCCGCTGGCGGCTGATCAACCGCTGCTACTGAGCCCGACAGCACCTTCCTGAAAACCAAGGGGTACCTGCGCCCCCCTCAGGTACCTTCCAAGAGGAGCCCCGGCGATCCCCCCGCCGGGGCTTCGCATTTTGGGCGGACATGACGCGATTCATGCAATTTTGACGAGAATGCCGGGGATCCCCCGGGAATCGCGAAACCATTTGGGGGGCCAATGACTTGGTACCGTGTCGAACCCATGAGAACACGGAACCCAACGCGATGGCTGGCCTTTCTGCCAATGACAGCGAACAGATCGACCGGCGGACCAGCCGATCGATCTGCGATGCCGTGGGCGAACGGCTCCAGCAGAGCCTTCGTCCTGAACCCCGGCTCCCGACCCATCTCGAGCAGCTCCTCAACGAGCTGGAGCGGCGCGACCGCGAGCCCCATTAAGTTGCGGCTTGCGTTTGACCTCGGCTGCGGTGACAAGGCCGCATGCTTGTCATCAACGACCTCTCCATCCGGCTCGCCGGACGCCTTCTGATTGACCAGAGTTCCGTGCAGATCACGCCGGGATCGCGCGTCGGTCTGGTCGGGCGCAACGGCACCGGCAAGTCGACACTGTTCAAGGTGATCCGCGGGGAACTCGCGGCCGAGCACGGCTCGGTGACCTTGCCGCCGCGCTGGAGCATCGGCAGCCTCGCCCAGGAGGCCCCGAACGGACCCGAAAGCTTGATCTCCGTCGTGCTCAAGGCCGATCTCGAGCGCGATGCCCTGCTCACCGAAGCCGAAAGCGCGACCGATCCGCACCGGATCGCCGAGATCCAGACCCGCCTCGTCGACATCGACGCGCATTCGGCGCCGAGCCGCGCCGCCGCGATCCTGTCCGGCCTCGGCTTCTCCGCCGCCGACCAGCTCCGCCCCTGCGCCGAATTCTCCGGCGGCTGGCGCATGCGCGTCGCGCTCGCCGCCACGCTGTTCGCGGCCCCCGACCTCTTGCTGCTCGACGAGCCCACCAATTATCTCGACCTCGAAGGCACGCTGTGGCTGGAGGATCACCTCGCGCATTATCCGCGCACGGTGATCGTGATCAGCCACGACCGCGATCTGCTCGAAAGCTCGGTCGACCAGATCCTGCATCTGGAGCGCGGCAGGCTCACGCTCTACAAGGGCACGTATTCGTCGTTCGAGGAGCAGCGTGCCGCGCGCGAGTTGCTCGATGCCAAGGCCGTCAAGCGCCAAGAGGCCGAACGCGCCCGCCTGCAGGCCTTCGTCGACCGCTTCAAGGCCAAGGCCTCGAAAGCGCGCCAGGCACAATCCCGCGTCAAGATGCTGGAGCGGCTGAAGCCAATCACGGCGCTGGTCACCGAGGACGTGCGCGAGATCACCTTCCCCGCGCCGGAGAAGATCCTGTCGCCGCCGATCATCGCCGTCGACAACGCCTCGGTCGGCTACGATCCGGCGAGCCCGGTGCTCAATCGCGTCACCCTGCGCATCGACAATGACGACCGCATCGCCCTCCTCGGGGCCAACGGCAACGGCAAGTCGACACTTGTAAAATTGCTCGCCGGGCGTCTTGCGCCGTTCTCGGGCAAGGTGACGCGCGCGGACAAGCTGTCGATCGCCTATTTCGCCCAACATCAGCTCGACGAGCTGAACGAGGACGCCTCCGCCTACGATCACGTCCGCAAGCTGATGGGCGATGCGCCCGAAGCCAAGGTCCGCGCCCGCGCCGGCGCGATCGGCTTCTCCGGCAAGGCCGCCGACACCAAGGCCGGCAAGCTCTCGGGCGGCGAGAAAGCACGGCTCCTCCTTGGCCTTGCGACCTTCTTCGGCCCCAACATGATCATCCTGGACGAGCCGACCAACCATCTCGACATCGATAGCCGTGGCGCGCTTGCGGAGGCGATCAACGAGTTTCCCGGCGCGGTGATCATGGTTTCGCACGACCGCTATCTGATCGAGGCCTGCGCGGATCGCCTCTGGGTCGTCGCCGACCGCACCGTCACCAACTACGACGGCGACCTCGACGAATACCGCCGCCTGGTGCTGTCCACGCGCAATGCCGAAGCGCCGCGCGAGCGCAGCGCGCCAGCCGAGAAGCCGCAACGCGCAAGATCGGACAATCGCGGCGGCTTGAAGAAGCGCATCGCCGAAGCCGAAGCCGAGATTGCCCGCGTCAGCGAGATCATCAGCAAGATCGACACGGCCCTCGCTTTGCCCGACATTTTCACGCGCGATCCCAAGCAGGCCGCGCAACTGTCAAAGGCGCGCGCCAATGCGGCCGATGCGCTGGCGCGGGCGGAGGAGCAATGGCTGGAGGCGAGCACGGAGTTCGACGCGGCCACGGGGTAGGTCTAAAATCTGCAAAACAACCCCATGCACAGTACGGGTAACAAATTACCCACACGTAAGTCGCTGAAGAGGAGATTTCTTACGAGCCAACTCGGTCTGCATATTACTCCCCGCCTTGACGACCGGCGCCCAAAAATTCGACCTCGCTCATCGGCACTTGCCGAGCACATTGGAAGCGCGCGGCCATCGCGCCAGGATCTCATTTTCCGTCAACTCATTCACCAATCAGACGACCTCAGCATTCGATCGCAAAGCGCGGTCTTCTCGGCAGGACCAAACTGGTCACGCATTCATCGGCCAATGCGAGGAACGAGCCTTCGAGCGTCCGCTCGCACATACATATTAATCTCGCACCTGCTCTAGGCTTGGCCTGATGAAGCACTTTGTCGTCAATACCCACCGTCTTAGCCGAGATGATGATTTTGCCGTGACGAAGCTTTGGCTCTTTCGAACTTGACTCCCTGTGACAACCTGCAAGAGCATAACCTTCTTTCGTCCTGAAATACTGGAGCTAGTAGTGGATATCGGCATCTTGCAATTCCATGCTCAGGAACAGGCGAAATTCAACGGCGGCGCCAAATGAGCCGATTTCGGAGTTACGAGCTTGTCTTGGGGTGCCTCATTACTGTCGCTGTGTTTGCAATCGGACAAACACTTTTGCAGCAACAATCCTCCCAGCAACGACCTCAAGCAGAACAACAACGAGTGTCCGGCCAAACGCAAAATTCCAACAGTCAAGATTCTCTGCTAACCGGCTCAACATGGCTTACCAAGGACGCCTCCGGATTCTTTGCTTTCGGGCAAGTCATGGTTGGCCTTGGACAGGCCCTGCTGTTCTTCGTGCAACTCCGCTTTATGCGCAAAGGAATGGAGGATGCCACTAATGCTGCAAACGCAGCTAGAGAAGGAGCAACAGCAGCGCGGGATAGCGCTGATGTCTCGAAGCTCGCTTTGATCGCCGGGGAGCGGGCTTATGTCCACTATTCTGGGTGTCGCTTCATATCTCACAGGAGCCGTGTGGACGGTTCTGTGTTCTGGCGCTTGCGCCCGGTTTGGATAAATGCAGGCAAAACGCCCGCTCGCCGAGTCAAGGTTTACTGGAGGTATGAACTACTCGATGGCGCGTTGCCGGACGACTATCCTTTTGTTGTGCCCGAAGATACTTCGGCTCCTGAAGCCATGATCGCGGCCGGCGGCAGAATAGAATCGGCTGGGAGCGATATCGACGGGCAGACGCTCTCAAGTGTCTCTGAGGGACGCAAGCATCTGTACGTGTGGGGTGTCGCAACCTATCGAGATGTGTTTCCAGACACTCCCTTACGGGTAACGAAATTCTGCGTCTTCGCCCACAATCTCACCGGTGATCCAACGATCGAGTGGAATGAGTCCACAAATCCGTTCGACATGCCCCTTGGAACACTAAACAGGAACAACTGCATGGACGACGATTGCGGCATGCCTCAGAATTCTTGACCGCCGATATGACTACGGGTGAGGGTCCCATCGATTGCGCATCGTCAGGCTTGCGCCGCCGGGTCGGCACGGCATCAATATCCTAGGCGACCTCGATTCGTTCGTCGCGTTATGCTTGCTCCGGAAAATCACTCTACGCGTGCTTCTTCTTCGGCTTCACCGCCCTCGGCACCGGCTGCGGCTCGGGATTGCCTTCGATCGAGGACAGGCGGCCCGACGTGAAGGTGTAGATGCCGGCGCGCGGGCCGGTCGCCCAGGTCACGACCGCGACGCGGCGGCCCGCGGCGTCGTTGGAGAGATTGACGTTCGAGGGCGCGCCGATACCGCGCACCACGTCGCATTCGGTATGGCCGAGCGCGACCGTGCCGCCCACCGGTGCGGGCGACGTCGTCGATGCATTGGCATCGGCAGGACCGGGCGGCGGCGCCATGCCGGGACAGGCGCCGTCGGCGCTGACGAGATCCTCAGCTGCGACCGGCTTGTCCGGGGTCAGCGGCGGCGACTCGATCGAGATGTTCTTGATGAAGAGACGGCCGGGCTTCTGGAACCATTCGGCGTCCTTCGACAGCAGATCGGTCCCGCCCGAACAGCCCGCGACCAGCGGTGCTACGGCAACCAACGCAATGATGAGCGAGCCGGGAAGCTTTTGATGTCGCACGATAAACCAAATTCCCTGCGTGAAGGACCAGCCCTAAGCGATTGTCCCAACATCACTTTGCGGCACGAAGGTGACAAAAGCCAGCATCGCCCGAAAAGTGCAAATTATCATTAATTGCCAAGGATGACTGCCAAGGATGACTGCCAAGGACGCTAATTCCGACGTTGCCACCGCCCCCGCTCGTCGGCCTGCCAATAGGTGACATCAAATCCCCGCGCCTTGCAATCCGTCCAGGCGCTGCGGGCGAGCGCGAGCGCGTCCGGATCGTCGCCGTTGAACAGCAGCACCATGCGCGCATAGTCCTGGGCGTCCTGCGGGAGGGCGGCGCTGTCCACGAGAAAGCGGACATGGGCGCCGTTGGGATTGCCCTCCTCGATCGCCAGCACGATCGGCTGATCGGCGGCATCGTTCACGCGCCATGTCGCGTGCGGCAGGAAGGAATCGTCGCGATAGGTCCACAAATGCGCGTCGAGCGCGTCGGCCCGCTCCTCCGAGGTCGACTGCACCACGACGCGCCAGCCGCGCTCGAGCGATTTCTCGAGAAGCGGCGGCAACACGTTCTCCACCGTCATGTTTTGCAGATGGTAGAACAGCACTTCGGTCATCGTGAGGTCACTTGCGCTCGTAGTGGTCGGCGACCAGGCGATCGAGGAGACGGACGCCGTAGCCCGCGCCCCAGCTGTGGTTGATGTCGGTCTTGGGCGCGCCCATGGCGGTGCCGGCGATGTCCAGATGCGCCCACGGCGTGCCGTCGACGAAGCGCTGCAGGAACTGCGCCGCGGTGATCGAGCCGCCATGACGGCCGCCGGTGTTCTTCATGTCGGCGAACTGGGAATCGATCAGCTTGTCGTATTCGGGACCGAGCGGCATGCGCCAGACCTTCTCCCCGCTCTCGGCGCCGGCCGCGAGCAGCCGGTCGGCGAGCTCGTCATTGTTGGAGAACATGCCGGCATGCTCGGTGCCGAGCGCGACCACGATGGCGCCCGTGAGCGTTGCCAGGTCCACCATGAATTTCGGCTTCACCTTCTTGGCGACGTACCAGAGCACGTCGGCCAGCACGAGGCGGCCTTCGGCGTCGGTGTTGATGATCTCGATGGTCTGGCCCGACATCGAGGTGACGATGTCTCCCGGCCGCTGCGCATTGCCGTCGGGCATGTTCTCGACGAGACCGATGGCGCCGACCACGTTGGCCTTGGCCTTGCGCGCCGCCAGCGCGTGCATCAGGCCGACGACGCAGGCCGCACCACCCATGTCGCCCTTCATGTCCTCCATGCTGCCGGCCGGCTTGATCGAGATGCCGCCGGTGTCGAAGCAGACGCCCTTGCCGACGAAGGCGACCGGCGCCTCGCCCTTCTTGCCGCCGTCCCAGCGCATGATCACGGTGCGGCTCGGCCGCGCCGAGCCCTGGCCGACTCCGAGCAGCGCGCCCATGCCGAGCTTCTGCATCGCCTTGACGTCGAGCACCTCGACCTTGACGCCGAGCTTGCGGAGCTGACTGGCGCGGCGGGCGAACTCCTCGGGGAAGAGCACGTTCGGCGGCTCGTTGACGAGATCGCGCGCGATGACCACGCCGTCGACGACGTGGCCGGCGGCGACAAACGCCTTCTTCGCAGCCGCGACATCGCCGACCGCAAGCGAGATGTCGGCGCGCGAGCCGCCCTCCTCGCCGTCCTTCTTCTTGGTCTTGTAACGGTCGAACTTGTAGGCGCGCAGGCGCAGGCCCGAGGCGATCGTGGCCGCCTGTTCGCTGGTCATGGCGCCAGTGGGCAGCTCCGCCACCAGGGTCATGGCGGCGGTCCCGGCGGGGAGCTTGCCCGCCGCCACGCCGCCGAATTTGAGGAAATCGTTCGCTTTCAGGCCGGATGCCTTGCCGGCGCCGATCACGAGCAGACGAGTGGCTTTCACCCCCTCCGGCGCCAGGATGTCCAGCACGGTCCCGCTTTTACCTTTGAACGCGGCGGCTGCAGCCGCGCGCTTCACGAGTTCGATACTCCCGCCGAGGGCCTTGGCGGATGCCGGACCGACCTTCAGGCTGTCGTCACAGAACACGACCATGATGCCACGGGCGGCCGATGACAACGGGACGAAGCCGACCTTGATGGCATCGGACATGGGTAACTCCTTCAAAATCTTGATCTTTTTATCATCCACGGTCTCGGCCGGGGCCGCACCTGAATGACGATTCACTGAGCCATGCGCACTATGGGCCAGCGGCCCGGCAGATGCCAAGCACCCCCCGTGGCCTCAAGGCCACAACGAGGGAAATATTAACCATATATTGAGGGTGCCACGGGGCAGCCATTTTGTTGACGGATCAAAGGGATGGTAGTGAGAGAGTGAGCTGGCGGAAGAGGCGTTCGGCCAACCTTGGGGATCCCCGGATCGGGGATTGGTTGGGAGAGCGGAATTCCGGCCGACATTGGGGACGTGGTGGGGTTCGTGCGGTAGCGCATGGGGTCGATCGATAGGTATATCTTCCGCACGACGCTGGCGTCGTTTGCGCTGGTCCTGGTCAGCCTCACCGGCGTGATCTGGATTACGCAGGCGTTGCGCGGCATCGACCTGATGACGAGCCAGGGTCAGACCATCCTCACCTTCCTCGGCATCACCAGCCTCGTCGTGCCGGCCCTGGTCCTGATCATCTCGCCGATCGCGCTGATGATCGCGATCTCGCACACGCTGAACAAGCTCGCGACCGATTCCGAGATCATCGTGATGAATGCCGCCGGCTTCTCGCCGTTCCGGCTGTTCTATCCGTTCTTCTACGCCACCTGCGTGGTGGCGCTGCTGGTCGCCTTCATCGCGGCCTATCTCGCCCCCGACGGCATGCGGCGGATCAAGCAGTGGGATGCCGAGATCACCGCGGACGTGCTGACCAACATCCTGCAGCCCGGCCGCTTCGCCCAGCTCGACAAGAATCTCACGATCCGGATTCGCGAACGCCAGCCCGGCGGCATCCTCGCCGGCATCTTCATCGACGACCGCCGCGATCCCAACGAGCGCGTCTCGATCGTCGCCGAACGCGGCGAGGTCGTGAAGAACGCCACCGGCTCGTTCCTGGTGCTGGAGACAGGCAATCTGCAGCGCTTCGAGGCGGGCAAGCGCGATCCGGCGCTGGTGGCTTTCGGCCGCTACGGCTTCGACATGTCGAAATTCTCCAACCAGGGCCGCGACGTCACCCTGGGCATCCGCGAGCGCTATCTCTGGGAGCTGTTCTCGCCGTCCGAGAACGATCCCGTCTACAAGCAGATTCCCGGCCAATTCCGCTCGGCCCTGCATGACAGCCTGCTCGCGCCGATCTATCCCTTTGCCTTCGCCGTGCTGACCTTCGCCTTTCTCGGGGCGCCGCGCACCACCCGCCAGAGCCGCAACTTCTCGATCGGCGGCTCGGTGCTCGCCGTGTTCGGCCTGCGCATGGCGGGATTTGCCTGCTCGGTGATGGCCGTGAAGTCGTCTGCCCCGGTGCTGGTGCAGTACGCGATGGTCTTTGGCGCCATCGGCGTCGGGCTGTGGATGATCATCGGCGGCATCGTGGTCGAGCCGCCGCCCGGGCTGATGGAGGCCATCAACAGGTCGAACGCGCGCATCGCGCGGCTGTTCGGACGTCCGGCCACCGCATGAGCATGCTCACCAACACACTCGGGCGCTATTTCGCCGGCCGCTTCGTGGTGGCGGCGCTCGGCGTGTTCGCCGGCATCTTCCTGCTGCTGGTGCTGGTCGATTACATCGAGATGGTGCGCAAGACGTCGGGACTGGCTTCCGCCTCGGCACTCATGGTGGCCGAGACCTCGCTGTTCCGGGTGCCGCAGCTCCTGGAGAAGCTGACGCCGTTCTGCATGCTGATCGGCGCCATGACCTGCTATCTCGCCCTCTCCCGCCGGCTCGAGCTCGTGGTCGCGCGCGCCGCCGGCATCTCCGCATGGCAGTTCATCTCGCCGGCGCTCGGCAGCGCGCTGCTGATCGGCGTGATCGCCACCGTCGCCTACAATCCGATGTCGGCGAATCTGCGCGAGCTCTCCAAGCGCATGGAAGC
The DNA here is from genome assembly GCF_936943645.1 of uncultured Bradyrhizobium sp. Lineage (GTDB taxonomy): Bacteria > Pseudomonadota > Alphaproteobacteria > Rhizobiales > Xanthobacteraceae > Bradyrhizobium. Next base: position 11,585 of record NZ_CAKZJO010000114.1, on the reverse strand, counting down.
CGAGCTGTTCGGCTCGGCGCCCGGCGGCGGCGTCCAGGACGCCTCCGGCTTCTGGCTCAATCAGGTGACCAGCGACGGCCAGACCATCATCAATGCGGCGCGCAGCGAGCAGCAGGGCGTCCGGCTGACGGGGCTGACGCTGTTCCGGTTCGACCCGGAGCAGCACTTCAAGGAACGGGTCGAGGCGCGCGAGGCGACGCTCGAGACCGGCCGCTGGCTGTTCAAGGGGGTCCGCCGCTTCTCGCTGGACGCGCCGCCGGTCGACCAAGCCACCCTGGAGATCCCGACAACGCTGACCGAGGCGCAGGTCCGCAACAGCTTTTCCACCCCCGAGACTGTGTCCTTTTGGCAACTACCGAGCTACATCCGCTCGTCCGAGAGCTCGGGCTTCGCGACAGCCGGATACCGACTCCAGTATCAAAAGCTTCTGGCGCAGCCGTTTTTGCTGGCGGCCATGGTGATGCTCGCGGCCTCCGTGTCGTTGCGCTTCTTCCGGATGGGCGGCGTGCAAAAGATGGTTTTGAGTGGCGTGGGCGCAGGCTTTCTGCTCTACGTTTTGTCGAAAGTGACTGAAGACTTGAGCAAGGCTGAGTTGATGCATCCGATCGCTGCGGCGTGGTTGCCCGTGGTGGTGGGCGGCCTCACCGGCTTTTTGGCCTTGTTGTACCAGGAGGACGGTTAGTGACTGCCGTCCAACGAGGACCCGTGTCTCGTTTGACGCGCCGCATGGTGATGCGCGCGAACGGGTGCGGCTTGTCTCTTCGCAGGCTGTTGATGGCTGTCGCTGCCGTGGCATCGCTCGGCGCGCTGATCGACGTTGCCACACTCGCCCCCGCCTCGGCCCAGAGCTTCACCTACAATCCGCTGCCGCCGCGCCCCAAGCCGCCGAAGGCCGCCAACGACAACCAGATGCTGGTTCAGGCGACCGAGGTCGACTACGACTACAACAATTCGCGCGTCTCCGCGGTCGGTAACGTCCAGCTGTTCTACAACGGCACCAGCGTCGAGGCCGACAGGGTCATCTACGACCAGAAGACCAAGCGGCTGCACGCCGAAGGCAACATCCGCATGACGGATGCCGACGGCAAGATCACCTACGCCGAGATCATGGATCTCTCCGACGATTACCGCGACGGTTTCGTCGATTCGCTGCGCGTGGACACCGCCGACCAGACCCGCATGGCCGCAAGCCGCGCCGACCGGTCCAGCGGCAATTACACGGTGTTCGAGAACGGCGTCTACACGGCCTGCGCGCCGTGTAAGGACGATCCGAAGAAGCCGCCGCTGTGGCAGGTCAAGGGTGCACGCATCATCCACGACCAGCAGGAGAAGATGCTGTATTTCGAGACGGCACAGCTCGAATTCTTCGGCGTGCCGCTCGCTTACATGCCCTATTTCTCGACGCCCGACCCGACGGTGAAGCGCAAGAGCGGCTTCCTGATGCCGGGCTACATTTCCGGCACCAACAACACGGGCTATGGCGTCGAGGTTCCCTACTACTGGGCCATCGCGCCCGACATGGACGCCACCATCACCCCCCGCATCCTGTCGCGGCAGGGCGTGCTGCTGCAGGGCGAGTTCCGGCAGCGCCTGATCGACGGCGCCTACCAGATCCGCGCCTATGGCATCGACCAGCTCGATCCCGGCGCGTTTTCCGGGCAGCCCGGCGACAAGCAGTTCCGCGGCGCCGTCGACACCAAGGGTCAGTTCGCGCTGAACGACAAATGGGTCTGGGGTTGGGACGGCGTCCTGATGTCCGACTACTATTTCTTCTCGGACTACCGCCTCTATCAGTACCGCGATCCGCTCGGCTCGTTCCTGCTGCTGCCGACGGAAGCGCTGTCGCAGCTCTACCTGACCGGCGTCGGCAACCGCAGCTTCTTCGACGCGCGGACGATGTACTGGCTGAGCTATTCGGGCAACCAGAGCCAGGTGCCAATCGTCTATCCGGTGATCGACTATTCCAACGTGCTCAACTACCCGGTCTTCGGCGGCGAGTTCAGCTACAAGACCAATTTCGTCAACCTGTCGCGTGACGAGGCGGTGTTCGATCCGATCACGACGATCGCCAACACCAACAGCCTGTGCACGACGGCATCGGCCGATCCGCTGGCCCGCACGCCGTCGCAGTGCCTGCTGCGCGGCTTCCCCGGCACCTACACCCGCCTTTCGGCCGAAGCGCAGTGGCGCAAGTCGTTCACCGATCCGTTCGGCCAGATCTGGACGCCGTTCGCCAGCCTGCGCGCCGATGCGATCAACTCCTCGGTCTCCAACCAGCCGGGCGTCTCGAACTATCTTCCCGTCGGCGACACCCAGGCGTTCCGCCTGATGCCGACGGTGGGCCTCGAATACCGCTATCCCTTCATCAACGTTCAGCCCTGGGGTTCGACCACCGTCGAGCCGATCGCGCAGATCATCATCCGGCCGAACGAGACCTATGCCGGCAAGCTCCCGAACGAGGACGCCCAGAGCATGGTGTTCGACGCCTCGAACCTGTTCAGCGTCGACAAGTTCTCCGGCTACGACCGCGTCGAGGGCGGCGGCCGCGCCAATGTCGGCGTGCAGTCCACCACGCAGTTCGACAAGGGCGGCGCCGTCAAGGTGCTGTTCGGCCAGTCCTACCAGCTGTTCGGCATGAACTCCTTCGCGGTCCAGGACTCCATCAATACGGGTCTGGATTCGGGCCTCGACAAGCCGCGGTCCGATTACGTCGCGAGCGCCAGCTATTCGCCCAATAGCACCTACACGTTCAGTGTCCGCTCCCGCATGGACGAGCAGACCTGGAACGTGCAGCGCTTCGAGGCCGAAGGCCGCGCCAATTTCAATCGCTGGTCCGTCGCCGTGCTCTACGGCAATTACGCGCCGCAGCCGGAACTCGGCTATCTCACCCGCCGCGAGGGTATCCTGACCTCGGGATCGCTGAAGGTCGCGACCAACTGGGTGGTGTCGGGTTCGGCGCGCTGGGACCTCGAGGCCAACAAGATCAACCAGTATGTGCTCGGTGCCGGCTATGTCGACGATTGCTTCGTGCTGGCGGCGAACTATGTAACTTCGTATAGCTATGCGGCGGGCACTGCGCCGCCCGTGCTGAGCCACGCGTTCATGTTCCAGATCGGCCTGCGCACGCTGGCGAACTCGTCGACGACCAGCAGCTCCGCCGGCCTCCAGTGAACGGTTTGAACTGCCGGCGCGTTGCCTCATCACAGGCTCGACGCGGCTGACATGCGAGCAACAATCATGACGACCTCATTGCCCGTCTTCCGTCTCCTCCTCGCCATCGTGGCCGGACTGATTCTGACCGGACTGCCCTCGCCCTCGCGCGCGCAGAACATCGTCGTGATGGTCAACGGCGACCCCATCACCGATTACGACATCGAGCAGCGCTCCAAGCTCGACCAGCTGACGACGCAGAAGACTCCGAGCCGGCAGGAGGTCATCAACGAGCTGATCGACGACAAGGTGAAGATGAAGGAGGGCAAGAAGTACGGGGTCGATCCCGGCGTCTCCGAGATCAACCAGTCCTATGAGGGCATGGCGCAGCGTATGCGCATCACGCCGGAGCAGCTCACCAAGTCGCTCGAATCCAAGGGCGTCCGCCCCGAGACGCTGAAGGGCCGCATGAAGGCCGAGATGGTCTGGACCAGCCTCGTGCGCGGCCGCTACAAGGAGCGCCTCCAGGTCGGCGAGCGCGACGTCGCACAGGCCGTGCAGGCCCAGACCGGCGACAAGCTCCAGATCGAGGGCACCGAATACAAGATGCAGCCGATCGTGCTGATCGTGCCGCGCGGCTCGTCCGCGGCGTTCCTGGAGACGCGGAAGAAGGAAGCCGAGAACTATCGCGCCCGCGTCGGCAGCTGCGAGGAGGCCAACTCGCTGTTCCGCTCGACGCCGAACGCGACCATCCGCGACACCGTCACCAAGACCACCGCAGAGCTGCCCGAGGCGCTGCGCAAGATCCTGGACGACACCCCGATCGGCCACTTGACCGCACCCGAGATGACCAAGAACGGCATCGAGATGGTGGTGCTGTGCTCGCGCAAGCCGACCATGATCGACACGCCGAAGAAGCGCGAAGTCCGCGAGAAGATGTATCAGGAGAAGTACGAGAAGACCCAGAAGGCCTATCTCGACGATATCCGCAAGGCGGCGATGATCGAATATCGCAACCGCTGATGGCCGCTTCCGCAGCAAAGCCGCTCTCCCTCCCCCTTGCCCTGACCCTGGGAGAGCCCGCCGGCATCGGGCCCGACATCACGATCGCAGCCTGGCTGAGGCGCCGTGAGCTGAACCTGCCCGCCTTCTATCTGCGCGGCAACGAGGCGCTGATCGCCCGCCGCGCCCGATCGATCGGTGTCGATGTCAGGACGTCCGCGGTGAGCCCCGGCGAGGCCGCGTCCGCTTTCACCGAGGCGCTCCCCATCGTTGAAACCGGCGAGCGCGCGACCGCCGAGCCCGGCAAGCCCGACGCATCGAGCGCGCCGGCCGCGCTCGCCTCGATCCGGCAGGCTGTCCGTGACGTCCGCGAGGGCCGTGCCGGCGCAATCGTCACCAATCCGATCGCCAAGAGCGTGCTCTACCGCGCCGGCTTCCGTCATCCGGGCCACACCGAATTCCTCGCCGAGCTCGCCGCGGAGAACGGCCGCGCGCCGCAGCCGGTGATGATGCTGTGGTCGCCGCGGCTCGCCGTCGTGCCCGTGACCATCCACGTCTCGATGCGCGATGCGCTCGCAGAGCTCACCAGCGAGCTGATCGTCTCGACCGTGCGTATCGTCGCAAGCGAGCTGAAATCCCGCTTCGGAATCGCGCAGCCGCGCATCGCGATCTCCGGCCTCAATCCGCATGCCGGCGAGGACGGCTCGCTCGGTCACGAGGAGCAGACGGTCATCGCTCCCGCGCTCAAGACCTTGCGCGGCGAGGGCATCGAGGCCAGGGGCCCGCTGCCGGCCGACACCATGTTCCACGAGGCGGCGCGCCGCACCTATAACTGCGCGGTGTGCATGTATCACGATCAGGCGCTGATCCCGATCAAGACCATCGCCTTCGACGATGCGGTCAACGTCACGCTCGGCCTGCCCTTCATCCGCACCTCGCCCGATCACGGCACCGCCTTCGACATCGCCGGCTCCGGCAAGGCCAATCCGGCGAGCCTGATCGCGGCGCTTCAGCTTGCCAGCCGCATGGCGGCTGCAAAAAGCGAATGAGCGCGATCGACGACCTCCCGCCGCTGCGCGAGGTCATTCGCCAGCACGCGCTGTCGGCGCGCAAATCGCTCGGCCAGAATTTCCTGCTCGACCTCAACCTCACCGCCCGCATCGCGCGCTCCGCGGCACCGCTCGAGGATTCCACTGTTCTCGAGATCGGCCCGGGCCCGGGCGGCCTGACGCGCGCCCTGCTCGCGCTCGGCGCACGGCGCGTCATCGCCATCGAGCATGACGAGCGCGCGATCCCCGCCTTGCAGGATATTTCCGCGCGCTACCCCGGCCGGCTCGAGATCGTGCATGGCGATGCCATGACATTCGATCCGCGGCCGCTGCTCGCCGGCGAGCGCGGCAAGATCGTCGCCAACCTGCCCTACAACATCGCGACGCAGCTCCTGATCAACTGGCTCACCACCGAGCCGTGGCCGCCCTGGTTCGACCTGATGGTGCTGATGTTTCAGCGCGAGGTCGGCGAGCGCATCGTCGCGCACGAGGACGAGGAGGCCTATGGCCGGCTCGGCGTGCTCGCCAACTGGCGCTGCGAGACCAAGATCCTGTTCGACATTGCCCCGTCCGCCTTCGTGCCGCCGCCGAAGGTCACCTCCTCCGTCGTGCGCCTGAAGCCGCGCGCAGAGCCGCTGGCCTGCGATCGCAAGATGCTGCGGCAGAGCCTGAAATCGCTGGGTGTCGATCCGGCCCGACTTGCGGCAGCCGCAGGCGTCGATGCGACGCGGCGCGCCGAGACCATTCCCATCTCCGGCTTTGTTGCCATGGCGCGTGAATTGGCGGATATACGAGCCGAAACATGAGAACGGAAATTCCGGAGGAAAGAAAATGGCGTTGATGCGTCGGCAATCCCTGGTCAAGTTCGATGCGCCGCTGTGCGAGACCATCGTCGATACGCCCAAGCCGCAAGGCCGCGAAGTCCTGGTGCGCATCGAGCGCTGCGGCCTCTGCCATTCCGACCTGCACATCCAGGACGGCTATGCCGATCTCGGCGGCGGCAAGAAGCTCGACACCACGCGTGGCATGACGCTGCCCTTCACGCTCGGCCACGAGATCGCCGGCGTGGTCGACGAGGTCGGCCCGGACGTCGCCGCCGGTCTCGTCGGCACGAAGAAAGCCGTCTTCCCCTGGATCGGCTGCGGCCAGTGCCGCGACTGCGCCAATGGCGACGAGAACCTTTGCGTGAAGCAGCGCTTCCTCGGCGTCTCCATCGACGGCGGCTTCGCCACCCACGTGCTGGTGCCCGACGCGAAATATCTGCTCGACTACGATCCGCTGCCCGTCAACCAGGCCGCGACGCTGATGTGCTCCGGCGTCACCGCCTATGGCGCGCTCAAGCGCCTGGTCGACCGTCCGCGCCAGCGCAATCTCCTGCTGATTGGTCTTGGCGGCGTCGGCATGATGGGTCTGTCGTTCGCGCAGGCGATGTTCAAGCAGCCGATCACGGTCGCCGATCTCTCGCCGGCTGCGCGCGACACCGCGCTGAAGAACGGCGCCGCCAATGCCTATGATCCGTCCGAGCCCGACGTGATCAAGCGCATCCTGAAAGAGACCGAAGGTGGTTTTGACGAGATCGTCGATTTCGCCGGCAACGAGAAGTCGATGGCCTTCGCGGTCGCCGTCGCCGCGCGTGGGGGCAAGATCGTGGTCTCCGGCCTGATGGGCGGCCAGTTCACCCTGCCGATGGTGCAGTGGGTCTACAAGCGCATGACCATCGAAGGTTTCATGGTCGGCACGCTCGAGGAAGCCCACGAGCTGATGGCGCTGGCGCGCGCCGGCAAGATCAAGCCGACACCGATGCGCGAGGAGCCGATGGGCGACGTCCAGAAATGGATCGACGAGCTTCGCGCCGGCAAGGTCGTCGGCCGCATCGTGCTGAAGAACTGACCGCATCGCTGCGACGGGCCCGGCGCGAGTCGCGCCCGCCGCAGCGGAACACCTGCGGCCCCGCCGCGTTGGCAGCGCATGTCCATTCGCTGCACCGTCGAAAGCGCATTCTTCATCGCCTGGAGCTGCCTGGAGCAGAGCGGCGAGCTCGGCCCGCCCGACGAGAGCGCCAACGTCATTCTCGACGCCATCGAAGCGCAGCTCAGGACCGGTGAACGCCGGCAGTTGATGCTGGCCAACAAGGCGATCGACGCCTATCGCGCCCATGCGGCCGAGCGCCGTCCCACGGGGGATCGCGAAGCGCGCTTCGGCTGATGCTCGTCGCCCCTCGGGCCCGCCGGCCCGGCGGCGTTCGAGCGGATTGAGGCCGGCGGTCCGTCGGGCAGAGCGCACGGGGTACGGCGCCCGGCGGAACGACGCTACGCCAATCCGCAAGCGCGCTATGTTCACTCCTGAACAGATTTGCAAGATCGATGCGGCCGGGCCGCGCCCAGGTCACTTCGCCTCACCCGATTTTGCGGAATTCCGGAAGTCGCTCACGAGAACTTCTCTACCGTCGTAGCGGTCTTGTGTGCACTTTGGAACCGTCGGTTCCGGCGCGGAAACGTAGGATTTTGGCTGGCGCCGATTCCCGGCCAGCTAAGAGAAGAAACTGTGACCGGTCGGCCCCACAACGATCTGCTCCGGCAGCTCTCCCACCAGGATTTCGAACTGCTCGCACCCTACCTCCAGCCGGTTGAAGTCGAGGCGAGCCAGATCCTGCATCACGCCGGTGACGCCGTGACCGCCATTCATTTTCCCTGCGGTTCCACGCTGGTGTCGTTCGCCGTGCCGGTCGAGGATGACCGCGAGGTCGAGAGCCTGCTGGTGGGGCGCGAGGGCGCGGTGGGCGTTGCCGCGGGCCGCAGTCCTTCGCTGACCTATTCGCGCATCGTCGTGAAGCTGGGCGGCACCCTCGTCCGGCTGCCCCGGCGTTCGCTCGAGCAGGCGCAGCAGAGGTCGGCCGTGCTGCAGGAGGTATTCTCGCGCTACGCCGACTGCCAGTTCGCGCAGTTGCTGCAGACCGCGGCCTGCAACGCCGCGCATTCGATCGAACAACGCGCCGCCAGGTGGATCATCTCCACGCAGGAACGGATCGGCCGGGCCGAGATTCCCCTCACCCATGAGCAGCTCGCCAGCATGCTGGGCGTCTCCCGCAGCTATGCCAGCCGCGTCATCCAGATGTTCAAGGCCAGGCGCATCCTCGCCACCCGCCGAGGCGCCATCCTGATCCTCGACGCGCCGGCGCTGGAAGCCAGGGCCTGCTCCTGCAACGACTGGGTGAAGAAGCATTTTGACGAAGTGCTGGGCGCGGCGACTGCCGGCGGCTAACGCTCCAATCCTACGCCTGGCGCAACGATTGCCGTTTCAGGTGTAGATAGACCGGGCTGAAATCTCCGATCCGCTGCAGCTCACGCCATTTCAGCACGATCAGCTCGCCCTCCCGCAGATCCATCGCGCCGCTCCGCCTGAGCTCGGCAAGCGTGCGGTTCACCGTCGCGATTGCCATGCCAAGCGTCTCCCCGAGCTGTGCCAGGCTGATCGGCATGCGGAAACGATTGCCGCGGACGAGGCCCGCCGCGCGGGCGCGGTAGAACAGCTCGCAGAACAGGTGCGCCATGCGTTCCGCCATGGGCCGGGCGCTGTTGTTGGTGATCGCTTCGCGAAAGATCGCGGCATCGCGCAGCGTCTCGCGCCACACGGCCAGGCTGAAGATCGGCCGCCGCCGAAAGGCTCTGAACAATTCGCGGTGCGGGATGAAGGCGACCGTGGCCGGCCCCAATGCGCTCAATCCGTGATCCATCTGGTCGATGAACAAGCCCTGCGCATCCGGCAGGTCGCCGGTGATATGGAACGCAAGGTATTGCCGGCGCCCGCTGCCGAGCAGGTGGTAGCGCGCCACCATGCCGGACACGACCAGCGCCGAGTGCTCGGGCTGGTCGCCCTGACGGATGAAATCCTCGTTCGGCTGGAAATCGCGCACGGCGAAGCTGAGCGCGCGGATCTCGGCAACATCCTCCTCGTCGAGCGCGGTGTGCGCGCCGAGGTTCCGGATCAACACGTCGTGGGCCTTCTCCATGGCACCGCCAAAAAATGCGCCGGCTCTATCAAATGATACGTCCGGCCTGGGTTCAGCGGATTAGAACGCGAAACGGGAGCACAGGTTGCTATTCGATTTGCGATCGGACCGTTCGCATCCAGCCCGTCCCCTCAACGACGCCGTGGGACGGCCAGGCAGCACGCGAGGTCCATGCCGCATCCAAAGTTCATCGCGCGTCTCCAGGCCATCGAAGGCCTGTCCGAAGACGAACGCCGGCAGGTCTCCGCCCTGCCCTCGACACTGCGCCAGGTGGCCGACGGCGAGATCGTGCTGCACCGGGGCGAGGCCGCCTCGCGCTGCGTCTTCGTCGTGAGCGGCTTCCTCTACCAGGCCCGCATCGTCGGCGACCGCAGCCAGATCCTCGCGTTCCACGTGCCCGGCGACATGCCGTGCCTGCACACGCTGCTGGTCTCGCCGATGGATGCAGACCTCGTCGGCCTCGGACCGGCCATCGTCGGCACCGTCGCGCATGCCCAGCTCCGCCAGTTGCTCGACGGCTCCCTGCACCTGACCCGCGCTTTCTGGCGCGAGACGCTGATCGATGCGGCGATCTCGCGGCAATGGATCGCCCGCCTCGGTGCGCAGGCGGCCTTGCCCAAGGTCGCGCACCTCATCTGCGAGCTTGCGGCACGACTGGATGTCGTCGGCCTTCTCAAGGAGGGCTGCTTCCAGATGCCGATGACGCAGCGGCACGTCGCCGACGCCTGCGGCCTGTCGATCGTCCACGTCAACCGCACCATCCAGGAGCTGCGGCATCGCGGCCTGATCGCCTGGGAAGGCAGCGAGATCGAGCTGCTGCAACCCGACGAGCTGCGCACGCTCGCGGATTTCACGCCCGACTATCTGAGCTGAACACGGCGGGTGGGTGCGCTGCCCCTTCGTCTCATCTCCTCAGGCCGGCTCTCGACCTCCTCGGCGTCTTTGTCGTGGACCTCCGCGAGATAGCCGATGGTCGCGGCCGCCACGCGCGCGCTCGGGCCAGCCTCAATGCCATACGGATTGCCCTGCTCCGCCACAGCGCCCCTAAACAGTCCTTGGCGGCGTTCTGCCCCCCGTGGCAAAACCGCAAGATCAGTCGAGCACCTCATGCCCGCCTGCGCTTTAGCTGGTGCTGCCACGGAGAACGACATGATGACGGCGGCGCTTCAAAACTACCATGCCCGGATGCAGCGGGTGCTGGATCACATCGACCGGCACCTGGACGACGATCTGGACCTGGATACGCTGAGCAGCGTCGCGGCCTTCTCGAAATTTCACTTCCATCGGCAGTTCACGGCGACCTTCGGGCTGTCCGTGCATCGCTATGTCCAGTTGGCCCGTCTGAAGCGCGCGTCGCATCAACTGGCCTACAGTGACGCCCAAAGCGTGACGGATATCGCGATGGATGCCGGTTACGATGCCCCGGATGCCTTCGCCCGCGCCTTTCGGCAACGGTTCGGGCAATCGCCGTCGTCGTTCCGCAACGCTCCCGACTGGGAGCCGTGGCTTGTGGCCTTCGGGCCTCTCGACAATGCGAGGAGCAAGCTCATGAGGACTTTTACCCCTGACGACGTGATGATCCGCGATGTGCCCCCGACGCGGGTGGCGATCATGGAGCATCGGGGCGACCCGGCAACACTCGGCGACACCATCCGGCGGTTCATCGCCTGGCGCACGGCAGCCGGCCTGCACCCCAGGACAAATCCGACCTTCAATGTCTGGCGGTCCGAACGGCGGCCGGCCTCGCCCAGCACTTACAGCACGGACCTCTGTGTCGGAACCGACCAGCCGATCGAGGCCAACGGCGAAGAGATCAAGGCCGGCGAGATTCCTGGCGGACGCTGCGCGGTGCTGCGGGTGGTCGGGTACACCGACAATCTGGAGCCCGCCGCGCTCTATCTCTATCGTGACTGGCTCCCGGCCAGCGGCGAGGAGGCGCGCGACTTCCCGATCTACTGCCAGCGGCTGAGCTTCTTCCCTGATGTCGGCGAGCACGAGGCGACCGCAGAAGTGTTCCTGCCGCTGAAGTAACGCGAGGCGGCGCGCGAGATTTCTGCTCTCGTGCCCCGGACGCAGCGCAACGCGCCCGACGATGCGAAGCATCGTCCGGTGCGGTGCGCTGCAGAGCCGGACCCATGCTGCAGCGTTCCGTGCCGCCCGCTGGGTCCCGGCTCTGCGCAGCAGCGCAAGAGCGCTGCAGCGCGTCCGGGACATGCGCGAGGCGTCGGGCAAAACACCCGGTCAAGCCCTTGCCGCAAAAATATTCCACTTTACCGAATTTCGGATTTATGGCATACGCAGCCTATCCCGGCCCTGCCAAAGGGGCGCTTCGCGATCGTCACGAGATGCGGGCCGGGGTGCGGTGGACGCGGTAG
>NZ_CAKZJO010000113.1 GCF_936943645.1 uncultured Bradyrhizobium sp. | reverse complement strand
TGTGCAGCTTCTTGTTACGCAGGATTCGCACAGTGGACCGCGGGTGCCAGCCGGCACCCGGTCTTCCCTGCGCCCTCTTTCAATCGAGGGCGAAGCGATCCAGCAAAGCTCGGGCGAGATGCGCCGCGAGGATGCGACGGCGTGTCTGGGAGCCGCAGGATGGGTAGAGCGAAGCGAAACCCATCACCTTTCGTTCGCAGGGAAGCGTGATGGGTTTCGCAAGTGCTCTACCCATCCTACGAACGGCAGAGCGAGATGCGAGTTGAAGGACCAATGCCATCACCACGTCATTGCGAGGAGCCCTTGCGACGAAGCAATCCAGACTGCGTCTGCGGAGGGATTTCTGGATTGCTTCGCTCCGCTCGCAATGACGGCGCTGAAACAGTGTCGAACCAAACTCCACTCTCGTGCCCCGGACGCAGCGCAGCGTCCCGGCGATGCGGAGCATCGTCCGGTACGGTGCGCTGCAGAGCCGGGGCCCATGTCACAGCGCGCGCCGTGGCCTGCTGGGTCCCGGCTCCGCGCAGCAGCCTAACAACGCTGCAGCGCGTCCGGGACACGAGACCGCTGCTACACCGGCTTGCCCGTATACGGCATCGACGCCGTGAGGCCGCCGTCGACCGGGAAGGCCTGGCCGTTGACATACGACGCCTCGTCGCTGGCCAGGAACAGGCCCATCGCCGCGAGCTCGTGCGGCTGGCCGGGGCGCTTGAGCGGGTTGAGCTGGCCGATCTTGTCCTGGGTGCCGCGCTCCTTGGCGCGGTCGAAGATCGGCTTGGTCATGCCGGTCTCGATCAGGCCCGGGCAGACCGCGTTGATGCGCACGCCGGTGCCTGTGAGCGAATACGCCGTGGTCTGCACCAGGCTGATTACGCCGGCCTTGCTCGCGGCATAGGGATGTCCGCTGGCGCCGGCCTTGAGGCCCGCGACGGACGCCGTCAGCACGATCGCGCCGGACTGCTGCTTGATCATGTGCGGCATCGCGTGCTTCACCGCGAGAAACGGCCCGATCAGATTGATGCGCAGGATCTCCTGCCAGTGCTCGACGGTCTGCTCGGGAATCGGAACGAGCCCGCCGGAGATACCGGCATTGGCCCAGATCACGTCGAGCCGGCCATGCGCCTTCACCGCCTTGTCGATGACGGCGATGACGTCCTTTTCGGAGCCTGCATCGGCGATCATGGCCTCCGCGATGCCGCCGGCCTTCTTCACCTCCTCGACTGTCTCTTTCACCGCCTCGGTGCGATCGACTGCGATCAGCCTGGCACCTTCCTTGGTGAAGAGGTGTGCTGCCGCACGGCCGATGCCGCTGCCGGCGCCGGTGATGATGACGGATTTGCCTTGCAGTCGGCCCATGCGTTTCTCCCTCGTGGTGCTCGCGCGACGCTTGCCGCGCGACGGAATTTCAAACAAGATTTCAAACGGTAAAGTGTCTTGAGACACATTGCCACCTGACGTACAGCGACATCAGACGGGATGGAAGGGTTTCGATGGCAGGCGCAGACAAGCCGAATGTGGTCACGACACGATGGTGGTGGGTTCGTCACGCGCCGGTGCGGAGTGACGGCGGCAACATCTACGGACAGAGCGATCTCCCCTGCGACACCAGCGACACCTATGTTTTCAACGCTGTTGCCAAGGTGCTGCCACGCAAGGCGGTCTGGTATTCGAGCAATCTGATGCGCACGCACCAGACCGCGGAAGCGATCTGGGCGGCGGGCTACCCCAAGCCTGCGTCGATGCCATGGGAGCCGGATCTCGCCGAGCAGCATCTCGGGAAATGGCAGGGCATGAATCGCGCCGCGTTCATCGCCAGCCGTCCCGTCGGTTCGAGCTGGTTCGCCGACATCAACGAGCCCGCGCCCGGCGGCGAAAGCTTCATGGATCTCTACAACCGCACGCGCCGCACCATCGAGCGGATCAACGGCGAGGCCGGCGGGCAGGACATCATCGCGGTTGCGCATGGCGGCACCATCAAGGCGGCGATCGGCCTCGCGCTCGACGGCCAGATCGAGCGCGCCTTGTCGTTCGATATCGACAATTGCTCGATCACGCGGCTGGATTATTTCGCAAGCCCCGAGCGCTCGGTCTGGCGGTTGCCGATGGTGAACCAGCAGCCGTGGATCGCCGATGACGCGCACGCGGCGATGCATCAATTGGCCGGACCGGAAGTCAAGAAGCTCGCGTGAGTTAAGCCGTCATTCCGGGTTCGATGCTTTGCATCACCCCGGAATGATATTGAATAAGATCAATTGGGGAGAGAAACATGACCTTGTTCGACATGAAGGGGAAAGTCGCCGTCATCACGGGATCGACGCGCGGCATCGGGCTTGCGATCGCCGAGCGCATGGCCGAGCACGGCGCCAAGGTCGTGATCTCCTCGCGCAAGGCCGACGTCTGCGAGCAGGTCGCCAAGGGCATCAACGAAAAGTTCGGCAAGGGCACGGCGGTCGCGATCGCCGCGAACATCTCCTCGAAGGAGAATCTGCAGAACCTCGTCGACGAGAGCAACCGCGCCTTCGGCAAGATCGACGTGCTGGTCTGCAACGCCGCCTCGAACCCGTATTATGGTCCGCTTGCCGGCATCTCCGACGATCAGTTCCGGAAGATCCTGGACAACAACATCGTCGCCAACAACTGGCTGATCTCGATGGTGGTGCCGCAGATGATCGAGCGCAAGGACGGCTCGGTCATCATCGTCTCCTCGATCGGTGGCCTGAAAGGCTCGACCATCCTCGGCGCCTACGCAATCTCGAAAGCCGCCGACATGCAGCTCGCGCGCAACCTTGCTTGCGAATACGGCAAGCACAACATCCGCGTGAACTGCATCGCGCCCGGCCTGATCAAGACCGATTTCGCCAAGGCGCTGTGGGACAATCCGGAGAATTTGAAAGCCTCGACCGCGCGCTCACCGCTCTTGCGCATCGGCATCCCCGACGAGATCGCGGGCGCGGCCGTGTTCCTGGGCTCGAAGGCCGGCGACTTCATGACCGGCCAGACCATGGTGATCGACGGCGGCGCGACGATCAGCTGAGGTGCTCTCTCTCGTGTCCCGGACGCGGTGCAGCACGCAGTGCTGCTCCGCAGAGCCGGGACCCAGAACGCCAAGAGCGGGATCGTTGAGGCATGGGCCCCGACTCTGCGCAGCAACGCTAAGAGCGTTGCTGCGCGTCCGGAGCACGAGAATGCCATCTCACTCCACCGCCGCGTAAACCAGATCCCGCACCAGCGTCCGCGTGTAATCACGCTGTCCGGGGCCCTGGCTCATGAACACCGCGAACAGATCCTCCTTCGGATCGATCCAGAAGAACGTGCCGGCGATGCCGCTCCAGAAATAGTTGCCGACGCTGCCCGGGAACGGCGCGATGCCGGCCTCGCGTCGCACGGCGAAGCCGAGGCCGAAGCCGTGGCCGGGCGACAGCAGCGTGCCGTTGGTCTGGACCTGCGGCCCGAGATGATCGGACGCCATCAGCTCCAGCGTCTTGCGGCCGATGATCCTGGCGCCGTCGAGCGTGCCGCCGTTGCGCAGCATCAGGCAGAAGCGAGCATAGTCCATGGTGGTCGAGACCAGACCGCCGCCGCCGGACTCCATCACCGGCTGCTCCAGCATGTTGAACAGCGCGACCTTGTCGCCGGTCCAGGGATCGGCCGCGAACGGCTCGGCCAGCCTGCCGGCATTGGCCTCGCTGGTCGAGAAGCCGGTCTCGGCCATCTGCAATGGCGCGAGCACGCGCTCGGTGAGGAACGTGCCGAGCGACTTGCCGCTGACGACCTCGACGATGCGGCCGAGGATGTCGGTGGAGCGGCTGTAGTTGAACTCCGCGCCGGGCTGGCAGACCAGCGGGAAGCTCGCCACCAATGCGGCGTGCTCGGCATTGCTGATCTTGCGGCTGCGGACGCGGGAGTCCTGGTAGAGCTTGTGCACGGGGCCGTCGCCCTGGTGCTCGTAGGTGAGCCCCGAGGTGTGGCGAAGCAGGTCTTGCACGGTCATCGGCCGCGTCGACGGCACCAGCTCCAGCTTACCGGCTTTGACGATTCCGACCTGCTGGCTCGCAAACTCCGGAATGAATTTGGCGACGGGGTCGCTGAGCAGCAGGTGGCCGTCCTCGAGCAGCGCCATGATGGCGACCGAGACGATCGGCTTGGTCATCGAGAAGATCCGGAAGATCGAGTCCCGCGTCATCGGCGCGGCGGCCGCCGGGCTCTGCTTGCCGAGCGCCTCGAACCAGCCCACCTGGCCGCGTCGCGCCACCAGCACGGTGGCGCCGGGAATGGTGCCCCTGTCGATCTCGCGCTTGAAGGCATCCGACATGGCCTGCAGCCGCAGCCGCGACAGCCCCAGCGTCTCGGGGCGGGCTTCCGGCAGAGGCGGGGTGGGGGCTGCGATCGTGGCCTGTGAGGCGGCTGGAGCGGTCGCTGTGGCGGTCATGGGCACTCCCGGATGTTTTTGATTGTCGGCGACCGACTGTGGCCCAGAAACCCCGGTACAAACAAGCGAAGCGGGCGCGGTTCACCCTTGCAATCCGGCCGTCGCCTGTGCTTGAAAGCGGCCCTGATCCGAAGCGGCGACGCGAGGGTCTGTAGGAGTGTAGCTCAATTGGTAGAGCACCGGTCTCCAAAACCGGGGGTCGCAGGTTCGAGCCCTGCCACTCCTGCCAGCAGAATCAATCACTTAAGTCAGGTGTTGGCGGGATAGGGACGAGGCGTCCGGCGGGGGCGAATCGCCGTGCGCGGGCCCTTCCGCTTGATATCCCCGGGGGTGGGAAGGCCAAGCGGCGCCTTAGCGCGCCGTGGCTCGTTCCGCGTCGGTCGGAACCTGGCTGCGATCGACGTCCCGGATCGGAACGCGGCGCAGCAGCGAGACGATGGTGCCGCCGAGCTCGAAATAGGTGCGCAGCCGTAGCGCGCGGGAGGAGCCCTTCAGCTCCGCATTCAGGCTCACGGGCACCTGGACGTAAGTGAGGCCGAGCTGGAGCAGCGAGATCAGGGCGCAGATCTGATAGCCATAGCCGTCGGCCTTGACCGCGATCTGGCGCAGCCATTTCACGGGGTAGACGATCATGCTGTGGTAGTCGGACAGCCAGAAGCCGAACAGGCAATTCAGGATGAACCGCAGCGAATGCGACTGCAGCGAACGGTTGACGGAGCGGTCCGACTGGTTGTCGCGATAGGTGATGACGAGGTCGGCGGCGCCCGCCGCCTTGAACATCCGGGCAATACCCTCGTTCTGGAAGGCATGGTCGCCGGGAATGAGCGTGATGGCATCGAATTTCGCGCGCGACAGGGCATATTCGAAGCCGGCCCCGACGCCCCGCCGCTCGGCGTTATGCTGCACGATGATGCGCGGCTCGCTGGCCGCGAATTCATCCATGATCGCGCCGGTGGCGTCGGTGCTGCCGTCGTCGATCAGGAAAATCTCGAAATCGTCGAGCAGCTCGCGGGCAAGCGGCAGCACGCCGTCGATGGTGTCGGCGATCTTGTCCTGCTCGTTCAGTGCAGGAATTACGATCGTAAGCCGCTTTGCCGCCCTGGAAGGTGTCATCTTATGCCGCCCGCTGCAGGCCACTCTTTTACTGGTGGAACCCTGACGCAACTCTAGGTCATCTGGGCGGGGCGAACAATAAGGCGGCCGCAGATATGCCCTGCACAACAGGCAGGAAACCTGCGACCTGTGTGTTCCCGGCAACTAGTCCGATGAAAAATCGTAAAGACTGGTGTCGCCGATGCCGAAGGCGTGGCGCAGCTGTCCGACGCGGCCTGCCATGGTCCGGCCTGCCGCCGTCGCGGCGAAGTGCGAACCGACAGGCTCGACCAGGCCGCTGTCGACCAGGTTCCCAATTCGTCCCTGGAACAGAGCTGGAACCTGGCGTTCGACGATGTCGGAAAGCGGAGCCCTCCGCTCGGTCCGGCCGACGAGGCCAAGTAGAATCTCCAGCGAGACCGATTTGTACACCGCGCCAAAAGCGAAGACATAGCCCATGACGCAAAATCCGAAAATCGATGCAGCATCCCAATATTGAAATTGCGCGACGACGAAAACCCCGAGCATCACGCCGAGACCATGGGTGACGATCGCGGCGATCGCGAGCAGGGTTACGGGCGCAACGGTCCATCCGCGCGCGCGAGCCATCAGCTGCAGGACAGGCGACAGCAGGGCGAAGGTGACGGCGGCGAGGAATCCGACAACGAAGGACATCGTGGCCGCTCACCCGATGCCGGTCGACAGGCGAACGAATTTGACGAGACGCGCGACCGCCATGCCCTTCGTCGTGGGGGCAAGCTTGCCGTCCGCGACGGTCAACATTCCCGCGCCGACCAGGAGTTTCAGGCGATTGTGCGTGAAGGTGCCGAGATCGCCGCCCTGCATGTAGGCCACGGCCCATTGCTCCAGGGTGAGGGGACGCCCGGCCTTATCGAGGGCCGTGAGCAGCGTGAGCGTGAAGCCCCAGGCCAGCAGGCTGAACAGGATGTAGAAAAACATCATCGCCGTCGCCAGCAGGAACAGGCCGCCAATGACGTCGTCGAGATGGCGTTGACCGGGAAGCGCGATGCAGGCGATCGCGTAAAGGGCCAGGATGCTGACGCAGCCGAGCCGGAAGCGGCGGCCGGATCCGCCGGTGGCGGCGATACGCGCATAGCACAGCAATACCAGCGGCAGCGCGAGACTGAGACCAATCGCAGCAGCTTGCGCGGGGCCCGGTAGCATGTTCATTGCGGAAATTCGTCCCGGACGCCTCTCAGGCCCAGCCAGTGCAGGAGTCTATAGGAGGTCGCATTTTTCCGGTCAAGGGAGCCCCTCACGGTCGCTCTTGCGGACCTCATCCGGGCGTGCGAATCCTTCCCGACGATGCCGTTCCTCCCTCCGAGATGTCTCCATTGCTGCGTGCGATAGTCGTCCTCCTCGTCGTGCTGTTGGCTGCGCATGCACCGATGCTCCTCAACGACGGTCTCTTCATGGACGACTGGCTGGTGCTCAAGCCGCGTCCGGACTATTTCATCGACATCGATTTCCTGCTGAACGGCGCCGGGCATCCGATATTTTACAGCTACGACACGTTCGCGAACTGGACCGGTGCACCTGTTGTCGTAATGGTCTCGCTGGCGATTGCCGGCATCGTCCTCGGCGCCACGTCGCTCGCGCTGACCGCAACGCGTCTGGGTCTGCTTGACCGCGCCGAGGCGGTCGGTTTGGCGCTGATCATCTGGACTTATCCCGGCTATCAGCTCTGGGCGGGCAAGGCGAACGCAGTCTACGTCTTCAGCTTCGGCCTGCTGTTCACCGGTGCATGGCTGCTGACGCTGGCCTTCAGCGCCCGCGGTCTGCGGCGCGTGCTGCTTCGCATCGCCTGTGCGCTCGTGTTCCTGCTGGGCTTCGCGCTCAACTCGACGATCGTGCTCTATGCCTTCGTGATGCTGGGTCTGTTCGTTGCGATATGGCAGGGCGGAAACGCGGCGGACGGCTTCGTTCGCCGCACCTGGCTCGCATCCTGGCGCTGTGCCCTCGGCTATCCGGAATTGATCATGCTGCCGCTGATCTACTGGGGCACGCTCAATCTCTGGTTCAAGCGGATCGGCGTGTACGCGCAGCATTATGACGCGCATTTGCCGACCCTCGGTGAATTGGCGAGGGGATGGTGGGCATTTTTCGTCACGGGCTACCGGGACGTCCTGGCCCATGCAGTGCGCGCGGCGATCACGGTGCCGACGCTCTTCATTTTGGCGGCGGTGCTCGTCGGCATCGTCGTGCTGCTGCTGCGTTCCGACACGAAGCCGACCGCGTCGAGGCCCGCGATCCTCTTGCCGCTCGTGCTCGCCGTGGTGTTGTTCCTCGCATTGTCGTCGCCCTATCTGATCGCCGGCCTGCGGCCGTCGTCCACGCATTTCTACGAGAGCCGTCATCTGCTGATGCTCGGCGTGCCGTCGGCGCTGA
This sequence comes from uncultured Bradyrhizobium sp., assembly GCF_936943645.1. Lineage (GTDB taxonomy): Bacteria > Pseudomonadota > Alphaproteobacteria > Rhizobiales > Xanthobacteraceae > Bradyrhizobium. Next base: position 31,928 of record NZ_CAKZJO010000113.1, on the reverse strand, counting down.
CGTTCCTCGCGTTCAAGAGGGTAGCCGAACGCCGGATCGGTCCCACCATCGCCTTTGCGGTCGTGTTCGGAGCGGGCCTCATCCTGTCGATCGGCATGTTGTGGAGCGACTACGTCTTCATGCAGGCGAGAACGTTGAAGCAGGAGGCCCTGGAGCGCAGCCTTGCCGGCCGGGTTCAGCCGGCTGCGACGGTTTATGCGCTCGACGACGGTTTCGTCGACTATCCGTCCCGGCATGTGCCGTTCGGCCTCGCCGAGGTCACCGGCATGCTGCGCCTTGCCTGGGGCAATCAGCCGTTCTTCGGATTTGCACTGCGCGCCGAGCGGCCCGACATCCTGCGGGGAATGGACGAGGCGCGGAAGGCGCCGGGGAGTGCATTCCATCATTTCGATCCGACGGGGCCGCAGGCGACGATCTCGTTCCAGCCGGGGCCGGGGGCTGCACCCAACCAGACCCTGGTGCGGAAATACTATGCGTGCCGTTTGCTGGCGCGCTGCGATGTTGCAGAGTTCCTGGCTCAGCTTGCGCAGGTGACGATCGAGCTCGGGCCGATCGCCGGCGTCCTGCCGATCGAGAAGGATGCCGCGCCTAGCCGCTAACCCGCCGTTGCCAGACGGCTTCCGCCAGCGCGATGTCGGTCACCGAGTCCGCGCCGGAGGCCAGCGGGGCGTCTCGCGCGGCGACATCGGACACGAAGGCATCGGCCTGGCGCTGGAATGCCCAGCTCGTTTCACCGGTCAGGCGTGTGCTTTGACCATCGTGCTCGATAATGACCTCGGCCTCCCGCTCGGCAAAGGGGGGAGGCAATTCCAGCGTCACCGCGCCGCGCTCGAAGTCGATCGTCAGTCCCTCGCGCCAGGCACCGTGTGATCCGCTCACGAGATCCAGCGCGCAGGCGATGCCGTCGAAGTCGAGGGTGATGCGCCCGGCACCCGAAGCCTCGATCGCGCTTTCGGCGACCGTCGGCGACGGTCCGAGCAGATAGCGCGACAGATTGATGATGTGGCTGAAGACGTTCAGAAAGCTATCGTAGCCGGGACGCATTGCGCGCGGCATCCAGTCTGGACCATCCTCCCAGAGCTCGAGCCCGTCCGGTCGCGCTTCGCCGGTCATCACGAAATTGTCCTGCGCACGGCCCGTGTCGCCGCCGAAGCACCAGCCTCTTGCCCGGACGATGCGTCCGAGCGACTGGTCTTCGCGCAAGTGCGTCAGCACCTCCAGCGCCCGCGCCACGCCGGCATCGTGACGTTTCATATAGCCGATGCTGTAGACGAGGTCCTGCTGCCGCGCGGCATCGACCAGCAATGCGGCCTGGGCCATCGTGTAGGCCATCGGCTTTTCCGAGAGCACGTGCCGGCCGCTGTTGAGCGCGTCCAGCACGATCGGGCCGGTGGCACGGCGCTTGGTCACGACGACGACCGCGGACACCGCACTGTCTGCGAGCAGGTCCCGGTGCGTGCCGTAAACCCGGGGAATGCCGAATTTCTGCGCCGCGGCTGCAGCCAAGTCCGGCCGGAGATCGGCGATCGCAACGACTTGACAGGCGGGGTTGGCAGCGAAATTGGCGAGGTGGCACATCTGGCCGACCATGCCCGTTCCGATGATGCCAATGCCTGGCCTCACTGGCTGCGATCCCTTAGCGCTTCCGGACGACGAGGAAATGCGCCGGCTGTCCCCACGTGTTGATGAAGGCCGGATCCGACTGGGTGAGGGCGGCGACTGCGGCCGCGTCCCGCTGACCGATCGCGGCAAAGATGCGATGGAAACTGTCGAGCGTAGCGATCATGGCATCGATGTCGGCAGCATCGTCGGCGAGAATGTCCGCGGTCCGGATCGTCTCGCGCAGCGACGCGAGGCCCGCGACGACGCGCGGCAGGCTCGCGCCGAAGGGATTGTCGATCATGCCATCGACGTCGAGAACCAGCGCTTCGATCGATGCCGAGATCGCCTTCACGGCGTCGGCCTTGCCGACGAGATAAAGCTTTCGCCCGCCGAGGAAGCTCAGGCGGCTGCGGTCGAGATGGCGTGCGGCGCGATGCAGCTTGTCGTCACCGGACAGCACCTTCTTGTGCCAGTAGATGTCCAGGCTGTCGCGATAGGCGGGCCATGCCGAATGGATGTCGAAGCCCTGACCGTGCGCGGCTGTGCACAGAGCGGCGGCGTCGAGGAAGTAGCGATGCCGGACGAACGGATTTTCCAGCACGTCCATCAGCCAGGATTCGAAGCTGCGGGTGTGCGGGATGCTGTTCCACTTCGCCTCGAACAGCGCCTTCGCGTTGTCGAGCGGCGCATGACCGGTCAAGGCCTTGCCGGCCGCATGGATCGCCTTGAGCGCGAGCTCGAAGAAGCCGCCATAGCGCTCGTAATAGGACACGACGGCGTAACCGTCCGGATTGAGCAGGCGGTGGAAGATGCCGAGCCATTTGTCGCTCGGCTGCACGGTGTAGATGAAGCCCTCGGCATCGATGATGTCGAAACGGCGATCGCTGCGGAAGCCCTCGACATCGGCCAAAGCGAGCTCGCGCAGACGCTGAGTGAGGCTGAAATGCGCGAAGTAGGCCTCGATCTTCGGGTGCGCGAGCCGGTTCGGCTCGGCGAGCGTCATGTTCGCGCCCCAGCCGGCGAACACAAGCGCATTCTCGCCGGAATCGGGGCCGAACTCGAGCACCTCGGCGTCGCGGAACAGCCGGGGCGGCAGCACCAGCTTGTCCGAAAACAGCTCGCGCCGCTGGCTGGCGTAGGCCCCGAGCTCAGTCGACGACTTGAAATTCCCGAACGTCGGCAGAACATCCTGACGTTCGTAATAATTGAAGAGCTTGTCCTCAGCCATGCCGCGACCTTAGCGACGTCTCGAGGCGATCGAGCTCGCTCCAGATATCGTTTGGCGCGAAGATCGAAACGATCTCGAGCGGACGCTTCACGCTCTCGCGCAGCCTGCCGGAGACCTTGGCCTCGTTCTCCTCGTTCACGGCGAGAAGACAGACGAGCGGGCCCGACTTGGCGGCGAGATCCTCGGGCGAACGGATCGGAATGCCGGTGCCGGGCAGGAACAGCCCCTGGCGCTCCTTCTGGTCGTCGACCGAGAGGTCGACGAGCTCCGCCAGCTCGTGGGCGTTGGTGAAGGTGCAGGCGCGGCAGCCGGCGCCGTAGATGGCGATCTCGGCGCCGTTGGCACGGGCCTTGGCGAGGATCGGGCGGAGACGCGCGCCGTACTCGCGCGCGCGTTGACCGAATTTTTCGCCGACACCTGCCGGGGCGGGCGGCACCGTCACCGGGCCCGCGGCACGGCGGGCGGCGATCGCGAGACTGCCGCCGCTGAAATTGTATTTCTTCACGGACACGGCCTCGAAGCCGTGGCGCGCCAGCAGCGCGACCAGGGTCGGCTCGGTGAAGTAGCTGACATGCTCTTCCCAGAGCACGGAGAGGTCTCCCACCGCCGAGCCCGGGGCGAAATCAGGCACGTCGATGAACAGCAGCCCGTCGTCCTTCAGCGCGATCTTCACGCAGTCGAAGAAGTTCTCGAAGTCGACGATGTGCTCGAGCACCTGGCGCGAGATGACGAGGTCGAACTTGCCGGACTGCGCGACTGCGTCGTGGGCCATCTCCGGGCTCAGCATGTCGGCATAGACCTTGATGCCGCGCTCGCGGGCGATCTTGCCCGACACCGGATTGGGCTCGACGCCGACCATGACCTTGGTGCCGCGCTCGCGCAGCCTGTCCATGAACAGGCCGTCATTGCATCCGATCTCGAACACGGACTGATGCTTGGAGAACTTCGCGATGGTGTCGAGCTCGTCCGCCTGATGCGGCTCCGGCTTCCAGCTGCTGAAATTGTAGTTGAACTGCCGGTACAGAATATCGGGATCGATCGGCTTGACGATCTGGGGCAGGCCGCAGTCGCCGCAAGCCAGCACCTCGAACGGAAAGCGTTCGTCCTGCTCGCTTCGGCTATGCCGAAGTCGATGCGCGATCGGCATCGGTCCGAGGTCGATGACCGGACGCAGGTTGGTCGAATGGCAAAGGCGGCAATGGTCGGTCACGGCTTTGACTCTTTGCAGGAAAACACGGGAACATCGGCGCCCTCAGGCGATACGCGGCGCAGTTGAAGCCTATATAGCGCCGCAGGCCGTGCCACAATTCTTAAGTTGCGCCGGGCGGGCTATTCACAAGCCTGGCGCCACCCTCGAGCTGGTACCCCGTGGCCTTCATTTGCGGGCCTTCCACTTGCCGACATGCACGGAACCGGTGCGGGGCACAACCTAGTGGCAGGTCATGAGCTGATCGAGGGCCGTGATGTCCGCTCGCTGGCCGTTAGGCTTTAGATGGTGCTTCACCACCTCGAACGGCTCGATCCCGTAGGCTTGCCGGTAAATGTCTTTCGATCTCGTCCTGAGCGCGGAAATGCCAGCCTCGGCTTCGGGACTCAATGTCTGACCGCCATCCCTCCACGTCAACATCCAGTAGTCCGGGGTCTCGCTGTGCAGGACGAATCGTTTCCGGAGCTCGGCGCTCTGAAAGAGGTCGGAAAATCCGTTGAGCCAGAAATCGCAATTCCGCTTCTGAACATAGAACAGCTTGACGCCGAGCGATCGAAGAGTGGCCTCCGCCGTATCGGCTGTCCCCAGTGCGACGTCCTTGAAGTTGCGCGCGACATCGCTCTGATAGGTATGGATGATCTTGCCGCGCGTGAGCAGCGGCGAGAAATAGCAGGGCACCATCGCGCGGTATCCGTTCAGCGCGAGAATCCGATCGGAGCCCGTCGATTGCTGCAGCTCGTCGCAGCGCTGCCAGTTCAGGCTGACCCGAGGCATCTGGATGAGAGAGCGCCCGCCCGCAAAGGCGATGGCCCCGTCATCCCTGAAGCTCTGCCAGGGAAACCAGATCGTCATCCAGGCGCAAGCGGCAAGCAGCGCCAGGATGGCGACATTGGGTGCAAAGCGCCCGGCGAATATGGCCGGGACCAGCCGCCGCACGATGACCAGCCCCCAGCAGGCCATCGCAGCAGCCGCGAGCGGGAACAGCGCGTTGACGTGAATGGAGAGCCTGATCAGGCTCGGAATGTTCAGCGTCATGTCCAGCAGCCGCACGCTGGCGACGTAGGCGATCACGATGAAAACGCCGGCGATACTGGGCAGGGGGCGCGATTTCGCGGCGCCGGAGCGATCCGGAAACAATTTCGAATCGAGGAAAGAGATCGCGCAGGCTGTCGCCGCGATGAGAGCTGCCACCAGCACGACGGATTTGGCCTGCCTGATGAAGGCGATCACTCCCGACTTGCTGAGGAAGTCGCTGACTTCCAGAGACTGGGACAGCACGAAGAAATCAAGAATATCCAGGCTGCCGTATTGCGAGAAACGCTCGACCGATGCGATCTTTCGAAACAGCGAGTACGGATTGGTCGCGGGGATTCCGAGATAGACATAGTTGATGGAGAAAGCCAGGATGCACCCGGCAACCGCTCCAAACCCGAGCAACAGGCTGGTGACGAGGCCGGATCGATCGCGCTGAAGAACCTTGGTAAACACGCCCAGCGACGAGATCAGGAACACGAAGGCTGCATAGAGCGGATAGGAGGCGGCGACGGCAAGGCCGCAAATGCCGGCGGCCAGCCTGTCGCGAGCCTGGGACGATCGGACGACGACCAGCAGGAAGTAGACGAAGAATGCCGCCGTCTGCAGATGGTATTTGCCGAACTCCATGATGTAGAGGCCAGCCTTGACGCTCGGCATCGTGCGAGGCCACGCGAGGCCGAGGATCGCCAAGCCGAGCGCAATCGGTATCGCTGCGTCCTCCCAGCGGCGCCCGAGCGCCTGCAATGGCAGAACGAGACGGGCGAGTTCGAAAATCACCGCGCCGATGCCGACGAAGTAGAGAAACGAAATGATCTGGGCGACATGGGGCGGCAGGAACGTCGCCATCAGCAGATGCAGCCCGTTGCCATGGCCGATCTCGAAGTCGGAGAAGATGGGATTGTCGGGCGCAAGCCAGATGCTGTGATTTCTCGCGACTTCAGCAAGATACGGTGCGTAGAGTTGCTGGACGTCGGTCGAAACGACGTCGGGCATGACCGCACGGTCGAGGAACACCGTCGCCAGTAACCAGAGTCCCATCAGCGATGTCGCGACCAGCGGCAGGGTCACCGCGGGCTTTTGCGGGCTGCCGAAGCTGCGGCTATCCCACAGCAGCACCCCGGTCGCGCATCCGAGAACGATTTGCGGGTACAGGATCGAAAGAGCGCCGAAGCCAAATCCCGCCAGAATGAGCACGGCCGCGCCGACAAAGAACTCGTCGACGCGCTGAGTGGGCTCGTGCTTGATGAGCGAGAACGTCAACCGTCCGGTCGCCATGATGAGCCAGCCGAGATACGGCGTCAGGACGATCCAGGCGAGGACGTAAAATCGCGTCGTCCAGCCGCCATCGAACAGCAGCGCACGGTAGGTCCCGGTTCGGTTCACGAACCAGATGGAAAGCGCCGCGGGCACGAAGATGAGGACGCGCGGCCACCACGTTTCGATGATGGCACGCAAACCCGTCTCGCCAGCCGCCATCGCTTGATCTTGTCCTGAAGTGCTCATGCTAAACCGGCGCTGCATCCGTTCGTTCGGCGATGGCCCGCGCCTGGTCGGGAGTGAAGCCGGCGCGCTCGGGCGCGATCAGCCATACCAGTCCGCCGAACAGCCCGACGATCAGGCCGCCGAGGCCCAGCAAGACCGATATCGCGAGCGCCTTGTCGGATGCAATTCCAGCCAGACCAAGCGCGCCGACCATTGCGCCTTCGCGCACGCCCCAGCCTCCGATCGAGATGGGGACGGCGGAAGACAGGATGACGAGCGGGATCAGCACGAAGGCGCCGAGCGGGGAGAGTGGCGCTTGCAGTCCGACCGCGAGGACATAGCAGGTCGTGACGGTGATCAGGTGAACGACAATGGCGGAAACAATCAACATGGCTCGCCCCTTCACCGCCAGCAACGGGGCTCTGACCAGGATCACGAATTGCACGACTTTGGCCGGCACGGCCGAGAGCAGGCGCGGTGGCCACCAATCCAGCGTCATGAGCGCGATTGCACCGAGGCATGCAGCCGCCAGAATGGTCACGATCGCGAAAAGGAGCGAGCTGTCTCGGACCAGAGGCAACAGGAACGGCATTCCCGAGAGGACGATGAGGCCGAGGGCCAGCAGAGCCAAAAAGCGATCGGCCACGATGCTGCCGATGGTCTGCGACCATTGCACGCCCTGACGCCGCAGCATCCAGATCCGGACCGCATCGCCGCCCGCGGGCAATACCTGATTGAAAAAGGTGCTGACGATGAGAATGCGCCAGCCGGGAAGCCAACCGAGTGGCACGTTCATGGCGCGGAGGATCAATATCCAGCGGTGGCAGAGGACGAAGGTCTGGGCGAACAGCAGCAGCACCGCAAGTGCCAGCACGCTCGGATCGACGGCAAGCAGATCCGTTTTCAGGGACGACAGGTCCTGGCTGCGCAACAGCAACACCAGGATCCCGATCGACACCGCGAACTTGACCAGGGTAACCATTGCTTTTGCTGGCGGCTTCATCGGCTGGTGTTCGTCCTCGATCATTCACGGGTGGGATCGTCGAGCAGCGAGAGGGAAGTCTACGGTGTCGCCAGATGCTCCGCGGCGAGCGCACCAGTCCTCGTGACGTAGTCCTGGACCTCGGCGGCGTCGCTGCCGTCCGGAGCCCAGTCGGGAAATGCGGTGCGCGAGGGATCGAACGGGCCGGCGGTGGTTTCGTGGAACACCAGCCACTCCGACGTGATCAGGATCGAGTGAAAGACCTTTTCCGGCATACGGTAATAGCATCGCTTGCCCTGGCCGTAGGGCGCCATCTCGAGCACCTCGCGAATGCGGCCGTCATCCTCGAAGATCACGACCTGCGCAGTGCCCTCGATCACGTGAAAGGATTCAGGTTTGCCGAGATGCTTGTGGGGCCGGACATAGGCCTCGCGGTGATGCACGATCAGCATCTCGTGCAGGCCGGACGAGGGATCGGGGTGCGTGCACAGCCGGCTGCGCAGGCGCGGGTTGCCGGCGGCGATGCGCTTCAGCTCCGCGATCACGGCGTCGTCGGCCGTGACGATGGCATCGTCGGAATAATAGACCTCGGGATTTTGCGCCCGCAGTGACGTCAGCCGGCGCGAGCCTGTCGCCTCACTCGAAGAAGATGAACCCATGGTCGCCCCGATAGCCGCATTTGTCGTAGATCCACGCCCAGGTTTCCGGGCCGTGGAAGCTCAGGCAGGTGAGCTGCCAGTAGAGGAGGTTGGCCTTTTCGCGCTCGTTGCGGAAGGATTCCACCATCAGATATTTCGAGGTGCCGCGTCCGACGCGCTCGATCTCGGCCACCGCGCGGAACACGTCCTCGAGCGGAAGGTTGTGCAGCACGCCGAGCGACACCACGAGATCGAAGCTGTGGTCGGGGTAGGGCAGCTCCACGGCGCTGCCGACCTTCAAGGACGGCCGCACCTCCTCCTTGGCATTGGCGATGCCGTAGTCGGAGATGTCGATGCCGGCGATCGTCAGGTCGGGGACGAGCTGGGTAAACTCGTAGAGCAGGTAGCCCTTGCCGCAGCCGACATCGAGCACGCTCATGCCGGGCTTGATGCCGTAGCGGTCGATCAGGGTCTGGGCGAGGGGGCGCCAGCGTCCGTCATAGCGATAGCCGCCATAGCCGTAGCGCCGGTCGCCGTCCCAGTAGTCGCGTCCCCATTGCCGCGCGACGGTCGCCGATTCCGCCTTGTCGTGCTCGACCACGCGCTGAACGTAGTTCCGCCTGGTCGAGGCGTGCATCGGTTGGAGCAGGTTGATCTCGCTCATGGGGCTCAACCGGTCCGCAGCATCGTCACAGGATGGTGGCGTATTTATTGACCAGCAGGATGTCCTCGACGGCCTGGATGTCCTTCGGCGACGACAGCGTGATTTCCTCGACGGCCGCGTGCATGTCGCAGCCCTCGCGCAGCACGCGGTTGTAGATTTCCCGTCGCCGTGCCTCGTCGGGCGGCAGCATGAAGATGCTGTAGAGGATCAGGCCGTTCAGGCGCGGCAGCTCGTCCATGATGTCCTCGAGCACCATGTAGCTGCCGGGCATGATGTGCTCGACGGCGCTGAGTAGGAATTGCAGGTTCTTGCGCCGCGCGTAGTCGCGGATCACGATGTTCTGGACGTGCTGCGGGGTGCGGCTGCCGTTCAGCGGGCGGGCGCCGATATAGCCGCGATGGCCGGCTCGCTCAGCCATGGAAGCCTCCCGGCAGCTTGTATTGCATGCCGACCCGCGTCGCCGGACGCAGCAGGATCGGCTCGAAGAACTCGCCGAAGCGCTTGTCCGCGTAGGGCGACATGATGCTCTTGAACCGGCAGTTCATGCTCCAGCGCGTGCCGGGCTCCTCGTTGACGCGATTGCCGTGCATCAGGGTCTGGTTGAACAGCATCACGTGACCGTAGGGAATCTCGATGAAGGTCGCGTGCGGCTTGATGGTCTTGTACAGCTCCTCGGCGCTGCGCAGATCAGCCATCTTGTCCTGCATGTCGCCGTTCATGGACGGCGGCAGCAGATACATTGCCTTCGTGTGATGGACGTCCACCAGCGGCACCCACACCACGACCTCGAATGGCGAGTCGCCGGACCAGACGTCGGAATGCGTGGCGAGCAGCGAGGAATCGTCGCCGGGCATCTGGATGCTGAGATTGACGCGGCGCTGCATGCAGAGTTCGTTGCCGACGATGGTCTCGATCGTCGAGCGCGCCAGGCGGAAATAGGTCGGCCGGAACCAGGGCTCGGCGTTGAGGCCGTTGAAGACGTGCAGCCGCAGGCCGTTGAGATCGTCCACGCTCACCCGGGTGTGGATGCTGTCGAGCATCGCATAGGGATCGTTGCTGTGCGGCAGCTTCAGATAATCGGCCGCAAGTTCGGCGGCGCGCCGCTGGATGCGGTCGAGGCCGGCGCGATCGTCGGCCGGCGTGGTGACGAAGCCGTTGTCGATGAAGCGCTGGGCCAGCGCCTGCTCATCGGCCTGGAGGAAGTCGGTATCCGTCATGCAAAATACTCCCGGGCGGTCGCGCAGATATAGCTGATGTCTGCGGCCGACAGGAACTGGTTGATGGGAAGCGTGAGGATCTGGTCCGCCTGCCGTTCCGTCACCGGGAACGCGCCGCGGCCCTGACCGAGATGCGCCGCCGCCGGCTGCAGGTGGATCGGCACCGGATAGTGGATGGCGGTCTCGATGCCCTTGTCGGCCAGGTATTTCTGGAAGTCGTTGCGGCGGTCGGTCTGCACCACGAAGGTGTGGAAGGTGTTGAACTCGATGTTGCGGCAGGGCGGAATGAACAGGGGAAGCCCGGCGAGCTCGGCGCGGTATTGCGCAGCATTGCGGCGCCGGCGTTCGATCACCGAGGGCAGGCGACGCAGGCGAATGCGCAGCACCTCCGCCTGCACGGTGTCGAGCCGCGAGACGATGCCCCATTCCTGGACGTCGCTGCGGTTGATCAGGCCGTGATTGCGCAGCCGGCGAATGCGCGCGGCCATCTCGGCATCGCCTGTGACGAGGAAGCCGGCATCGCCCGCGGCGTTGAGATTCTTCAGGGGATGGGCGGAGAAGCAGCCGAACGTGCCGATGGTGCCGCTCATGCGGCCGTCATAGGTCGAGCCGACGGCTTGCGCGCTGTCCTCGATCACGGCGAGCGCATGCTTGTCCGCGATGGCCATCAGCGGGGTCATGTCGGCCATGCGCCCGGTCAGGTGCACCGGCATGATCGCCTTGGTGCGCGGCGTGACCGCGGCCTCGACCGCGGCGGGATCGATGTTCTGGTCCGGCAGCACGTCCGCGAAGACCGGCGTGGCGCCGACCGCGATGACCGCGGCGGTGGATGCCACGAACGAATTCGGCGGGGTGATCACCTCGTCGCCGGGGCCGATGTCGAGCGCCCGCAAGGCGAGGATCAGCGCGTCGGTGCCGGAATTCAGCGTCACCACATGGGGCGAGCCGAGATAGGCGGACAGCTCCTCCTCGAGCTTTCCGACCGCCGCGCCGCCGATAAAATCGCCGCGCTGGAAGACGCCCTCGACCGCCTGCATGATCTCGGCGCGCTCTTCCTCGAACTGCGCGGGAAGATTGACGTAACCGATGCGCCGGCGGCCGGTGTCAGCGTCCATGGCAGAACTTCCTGACGGTCTCGATGACGCGGTCCTGCTGCGCGCGCGTCAGATGCTGGTCGACCGGGAAGCTGATGACTTCCTTGGCGTGACGGTCGGTGACCGGGAAGGTGCCGGGCGCGTAGCCGAGATGCTTCAGGCCTTCCTGCTGATACAGCGGGATCGGATAGTGGATCTTGGCCTCGATGCCGTTATCCAGGCAGTATTGGTAGAGCTCGTCGCGACGTTCGGCGAACACCATGTAGAGATGGTAGACGTGCTTCACGTTGGGACGGCGCGTGGGAACGCGCAGGCCGGGCAGGCCGGCAAGGCCCTTGTCGTAATAGGCGGCGTTCTCGATCCGGCGACGCGTGATCTCGCCGGTCTGGCCGATCAGCCAGTTGCCGACCACCGCCTGCAGCGAGTCGAGCCGCGAATTGCAGCCGAGGATCGAGATCTCGTCGCGGTTCTTCATGCCGTGGTTGCGGATCAGGCGGAGCTTCTCGTTCATGCCGTCGTCATTGGTGACGACGACGCCGGCATCGCCCCAGACGTTGAGGTTCTTGAGAGGATGCAGCGAGAAGCCGGCGGCGATGCCGTGGGTGCCGGAGCGCTTGCCGGAAAACTCCGACAGGATGCCCTGGCAGGCGTCCTCGACCACGGGAAGGTTGTGGCGCTGTGCGATCGGCATCAGCTTGCCCATGTCGGTGACCTCGCCGGTCAACTGAACCGGCATGATCGCCTTGGTTTTCTTGGTGATCGCGGCCTCGACCTGGTCGACATTCATGCAGAAGGAATCGTCGCAGTCGACCAGCACCGGGGTGGCGCCGGTCTCGGCGATCGCGCCGACGGTGGCGATGAAGGTGTTGGCGGCGGTGATGACCTCGTCGCCATGACCGATGCCGAGCGCCTTGAGCGGCAGCTTGAGCGCGTCGGTGCCGGATCCGACGCCGATGGCGTGACGCACGCCGATCAGTTCGGCGAAGCGCTTCTCGAATTCGGCGACGGGCTTGCCCAGGGTGAAGTCACCGGTCGCAACCAGCCGGCCGATCTCGGCCAGGATCGGCGCGGGGTCGGAGAATTGCTCGAGCAGATAGGAATATCGAACGTCGTACATGTGACCCGTCAGGTGGAATGGAGTTGAGGAGCGGAGGAGCGCGACGCCGCGAGCGCGTGCTCGATCGAGGTCGCAATGGCGTTGGCGGAGAGACCGTGCTTCTTCAGCAGCGAGTCCTGCGAGCCGTAATTGTGCATGAAGCGGTCCGGCAGCGACAGCCGCAGCATCGCGGGCAGGCCGGAGCCGAGCTTGTCGATCAGCGTCTCGGCGACCGCGCTGCCGAGGCCGCCGGAGGGCACGTGCTCCTCCAGCGTCGCCAGCAGCTTGACGCCGCGGATCGCCTGCAGCAGCGCTTCGGTGTCGAGCGGCTTCACCGTGTGCATGTGCAGGATGCCGGCACGAACGCCTTGTGCGGCGAGCAGGTCGGCCGCGGCCAGCGCCCGCTGGAGCATGATGCCGGTGGTCACCATGAGGACGTCGCCCGGAGGGCGCATCAGGATGGCCTTGCCGATCTCGAAGCCGTGCTCGGCCTTGGAGACGACCGCGTCGCCGCCCTTGCCGAGCCGAATGTAGATCGGGCCCTTCCAGTCCAGCGTCTGCTCCATCATGCGCGCCGCTTCGTCGGCGTCGCACGGGCAGATCACCGTCATGTTCGGCAGCGCCCGCATGATGGCGATGTCCTCGATCGCCTGGTGGGTGGGGCCGAGCGGGGCGTAGACGAGCCCGCCGCCATTGGCGATCAGACGTACCGGCAGATTGTGCAGGCAGAGATCGACGGCGACCTGCTCGTAGCAGCGGCGGGTGAGGAAGGTCGCGATGGTGTTGACGTAGGGCACGAAGCCCTCCATCGCCAGGCCAGCCGACATGCCGATGATGTGCGCTTCCGAAATGCCCTCGATCAGATGGCGCTTGGGAAACTCCTTGCTCATCGCACGCAGGGTGCCGGCGCCGGGATCGGAGCCGATGTAAAGCACACGCTCGTCGCGCGCGGCGAGCTTGTGGACCATGTTCATCGCTGTGTTGCGCATGGGATGCCGATCAAAAATCGCCGACGGCGACGCGAATGGCGTCGAGCTCGCTGTCGGACAGCTTGTTCTTGTGATGCCAATCCGCGTTGGATTCCGCGGCCGGCAGACCCTTGCCCTTGACGGTATGGCAGATCACAGCGGTGGGCTTGCCAGAGACGGCCGGGACCTGCTTCAGCACGGTGCGCAGCGCGCCAACGTCGTGGCCGTTGACCTCCTGCACGGCGAAACCGAAGCTGCGCCACTTGTCCGCGAGCGGCTCCAGCGGCAGCACGTAGTCGGTCGGCCCGTAGCTCTGCAGCTTGTTGTAGTCGATCATCGCGACGAGGTTGTCGAGGCCGTGCTTGGCCGCGCCCATGGCGGCCTCCCACACCGATCCCTCGTTGATCTCGCCATCGCCGAGCAGGACGAAGGTCCGGTAGCTGCGCTCGCGCATGCGGGCAGCGAGCGCAAGGCCGACACCAATCGACAGCCCGTGTCCGAGCGCGCCGGTCGAGGCCTCGACGCCCGGCACCATGCCGTATTCGGGATGTCCGCCCAAAATGCTGTCAGAGCCGCAGAAGCCATCCAGCTCCGACAGCGGGAAGAAGCCGCGATCGGCGAGCAGCGCGTAGAGCGCGAGACAGCCGTGTCCCTTGCTGAGGATGGCGCGGTCGCGATGGGGATCCTGCGGGTTCTGCGGGTCGATCCGCAGCACGTCGTCGTAGAGCACGCGGACCATCTCGATCAGCGACAAGGCGGGACCAACATGGCCGCGTCCGGCCGAGCGGACAGAACCGAGGACCAGGCGGCGCAAGTAAAGACTGCGCTCGTCCAGCGTGCAGGTGAGGGCGGCTTCAGCGTGGGGTGAGATCTGGATCACGTTGGCAAATCGTTTGATGGAGCCGGTGGGCTTTGTCGAGCTGGCCGGCAAGGCGGACCGAGAGATCGCCACCTTGCGCAGCCAGGGCGCGCCGGGAGCGGCTTTCCGGCAAATAAGCATTCAGGACAATCAGGCACCAAATCGCCCCGAACACAGGATACAGTACGTCCCGGCGGATCGCAAACGCGTCATCCCTAGCCGCTAAGGCTTGCGTGAGGCGTTCGATGAGGCGATTCGCGCTCGTTGCGGGCAGATCGCTGCCGGGGTGGATCGCGGTATCGGACAGCAGTTTGACCGGATCGTCCCAGCCGAAATATTCGAAGTCGATGAAGCGCAGCCGGCCGTCTTCGCCGCGCAGCGCGTTGTGCAGTCCGAAATCTGACGGGCTCAACGCGCGATGCGCGGGTGCCAGGTCCGCTGCGGGGTCGAGTCCCAGTTCCGCATAGCGCTCGCGGAGCCGCCGAACGGCGGCGGCCGTGCTGGGAACCAGCCTGCCATCGATGAACGCGCGCAGGTCCGGATGGTCGCCCGAGGCCCGCCTCAAGCCGTCGAGGCGCTGCTCGTACTGGGCGATAGCCTCCTCGGGCGAAAAGATGCTGGCCGATGCGTTCCGCAAGGTCTGCGCGCCATCGGCATCGCGCAGCTTCTGCAATTCGATCAGGAAATCGGCCAGTTGGTCGGCATCGCCCTCCCGGGGATGCAGCACCGCCGCTTCGCCGTCGAACCATTGATAGAGCGCGCAGGACGCATCCGCGTCCTTGGCGATCGGCTGCGGCGTCGATGTCATGCCGTGGCGCGACAGAAACGACAGCGCGTCATATTCCTGCCCGAGGCGATCGCGTCCGTCGGCGGGATAATGCTTGAGTGCGAGGGGCGGGCCCTCCGCCATCTCCAGACGAAACACCCTGTTGTTGCCGCCGGACCGCGCCGGTTGAGCGGCCGCGACTCGTGCTCCAGCCAGGCGGCCGCCGATCGAGATCGCATCCTGCGCGCTCAGCTCCGGCTCGCTCATGGCGCGAACACTCCACGGCTTATATCGGCCCATGTCGCGCGCGGTTCACAATGAGCGGGATGAGGGGGCCGCGCTTGCGTGAACAGGATCGATCGCGTCGCCTTCGGAAAATGCGGCTGCTCGAAGACGTCGACGAGATCGTCGATGAAGATATCGAGATCGAGGCTCGCGAGGCGCTCGACCTTGGCGGCCATCGTGTCCTCGAAATAGACGTTGCCCGCGGCGACGGCCGCATCCGCAGCGTCGATCAGGCCGGCTCTCCGCAGCCAGCCGCGCGCGGCTTCACGCAGGTCGGTGTGATCGGGGTCCTGATGGCCGAACTGCGTCTTGTGGCTGACGATGTAGACGTTCGCGCCGGCCTTGCGGCAGCTTGCGAGAAACTCGCGCACCCCGGGGTAGATCTCGGCGCCGCCGATGCCCTTGCCGTAGACGAAGCCTTGCAGCCCTTGCCAGGCCAGCTCGCCGCCGGGGCGGGATCGCAGGAAATCCCGCAACTCGGTCTTCAGCCCCGCCCAGCCCTCGGGCACCAGCCCACGCTGGCGCGCGACGGCGGCAAAGACCTTGTCGTAGCAGATGATCGTGTTGTCGAAATCGATGCCGATCCGCACGCCGCTCACTTCAGGCTGATGTTCTGCATCATCTTGATGTTGAAGTACCGGGGATCGTTCAGCGAGTTCGGCAGGCGGCCGCCCCTGAAGGCGTCCACGAGGCCGGAGACGGCCTGCTCGATCGTGTGTGTCGGCGCAAATCCGAGCTCGCGGCGGATCTTCTCCGAGGAGACGTGGTACGAGCGCAGATCGTCGGTCGGCTCGACGGCGACCTCGACATTGTTGCCGACCACCGACTTGACGATGTCGGCGATCTTCATCAGCGCGTGGTTCTCGTAGCCGATGTTGTAGGTCTTGCCGTCGATCTTGGCGTCGTCCTGCTGGAGCAGGAACAGATAGGCCGCCGACATGTCCTGGATGTGCAGGTTCGGCCGCTTCTGCGTTCCGCCGAACACGCGGATGCGGCCGGTGTTGACCGCAAGGTTGGTCAGGATGTTGACGACGACGTCGAGCCGCTGCCGCGGAGCGTAGCCGCAGACCGTGGCGGGACGAACCGTGCAGGTGACGAAGCCGGAGGCGGCCTCGTCGGCGAGATCGGTCTCGCACATCGCCTTGAACTTCGAATAGTCGGTCAGCGGCTCGCAGGACAGCTCCTCGGTCACCTCGGCCTCGTCCTTGATGCCGTAGACGCTCGACGAGGAGGCGTAGATGAAGCGCTTGATGCCCGCCTTCTTGGCGGCGCGCACCATCGGGCGGAAGCAGTCGTAGTTGATGGACTTGCCGAGCCCCGGATCCAGCTCGAACGAGGGGTCGTTGGAGATGCAGGCGAGGTGGATCACCGCGTTGTTGCCGCGCAGCGCCTCGTTGATCGCGGCCTCATCGCGGATGTCGCCCTTGATCAGGCGAAGATTGGGATTGTCGCGAACGGCGTTGAAGACGTCCTCGCCGTACATGAAGAGGTCGAGCACGGTGACCTTGTGGCCCGCCGCCAGCAATTGGGGAACCAGCACGCTGCCGACGTAGCCGGCGCCACCGGTGACCATCACGTTCCATTTCTGATCAATCACTGTCGTTCTCCAGATTTTTCGATCGCGCTTACTTCAACAACGCGGTGACAAACTTGACCAGCGGCGCCTTCTCGACCGAGCTGCGGTGACCGACGATGCCGACCTTGATCGCGCCCGCCGCGTTGCCGATGAAGGCGACGTCCTCGATGTTGCCGCCGGCTGCTACCAGCGGCGCCGTAATGGTCAGGAAGGCGTCGCCGGCGCCGACCGTGTCGACGACGGTCTTGGTGAAGGCGGGCACGCGCGCGACGCCGGTCTTCGCCGAGAAGGGGTAGCAGCCGAAGGAGCCGTGCGTGATGATCATGTTGTCGCAATCGATCTTGCGGTGCAGGCCGTCCTCGATCACCGAGGCGATGTCGTTGAACTTGTCGGTGGCGGCAAGGCGCGCTTCCGGCGCGTCGATGCAGACGTAGTCGGCCTTCGGATACTTCGTGATCAGATTGTAGCCGTGGTTGCCGCTGTTGCTCTGGGCGTTGACGGCCAGGAACTTGGAGTTCGCGATCAGCGTGTCGATGGTGCTGGACGCGATCATGCCGTGACCGAAATCGGTGACGATGACCACGTCCGCACCGCGCACGCGCTCGGCGGTGACCTTGTCGATCTCCTTGCGCGCTGCTTCGTCGAGCGGCGTGTCGTCCATGGTGTAGACTTCGAACAGCTTGTGCAAATAGCCCATCTCGACGTACCGCAATTTGCGGGTCGTGGGACGGCCCTGGATGCGGATCGGCGTCAGCGTGACGTTCGGGCGCACATGCGCGCGGATGAACTCTTCGGGATAGTCGTTGCCGCCGAGCGTCGTGACGATCTCGACCGACTTGCAGAAGCTCGCGACGTGGTTGGCCGCGGCGATGACGCCGCCGGCAAACTGCTCGCCGTTCTTGAGCAGGGTCGCGACGATGTTCTCCTTTGACGCCTTTCCGAGCGCCGTGACGTACTGGTATTCGTCGATGATGGTGTCGCCGACCAGCACGACGTGCATGTCCTGGATCTTGTCGATCAGCTTCAGCAGCCTTTCGGCGCCACCGCTTTCGCGCACCTTCTGCAGGTAGTCGCGCAGAGGGGGGTCGTAGATGTCGAAATAGCGGTTCAGCAGGGTCGATGAGCTGAACGTCACGTCGCGCGTGAACACGATGCGGCCGCCATGGCGCTCGACGGCCTCGCGCTCGGTCGCGATCTTGCCGGTGACGTCGTCCTCGGGATTCTCGTAGTCCGAGCCCTTCACGTAGATGTCGGGGCGCACGGTATCGAGCACCGGCTCGGCACTCGATGTCTGGTTGATGCCGACCCAGTCGACCGTGCCGAGCGCAGCCAGCATCTCGGCGCGCATGTTCTCCGGGAAGATCGGCCGTCCCGGGCCCTTGTTGACGAAACGGTCGGCGGTGATGGTCACGATGACCACGTCAGCCTCGTTGCGCGCCGCCAGGATGTGCCGGACGTGACCGAGATGCACCAGGTCGAACACGCCGTGGCAGAGCGCGACGGTCAGGCCCTTCGCCTGCGCTGCGCGCGCAACGTCGCCGAGCTCCTCGACCGTCTTGATCTTGTCGTGCGGGGCCGGATGAACGGCCGGCTTGTCTTTCGGAGCATTACCCATGTGAATTACCCAAAGCGCCGGTAGGTCTCAGATGGCCGCCCGGAAATGATCGAATCGCAAGCAAGTTTATCCGGCGAACCTGTTCAAGAGCTTGCCCCTGTTCAAGAGCTCGCCTTCTGCGGTGCGCCGTTGTCGTCACCGAGATATTTGAACCAGTCCTTTGTGGCGTCGGCGATCTTGTCGACCGTCCACAGCGGCGCGTCCTTGTACTGATCCATCGATTTCAGCATCGTCGCAACGCCGTCCTCGAATTTCACCTTCGGCGTCCAGTTCAGGACCCGCTTGATCTCAGTGATGTCGGCGTAGGTGCAATCGGGCTCGCCGGGACGCTTGGGAATATGGACCTTGTCGCCGCCGAGCAGCTCGACCAGCCGGTTGACGCTGTAGGTGTTGTCCGAACCGACGTTGAGGATTTCGTGCGAGACGTCGGAGCGGGCGGCGGTGACGAAGGCGTCGGCGACGTCGCTCACGAAGGTGAAGTCGCGCGTCTGCTCGCCGTCGCCGACCACCGTGAAGGGCTTGCCGGCGAGCTTCTGCGCCATGAACACGCCGAACACGGCACCGTAGGTGCCGGTGGTGCGATGGCGCGGCCCATAGACATTGAACAGGCGCAGCGCGACCGCGGGCAGCTTGTAGACCTGGCACCAGTGCATGACGCACTGCTCGCCGAGATTCTTGGTAAGCGCGTAAGGGTACATCGGCCGGATCTCGGCGGTCTCCGGCGTCGGATAGACGTCGGGAATGCCGTAGCAGGACGACGATGCGGCGTAGACGAAGCGCTTGGCGCCGGCGTGCCGCGCCGCCTCGAGCACGTTGACCGTGCCGTCGACATTGGCGCGATGATACGGGATCGGGGACTCGATCGAAGGAACGATATCGGCGAGTGCGGCGAGGTGGAAAACCCAGTCGATCCCGTGGAAATACGGTTTGATCGATTCGAGGTCGGTGACGTCGGCCCGCACGACCTTCAGCTGGCTCGAATTGGCGCGCGAGGCCAGATTTTCCGGGCGGCCGATCACGAAATTATCGAGCGCGACCACTTCGTGGCCATCGTCGAGGAGGCGATCGACGAGGTGACTTCCGATGAAACCTGCGCCACCAGTAACAATGCATTTCATGGGGAACATCCGTGACGCGAATGCCCAGCGAAATAGGCCCGCCAATGTGTAAGTGAAACCCGAAAGCCGACTATCAGCCGCTCGCCGACTTTGCAAGCAATATACCTTTGCAATCCCTAGTAATAGCCGGTATCAGGGCTTCATGTTGCAGCAGAGCCGCCAGCCCATGCCCGTTGAGTCCGTCGATCCCGATCACAAGGCTTTCCTCGACGATTATGTGGGGCGCCTCCATCGTGCGACGGCGGTCGACGATCGCGTTTTCGCCCAGATCTCCGCCACGCGCGCGATCTGGTTGCGCGTGCGCGAGCAGGGCGGCCGCGTCATCTTCATCGGCAACGGCGGCTCCGCCGGCATCGCCTCGCATCTGGCGATCGATCTTGCCAAGAACGCATCGGTGCCCGCGCTCTGCTTCAGCGACGCGAGCATGATGTCGTGCCTCGCCAACGATTACGGGTTCGAGGATTGGATCGCACACGCCGTGCGGTTGAACGCCCGCGCCGGCGATTGCCTGGTCGCGATCAGCTCGTCGGGGCGCTCGAAGAACATCCTCAATGCGGTTGCGCAGGCGCGGTCGATGAAGCTCGACGTGATCACGCTGTCGGGGATGAATGCGGACAATCCCCTGCGCAATCTCGGCGACGTCAATTTCTTCGTCGACAGCCGCAGCTACAACATTGTCGAGACCACGCACCAGTTCTGGATGATGGCCGCGATCGACCTCGTCATCGGTCGTGCGGAATATCCGGCGTCCTGAGGCGAGGCATCCGATGCAGTCGCGGTTCAAGCAGGCGGCCCTGTTTTCGGTAAAGCTGCTGCTGTCGATCGCGGTGCTGGTCTACATCGCGCGCGGTCTCGATCTGCAGCGGTTGCGCAGCCATCTCGTTTCGGTCGATCCTTTGCTGTTCGTCCTCGCGCTGGCGCTGATCTTCTTCCAGACCTTCGTTCTCAACGGCCGCTGGGAGCTGATCATGCGCGCGCTCGGCGTGTCGCTGGACTGGCTCGCCGGCTGGCGGATCCTCATGATCAGCCTCTGGTTCAATCAGGTGTTGCCGTCTTCGGTCGGCGGTGACGCGGTTCGGATGTGGTTGCTGCGCCAGCGCGGCGTGCAGTGGCCGGAGGCGGTCAAGGGCGTTGCGGCCGACCGTTTCACGGCGTTGATCGGGCTGATCGCGCTGATGGTGGCCGGATTGCCGTTCCTGTTGTCTCGCGTATCCGATCAGGCCGCGATCCTGGCCATCGGCGGGCTGACGCTCGCCGGCGTCGCCGGTACCGTGGTGCTGTTGACGCTCGACCGTCTGCCGCAGCGGCTGATCGCCCATCGGGCGATCGCAAGCTTCGTCCGGTTCGGGGCGCTGGTCCGGTTTCTTCTTCTGCAGTCCGAGCGGCGCGCGTTGCTGTTCGGGTCGGCGCTGCTCATCCATCTCGTGACAGCGGCGGCCTGCTTCGCCCTGGCGCGCGGTGTCGGGGCACAGCTCTCGGTGGTCGATGCCGGCATCCTGATTCCGCCCGTGGTGCTGTTGACGGCGGTTCCGATCTCGATCAGCGGCTGGGGCGTTCGCGAGGGGGCGATGGTTGCCTGCCTCGGTCTGGCGGGTGTCCCTTCCGAGGAAGCGCTGTCGGTGTCGCTCCTGCTTGGCGCCATCAGCGTGATCATCGGGCTCGTCGGCGGCGCGATCTGGCTGGCAAGTCCGGAGCGCGGATCGTATTCAGCGGACAAGGCCGCGAAAGCGGCGGAGGAAGCTCCCAGCTATGACGGGCTGGGCAAGGAAGTCTCGAGCCATCCATGACCCGCTTGAGCCCGTTGCTGCCGGTCTGGTCTTCACGGGGTGGGATTGCCTCACCCGATCGCGTTTCTCATTTTTCGGTTCAACGATGAAAAACCTGTTCTACGTCCGCCACACCTGCCGCCTCTGTCACTCGGACAAGCAGGAGCTGGTCGTCCCGATGGCCGGCATGCCGATCGGCACCCCGAACTTCCAGGTCCCCGATGCCAGCGTCGACGATCCGGTGTTCCGCGCCGCGGTGCCGATGGCGCTGCATCTGTGCAGGGATTGCGGCCACCTCCAGATTCTCCATGTCGGCAACCCCGAGGTCCAGTACCGCAACTACGTCTACACGACCTCGCTCTCGCTCGGATTGCGCGAGCATTTCGCCGGCTATGCCAACGACGTCGTCAGCCGCTTCGGCATCGCGCCGGGCTCGCTGGTCGTCGAGCTCGGCAGCAACGACGGATCGCTGCTCGGCTTCTTCAGGGAGCGCGGCATGCGGGTGCTCGGTGTCGATCCCGCCGTTGAGATTGCCAAGCGCGCGACCGAGGCGGGGATCGAGACCATCGGCGATTTCTTCACCGATGCGATCGGTCACCGCATCCTGCAGAGCCACGGTGCGGCAAGCGTCGTGATCGCCAACAACATGATCGCCAATGTCGACAATCTTGATCCGCTCGTGATCGGCGTGCGCGACGTGCTCGCGCCCGACGGCCTGTTCGTGTTCGAAACGCAATACGGTGTCGATGTCACCGAGAAGAACCTGCTCGACACGGTCTATCACGAGCATCTGTCCTATTTTAACATCAAGCCGCTGATCCGCTTCTTTGCCCGGCTCGGCATGGAGCTGATCGACGTCCAGCACATCTGGACCAAGGGCGGCTCGATCCGCGTCACCGTGCAGCGCGCGGGCGGGGCCAAGAAGCCCTCGGCTGAAGTCGCGCGGTTCGTCGCCGAGGAAGAGCGGCTCGGTGTCGATCAGCCGGCCTATTATGCGCCCTACGTGAAGCGGATCGCCGCCATCCGCGACGAGCTGGTCGCGATGGCCGACGCCGCGCATGCGCGCGGTCAGCTGGTCGCCGGCTATGGCGTGTCCGTGGGCACCACGACGCTGCTGCCGCAGTTCGGCCTGGAGAACAAGATCGACTTCCTGGTGGACGACGACCCCAAGAAGGGCAACGTGATGGCAGGTCCCGGTTACGACATCCCGATCCTGCCGCCGGCGGCCCTGTACGAGCGCAAGCCGGCGTTCGTCGTGGTCTTCGCCTGGCGCTATGTCGACCCGATCCGGGCCAAGCACGCCCGCTATTTCGCCGAAGGCGGCAAGTTCGTGGTGCCGTTGCCGGGCATTTCCATGGTCGACCGGGCCGACTGACGATCGCCCGGGCCGCCGCCAGCACGAGGAGGGCGGCCCGGCCGGTTCAGGCGGTCGGCCGGTTAAGCCGTTGATTCGCATGAGCTCCGGCGGGGGCCGCCACGGGTGAGGGGAGGTCGGGCCGGCGCGCCGCTACCTTGACGTTTGGTCTCATCCGCAGTAGATACCCCGCACTCGCTGCCGGCCCGTTAGACGCGGATCTCCGGCGCGGCTTTGAAATCCCCGAACAATCGAGCCCGGATTCCGGCTCATCCTTCGAGACAGAGGGCTGGGCCAACGGCGGCTGTTCGGATCCCCGAAATTCATGCGCGTCCGGCGACGGACGTTGGACATTCACACGATGGCAGTCAGCCCGTTCAAGTTCTTGCAGGAAGTGCGCTCGGAGACCGCCAAGGTCACCTGGCCGACCCGTCGCGAGACCACGATCACCACCATCATGGTGTTCGTGATGGTCGCCGTGGCCTCGATCTTCTTCTTCGCCGCCGACCAGATCATCCGTGTCCTCATCACCTTCCTTCTGGGCATCCACTGATGGCAACCGCAACCGCTCAACTGTCCGACAAGCGCTGGTACATCGTCCACGCCTATTCGAACTTCGAAAAGAAGGTCGCCGAATCCATCCGCGAGCAGGCCAAGCAGCGCGGGCTCGAGGAGCTGTTCGAGCTGGTGCTGGTGCCGACCGAGAAGGTCACGGAAGTGCGCCGCGGCCGCAAGATCGACGCCGAGCGCAAGTTCTTCCCCGGCTACGTGCTGGTGAAGATGAAGCTGACCGACGAGGCGTTTCATCTGATCAAGAACACGCCGAAGGTCACGGGCTTCCTCGGCGCTGAAAACAAGCCGATGCCGATCTCGGAAGCCGAAGCCATGCGGATCCTGCACCAGGTGCAGGAGGGCGTGGAACGGCCGAAGGCTTCGGTGTCGTTCGAGATCGGCGAGAACGTGCGCGTGGCCGATGGCCCGTTCGCCTCGTTCTCGGGCGTTGTCGAGGAAATCGACGAGGCGCGCTCGCGCGTGAAGGTCGCGGTGTCGATCTTCGGTCGCGCAACGCCCGTCGAACTGGAATTCGGTCAGGTCGAGAAGGTCTGATCGTTCGTCATTGCCGGGCTTGACCCGGCAATCCATCTCCTTCGCGGGAAGTCTTGCGAAGATTGATGGATGCCCGGGGCAGGCCCGGGCATGACAAAAGTGGAGGCGGCGACGCCTCTAAAGAGAGGCCGTGGGAGGACGAGGGCGGTTGCCAGCCGCTCGAGGTCCCCACCACGAACCTGAAACCGCCGGCAGTCGCCGGCACAACAGGAGTGATACATGGCAAAGAAAGTGACCGGATACCTGAAGCTTCAGGTCCCGGCCGGTGCGGCGAATCCCTCGCCCCCGATCGGTCCCGCGCTCGGTCAGCGCGGTCTCAACATCATGGAGTTCTGCAAGGCGTTCAACGCGCAGACCCAGAAGGAAGAGAAGAACACCCCGATTCCCGTCGTGATCACGATCTACGCCGATCGTTCGTTCACGTTCGAGATGAAGACCCCCCCGATGTCCTTCTTCCTCAAGCAGGCTGCCAAGATCCAGTCCGGCTCGAAGGCGCCGGGCCGTGACAAGGCCGGCAAGGTGACCAAGGCGCAGGTGCGCGAGATCGCCGAGAAGAAGATGAAGGATCTCAATTGCGACTCGATCGAGTCGGCCATGAAGATGGTCGAGGGCTCTGCCCGTTCGATGGGTCTGGAAGTGGCGGGGTAAGCGGTCATGGCAATCGGAAAGCGTTTGAACAAAGCCCGCGAAGGTGTTGACCGCGAAAAGCTTTATCCGCTCGCGGACGCCATCAAGATGGTCAAGGAACGCGCGAAAGCGAAGTTCGACGAGACCATCGAGGTCGCGATCAATCTCGGCGTCGATCCGCGTCACGCCGACCAGATGGTCCGCGGCGTCGTGACCCTGCCGAACGGCACCGGCCGTACGCTCCGCGTCGGCGTGTTCGCCCGCGGCGCCAAGGCCGATGAAGCCAAGGCCGCCGGTGCCGACGTCGTCGGCGCCGAAGATCTGGTCGAGAAGGTGCAGAACGGCGCGATCGATTTCGACCGCTGCATCGCCACCCCCGACATGATGCCGCTGGTCGGCCGCCTCGGTAAGGTGCTCGGCCCGCGCGGCCTGATGCCGAACCCGAAGATCGGCACCGTGACCATGGACGTCACCGGTGCGGTGAAGGGTGCCAAGGGTGGCTCGGTCGAGTTCCGCGTCGAGAAGGCCGGCATCCTGCAGGCCGGCGTCGGCAAGGCCTCGTTCTCCGAGGAGAAGCTGGTCGAGAACATCAAGGCCCTGGCCGATGCCGTCTCGAAGGCGAAGCCCGCGGGCTCCAAGGGCACCTACATCCAGCGCGTTGCGGTGTCCTCGACGATGGGCCCCGGCGTGAAGGTCGAGCCGGGCACCATTCTCGGCTAAGTCTGGAAATTGCATGAGGCGAGGGGCGGAATTGGGCAACCGATTCCGCCCCTCATCGTTTGTGAAGGCGCTCACTGGAAACAACAACAATGGCTGACAAGGTCCTGATCTATTCGCGCTTTCCCAAGACCATGATGGCGCGCTTCGCCGAGCGGTTCGAGCTGCTCGATACCGGCGGCAAGAAGGCAACGGAGGCGTTTTCCGCCGACGAGCTCGGCGGCATCCGTGCGCTGCTGACCGCCGGTGGCTCGCCGCTCGGTGCGGAGGCGATGGACCTGTTTCCGAAGCTCGGCGCCATCGTCTGCTACGGCACCGGCTATGACGGCGTCGACCTGAACGCTGCCGCCGCGCGCAACATTACGGTCGCCCACAGCCCCGGCGCCAACGCCGCCTCTGTCGCCGACATCGCGATGACGCTGATGCTGGCGACGACCCGCCGGATCCTGGTCGCCGACCAGTATGTCCGCAGCGGTGACTGGGCCGCCTCGAAGCAGTCGCCGATGATGCGCCCGCAGGCCGGCATGCCCGGCCGCCGCATCGGCGTCTACGGCATGGGCGAGATCGGCCGTAAGATCGCCGCCCGCTGCGCCGCCTTCGAGAGCGAGGTCGGCTATTTCAGCCGCACCAAATACGATCTGCCCTATCAATATTTCCCGACCCTGGAGGCGCTCGCCGACTGGTGCAGCGTGCTGATGATCGCGGTACGAGCAGGGGCCGAGACCCAGCACGCCGTCAACGCCGATATCCTGAAGCGGCTCGGAGCGGACGGCTATGTCGTCAACATCTCCCGCGGCTCTGTCATCGACGAGAAGGCCCTGGTCGCGGCCCTCACCGACAAGACCATCGCCGGCGCCGGCCTCGACGTGTTCGAGAAGGAACCGCACGCCCCCGACGCCCTGACCGCGCTCCCGAACGTGGTGTTCGCCCCCCACATCGGCGGCCACACCCTCGAATCGCACGTGGCCATGCAGGGCTGCGTGCTGGCGAACCTGACCGCCTTCTTCGAGGGCAAGCCGTTGCCTTATGCGGTCAAATCGGCCTGAATCGGTCCTTATCGGCTCGCCTCAAGCCCCGCCGGCAACGGATTGGAACTGGTGTGAATTTTGCTCTTGGCAAGCAGGCCTCGAGCGGTTAAAGAACCGCTTCCGGACGTGCCGGCCTCGGCTGGCGCGTTCGTGCACGCATTCCGAAAACCCGATACGACAGGAGATTATTCCTTTTCAGGACGTCCGCAAGGATTTGCCCGAAAAGGAAGGAAAACCCGTCAGTTGGTGGGATGCGGGCAAGGGTCGGGCGGTTCGCCGGCTGACCTTGTCCTGTCCAAGACTGCAGGCGCCCGTGGGAAGTTTCGATTTCTCAAAGGCTTAATCGCATGGCCTGCATAGACGGGTGAAGACCGGATTTCACTTCGCCTTCCACCTTAACGGTGGTTGCGGAAAGGGTCTGGTTCGGACCTCGACACGCCGTGGGCTTTCACCAGCTCCCGGAGGGCAGGCTTTGAATTGTCGTCTCGCCCGGCGCGTGTCCTCAGGGTTTGGGCCCCGAGGTTCAGGTTTTGGGTGGGACGATGGGTGCAACCCGGCGGTCCCGCTTTTCGCGATGACCGCCAACCGGAAAGAGCTTGCTGTGGAACGAGCGGCAAAAAAGGACGCGGTCGAACAGCTCAATGGGGTCTTCAAGACCACGAGCGTCGCGATCGTTGCTCAATATTCCGGCCTGACCGTTGCCCAGATGCAGAAGCTGCGGACGCAGATGAAGCAGGCTGGCGCCTCGGTGAAGGTCTCGAAGAACCGTCTCGCCAAAATTGCTCTTGAAGGCACTGACGTCGTTGCCATCGGTCCCATGCTGAAGGGACCGACCGTGATCGCCACTTCGAACGATCCGGTAGCGGCGCCAAAGGTCGCCGTCGAATTCGCCAAGGCGAACGAAAAGTTCGTCATCGTTGGCGGTTCGATGGGGAAGACCGTCCTGAATGTCGACGGCGTGAAGGCACTTGCCTCGCTGCCGTCGCTTGACGAACTGCGCGGCAAGATCGTCGGCCTCATCGTGGCCCCGGCGACCAAGCTGGCCCAGCTCGCCAATGCGCCCGCGGGCAAGCTCGCGCGCGTCATCCAGGCTCATGCCTCAAAGGGCGAAGCGGCCTGACGCCCTTCGCAAAACTCAAACCCGAACCAGACTTACACCTAAGGAAACTGAACAATGGCTGACTTGCAGAAGATCGTTGACGACCTCTCGAGCCTCACCGTGCTCGAAGCCGCTGAACTCGCGAAGCTCCTCGAAGAGAAGTGGGGCGTTTCGGCTGCCGCGGCTGTCGCCGTGGCCGGCCCGGCTGGCGGTGGCGCTGCCGCTGCTCCGGCGGAAGAGAAGACCGAGTTCACGGTCGTTCTCGCCTCGGCTGGCGACAAGAAGATCGAGGTCATCAAGGAAGTCCGCGCCATCACCGGTCTCGGCCTGAAGGAAGCAAAGGACCTCGTCGAGGGTGCTCCGAAGCCGCTGAAGGAAGGCGTGAACAAGGAAGAAGCCGAGAAGATCAAGGCCCAGATCGAGAAGGCTGGCGCCAAGGTCGAGCTCAAGTAAGCACTGCTTACTGGCGCGGGATCCCGGGCGGAGCGCCCGGGATCCCAGTCCGCTATCGAGGCGGGCAGATGCAAAAGGCGTGCGACGGAACATCCCGACGCGAGCCGAACACGAAAAAGTGTGGGGATTTGCGGGTTTAACCCTCGAATCTGCACTATTGTCGCCCCATATCGGGTCGGCAGCACGAAAGCGCGGTGGGCAGGGAGGCCGGATTTCCCTGTAAGCCGTTGGGAGAGCAGGCTATTTCGGGCTTTTGCAGTCCGTGAAGACGATCGTTGTGACGGGCGGGCGCGCCTATGCGCCCCGCGCGTCGTTTTGCGTTTTGAAGGTCTGAAGAACAGATTCAGGACATTCCGGCCTGAAACTGAGTTTCCGACCCCCAAGACGGGTTCGAAAAATTCAACCCGGGGAGCGGTGGCAGCCGCGTTCCGGACGGCGCGCCCAGAGCGGGCGACGAAATGAGAGGCCACGATGGCGCAGCAGACATTCACCGGTCGCAAACGCGTTCGCAAGTTCTTCGGACACATCAAGGAAGTCGCCGAGATGCCGAACCTCATCGAGGTTCAGAAGGCGTCCTATGACCAGTTCCTGATGGTCGACGAACCCGCGGGTGGTCGCCTCGACGAGGGCCTGCAGGCGGTGTTCCGCTCGGTGTTCCCGATCTCCGATTTCTCGGGCACCTCGATGCTGGAATTCGTCCGCTACGAGTTCGAGCAGCCGAAATACGACGTCGACGAGTGCCGCCAGCGCGGCATGACCTTCGCGGCTCCCCTCAAGGTGACGCTGCGCCTCATCGTGTTCGATATCGACGAGGAAACCGGCGCGAAGTCGGTGAAGGACATCAAGGAGCAGGACGTCTACATGGGCGACATCCCGCTCATGACGATGAACGGCACCTTCATCGTCAACGGCACCGAGCGCGTCATCGTCTCGCAGATGCACCGTTCGCCCGGCGTGTTCTTCGACCACGACAAGGGCAAGACCCATTCTTCGGGCAAGCTGCTGTTCGCCGCCCGCGTGATCCCGTATCGCGGCTCCTGGCTCGACATCGAGTTCGACGCCAAGGACATCGTCTATGCGCGTATCGACCGTCGCCGCAAGATTCCGGTGACGTCGCTGATGTTCGCCCTCGGCCTCGACGGCGAGGCGATCCTGTCCACGTTCTACAAGAAGATCCTCTACAAGCGGACCAAGGAGGGCTGGCGCGTTCCGTTCGACGCCAACCGTTTCCGCGGCTACTCGACCGTCAACGACCTGATCGACGCCGACACCGGCAAGGTCGTGCTCGAGGCCGGCAAGAAGCTCACCGTCCGTGCCGCCCGCCAGCTCCAGGAAAAGGGGCTGAAGGCGCTGCGCATGTCCGATGAGGAACTGGTCGGCAACTACATCGCCGAGGACCTCGTCAACCCGAAGACCGGTGAGATCCACGCCGAAGCCGGTGAGGAAATCACCGACAAGTCGATGAAGGTGCTCAACGAGCACGGCTACAAGGAATTGCCGCTGCTCGACATCGACCACGTCAATGTCGGTCCCTACATCCGCAACACGCTCTCGGCGGACAAGAACATGACGCGTGAAGACGCGCTGTTCGACATCTACCGCGTGATGCGTCCGGGCGAGCCGCCGACGCTGGATTCGGCGCAGGCCATGTTCCAGTCGCTGTTCTTCGATGCCGAGCGTTACGACCTCTCCGCGGTCGGCCGCGTCAAGATGAACATGCGCCTCGACCTCGATGCGCCCGACACCCAGCGCACGCTGCGCAAGGAAGACATCCTCTCCGTCATCAAGACGCTGGTGGATTTGCGCGACGGCAAGGGCGAGATCGACGACATCGACCATCTCGGCAACCGCCGTGTGCGCTCGGTCGGCGAGCTCATGGAGAACCAGTACCGCATCGGCCTGCTGCGCATGGAGCGCGCGATCAAGGAGCGCATGTCCTCGGTCGACATCGACACGGTCATGCCGCAGGACCTGATCAACGCGAAACCGGCCGCCGCTGCCGTGCGAGAATTCTTCGGCTCCTCGCAGCTCTCGCAGTTCATGGACCAGACCAACCCGCTCAGCGAGATCACCCACAAGCGCCGCCTGTCGGCCCTTGGACCGGGCGGTCTGACCCGCGAGCGCGCCGGCTTCGAAGTCCGCGACGTGCATCCGACGCATTACGGCCGCATCTGCCCGATCGAGACGCCGGAAGGTCCGAACATCGGCCTGATCAACTCGCTCGCGACGTTCGCGCGCGTGAACAAGTACGGCTTCGTCGAGACGCCGTACCGCAAGGTCAAGGACGGTCGCGTCACCGACGAGGTCGTGTACCTCTCGGCGATGGAGGAGGGCCGCTACACGGTCGCGCAGGCCAACGTGCCGCTCGACCCGAAGGGCCGCTTCACCGAAGACCTCGTGGTCTGCCGTCACGCCGGCGAAGTCTTGCCGGTGACGCCGGACAAGGTCGACTACATGGACGTGTCGCCGAAGCAGCTCGTTTCGGTTGCCGCGGCGCTGATCCCGTTCCTCGAGAACGACGACGCCAACCGCGCGCTGATGGGCTCGAACATGCAGCGCCAGGCGGTGCCGCTGGTTCGCGCCGAGGCGCCGTTCGTCGGTACCGGCATGGAAGGCGTGGTTGCGCGTGACTCGGGCGCCGCGATCGCGGCGCGCCGTTCGGGCGTGATCGACCAGATCGACGCCACCCGCGTCGTCATCCGCGCCACGGAAGATCTCGATCCGACCAAGTCGGGCGTCGATATCTACCGTCTGATGAAGTACCAGCGCTCCAACCAGTCGACCTGCATCAACCAGCGTCCGCTGGTGAAGGTCGGCGACATCGTCAAGAAGGGCGACATCATCGCCGACGGTCCGTCGACCGATCTCGGCGAGCTCGCGCTCGGCCGTAACGTGCTCGTCGCGTTCATGCCGTGGAACGGCTACAACTTCGAAGACTCGATCCTGCTCTCCGAGCGGATCGTGAAGGAAGACGTCTTCACCTCGATCCACATCGAGGAGTTCGAGGTGATGGCCCGCGACACCAAGCTCGGACCTGAGGAAATCACCCGCGACATTCCGAACGTTTCGGAAGAAGCGCTGAAGAACCTCGACGAAGCCGGTATCGTCTACATCGGCGCGGAAGTGCGCGCCGGCGACATCCTGGTCGGCAAGATCACGCCGAAGGGCGAGAGCCCGATGACGCCGGAAGAAAAGCTCCTGCGCGCCATCTTCGGCGAGAAGGCTTCCGACGTTCGCGATACCTCGCTGCGCGTTCCCCCGGGCGTGCAGGGCACGATCGTGGAAGTCCGCGTGTTCAACCGTCACGGCGTCGATAAGGACGAGCGCGCGCTGGCGATCGAGCGGGAAGAGATCGAGCGTCTGGCCAAGGACCGCGACGACGAGCAGGCGATCCTGGACCGCAACGTCTACAACCGTCTTGCCGAGCTCCTCGAGGGACGGCAGGGTATCGCCGGCCCCAAGGGCTTCAAGAAGGACACCAAGATCACCCGTGCGGTGCTCGAGGAGTACCCGAAGTCGCAGTGGTGGCTGTTCGCTTCGCCCAACGACAAGCTGATGGCCGAGATCGAGGCCATGCGGAAGCAGTACGACGAGTCGAAGAAGGGGCTCGAGCAGCGCTTCCTCGACAAGGTCGAGAAGCTGCAGCGCGGCGACGAGTTGCCGCCCGGCGTGATGAAGATGGTCAAGGTCTTCGTCGCGGTGAAGCGCAAGATCCAGCCCGGCGACAAGATGGCCGGCCGCCACGGCAACAAGGGCGTGGTGTCGAAGATCGTGCCGATCGAGGACATGCCGTTCCTCGAAGACGGCACGCACGCCGACATCGTGCTCAATCCGCTGGGCGTGCCCTCGCGCATGAACGTCGGACAGATCCTCGAGACCCATCTCGGCTGGGCCTGTGCCGGCCTCGGCAAGCGTATCGGCCAGACGGTCGATGCCTATTTGTCGAAGCAGGACATCAAGCCGCTGAAGGAAACCTTGAAGAAGGTCTACGGCGAGGACGAGACGATCAAGACGCTCAACGACAACGAGCTGATTGAACTCGGCCATAACCTCAGCCGTGGCGTGCCGATCGCAACGCCGGTGTTCGACGGCGCCAAGGAAGCCGACATCGAGGAGATGCTGAAGCTTGCCGGTCTCGATGCGTCGGGCCAGTCGACCGTCTATGACGGCCGCACCGGCGATGCGTTCGATCGCAAGGTGACGGTGGGTTACATCTACATGCTCAAGCTGCACCATCTGGTCGACGACAAGATCCACGCGCGTTCGATCGGTCCGTACTCGCTCGTCACCCAGCAGCCGCTGGGCGGCAAGGCGCAGTTCGGCGGCCAGCGCTTCGGCGAAATGG
>NZ_CAKZJO010000112.1 GCF_936943645.1 uncultured Bradyrhizobium sp. | reverse complement strand
CTCCCCGCAAGCGGGGCGAGGGGGAATTGGCAGCCTGCGTCCCTTACGTGCCCATCACAGGAGATTCCCCACGTGACGCCCATCATGATTGCTGCCCTCGGATTGCTGATGGTCGCCACCGCGTTCCTGTCGGGGCTGTTCGGCATGGCGGGCGGGTTGGTCCTGATCGGGGTGCTGCTGGCCCTGATGCCGCTGCCGACCGCGATGGTGCTGCACGCGATCACGCAGATGGCCTCGAACGGCTGGCGCGCGTTTTTGTGGCGGGCGCATATCCGCTGGCGGCCGGTCGCGAATTACATGGTCGGCGCCGCCGTCGCGCTGGCGGCCTGGTCGCTGACCCGCTACGTGCCGGACAAGCCGACGGCGCTGCTCTTGCTCGGCATCACCCCGTTCATGGCGCGGCTCCTGCCCGCGAACATCAAGCCGAACCCTGATAGCCTCTGGCAGGGCACGGTCTACGGCACGATCTGCATGGGCCTGATGCTGATGACCGGCGTCTCCGGTCCGCTGCTCGACACCTTCTTCCTCGGCGGCGATTTCGGCCGGCGCGAGAAGGTGGCGACCAAGGCGATGTGCCAGCTCGTCAGCCATTTCACCAAGCTGATCTATTTCGGCGGCATCATCGACCAGGCCGCGAGCCTCGATCCCGTGCTCGCCGGTGTCGCGATCGCCGCCTCGATGCTCGGCACCACGCTGGCGCGGCGTATCCTGGAAGCGATGACCGACCAGCAATTCATCGCCTGGTCCAACAAGCTGATCACCACCATCGCCTGCTACTACATCGCCTATGGCGGCTGGCTGATGCTTCGCGCGCCGGTTCTGGCCGCCTTCGACAAGGGAGGTTTGCAATGAGCTGTAATGCCGATCCGCTGGTGCTGGACTTCGTCGAATGGGTGGCCCGCGAGCCGCGCGCCTATGCCGAGGTGATTTCGACCTGGAAGACCTCGTGCCCGCGCCTCACCATCTGGGAAGACGCAGCCGACCGCGGCTACGTCGCGCGCGAGACGATCGCAGGCCTCGGCCTGGTCATCGCGGTCACGGAAGGCGGCGAGAGGCTGCTGCGCACGAACGGGCGGTGACACCTCACCACATCGTCATTGCGAGCGCCAGCGAAGCAATCCAGAATGTCTTTCGCGGCGGCAGACTGGATTGCTTCGCTGCGCTCGCAATGACGGAACACCACCATGTCACTCAAGCTCTACGAACTCGTCGGCACCGACCCCTCGCGCCCGTTCAGCCCGTATTGCTGGCGCACGCGGATGGCACTGGCGCATAAAGGCCTTGCGGCGGATTCGTTACCCTGGCGCTTCACCGAGAAGAGCACGCTTGCGCCGCACGGCTCGGAAAAGGTCCCGGTGCTGCTGCACGACGACAAGCCGGTGGTCGATTCCTGGACGATCGCGAATTATCTGGAGGACACCTTTCCGGACCGGCCGTCGCTGTTCGGCGGCGACGGCGGCCGGGCCATGGCGCGCATGATCAACGCCTTCGGCGACATCGCCATCGTCGGCGGGATCTTCCCGCTCATTGTCGCCGACATCCCGCCTAATCTCGCCGAGATCGACGCGGCCTATTTCCGCACGTCGCGCGAGGCGCGCTTCGGCGGCAAGAGCCTGGAACAGGTGATGGCGAGCCGCGACAGCGGCGTGGTCGCCTTCCGCAAGTCGCTCGAGGTGATGCGCCAGACGCTGAAAAGGCAGTCCTTCATCGGCGGCGACGCGCCGAACTATGCCGACTACATCGTGTTCGGCGGTTTCCAATGGGCGCGCGTGGTGAGCCCGTTCAAGCTGCTGGAGACGGATGATCCCGTTTATGCCTGGCGCGAAAGACTGCTCGACGCGTTCGACGGCCTGGCGCGGACATCGCCGGGGCATCCGGTGTAGGGCGCAATCTCTCTTCAACGTCGTCCCTGCCTAGTGCGCAATTGCGCACGGGCGCAGGGACCCATACCGCGTGATTTATCGTGTGCGGGCGGTCGCAGTACCGAACCGCGAGTTTTCGCCAAACGTCTCGCCGGGGTTATGGGTCCCGGATCTGCGCTTACGCTTGTCCGGGACGACATTGGAGGTGTGGTGGTCCTTTCGCGCTCAATGGGCAGCGCTCGCCGCCTTCCGCAAGCACTCCCGGCACAGGCAATCCTCGCCCTCCAGCGGCATCGGCAGCTTGGCCGTTTCCTCCGCGCACCAGCAGGTCCCCGAGAGATCGCAGCCGAATTCGGTGCCGCAGCGCGCGCAGATGAGGCGACGCGGTTCCGGGGCTGAAGATTCTTTCGGATTTGTCATGATTTGCGTCGAAGCTTCGCCGTGATTTTCATGTCGGGTTCATCGGTCGTTGCAGTATATTAGGCGTTGCGCACCTATCAGGAAAGCGCTTGGCAACGCGCGAAGGACAGATCGATGGCCCGCGATTCGCAAGCCGCGCGCGTTGCGCTCAACCGTTTTGGCTTCGGTGCCCGCGGCGGCGCGTCCGGCGATCTCATCAACGCGGCCTCCGATCCGCGCGGTTTCGTGAAGGCGGAGCTTGCGCGGCCCAGCGGCGTGCTGCTGGAGGCGCCCGGCCTGCAATCGACGCCACAGCTCGGGCAGGCCGTCTTCGCCTATCAGGATCAGGTCAAGCAGGCGCGTGAAGCGGCGAAGGCGGCCGGGTCCACTGAAGCGCCGGCACAAGCGCCTGCCGATCAGAAGCCTGCCCTGCGCCGCAATCTCTCGCTGAACGCAGCGGCGACGGAAGTCGCGGGCCAGATGGCCGATGCAAAGCCCGCCGACAGCGCGGCGAAGCCGGAGATGCAGCCCAACATGGCTGCGCCGCAGCCCGCCAAGCCCGCCCCGCAGCCGCTCAACGTGATTCAGAAAACGTTCCGCGCTGAAGCGCTGGCGCGTCTGCAGCGTGCGACGCTGGCCGAGTGCGGCTTCACCGAGCGGCTCGTCGTGTTCTGGTCCAATCATTTCTGCATCTCCGCGAGCAAGGGCGAGCTGGCGCGAATCTGGGCCGGCGCGTTCGAGCGCGAGGCGATCAGACCGCACGTGCTCGGCCGCTTCGCCGACATGCTGAAGGCGGTGGAGCAGCATCCGGCGATGCTGTTCTTCCTCGACAACCAGCAATCGCTCGGTCCGGACTCGCGCGCAGGGCAAAACCGCAAGCGCGGCTTGAATGAAAACCTCGCGCGCGAGATCATGGAGTTGCATACGCTCGGCGTCGGCGGCGGCTACACGCAGGACGACGTCACCTCGCTCGCGCGCATCATCACCGGCTGGACCTTCGCCGGACGGCAGGGGCAGCTCGGCGCCCCCGGCTCCTTTGTGTTCAACACCAATGCGCACCAGCCGGGACCGCAGATGCTGCTCGGCAAGACCTATGAGCCGACCGGGCTCGCGCAAGGCGAAGCCGCGCTCGCCGATATCGCGCGGCATCCCTCGACGGCGAATTTCATCGCCACCAAATTCGTCCGCCACTTCGTTGCCGACGATCCGCCGCCGGCGCTGGTCGCGCGGCTGCGCGATGTCTTCGTCAAGACGGATGGCGACCTCAAGGCGCTTGCGACGGCGCTGGTGGATTCCGACGACGCGTGGAAAGCGTCGCTGACCAAGATGCGCAGCCCCTACGATTTCCTCGTCGCGAGCGGCCGGCTGCTCGCCCGCGTTCCGGAGGATCCCGGCGCTTATCTGAACAGCCTCAATCTGCTGGGCCAGCCGCTGTGGTCGCCGGCGGGGCCGAACGGTTTCCCGGATACCAGCGCCGCCTGGGCCGTACCCGAGGGCATGAAGCTGAGGCTGGATATCGCCGCGCAAATGGGCGCGCGGCTCGGCAACAACATCGATCCGCTCGACCTGCTGGAATTCGCGGCGGCCGATGCGGCCTCCATCGACACGCGCCGAACCGTCGAGCGCGCGGAGTCGCGCCAGCAGGCGCTGGCGCTGCTGCTGATGTCGCCGGAAATGCAGAGGAGATGATCATGATCGACTGCGTCGAGAACCGGCTCCTCACCTCGCGTCGCGGCCTCCTGCTCGGCGGCGCCTCGTTCGCGGCCTGGGCGTACCTGCCGAAATTCGCGCGCGCCGCCGACGGGCGCGATCCGCGACTGGTCGTGGTGATCCTGCGCGGCGCGCTCGACGGGCTTGCGACCGTCGCCCCGATCGGCGACCCCGACTATGCCGGCCTGCACGGCTCGATCGCGCTCACGGCGGATGGCGCCCATCCCGCGATCATGCTCGATTCATTCTTCGCGCTGCATCCCGCGATGCCGGAATTTGCGCGCATGTATCGCGACAAGCACGCCGCGGTGGTCCACGCGGTGGCGACGCCCTATCGTGACCGCTCGCATTTCGACGGCCAGGACGTGCTCGAAAGCGGCTATGCCGGTCCGGGCCGCGTGCAGTCCGGCTGGCTCAACCGCGCGCTGGAAGCGCTGCCGCGCGGCGAGCGCGTGTCGAGCGGTCTTGCGGTCGGGCCGACCACGCCGCTGGTGCTGCGCGGCAACGCGCCGACCGTCGGCTGGGCACCGGTGGCGCTGCCGCAGGCGGATGACGACACCGCGATGCGCCTCGTCGATCTCTACCGTCACCGCGATCCCGCGCTGGCCTCGGCGCTGTCGCAAGGCCTCCAGTTGGAGAAGGCCGCGAGCGGGGACGACATGAAGCGCAAGCCCGGTAACGCGGTCACCCAAATGCGTCAGGTGGCGCGGGGGGCCGCAAAACTGATGGCGGCGGACGACGGCCCGCGCATCGCAGCGCTGGCTTTCGATGGCTGGGACACGCATGCCAATGAAGGCGGCCCCGTGGGACGTCTCGCCTTCCTGCTCGGCGGGCTCGACGGCGCGCTCGCCGAATTCGAAACCGGTTTGGGCGATCGCTGGCGGGACGCCGTCGTCGTCGTCGCCACCGAATTCGGCCGCACAGCGCGCATCAACGGCACCGACGGCACCGATCACGGCACCGGAACGATCGCGCTGCTCGCCGGCGGCGCGGTGAAGGGCGGCCGTGTCATCGCCGACTGGCCGGGCCTCAAGCTCGCCAATCTCCATGAGGGCCGCGATCTCAAGCCGACCACCGACCTGCGCTCCGTGATCAAGGGCGTGCTGCAGGGGCAATTTGGCCTCTCCGATCGCGTGCTGGCGGAAACGGTGTTTCCGGACAGTGCGGCAGCGAAGCCGATGAAGGGATTGGTGGCTTAACCTCTCCCCGCTCTTTGCGGGGAGAGGTCGGATCGCGAAGCGATCCGGGTGAGGGGCATGGCACTCTATTGCCAAGATGGCAGTCCATCCGATTCGCACAACAACAGTGCGCCGGTGACACACTTCGCTTACAATTCACACCGAACCCGCGGAGGCCGCCCCTCACCCCACCCTCTCCCCGTAAGAACGGGGCGAGGGAGTGAGAGAGCGGTGCCTCCCTTACGATCGTCCGCCTTTGCAGGAGATTTAAGCAATGTACATCGCCATGAACCGCTTCCGTGTCGCCAAGGGCTCCGAGGCTGCCTTCGAGCAGGTCTGGCTCACGCGCGACACGCATCTGGACAAGGTGCCGGGCTTCGTCGAATTCCATCTGCTGCGCGGACCGGAAGCCGAGGACCATACGCTCTATGCCTCGCATACCGTGTGGGCAAACCATGCCGCGTTCGAGGCCTGGACCAAGTCCGAAGCCTTCCGCGCGGCGCATGCGCGGGCCGGCGATGCCAAGCCGGCTTATCTCGGCCATCCCCAGTTCGAGGGCTTTGAGGTGATGCAGACGGTGGGACGCGGCGCGAAATAACGCGCCGCTGCGCAACCGATTGCCCGCGCAACTCAGCCCAGCGTGATCCTGTCGATCTCCGCCATCTCTTCGGCACTGAGCTTCCAGGCGATCGCCTTCACGTTCTGCTCGATCTGCTCGACGCGGGTGGCGCCCGCGATCACGCTCGACACTTGCGGACGAGCGGCGAGCCAGGAGAAGGCGAGCTCGAGCATCGAGTGGCCGCGCGCCATCGCAAAGGCCTGCAGCTTTTCGACGATGTCCTCGTTGCGCGGCGTGACGTAGCGGTCGCGCAGCCGCTCCACCTTGCCGAAGCGGGTGTCGCCGGGTGCGGCCTCGCCTTTCCGGTACTTGCCGGTGAGGAGTCCGCTGGCGAGCGGGAAGAACGGCAGCAGGCCGAGCTTGTATTCCTGCGCCGCCGGCAGCAGGTCCTTCTCGATGTCGCGCACGACGAGCGAGTATTCGTCCTGGCACGACACGAAGCGGGCGACGTTCATCGCACGCGCGACGTACTCGGCTTCGGCGATGCGCCAGGCCGGAAAGTTCGAGTTGCCGATGTAGCGGACCTTGCCCTGGCGGACGAGATCGTCGAGCGCGCGCAGGCTCTCCTCGATCGGCGTCAGCGGGTCGTAATCGTGCTGCTGGTAGAGGTCGATGTAATCGGTCTTCAGCCGCTTCAGGCTGGCTTCGACCGCGCTCATGATGTAGCGGCGCGAAGCACCCTGCTTGGTGCCGTCCTCGGCCATGGGCTTGGAATATTTCGTCGCCAGCACGATGTCCTTGCGGCGATCGCCCAGGACGGCGCCGAGCACGTTCTCCGAGCCGCCCATGTTGGAGTAGATGTCGGCGGTGTCGAACAGCGTGATGCCGAGGTCGAGCGCGCGGTGGATCACCTTGCGCGAGGTCTCCAGATCCGTGCGCTGGCCGAAATTGTTGCAGCCGAGCCCGACCGCAGACACGCGAAGGCCGGAGGCGCCGAGATTGCGAATTTCCATGGAGAGATCCTGTCAGATGAGCGGCGGGCATTCTGACCACCACGCGCGCGAGCTGCAAGCTGCCCGTCGCGCTGCTGCCATGCCGGCAGCGCGGACAAAAAAATGCGGCCCCTGTCAGACGCGGCGACTGACGGGGACCGCTTTGGAGCGCTTGATCGGTGACGGGGGGCCAGATCAGACGCAGGTGGGAGCGTAGTCCCGCTATGTTACGCGCGGGTGACAGCTCGACTTATCCACAGGCTCCGCCGATCGGGGTCAGAAGATCTTGCGATAGACGATGAAGCCGGAACGCTCCGCGACCTTGTCGTAGAGGCGCTGCGCCGTGAGGTTGGTCTCGTGCGTCTGCCAATAGACCCGCGGCGATCCCGCCAGTTTCGCCCGCTCGTACACCCCATGGATCAGCGCTGCGCCGACGCCCTTGCCGCGCGCGCTCTCGGAGGTGAACAGGTCCTGCAGATAGCAGGACGGCTCGATCGCGGTGGTGCTGCGATGAAACAGGTAGTTCGTCATGCCAAGCAGCTTGCCGTCGCTCTCGGCGACGAGCCCATGCACCGGCTCGTAGGCGTCGAAGAAGCGCTGCCATGTCACCTTCGTGATCTCGGGTGCAAGCGCGGTCGGGCCGGAGCGGCCGTAGAAAGCGTTGTAGCCGTCCCACAGCGGCAGCCATTGATCGTAGTCCTGCCTGGTGACGGAGCGAATGGTGAGCGACATCTGGAATTCCCGCGATCGATGAAGCGTCATTCATACGGGATGATGGCCGCGCCGATCAATCGCGCCGTCGCATCACTCCGCGACGCGAAGATACCGGATCAGCTTGCGGCCTGTGGGATCGCGCAGCGAGCGGTAGTAGTCGGCGCGGGCCGGCGCGTCGGTGTGGCGCACGAGGTCGGTCACCGGGGTGTAGCTGAGCATGCGTCCGCCGTCGGGCAGTGCCGTGCAGACGAAACGCAGCACCTCGCCGGTCCGCAAGGCGATGTTGATCGGCGTGGCATCGCCGGTCCGCACCATCTCCATGCGCTGGGCGATGAAGATGCCGAGCTCGTCCTCGGGCAGCTCGAACGCGCCGGTGTCGCGGCCGTGATACATCAGCGCGATGAAGGGCGGCTTGCCGTCGGCGATCTCGTCAGGCACCGCAAAGTAATCGCGGAACGCGCGGTTGATGAATTCGGCGCGGGTCTCGGCGTCGAGCAGCACGATGCCGATGTCGACCTGGTCGAGCGCGGCCGAGAGCCGCGCCGCGGGGGCGTGGCTGCGGCGCTCGGCCGCGAACGTGCCGAGCAGCCGCTCGCGCATCAGGCCCGTGATTGCTGCGGTGAGTGCCGCAGTCGCGGCCAGGAGGCCGAGCCGGATCAGATCCGCTGCGGCATAGGCGACGCCGTGCTGGTTGAGGAACAGCAGCGCAGCGCCGATCACCGCGGCAGCCGCGGTGATCATGGCCGAGGCGACACCCGACATCGTGCCGGCGAGCGCCACGATGCAGATGAACAGCGGGGCAGGTGAGGGAAGGGTGATCACGCGATCGAGCGGCAT
Organism: uncultured Bradyrhizobium sp.; assembly: GCF_936943645.1. Lineage (GTDB taxonomy): Bacteria > Pseudomonadota > Alphaproteobacteria > Rhizobiales > Xanthobacteraceae > Bradyrhizobium. Next base: position 30,960 of record NZ_CAKZJO010000112.1, on the reverse strand, counting down.
CATCAGCAGCAGGGTCGCTGCTGTCAGCGCCGGACCGGAAATCGCACGCCATCCGAACCGCATGGGCCAGTCTCGCTCCTCCCGAACGAGATAAGGCCGCAACACTGGCCGATCGTTGCACGCATCCAACGCGTTTTCGCGCGGCGTGCTTAAGACGCGCTTGCCCGCAAGCGTAAGGCTTTCAGATGATTTTAGACCAGGCGCGCGTGCTTGAGGGGTTGTTGCAGCACAGGCGCATTCAGCGTCGAGGTCCCAGGCCCCTTGCGGGTGCCGACCAGGATCAAGAGTGACGCCGCCACCAGGATGGCCGCAGTCAGTGTGATTGCAACGACTACCACAGGTGATTTCATCGACGTCCTGTCGCGATGCCGGGCCGGCGCGGGTCACGCGGCGCCTTGAAGGCGGGACCAGGATGAAACGGGATCAGGCCGGCAGACCCATGGCCATGGTCGCCTTGGTCGACAACACCGTCAGGGTGACGATCAGGCAGAGCGAGAGCGCGGCGATCGCCAGTGAGGCCGCGACTGCATTGGTGAGCCGGGAAGACGCGACGGTCGCGGGATGGCCCTGAAAGCCTGCCGTGCCGGACGCCCGTATCATGGTCTAAATCCTTCAACACGCGAGCGAATCACCCGCGACTTTCCGGAATTTCCCAGTTTCAATCGGCAAGATTGCGGCGGCCATCGCGTTGAAAATGGCCAGATTGCGGCAAATATTACCTTTATGCCCGCTATTCGCCCGAACGGCGGGCTCCGCCGTCAGACGCCGGCGGCAATGCTGGCGGGGTCGTCGATGTCGGCTGGTCGCCAGTCCATCGCCACGAAGCCGGGGGCGGCTTCGACCCGCTGCAGCCAATCGCGGATCGCCGGGAAGGCCTGGAGGTCGAAGTCGCAGCGGTCGGCGAGATGGGTGTAGCCATAAAGTGCGATGTCGGCGACCGTGAGCTGGCGCGCGGCGAAATAGGAGTTGGTCTTGAGGTGGTTTTCCATCACCTGCAACGCGCCATAGCCGCGCTCCATCCAGTCTTCCAGCGAATGGGTCTGCAGGTCGCGGCCGCCCTTGACCAGCGAGAGCCAGAAATAGGCGGCGCCGATATTGGGCTCGAGCGCGTGCTGCTCGAAGAACATCCACTGCAGCGCTTCGGCGCGGTCGATGCGGTTCTCCGGCGCCAGCGGCGTGCCGACGGCGACGTACCAGAGGATGGCGTTGGACTCGGCGAGATAACGGTCCTCGCCGACCTCGAGCAGCGGCACCTGTCCCGAAGGGTTCTTGGTCAGAAAGTCCGGGGTGCGGCTCTCGCCGCGCAGAATGTCCACCTCCACAGCTTCATAGGGCACGTTGAGCAGCGCCAGCGCAAGGCGAACCTTGTAGCTGTTGCCCGAGCGTTGCATCGAATAGAGCTTGTACATTCTGAGGACGATTCCGAGGGATGGGAAGGTGCGATGCGTCCTGCCCACGCGCCGCGGATAAACAATGATGCCGATGCGAATCCGCCGCAAGGCCCGGCCCATAGAAAAACTCGAAAAGCCTACCGCACTGCAACGCTACGGAAGATCATTTCCGTGCGACCACGCTATTCAGTTCACGCTTGCGTCAACGCACCCAGGGCATTCTTCCGTGCATTGTGTGAGACAGTCGAGCGACGGCGCGATGCCGTGAAACGAGATCGCCGTCACGCCCGGGCTTGTCCCGGGCATCCACGTTCTCAGTGCGTCGTGGCAAGGCGTGGATGCCCGGCCATGACGGTGGAGAGGCGTCATCGCGCTCCGCAAAATTGCTCCGAGGACAAGCCTTCCGGGATATGAGCGATTTGCCCGGCAAAGTTGCGGAAAATTGCCGGAAATCGCGGCTTGAACCGCTCCAAATCCGTAAACTTTTGCGAGATCGGACCGAAGTTTCTTGCGGCGCAGCGGCACACGTTTTAGGGTGTCTCCATTCCCACAATCAGAGTCGTGACGACCCATGGGTTCACGACGCTTGTCAGGAGATGACGATGTCCTTCCTTGCCGCTGCGCTCGACCGTGTGAAGCCGTCCGCGACCATCGCGGTCACGGATAAAGCACGCGCGCTGAAAGCGGCGGGCCGCAACGTCATCGGCCTCGGCGCCGGCGAGCCCGACTTCGACACGCCCGCCAACATCAAGCTGGCGGCGATCCGCGCCATCGAGGCCGGCAAGACCAAGTACACCGCCGTCGACGGCATTCCCGAGTTGAAGGACGCGATCATCGCCAAGTTTCAGCGCGAGAACGGCGTCACCTACAAGCCGAACCAGATCATCGTCGGCACCGGCGGCAAGCAGGTGCTCTACAACGCGCTGATGGCGACCATCAATCCGGGCGACGAGGTCATCATCCCCGCGCCCTACTGGGTCAGCTATCCCGAGATGGTCGCGCTCGCCGGCGGCGAGCCGGTGCCGGTGGTCTGCACCGCCGCGACCGGCTTCAAGCTCCAGGCCGAGGCGCTCGAGCGCGCCATCACGCCAAAGACCAAATGGGTGATCCTGTGCTCGCCCTCGAACCCGACGGGAGCTGCCTACACGAAGTCCGAGCTGAAGGCGCTCACCGACGTGCTGGTCAAGCATCCGCATGTCTGGGTCATGACCGACGACATGTACGAGCATCTCGTCTATGACGACTTCCAGTTCACCACGGTCGCGCAGGTCGAGCCGAAACTCTACGACCGCACCCTCACCGTGAACGGCGTGTCGAAGGCCTATTGCATGACCGGCTGGCGCATCGGCTATGCCGGCGGCCCCGCGCAGCTGATCAAGGCGATGTCGACGATCCAGTCGCAGTCGACCTCGAACCCGTCGTCGATCGCACAATGGGCGGCGGTGGAAGCGCTGAACGGTCCGCAGGACTTCATCCCCGCCAACAACAAGGTGTTCAAGGAGCGCCGCGACCTCGTCGTCTCCATGCTCAACCAGGCCAAGGGGATCGAATGCCCGCGTCCCGAGGGCGCCTTCTACGTCTATCCGTCCTGCGCCGGAACGATCGGCAAGACCGCGCCGTCGGGCAAGGTGATCGGCAATGACGAGGACTTCGTCACCGAGCTGCTGGAGACCGAAGGCGTTGCCGTCGTGCAGGGCTCGGCCTTCGGCCTTGGACCCGCGTTCCGCATCTCCTACGCGACCAAGACCTCGGATCTCGAAGACGCCTGCAAGCGCATCCAGCGCTTCTGCGGAAATCTGCGGTAAGCTTGGCGCGACAAGAATTGAAAAAGGCCCGCTTCGTGCGGGCCTTTTTTGTTCTGGCAGGTAAGATGTGCGCGGGACAAGAAGCGCACCTCTATCCCCGTCATTGCGAGCGCAGCGAAGCAATCCAGAATCCCTCTGCGGCAAGACTCTGGATTGCTTCGCTGCGCTCGCAATGACGGAGGATCTGGCACCGTCGTCACTCTTGTGGCATAGACGCGCAACGCGGGTGGGCGCTCTTTGCTCGCATCACATCATCGCCGGAGACATTTCATGCGTCGTTCATTCATCTTCGCCGGGCTTGCCGTCGCCAGCCTCGTTGCCTCCAGCGTCAGCGGCAGTGCGCAGCAGCGGATGGCGCGGGTCGGCGTGCTCGAATGCCGTGGCGGCGCCAGCGTCGGCTTCATCGTGGGATCGGTGACCCATCTCGGCTGCGTGCTGCGCGCCGACGGCCTGCCCGACGATCGCTACGTGGCGACGATCCGCAAAGTCGGTCTCGACATCGGCATCACCCAGGAGACGGCTTTGGCGTGGGGCGTGTTCGCGCCGGTCGATCGGCTCGGCCCCGGCGACCTCTCCGGCAATTATGCCGGCGCGCAGGGCAGCGCCTCGGTTGGCGTTGGCCTTGGCGGCAACGTGCTGGTCGGCGGCTCCAACAATTCGATCGCGCTCCAGCCGCTCAGCGTGCAGGGGCAGGTCGGCCTCAACGTCGCCGCCGGCCTCGAGAGCCTGGAACTCCGTCCGGGCCGTTGAGTGCCAGGGCGTAGCTGGTTTCGCCTCTCCCGCTGGGGAGAGGTGGAACACGACCGATAGGCCGACCTGATCACATCAGGCACTATAAAACTTGATCGAACTGACGACGCACCGCAGCGACGTTTGATGCTTGCCAAATCTCGGGGACGGGCAGACCATCCGCGTTTGCCGACCCAATCATGGGCCGAGCTCCACACCAAGGAGGCGGCGAATGGGACAAGACGTCAGAAGTCCCCGAGGTCCACGGTGCATCGCGCTGGTGGGCCCTTTCCAAAGCGGTAAAACCACACTTCTCGAAGCAATATTGGCGCGAACGGGCGCAATCGCGCGCGCCGGCAGCGTCGATGCCGGAACTTCCGTCGGCGATGCGACGCCGGAGGCCCGTCATCACAAGATGACCGTCGGCCTGACTGCTGCCACCACGAGTTTCATGGGCGACAGCTACACCTTCCTGGATTGTCCCGGTTCCGTCGAGTTCGCCCACGACATGCGCGCCGCGCTGCCCGCGGTCGATGCGGCGATCGTGGTCTGCGAGGCCGACGAGAAGAAGCTGCCGCAGCTTCAGATCATCCTGCGCGAGCTGGAGGAGCTGAAGATCCCTCGCTTCCTGTTCCTCAACAAGATCGACCGCGCGAGCCAGCGCATCCGCGAGACGCTCGCAATGCTGCAGCCCGCCTCCCGCGTGCCGCTGGTGCTGCGCCAGATTCCGATCTGGAAGGACGATCTGATCGAGGGCTTCGTCGATCTGGCGCTGGAACGCGCCTTCATCTATCGCGAGCACAAGGCCTCCGAGGTGGTCGCGCTCGAAGGCGGCAATCTCGATCGCGAGAAGGAAGCCCGTTTCTCGATGCTGGAGAAGCTCGCCGATCACGACGATGCGCTGATGGAGCAGTTGCTCGAGGACATCCAGCCGCCGCGGGATGCCGTGTTCGACGACCTCGCCCGCGAATTGCGCGAGGGGCTGATCTGCCCCGTTCTTCTCGGGGCGGCCGCGCGCGAAAACGGCGTGCTGCGTCTGATGAAGGCGCTGCGCCATGAGGCGCCCGGCATTGCCGAAACCGCAAGACGTCTCGGCGTGCCCGAGAGCAAGGACGCGCTCGGCTTCGTGTTCAAGACGCTGCATTCGCAGCATGGTGGAAAGCTGTCGCTGACGCGGCTGCTCGCCGGCCATCTCGATGACGGTGCGACGTTGCAATCCGCCTCCGGCGGGGCAGGGCGCATCTCCGGCATCCTCGCCGTCAACGGGGCCTACGACACCAAGCGTGCTGCAGCCGAAGCCGGTGACACCGTGGCGCTCGCCAAGCTCGACCCCATCAAGACCGGTGACACGGTCTCGAACGGCAAGACCCCGCCGGCCGCGCTCGCCGTGGCAGAACCCATGCCCCCGGTGCTCGCGATGTCCGTTGCGGCGACTGATCGCAAGGATGACGTGAAGCTCGGCCAGGCACTGACGCGGCTGCACGAGGAGGATCCCTCGCTCGTCATCGTGATGAACGCCCAGACCCACGACACCGTGCTGTGGGGGCAGGGCGAGATGCACTTGCGCGTCGCCAGCGAGCGGCTCCGCGACCGCTTCGGCGTCAAGATCACCTCGCATCCTCCGGGGATCGGCTACCAGGAAACCATCCGCAAGCCGATCGTCCAGCGTGGCCGCCACAAGAAGCAGTCCGGCGGCCATGGCCAGTTCGGCGACGTCGTGCTCGACATCAAGCCGCTGCCGCGTGGCGAGGGGTTCAAGTTCGCCGAGAAAGTCGTCGGCGGCGCCGTGCCGCGCAACTACATCGGAGCGGTGGAGGAAGGCGTCGTCGACGGGCTGGCGCGCGGTCCGCTCGGCTTCCCCGTCACCGACGTGCAGGTGACGCTGACCGACGGCTCCTATCACAGCGTCGACAGCTCCGATCTCGCCTTCCGTACCGCGGCGCGGCTCGGGCTCAACGAAGGCCTGCCGCAATGCCAGCCGGTGCTGCTGGAGCCGATCCACGTGGTCGAGATCGTCTGCCCGACCGACGCCACCGCCAAGATCAACGCGATCCTGTCAGCGCGGCGCGGCCAGATCCTCGGCTTCGACACCCGCGAGGGCTGGAGCGGCTGGGATTGCGTCCGCGCCATGATGCCGGAGGCCGAGATCGGCGAATTGATCGTCGAGCTGCGCTCGGCCACCGCCGGCGCCGGCAGCTTCACCCGAACGTTCGACCACATGGCCGAAGTCACGGGACGTGCCGCAGACCAGATCATCGCCGCGCATCAGCACGCGGCGTGATCGGCTTCTAGCAAAGTTAAGGAGCGCACCACACCCCTCTCCCTCTCCTGTCCTTCCCGGGGAGGGGGTGGGGTGACGGGGCGCGTCTGCATGTGCGCCGTTTCCGGTCCAAGCTGTCCACCTATTATCGCGTACGGAGCGAACCTCTAACTTCCGTCATCCTGAGGTGTGAGTTGCGCAGTGCATTTGCACTGCGCGGCGAGCCTCGAAGGATGAGACGGCCCGGCTGCATCGGGGCCGTCTCATCCCTCGAGGCTCCCCACGCGACGCGTTGCGTCACGTGTCTCGCACCACAGAATGACGGATCACTCTTGCTTTCAGTTTTGTATGATGTATTTTACATCATTGTATATGTTACAGATATCATTTATAAGTGCTGGTAAGTGAGGCCAAGGTGATCACGTCATTTCAGATGCGGGCAGCCCGCGCGCTGCTCGGCATTGACCAGAAAACCCTGGCCGAGCTCGCCGGCGTGTCACTGCCGACCATCCAGCGGATGGAGGCCTCGACCGGCAATGTGCGTGGCGTGGTCGAGACCCTGATCAAGGTGGTCGAGGCGTTCGACCGGGCCGGCGTCGAGCTGATCGGCGAGCAGGTCCGCAGCGACAGTGGCGGGCGTGGCGTTCGCCTGAAGGAGCCCGGGCCGCCGCGCCGCGTCGGGGCATGATCGGGCGTTGATCATGCTCGGGATCAAGAAGGGCTAGCGCATCGTCGCACCTCGGCAACACGGGACGCGCGATGCTTCGGAGCATCGCGGGGCAGCGGAGCACTTTGCTGAGATGAGCATCACAAGCGATCATGCAGGCCGGCTGCACCAGCTGCGTCGGCCGACCTTTGCCGAACTATATCTGCCAAAGCTCGTCACGGTCTGGCGCGAAGGCTACGGGCTGTCGGATTTGCGTGCCGACGTCTTCGCAGGCCTGACGGTTGCGATCGTGGCGCTGCCGCTGTCGATGGCGATCGCGATCGCCTCGGGCGTGACGCCGGACCGCGGACTCTACACCGCCGTCGTCGGCGGCTTCATCGCCTCGCTGCTCGGCGGCAGCCGGTTCCAGATCGGCGGGCCGGCCGGTGCCTTCATTGTGCTGGTCGCCGCGACCGCCGAACGGCACGGCGTCGACGGCGTGATCCTGGCGACCCTGATGGCGGGGCTGTTCCTGATCGCCGCGGGCCTGCTGCGGGTCGGCACCTATATCAAGTTCATCCCCTATCCGGTGACGGTAGGCTTCACCGCCGGCATCGCCGTGATCATCTTCGCCAGCCAGCTGCGCGATCTCTCGGGCATCACGCTCGCGGGGAAAGAGCCCAGCGAGTTCGTGCCGAAGCTGCTCGCGCTCGCAGGCGGCCTCAGCACCGTCAATCCATCCGCGGTCGCAGTCGCAATCGTCAGCGTCGCCATCATCGCGGCCTTGCGGATCTGGCGGCCGTCCTGGCCCGGCATCCTGATCGCGGTCGTGTTCGCGGCCATCGCGTGTGCGGTGTTCTCGCTGCCGGTCGAGACCATCGGCTCGCGCTTCGGCGGCATTCCGCGGGAACTGCCTTCGCCGGCGTTGCCGGCATTCTCGCTCGCGAAGGTGACCGCCGTGCTGCCGGATGCGATCTCGTTCGCGCTGCTGGCCGCCATCGAATCGCTGCTGTCCGCGGTGGTCGCCGACGGCATGACCGGGCGCCGACACCGTTCCAATTGCGAGCTGGTGGCGCAAGGCGCGGCCAATATCGGCTCGGCGCTGTTCGGCGGCATCTGCGTCACCGGCCTGATCGCACGCACCGCGACCAATATCCGCGCCGGCGCCCGCGGGCCGCTGGCCGGCATGCTGCATTCGGTCTTCCTGCTGCTGTTCATGCTGATCGCAGCGCCACTGGCAAGCTACATCCCGCTCGCCGCGCTCGCCTCGGTGCTGGTCGTCGTGGCCTGGACCATGGCGGAGAAGCACGAATTCGCGACGCTGCTGCGCTCGTCCTGGGGCGATGCGGTGGTGCTGCTCGCAACCTTCCTGCTGACGATCTTCCGCGACCTGACCGAAGGCATCCTGGTCGGCTTCGCGCTCGGCGCGGTGCTGTTCATCCATCGCATGGCGGAGATGACGGGTATCGAAGAGCGCTCGCCGCTGGTCGCGGCCGATCGCCCTGATGACGGCAATGGCGATCGCGTTCGCTACGATCCTGCCCTTGCGGTCGATCGCGACGTGCTGGTCTATCGCATCACCGGCGCGTTCTTCTTCGGCGCCGCCTCGGCCATCGGCAGCGTGCTCGACGGCGTCGCCGACAAGCGCAAGGCCTTCGTGGTCGATTTTGCCGCGGTGCCGTTCCTGGATTCGACCGCCGCCAACGTGCTCGGCCGTGTCGCCGCCAAGGCGCACCGCCAGGGTATAAGGCTGTTCATCACGGGGGCCTCGCCCGCGGTCCGCCGCGCGCTGCTCACCCATGGCGTGACGCCGCCGCGCGCGCGCTATCGCCAGAGCCTCGAGCGTGCCATTGCCGACATCAAGGGCGGGGCGGCCGAGGAGCCAGCCCCGAGCTGACGTTGCGGCGCCCGCGCGCTTGACAGGGCGGGCACGACGCGAAATGGATCGCCTCGGGAATACGACCTCGAGGACAAGATGACCGCGCCCAAAGCTCCTGCAGCCTGTCTGATCGGATGGCCGGCCGCGCATTCGCGCTCGCCGCTGATCCATCATTATTGGCTGCGTACGCTGGGCATTGAAGGCGGCTACCTCATCGAGGCGGTGCCGCCCGAGGACTTGCGGGATTTCGTCCTGCGGCTGTCCTTGCGCGGCTTTGTCGGCGCCAACGTCACCCTCCCGCACAAGGAAGGCGTGCTGGCGCTGTCGACGCCCGATGCCCGCGCCAGGACCGTGGGCGCGGCCAATACGCTGTGGTTTGCCGATGGCGAGCTGCGCTCGACCAATACCGACGTCGAAGGCTTCATCAACAATCTCGATGCCAGCGCACCCGGCTGGGACGCAGCCGACGAGGCACTGGTGCTGGGCGCCGGCGGTTCCTCGCGTGCGGTGGTGTTCGGGCTGCTCGAGCGCGGCATCAAGCGCGTGCATCTCGCCAACCGCACCATCGCGCGGGCCGAGGCGCTGGCGAAGCAGTTCGGGCCGAACGTGCATCCCGTGACATGGGACGCGATCGACGGCGTCCTGCCGCGCGCAAGACTTCTCGTCAACACGACCTCGCTTGGCATGCACGGCCAGCCGTCACTGGATGTCGACGTCGCGCGCCTGCCGCAGGCTGCGGTCGTTACGGATCTCGTCTATGTTCCCCTGGTGACGCCGCTGCTGGCCGCGGCAACAGCGCGCGGCCTGAAAACTGCCGACGGGCTCGGCATGCTGCTGCATCAGGCGGTACGCGGCTTCGAGCTGTGGTTCGGCCGGCGGCCGGAAGTCACGGCCGAGCTGCGCGCGTTGGTCGAGGCCGATCTCACAAAGACTTGAGAGAATAGCGCGGGCCTTCCGGAGTTCTCGATTCCTGTGGGGACAATCGGAGACCGTCATGTCTGTTCAACGTGCAACTTTCACACGTCCGCTGCTCGCCGTCGCGATGGTGGCCGTCTCGACTTACTGTGCCCTCGCCCAGAAAGCGCCGGTGCCGATGCGGGTGCGCGGCACCATCGAAGCCGTCAACGGCGACACGATGCAGGTCAAGTCGCGCAGCGGCGAGGACGTCAAGCTTCGCTTTGCCGCCGACATACGCGTGTCGGGCATTACCAGGATCTCGCTCGCCGACATCAAGGTCGGATCCTTCGTCGGGGCGACCACGGTGCCGGGACCGGACGGCGGCCAGAACGCCGTCGAGGTGCATGTGTTTCCGGAAGATATGCGCGGCACCGGCGAGGGTTCGAGGCCCTATGATCTCAAGCCCAACTCCAGCATGACCAACGCGACGGTGGCGGAGAGCGTCGTCGGCAACGACGGCCATACGCTGCTGGTCAAGTACAAGGACGGCGAGAAGAAGGTGTTCGTCGCCGACAACACGCCGGTGGTGACCTTCGTGCCCGGCGACAAATCCGACCTAAAGGTTGGCGCCAAGGTCATCGCCTTCATGAAGCAATTGCCGGACGGTTCGTTCGAGACCAATCGCGTCAGCGTCGGCCGCGACGGCCTGACGCCGCCGATGTGAGTCGGAGCTGCCCGCCACACTCTCGGTGTCGTCCCGGACAAGCGTCAGCGCAGATCCGGGACCCATAACCACAGGAAAAAGTTGTTGCGCAAAGCAGGTCACTCCGAGTCCCCGTAGCCACACCCGCCTGTGGCTATGGGTCCCGGATCGGCGCGCGCTTGTGGCGTGCTTGTCCGGGACGACGGTGGAGATTGAGGCGGAGATCTTCGATCAAGCCGAGATCTCGTAGGGTGGGCAAAGGTGCAAAGCGCCGTGCCCACGTCCTTCTCACATTCACGCGCAATGGTGGGCACGCTTACGCTTTGCCCACCCTACGGCACCACCTCTGCGGTTACACCGCGATCACGTGATCGTCGATCTCGTCGATCCGGTTGACGCCGCACAGGCCCATCGTGGTGAGCAGCTCCTTCTGGATGATGTCGATCGCCTTGGCGACGCCGGCCTGGCCGCCGGCGCCGAGCCCGTAGGCATAGGCGCGGCCGATCATGCAGGATTTTGCACCGAGCGCGAGCGCGCGCATCACGTCCTGGCCGGAGCGGATGCCGCCGTCGAACATGATCTCCATCTTGTCACCGACCGCATCCGCGATCTCCGGCAGCACCTCGATCGAGGACGGTGCGCCGTCGAGCTGGCGGCCGCCATGGTTGGAGACGACGAGCGCCTGCGCGCCGGTCTTGGCGGCTTCCTCGGCGTCCTCGACGTCGAGGATGCCCTTGATGACGAGCTTGCCCGGCCAGATGCTGCGGACCCACTCGACGTCCTTCCAGTTCAGCGAGGTGTCGAACTGCGAGGCCGTCCATTCGGCGAGGCGGTTGAGATCCTCGGTGTTCTTCACATGGCCTGCGATGTTGCCGAAGGTGCGGCGCTTGCCCTGCAGCACGCCGGAAACCCAGGTGGGCTTGCTGGCGAAATCCAGCAGCTTCGACAGCGACCATTCCGGCGGCACCGTCATGCCGTTCTTGATGTCGGCGTGGCGCTGGCCGATCACCTGCAGGTCGACGGTCAACACGAGGGCGCTGCACTTGGCCGCCATCGCGCGCTGGATCAATTCCTTGATGAAGCCGCGGTCCTTCATCACGTAGAGCTGGAACCAGAACGGCTTCTCGACATTGGCGGCGATGTCCTCGATCGAGCAGATCGACATCGTCGACTGCGTGAACGGGATGCCGGCGGCCTGCGCGGCGCGGCAGGCGTGGATCTCGCCGTCGCCATGCTGCATGCCGAGCAGGCCGACGGGCGCGAGCATCAAGGGCATGGTCGAGCTCTCGCCGAGGATCGTGGTCGAGGTGTCGCGCTTGGAGACGTCGACCAGGATGCGCTGGCGGAACTTGATCGCCTGCATGTCCTCGCGATTGGCGCGCAGCGTTTCCTCGGCATAGGAGCCGCGGTCGCAATAGTCGAAGAAGGCCTTCGGCACGCGGCGCTTATGCAGCGCGCGAAGATCGTCGATACAGGTGATATGTTTCATGATCGTTCCCCGGCCCGTCTTTGACTCAAGAGTCTTGCATCGGAAGATTTCGGGGTCATCTAGCATGGTTGGATGCGCAGCCAAATCGTTTGCAGAAGGTTTTGCAGGAGAGCGCCATGACCAAGCCGCACGCCGGACCTTCGCCCGAAGAGATCAAGGAGAAGCATGATCTCGAGGAAGCCCTGGAAGAGGGGCTGGAGGAGACCTTTCCGGGGTCCGACCCCGTCAACGTCACCCAGCCGGCGCCGAGCCGTGGGGACGGCCACGTGAAGCGCAGCAGCTAGGGCCGGTTCCGCCCGATTCCGCCGCTATCGCAGGAAATACAGTGTTAACAATGCGTTATCGGGGCCGCGGCGCACCCGGTTCCGTAATGATTCATCATATTTTTTGAAGCCAAGTTAGCCGCGCAAGGCTTATAAGACCCCAGCAAATCAGGGATGCGGGGCCCGTTCGGGCATCCCGTGGTTGTCTAAGGGGATCCCCTGGTTGTTGCGTTGGGGGACGATATGAGTCGCAAATATTTCGGGACGGACGGGATTCGGGGCCGCGCCAACGGACTGATCACGCCGGAGCTCGCGCTCAAGGTCGGCCAGGCCGCAGGCCTTGCGTTTCAGCGCGGCGACCATCGCCACCGGGTCGTGATCGGCAAGGATACCCGCCTGTCCGGCTACATGATCGAATACGCCATGGTGGCGGGCTTCACCTCGGTCGGCATGGACGTGCTGCTGGTCGGCCCGATGCCGACGCCGGCGGTCGCGATGCTGACCAAGTCGATGCGCGCCGACCTTGGCGTGATGATCTCGGCCTCGCACAATCTGTTCGAGGACAACGGCATCAAGCTGTTCGGACCGCAAGGCTTCAAGCTTTCCGACGACGTCGAGAGGCAGATCGAGCAGCTGCTCGACGAGCCCATCGACAAGCGTCTTGCGCAGAGCGCGAGCCTGGGGCGCCCGCCGTATCGACGGCGTGCATGACCGCTACATCGAATTCGCCAAGCGCACGCTGCCGCGCGACCTGTCGCTCGACGGCCTGCGCGTCGTGATCGATTGCGCCAACGGCGCCGCCTACAAGGTGGTGCCGGAAGCGCTCTGGGAGCTCGGCGCCGACGTCGTGCCGATCGGGGTCGAGCCCGACGGCTTCAACATCAACAAGGATTGCGGCTCGACCTCGCCGGAAGCGCTGTCGAAGAAGGTGCGCGAGATGCGCGCCGACATCGGCATTGCGCTCGACGGTGACGCCGATCGCGTCATCCTGGTCGATGAGCGCGGCCATGTCGTCGACGGCGACCAGTTGCTCGCGGTGATCGCGCAGAGCTGGAAGGAAGACGGCCGTCTGTCGCGTCCCGGCATCGTCGCCACCGTGATGTCAAATCTCGGGCTGGAGCGCTTCCTGAAAGGGCAGGGGCTCGATCTCGTGCGTACGCCGGTCGGCGACCGCTACGTGCTCGAGCAGATGCTGAACGGCGGCTACAATCTCGGCGGCGAGCAGTCCGGCCACATCATCCTGTCCGACTACGCCACGACGGGCGACGGCTTTGTGGCTGCATTGCAGGTGCTGGCCGTGGTGCAGAAGTCGCGCCGGCCCGTCTCGGAAGTCTGCCACCGCTTCGATCCGCTGCCGCAGATCCTCAAGAACGTTCGCCACAAGGGCGGCAAGCCGCTCGATAATTCCGACGTCAAGTCGGCGATCTCCGACGGCGAGAAGCGCCTCAACGGCCACGGCCGCCTCCTGATCCGCTCCTCCGGCACCGAGCCCGTGATCCGCGTGATGGGCGAGGGCGAGGACCGCATCCTGGTCGAGGACGTCGTCGACACCATCGTCTCGGCGTTGGGCCAGGCCGCGGCGTAAGGCCGTTCTTACCCTCCAGGGGAGGGTAGTGACGAGAGCACCCGCGCATCCCAGCCATTTGCGATTGGCGCTGGTTCCTCCGCGCGTTGCATCGTACCTGTGAGGTCGCGGCAATCTGCCGCGCCGGGATGCTGCATTGAACAAGCCTGTCGTCGTCTCCGAGGAAGCGCTGACCGAGCCCGTCGTCGTCAGTGATGTCGCGCCTGCGGCCAAGGCCGCCGGCCCGGCCTATGTCGTGCTCGCCGGCATCAGCGTCTCGCACTTCCTCAACGACACCATGCAGTCGCTGATCGCCTCGGTGTATCCGATCCTGAAGGACACCTACGCGCTCGACTTCGCGCAGATCGGCATGATCACGCTGGCCTTCCAGTTCACGGCCTCGCTGCTGCAGCCGGTGGTCGGGCACTACACCGACAAGAAGGCGCAGCCTTATTCGCTGGCGATCGGCATGGCCTCGACCTTCTTCGGCCTGCTTCTGCTCAGCGTCGCGCAGCAATACCTCGTCATCCTCGTCGCGGCCGCCTTCGTCGGCCTCGGCTCCGCGGTGTTTCACCCGGAATCGGCGCGCATCGCGCGGCTCGCCTCCGGCGGCCGCTACGGCTTTGCGCAATCGGTGTTTCAGCTCGGCGGCAGTTTCGGCACCTCGATGGGGCCGGTGCTGGCGGCCCTGATCGTGGTGCCGTTCGGGCAGGGCAGCATCGCCTGGTTCTCCTCGATCGCGTTCCTGGCCATCGTCATCCTCTGGCGCATCGGCCGCTGGTACGCGCCGCAGATCAAGGCCAAGAAGACGGCGGCGGTTCAAGCCCATCCCGACGCGCCGAGCTCGCGCCGTGTCGTGATCGCATTGCTGGTGCTGGTCGCGCTGCTGTTCTCCAAGCAGCTCTACGTCTCGAGCCTGTCGAGCTACTACATCTTCTATCTGATCGACCGTTTCGGCGTGTCGACGCAGGCCGCCCAGATCTATCTCTTCATCTTCCTTGCGGCGAATGCGGTCGGCGCGTTCTTCGGCGGTCCTCTCGGTGATCGCTTCGGCCGCAAGATCGTGATCTGGATCTCGATCCTGGGCGCGCTGCCGTTCACGCTGGCGCTGCCCTATGCCGGGCTCGTCGCGAGCGCCGTGCTCAGCGTCATCATCGGCCTCATCATCTCCTCGACGACGTCGTCGATCATCGTCTTCGCGCAGGAATTGGTGCCGCATCGCTTCGGCATGATCTCCGGCGTGTTCTTCGGCGTCGCCTTCGGCATCGGAGGGCTGGGGGCCGCCGTGCTCGGCAAGCTCGCCGACCACACCTCGATCGAGTTCGTCTACCAGGTCTGCGCCTGGCTGCCGGCGATCGGCCTGCTTGCGGTGTTCCTGCCCAGGCTGCCGCGGCACGTGCGTTAATTTTTCCTCGTTCGTTGCAGCGCACCTTCACACATCGTTAGCAATTGCCGGCGTGAGGCGATGCGTTTTTGCAACGCTTTCCGTCCGTCCGCGCGAGAGTAGAGAAAAAATCAACCTTAAAAATTAGGGTTAAGTGGCGCTTAAACATTTGGTGCCATCGTCCTCCCCGTGAGTTTCCAGAACGTGAGGCGCTCGTATTTAGCCTCACCGGCCATAAGGACGAAGCCAATGCGTAGCGTTAAGTCTCTCCTTGCCGCGGGTGCGGCAACCCTGATCTCGTCGATGGCGTTCGCCGCCGATATGCCGATCGCGGCGCCCCCTCCCATGTACGCGCCGCCCGCTCCGCCCGCCGACTTCGGTGGCTGGTATCTGCGCGGCGACATCGGCATGACCAATCAGAGCGCCAAGCGCATCGATAGCGCCCTGCCGGCCGGCTATTCCAAGACGACGGAAGGCCTCGGCTTCGACTCTTCGCCGCTGTTCGATCTCGGCGTCGGCTATCGCTTCAACAACTGGTTCCGCGCCGACGTGATCGGCCAGTACCGTGGCAAGTCCAATCTGCACGGCAGCGACAACGTCGTCGGCCCCGGCTTCGTCGGCGTCAACAACTATAGCGGCAGCAAGTCCGAGTGGGTCGTGATGGCCAACGCCTATGTCGACCTCGGCACCTGGTGGTGCGTCACCCCGTTCATCGGCGCCGGTGTCGGCGGCTCGTACAACAAGATCAGCGGCTTCCGCGACGACGGCGTGTCTTTCAACCCGCTGCTCAGCAACAGCGTCGCCTACTTCGCCGACAACGGAAAGTGGAACTTCGCCTGGGCCGCCCACGCCGGTCTTGCCTACAAGGTCAATCCCGGGTTCACCGTCGAACTGGCCTACAGCTACATGAACCTCGGCGACGCCGCGCCCGGCAACTACCGCCTGTTCGACAACAGCGCCTCCGGCCCGACCTCGATCAAGATCAAGGAGCTCACCTCGCACGACGTCAAGCTCGGCGTACGCTGGGACCTCAACAGCCCGCCGGTCTACGCGCCGCCGCTCGTCACCAAGGGCTGATCGACAGCCTCGTCGGTTAAGGTTTGCTAACGGCGCGGGATCATCCCGCGCCGTTTTGCTTTGCGTATTTTTCATGGCGAGCAGCGACGAAGGCGTCGGACGCAACCATTGGTTAAGGTTAACGAGCCATGATCACCAGCGAAAGTTCGAGTTCGATGGAGCGTTGCGATGCGTGGGCTTTTGTTGGCGGCGGTGATGTTGGGGACGGTGTCTGCCGCGCACGCGGCCGATATGCCTGATCTGCCGATCCTGCGCGGCGGCTTCACCGACGGTCTGTCGAAGTCGTCCGTCAATTGGGATGGCTTCTACGTCGGCGGTCAGTTCGGCTATGCCACGTCCGAGATGGACTTCAGCCGCGCTCCGAAATCGATGACGGATTTCATGCTGCGCGACAGCATCCTGCAGGCTCCTGTTGGAGGATGGTCGCTGCTGCCGAAGAACCACGTCCAGACCACGGGCTTCGGTGCTTATGTCGGCCGCAACTGGCAGTTCTACGACGCCGTGATGGGCGTCGAAGCCAACTACAGCTACATGAACAATCTCGGCAGCTCCGCGAGCGATTCCATGACGCGGTTGATCCCAGGTGAAACCGCGCCGACGAATCATCTCTACACCTACGACACCACGCTTGGCGGCGGCGCTTCGTTGCAGCTCAAGGACTATGCGACCTTCCGAGGCCGGATTGGTTGGTCCGGCGGAGACTTCATGCCCTATGCGTTCGGTGGTCTTGCGATCGGACGTGCCGAGGTCTCAAGGTTCGCGACCGTGTCGTATCTGAAATACGACGACTTCACGGACCCCAACACCGGCGTCACGTCTCGCTCGCTCGCGGGCTCCGGCTCGATGACTCAGACCGAGCAGCGCGTGAACAGCTTCATCTACGGGTGGACGGGCGGCATCGGCATCGAATACGCGCTGCTCGACTGCGTGATCCTGCGCGGCGAATGGGAGCACGTCGGCTTCTCCAACGCCAAGAACATCTCCGTCAACCTGAACAATTTCCGCGTCGGTGCAGGCTACAAGTTCTAGGCCCGTGTCTGCGGCCGGTTGACACGGCTGCGTCGTCCTGATGCTCTGTCGCTCCGAAGCAGGGCGGCAGCGATGAAGATCTACGGCGACAGCAATTCCGGAAACTGCCTGAAAGTGAAGTGGGTCTGCGATCATCTCGCATTGCCCTATCAGTGGATCGAGGTCGACACCCGCAAGGGCGAGACGCGTACGCCGCAATTCCTCGCCATGAACGGGGCCGGCCAGGTGCCGACCGTCGCCTTCGACGACGGCCGCACGTTGGCGCAGTCCAACGCCATCATCCGCTATCTGGCCCGCGACAGCGCGCTCGTTCCGCGCGACGCCCTCACGGCGGCCAAGATGGACGAATGGCTGTTCTGGGAGCAGTACAGCCACGAGCCCTATATCGCGGTGTGCCGTTTCCTCCTCGTCTATCTCGGCAAGGACGCCTCCGAGCTCGACCCCGACAAGGTCAAGCGCGGCTATGCGGCGCTGGACCGCATGGAGCAGCACCTTTCGGCCAGCCGGTTCTTTGCCGGCGAGGCGGTATCGCTCGCCGACGTCTCGCTGCTCGCCTATACCCGCGTGGCGCACGAGGGCGGCTTCGATCTCGGTCGCTATGGTTCTATCCGCCGCTGGATCGGAGAGACCGAGGCGTTTCTCGGCCTGCCGCCGGTGCGCTGATTCCTGGAGTTTCCATATGACCGACAAGTCCGTCTCGATCCGGCCAGCGCGCCGGGAGGATGTCCCCGTGATCGTGGCGATGCTCGCTGACGACCATCTCGGGCGCGCGCGCGAGCGCGTCGAGGATCCGCTGCCCGCGCCTTATTACGCGGCATTCGAGCGCGTTGAGCGCGATCCGAATTTGACGCTCGTCGTCGCCGAGAGCGAGGGCAGGGTGGTCGGCTGCCTGCAGCTGGCCGTTCTGTCTGGCATCAGCTCGCAAGGCGGCGTGCGCGGACTGCTCGAAGACGTGCGCGTCGCCACCGATTGCCGCAGCCGCGGCATCGGCGAGCAACTGGTGCAATGGGCGATCGCGGAAGCAAAGGCGCGCGGCTGCAATCTGGTGGAGTTGCTGACGCATGCGAGCCGCATCGACGCGCAACGCTTCTACAAGCGGCTCGGATTCACAGGCAGCCACGTCGGTATGACTGTCCGCTTTTGACGCAGCATGCTCGTGCGTTGCTCGAACAGCGAAATCGGATCGCGCATTCGTTCATATTAAGAGCCGGTAAACTACCCGTCTGTCGTTCATGTTGAACGAGGAACGAACGGTGCTAGGGCAGCGTCAGACACCGGGCTCGGTCGGTTCGGGGATTTCGATGACAAGCTATTCAATCATCAAGGTCGGCAACGACTACGTCGTGCAGGCCAATGACAAATGCATTTTGAAGGTCGGCAGCCGCCGGCGGGCCGCGCAATTGATCAGCGATGCCACGGACTTGCTGAACGCGCTTGCCGTGGTCGAGTCCCCCGATATCGCCCTGGACGAGCCATCAATCCCACGTGAGGCTCCCGAACTTTCTTGACGACTCTACCCGTTTCCCGTATCAGCCGCGGCGGGACACCTCCCCCCAACGGGAGGCTTACTATCTGGAAGGGTAGATCATGACTGTAGCGAAGCCCGCTTCGCGGCCGAACGTGCCGCATTTCTCCTCCGGCCCCTGCGCCAAGCGCCCCGGCTGGAACGCCCAAAATCTCAAGGACGCAGCGCTCGGCCGTTCGCATCGCGCGAAGGTCGGCAAGACCAAGCTCAAGCTCGCGATCGATCTGACGCGCGAAGTGCTCGAGGTGCCCGCCGATTACCGCATCGGCATCGTGCCGGCCTCCGATACCGGCGCGGTCGAGATGGCGCTGTGGTCGCTGCTCGGTGCGCGGCCCGTCACCACGCTCGCCTGGGAATCCTTCGGCGAGGGCTGGGTCAGCGACATCGTCAAGGAATTGAAGCTCAAGGACGTCACCAAGCTCAACGCTGCCTACGGTGAGATCCCCGACCTCTCCAAGGTCGATCCCAAGAGCGACGTCGTCTTCACCTGGAACGGCACCACCTCCGGCGTGCGCGTTCCGAACGCCGACTGGATCAGTGCGACTCGCGAAGGTCTCACGATCTGCGACGCGACGTCTGCCGCCTTCGCGCAGCCGCTCGATTTTGCAAAACTCGATGTCGTCACCTTCTCCTGGCAGAAGGCGCTCGGCGGCGAAGCCGCGCACGGCATGCTGATCCTCTCGCCGCGCGCCGTTGAGCGCCTCGAGACCTACAAGCCGGCCTGGCCGCTGCCGAAGATCTTCCGCATGACCAAGGGCGGCAAGATCAACGAGGGCATCTTCGTCGGCGAGACCATCAACACGCCGTCGATGCTCTGCGTCGAGGACTACCTCGATGCGCTGAACTGGGCCAAGTCGATCGGCGGCCTGAAGGCCCTGATCGCGCGTGCCGATGCCAACACCAAGGTGCTCGCCGACTGGAAGGCGAAGACGCCCTGGATCGACTTCCTGGCCAAGGACGCCGCGATCCGCTCCAACACCTCGGTGTGCCTCAAGTTCACCGATCCCGCGATCACCTCGCTCTCGGACGACGCTCAGGCGGAGTTCTCGAAGAAGCTGGTCGCGCTGATCGAGAAGGAAGGCGCCGGTTACGACTTCGCGTACTATCGCGATGCGCCGGCCGGCCTGCGCATCTGGTGCGGCGCCACCGTCGAGGCCAAGGACGTCGAGATCCTGACGCAGTGGATCGACTGGGCTTTCGCCGAGACCAAGGCCGCTCTGCCGAAGGCGGCCTGAGTTCTTACCCTCCCCTGGAGGGGGAGGGTCGACGCACCGTCAGGTGCGGCGGGGGGGGGTGATCTCTCCACACGGCGCACCGGCGATTTTCTTTCTTGCGGCTTCCCCCCCCCCCGGCGCTTCGCGCCGACCCTCCCCCTCCAGGGGAGGGTGTGAAGGACACATTCCCATGACCAAACCCAAAGTTCTCATTTCCGATGCGCTCTCGCCCGCTGCCGTGCAGATCTTTCGGGATCGCGGCGTCGAGGTCGACTTCCAGCCCAACCTCGGCAAGGACAAGGACAAGCTTGCCGAGATCATCGGCAATTACGACGGCCTTGCGATCCGCTCCGCGACCAAGGCGACCGCCAAGATCCTCGAGAAGGCTGCGAAGCTGAAGGTGATCGGCCGCGCCGGCATCGGCGTCGACAATGTCGAGATCCCGGCCGCGACGGCCAAGGGCATCATCGTGATGAACACGCCGTTCGGCAATTCGATCACGACCGCCGAGCACGCGATCACGCTCATGCTGGCGCTGGCCCGCGAGATTCCGCAGGCCGACGCCTCGACCCAGGCCGGCAAGTGGGAGAAGAACCGCTTCATGGGCGTCGAGATCACCGGCAAGGTGCTCGGCGTCGTCGGCTGCGGCAACATCGGCTCGATCGTCGCCGACCGCGCGCTCGGCCTGCGCATGAAGGTGGTTGCGTTCGATCCGTTCCTGTCGCCGGAGCGCGCCAAGGACATCGGCGTCGAGAAGGTCGATCTCGACGATCTGCTCAAGCGCGCCGACTTCATCACGCTGCACACCCCGCTCACCGAGAAGACCAGGAACATCATCGACGCGGCCGCGATCGCCAAGATGAAGAAGGGCGTGCGCCTGATCAACTGCGCCCGCGGCGGTCTGGTCGACGAGCAGGCGGTGGTCGATGCGCTCAATTCCAAGCACATCGCCGGCGCCGCCTTCGACGTCTTCGTCGAGGAGCCCGCGACCAAGAACGTCCTGTTCGGCCATCCCAACGTGATCTGCACGCCGCATCTCGGCGCCTCCACCACGGAAGCACAGGAGAACGTGGCGCTTCAGGTCGCCGAGCAGATGTCTGATTACCTGCTCACCGGCGCGATCTCGAACGCGGTCAACTTCCCCTCGATCACGGCGGAAGAAGCGCCGAAGCTGAAGCCGTTCATCTCGCTCGCCGAGAAGCTCGGCTCGTTCGCCGGCCAGCTCACCGAGAGCGGCATCCTCAAGGTCGAGATCACCTATGAGGGCCACGTCGCCGAGATGAAGATCAAGGCGATCACCTCGGCCGTGCTGTCGGGCCTGCTGCGGCCGATGCTCGGCGAGGTCAACGTGGTGTCGGCGCCCGTCGTCGCCAAGGAGCGCGGCATGGTCGTGGACGAGATCGTCCGCGCCGCCCAGAGCGACTATGAGAGCCTGATCACCGTCACCGTCACCACCGAGCGACAGGAGCGGTCGGTCTCGGGCACCGTCTATGCCGACGGCAAGCCGCGCCTCGTCGACATCAAGGGCATCCGCGTCGACGCCGAATTCGGCAAGTCGATGATCTACGTGACCAACGAGGACAAGCCGGGCTTCATCGGCCGGTTCGCGAGCCTGCTTGGCGATGCCAAGCTCAACATCGCCACCTTCCATCTCGGCCGCGTCGCGCCCGGCAGCGATGCCATCGCCCTCGTCGAGGTCGACGGCGCGGTGCCGGCCGATTTGCTCGCCAAGGTGCAGGCCCTGCCGCAGGTCAAGCAGGCCAAGGCGCTGACGTTCTGAGCAAACTCTCATCGTCGTCATCGCCGGGACAAGCCCGGCCATGACGGGTGGATAGGGCAGGGGCGCGTCGCCACGGAATGACGGGCATCATATATTCCGACCTGCGGAACAACGACGCCGTCCTCATCCGAGGGCGGCGTTTTTGTTGATGCGGCGCGGCGCTTTATTTCTCCCAAGCCTGCCGAACTTTGTGTACCAATGGCGCCCAGGACGCTCCGTACCAACGTTTGAAAAGGGAGAAAACAATGCGTGAAGCCGTCATCGTTTCCTATGCGCGCACGGGCCTCGCGAAATCCGGCCGCGGCGGGTTCAACATCACGCCGCCGATGTCGCTCGCGGCGCACGCCATCAAGCACGCGGTCGATCGTGCCGGCGTCGAGAAGGACTATGTCGAGGACTGCTATCTCGGCAATTGCGCCCATGGCGCGCCGAACATCGGCCGCCAGGCCGCGCTGCTCGCCGGCCTGCCGAAGACCACCGCCGGCGTCTCCGTGAACCGCTTCTGCTCCTCCGGCCTGCAGACCATCGCGATGGCCGCCAACTCGATCCGCTCGGACGGTGCCGACTGCATCGTTGCCGGCGGCGTCGAGAGCATCTCGATGCCCGGCGGCGGCACGCCGAAGGAATCGATCGACCCCGAGCTGCTCAAGGTCGCGCCCGACATCTTCATGGCGATGATCGACACCGCCGACATCGTCGCCGAGCGCTACAAGCTCAGCCGCGAGTACCAGGACGAGTTCTCGCTGGAATCGCAGCGCCGCATGGCCGCGTCCCAGCAGGCGGGCAAGTACAAGGACGAGATCGTCCCGATGAAGACCAAGATGAAGGTGGTCGACAAGCAGACCAAGGCGGAGAGCATCGTCGACTACGTCGTCGACCGCGACGAATGCAATCGCCCGGAGACCACGCTGGAGGGTCTTGCCAAGCTCGAGCCGGTGAAGGGCCCCGGCAAGTTCGTCACCGCGGGCAATGCCAGCCAGCTCTCGGACGGCGCCGCCGCCGTGGTGCTGATGGAAGCCAAGGACGCCGAGAAGCGCGGCCTCAAGCCGCTCGGCCGCTTCGTTGCATGGGCGACCGCGGGCTGCGAGCCCGACGAGATGGGCATCGGCCCCGTCTTCGCGATCCCGAAACTGCTCAAGCGCACCGGCCTCAAGATCGACGACATCGATCTCTGGGAGCTCAACGAAGCCTTCGCCAGCCAGTGCCTCTATTCGCGCGACAAGCTCGGCATCGACCCCGCCAAGTACAACGTCAACGGCGGCTCGATCGCGATCGGCCATCCCTTCGGCATGACCGGGGCCCGTCTCACCGGCCACCTGCTGCAGGAAGGCGCGCGTCGCAAGGCCAAGTGGGGCGTGGTGACGATGTGCATCGGCGGCGGCCAGGGCGGCGCCGGCCTGTTCGAGATCTACAGCTGAGCAAGATCTGGCTGATCAAGGCCACGTGAATGCGAAAGGCACGGCGTCGCGGGCGCCGTGCCTTTTTCGTTGCGCATCCCTCTCCGGGAAATTATACAGCCCCCGTCGGAAAAGGCAGATTTGGTCTGGTAAGCCCAAATCCTTTCGGTAACGAAAGCTCTGGTCTTTGGCCTTGTGCACGAGATCCCCACGACGAACAGCGGACGCCATGCGGGCGTTCAATTGTTCGTCCGTGTGATTCTCAAGCGCTGGGAACGCTCCGGTCGAACATCGGCCACAGGAGCGTCTCATGCGCGATCGCGTCTCGATTTCTCAGCCCTCGAATTTCCACGACGTCATTATTGCCGGCGCGGGCCCGGTCGGCCTGTTCCTCGCGTACGAGCTGCGGCTCGCCGGTGTCTCGGTCCTCGTGCTGGAGCAGGCGCAGGATCCGCATACGGCGCTGAAGCAACTCCCGTTCGGCCTGCGTGGCCTGTCAGTCCCGACATGCGAAGCCTTTCACCGGCGCGGCTTGCTGGACGAGATCCTGGCAGCGCAACGCGCAAGCTCCGGCGCGATCAGAAGTGCGGCGCACTGGATGCAGCAGACGCGGCGGCCCGCGGGCCATTTCGCCGGCCTCCAGTTTTATCAGGACGACCTCGATGCCGCGAAATGGCCTTGGCGCTTGCCGACGCCGGCCGATGCCGCGGTGGCCGTCGACATGCAAACGCTGGAAACGGTCCTGGCCGCGCGTGCACGCAGTCTGGGCGTCGAGATCCGGCGCGGCTTTGGCGTCACTGCCTTTGCCGCTTGGGACGAGCACGTGACGGTGCAGGCGGCGGGCGAGACGTTCGGCGGTCGCTGGCTGGTCGGTTGCGACGGCGGCCGCAGCACGGTGCGCAAGATGGGTGGATTCGATTTCGTCGGCACCGATCCTGAATTCACCGGCTATTCCATCGCAGTCGAGCTGGCCGATCCGGAGAAACTCAGCCCCGGCCGCAACTACACGCCGACGGGCATGTACACCTATGCGCAGCCCGGTACCATCGCGATGGTTGATTTCGACGGCGGTGCGTTCCACCGCACCACGCCGATCACGATCGAGCACGTGCAGAGCGTCTTGCGCCGCGTCTCCTGCACGGATGTCACCATCGCCGGGCTTCCACTTGCCGCTACCTGGACGGATCAGGCCCGTCAGACATCCGCCTATCGCAATGGGCGCGTGCTGCTCGCTGGAGATGCTGCGCACATCCATTCGCCGCTGGGCGGCCAGGGCCTCAATCTCGGTCTTGGCGATGCGATGAACCTGGGCTGGAAGCTGGCCGCGACGATCCGTGGCAACGCGCCGGACCATCTCCTCGACAGCTATTCGCGGGAGCGACATCCCATCGGCGCACAAATCCTCGACTGGTCGCGCGCGCAGGTCGCGATCATGCGGCCGACGCCGGGCACCCGCGCGGTCCAGGCCATCATCCGCGATCTCATCGCGACCCGCGACGGCGCGACCTATTTCGCCGAACGCGTGCGCGGCGTCTCGCTGCGTTACGAGCTTGGTGGCAGCCATCCGCTTGTTGGCCGCAGTGTTCCCGATTTCGAACTGTCTGACGGGACGATGACCGGAGAACAGCTCAGAGCAGCGAAAGGCATGTTGCTTGACTTCGACACGCGTGCGCCGCTTCGAGCGCTTGCAAGCGGCTGGAGCGATCGGATCGCGTATGTCGCAGCTGAGCCGAGAGATCGGTTGGGCCTGCGCGCCGTGCTGGTGCGCCCCGATGGCTTTGTTGCGTGGGCCGGCGACGGCGCGTCCGATAGTGAGGAGGCCGCTCGGGCCGCCTCGCGATGGTTCGGCGCGCCTGGAACCGGATGAGCGTCGCCGCGCCAGCTGCCTTTGTGCACTCCAACGTGCATAAAGGCGAGTATTGTGACAAATACACGTATTCGTACGTGCCCGCAAATTAACGGAAGCTTTGACGCATTAGCGCTTCATCAACCGTATCTGCCACCATTGGATCTCCCGTCAGATGCGGCTTCTCTCTCTTCGTCTCACCCACAAGATCACCGCGATCGGCGTGATCGGCGTCGTCGGCGTCATCCTGATCGGCGGCATTCACCTCTATGGTGAGCGCGTGATGGGCGTCTATCGCAGCGCCGCCGAGGAGGCGCGCAGCGTCTTCGAGCTCAACAACAGGATCGCGGTCGAGCTGCTGGAAGCGCGCCGGGCCGAAAAGGATTTCCTGCTGCGCAGCGATCCGGCCAAGGCGCAGCGCCAGGTCGAGATCAGTCGGCAGGCGGCGCTCGACATCGACACGCTCCGCGGCAAGATCGTAGCCCTCGGCAAGGGCGAACTGGCCGCGCGGATCGACGCGATGAACGCGTCGTTGAAGACCTATCAGGCGCGCTTCACCGCGGTGGTCGAGCAGCGGCAGCGGCTCGGCCTCGACGAGAAATCCGGCCTCGAAGGGCGCCTGCGCACCTCCGTCCACGGCATCGAGAGCCAGGTCGACCAGCTCCAGGACTCCTCTCTCAAGGTGATCATGCTGATGATGCGCCGGCACGAGAAGGACTTCATGCTGCGCCGCGACGCCAAATATGGCGACGACATGAAGAAGCGCACGGCTGAATTCTCGGCCAGCCTCAACGCCGCCACGATTCCCGACAACGCGAAAGCCGAGCTGCGGCAGAAGCTCGCCGACTACCAGCGCGACTTCTCCGCCTGGATGGAGGGCGCGCTGAAGCTCGCGGCCGAGCTGAAGGCGATGTCCGAAGCCTTCTCGGCGGTGGAGCCCGTCATCGAGCAGGTCTCGACATCGGTCGACGCCATCCGTGTCGAAGCCGATCGTCTGAACGATGCCGAGCGCGCCAGCATCCAGTTCTGGATCGCGGTCGCCATCGCACTCATCGCATCGGGCGTGCTCGGCCTCGGCATCTTCATCGGCCGTTCGGTCTCGAAGCCGCTGACCGCGATGCGCGCGGCCATGATCGAGCTCGCCAACGGCAATTTCGCCATCGTGTTGCCCGGCCTCGGACGCCCCGACGAGATCGGCGAGATCGCGCAGGCCGTCGAGACGTTCAAGGTCAATTCCGAGCGCAAGGCGCAGGAAGAGGCCGAGGAGAAGATCAGGCAGGACAAGCTCGCCGCCGAGCGCCGGCGCGCCGACATGATCCGCATGGCCGACGATTTCGAAGGCGCGGTCGGCGAGATCGTCGAGACGGTGTCGTCCGCCGCCAACGAGCTCGAGGCCTCGGCCACGTCCTTGACCACGACCGCCGGCCGGTCGACCGAGCTTGCCACGCTGGTCGAGGCCGCGTCCGAAGAGGCGGCGACCAACGTCCAGTCGGTGGCCTCCGCCGCCGAGGAGCTGACGGCATCCGTCAACGAGATCAGCCGCCAGGTGCAGGCGTCCGCGCGCATCGCCGACGAGGCCGTCAGCCAGGCCGGTCAGACCAACGACCGCGTCAGCGAATTGTCGAAGGCGGCCGCGCGCATCGGCGACGTCGTGGAGCTGATCAACGCCATCGCCGGCCAGACCAACCTTTTGGCGCTGAACGCCACCATCGAGGCCGCGCGTGCCGGCGAGGCCGGGCGCGGCTTTGCCGTCGTGGCCTCGGAGGTGAAGGCCCTGGCCGAGCAGACCGCCAAGGCGACCGGCGACATCGGCCAGCAGATCTCGAGCATCCAGAACGCCACGCAGGATTCGGTCGGCGCCATCAAGACCATCGGCGGCACCATCGAGCGGCTGTCCGAGATCTCCTCCACCATTGCAGCCGCGGTGGAAGAGCAGGGCGCCGCGACCAGCGAGATCTCGCGCAACGTGCAGAATGCCGCGGCCGGCACCACGCAGGTCAGCGCCAACATCTCCAGCGTGCGCCAGGGCGCGACCGAGACCGGCTCGGCGTCGTCACAGGTGCTGTCCGCGGCGCAGTCGCTGTCGAACGACAGCAACCGGCTGAAGATCGAGGTCAGCAGGTTCCTGGAGACGGTGCGCGCGGCGTAATTGCGGCGCCAATGCAGGATGTCATCCGACAGTGAGGGACGCGCCGTTCTCTCGCTCCCTCGCCCCGTTCTTACGGGGAGAGGGTGGGGTGAGGGGCTGTCTCCGTGGGCGGGATTTGAGTGGGAGTAGAATGCCCGCGTGCGGCTGACTAGCGAGTCGGACGGACTTTCATCTCGGCGAATATATTGCCTTGCCCCTCACCCGGATCGCTGCGCGATCCGCCCTCTCCCCGCAAAGCGCGGGGAGAGGTGAAACGCATCTCACGCCCCCGCCACGACGGGCGAAAACACCACTTCGATCAGCGTGCCCTGGGCCGCGCTCTTGATGTTGAAGCGGGCGCGGTTGGCTTCGACCAGCGCCTTCGTCAGCGACAGGCTCAGCGCCGAATTGTCTTCGGCGTCGCCCGGCGGCGGCGTGCGGAACGGCTCCATCGCGGCGGCGACCTCGCGCTCGGTGAGGCCATGGCCGGTGTCGCGGATGCGAAGTGCGATCTCGCCGCGGTCGGTCATCGCGGTCGAGACGATCACCTGGCCGCCGGCGCTGGCGAGCCGGATCGAGTTCGAGATCAGGTTCACCGTGATCTGCCGCATCGCGCGCGCATCCACTGTGACCTGCGGCAGCGCATGCGCGAGCGAGGTGCGGATGATGATGCGCTCGCGATTGGCCTGCGGTTGCATCACGGTCACGCAGGCTTCGACGAGATCGTTGAGGTTCAGGTTAGCGAAATTCAGGTCGAGCTTGCCGGTCTCGATCCGCGACAGCTCCAGGAGATCGTCGATGATCGCGATGACACGCTCGCCGGAGGCGCGGATGTCCTTCATGTATTCGCCGTAGCGCTCGTTGCCGAGCGTGCCGAAGCGCTCGGAGATCATCACCTCGGCAAAGCCGATGATGGCATTGAGCGGCGTGCGGATCTCGTGGCTGATCCGCGCCAGCATGTCGGCCTTGGCGTTGGCCGCGCCGTCGACGAGGCGGCGGGCCTGCGTCAGCTCGCTCTCGCCCTTCTTGGACTGGGAGAGATCGCGGAATACGGCGAAGAAGTTCGGCCCGTCGGGCCGCGTGCGGCCCATGATCATCGCGAGCGGAATGACGCCGCCCTTCTTCTCGCGCCCCAGCACCTCGCGGCCGTGGTCGAGCAGGCTCGCGATGTCCTGGCTCTTCAGGCTTTCAAGATAGTCGAGAACAATCTGCTGGCTCTCGGGCGCGAACAGCGTCAAGAGGTTCTGCTCCAGCAGCGCGCTGCCGTCATAGCCGAACAGCGCCTCGGCGCTGCGGTTGCAGGCGTGGACGTTGCCTTCGGCATCGAACATGACGATGCCCTCGGCGGTGGTGTCGAGGATCGCGGCGAGATCTTCCGCATCGGCATCGCCGGCCGCGGGCTCGAGATCGGGCGCGAAGGGGAAGGATTCGGGCACGACCGGCTCGGCGACGTCAGGCGGCGCAGCGATGTCCGCAGGCGCGGCGTGCGGCAGCGCGCAGATCAGCGCATGCGCGCTCTCGCCGTCCCAGTCGATCGTGTGCAGATGCGCGTCCGTGGTTGCAAGCGGCGCCTCGCCGTTCGCAACCGCGGCGCTGATCGTGACGGGCGTTCCGCCTTGCGAGGTGCTGCTCGCCGCGGACACGCCCGGCTCGACATAGAGCGCATCCAGCCCGCCGGCATCCTCCAGCGCGTTGATGCTGGCATAGCCCATGCGCGCGAGGAACGCGGGGTTGGCGTAGAGCAGGCGGTCGAGGCGATAGATCAGGATGCCCGTCGGCAGCAGATCGAGCAGCGTGCGGTCGCGCACGCTGACGCCGCGCGGCGGGGCTGCGGGCTCGGTCAGCCACTCGGCCGCAGCCGGCGGCGGCGGCTCGGGCTCGGGCACTGGCGGCTCGGCGGTGATCTCCGCCACGGGCTCGACCGCATCCGACGCATCGGCCGCGATCGCCTCGCGCTCACGCTCCAGCCGTTCGGACAATTGCCGCGCGAGCTCGTTGAACGCGCTGTTCTCGACCGGCGTCAGCGTCGGCGAGCGCGCGTCGCCGTGCGGGCGGAACGGCACGACATTGGGAGGGGTTTCGACGGGCGTTTCCACTGCTGTGTCCGGATCGGTTGGGTGTGAATTCGCGTCGCTGGTGGGTTCGGGTGTTTCGGCTGTGGGCTCGGGCGATGGCTCACGCTCTGGCGGCTCGATCGGCGGAGGCGGCGCCTCTGCCACCGGCTCTGGCGCGGCGATCGGCTCGGGCTCATGAGGCTGCTCGGGCTCGACCACATCGGTGGACAGGCCGTGCTGCGCCTCCGGCTCCGCGAGCGTCTCGAAGCGCCTGAGCGCATCGAGCCGGTTGAGCGCGTCGAGATCGCGGCAGACGCCAAAGCCCTTGAAGCCGACGAAATTGCGAGCGGCATCGTAAACCGGCAGGCCCGCCAGCTCGACCGGCAGATGCTCGCCGCCGTCGGCCGGCCAGTTCACGGTGATGCCGGCCCAGGTGTCGTGGCTGGCCAGTGCCTGCGCCACGCGGCCGTCGGGGTCGAGCGCGAAGTTTTGCGCGATCTCGTGCCAGGGCCGGCCGAAGCCGGCCGCGGTGTGCGCGCCGATCAGGTGGATGAACTCGTCGGAGAGCAGCACAAAGCGGCCCCCTTCATCCATCTGCCAGAGGAAGCGCAGCGGATGCTGACGCGGTGCGGGCGGCTCTGTGGGAGGCTCGGCCATGGGGTGCGTGATCGGTGCAGCCTGCGGCGACACGATGGCCGGATGCGGGTTTTCAACCGGAGTCTCTGCCGCGCTGTCGGTGCTCTCGTCGGGCGCAGCGTGAGCCGGTTCTTGCACCGGCGCCTCGGTCGCGTCCTCGACCGGTGCGGTCTCCTGCGCGTCGGGCGCGCGTGTCCCGGTTGCTTCAGCCGGCTCGGCGAACGCATCGAACAATGCGATCCCCGCCGATTCCTCCTGCGATAGCGGCGGCTCGCTCGGCACGATCACGGCGGCTTGCGCGGGCGCGACCGGCGCCGCGTGCGCCTCGTCTGCCGCGCTCTCGGGCACAGCCTCGGCGGGCCTTGCCTGCGCAGCGGCAGCCGGCTCGATCAGCGCGATCAGGCCGACATCGGCGCCGCTTCCGACCCGCTGCAGCACCATCTGGCCGATGCCGATCGGCGTTTCGGCGCGGCCCTCGCGTAGCGCATCGCTGCGCGCCTGCTCGAGCCCGGCTTCGCCCAGGTCGCGAAAGCCGAGCAGGGCGCGGGCGGCTGCGCTGGCGCCGACGAACAGGCCGTCGGGCGCGAACGCCGCCATCGGCCTATCAGCACCTTCGACCAGGCGATGCAGCCGCTCGATCAGCGGCATGGCGCGCAAGGTGGGGTCCATGGCGGTGACGAGCACGGCGTGCCCGCCATCGGCAAAGTCGAGCCGGCTGCAGGCGCAGGTCATCAGCGTGCCGAGCCGCGCGCCGAAGCCGCGCAGCCGCTCGAGCCGCACGGTGCCATCAGCCGGCAGCTGGCGCGCAAGCCGGGCGACCTGGCGGCGATGGGGGTCGGCGGGGCCGAACACCTTGGCCGCGAGCGCCGCACTATGCGCAGCGCCGAACAGCCTTGCGCCGACCGGATTGGCCCACAGCACGCGCCCACCGTCGGTCGACCACAGCCAGGTCGCGAGCTGCGAGGTCGCATGCACGGCCAGCCGGGGATCGCCCACACCTCGCAACTGGAAATCCGAACTCGTCATCCGACCGGCTTGTGTCTCGCGCATGAAGCTGGCTGCCGGGAATGACAGCCTTAAGAAAGGGTTAGTATTGCCCGCGCCCGCGCGCAGGTCCACGGCTGCGGCCCTGCGCAGGCCCCCCAAAGCCGCGATAACCTTAACCCGCCACCCCCGCAAGCGGCGGCCGGGTTCATCCAAGGGATTCGGAGGGGGGAGCTTCAGGTCGAGCCGCGGTGCCCATCCTCCCCTGGAGGGGGAGGGT
>NZ_CAKZJO010000111.1 GCF_936943645.1 uncultured Bradyrhizobium sp. | reverse complement strand
CGGCGGAAGCCGGCTGGCTGCCGAAGATCGCGCTCATGATTTTCCCGAAAATGCTCATGTCTGCTCCCCGAAAAGGATCCGTTGGAAGGGCCTTGAGTGGCACTTATAGACGAATTTACGTCGTTGCGCCCGCGAAGTTCCGCGAACCACTGCGCAGCATCAGCTTATCTGCGGCGAAATGACGACCGAATGACGCCGCCAAAAGTTGCGCTGCGGCATCGATTTTCACCCAAGCGTGAGGGACAGGACTCGGAAATGGGCGTACGCTTTACGTTCAGCTCGCGATGCCTTCCGGAATTCGCGTCTGGTCGGACTCGCGAAACTCAAGAATGGCGGCCGCTCGCGCCGTTTGCCGGCGCCGAATTCGGCCGCTCGGCAAGGGAGCTAGCGACCATGGCCACACTCTACCAGGGCAATGTCCCCACGATCGGCCAACCCGCAGATGCGGCTGGACCGGTGATCCGAACCATCCAACTCTCCGACCTGCACGACGCGCTCCGGCGCGGCTGGGAGGATTTCAAGGCGGTGCCGAGCCACGCCATCATCCTCTGCGTGATCTACCCGGTGCTCGGCCTCGTGCTCGCCCGCGTGGTCATGGGCTATTCGGTGCTGCCGCTGCTGTTTCCGCTCGCCGCCGGCTTCGCCCTGATCGGTCCCTTCGCGGCACTCGGTCTCTATGAGCTCTCCAGCCGGCGCGAACGCTATGAAGAAGCCAGCGCCTGGGACGCCATGGAGGTGCTGCGCTCGCCCTCGTTCGGCGCCATGCTCGGCCTCGGCACATTGCTGCTCGCTCTGTTCGTGACCTGGGTCGCGACCGCGCAGGCGATCTATGTCGCGGCGTTCGGCTATGAGGGCGTGACCGGCATGTCGGACTTCATGACGCGCGTGCTGACGACGCAGCAAGGCTGGTGGCTGATCGTGGTCGGCTGCGGTACCGGCTTCCTGTTCGCGCTCGCCGCGCTCTGCATCAGTGCCGTGTCGTTTCCCCTGATGCTGGATCGCCATGCCGGCGCGTTCGAGGCCATGAGCACCTCGCTGCGCGTCGTCGCCAGAAACCCGGTGCCGATGGCGGCCTGGGGTCTGATCGTGGCGGTGCTGCTCGCGCTCGGCACGATCCCGGCCTTCCTCGGCCTTGCCGTGGTGATCCCCCTGCTCGGCCATGCCACCTGGCATCTCTACCGCAAGGTGATCGTCTCGGAGCCCGGTGCACGTCCGGTGCCACCCCCGCCGCAGCGTCCGCGCAAGCCCGCTGCCGACTTCCCGGCCAACCTCTTCCCCTGGCGTAACAGGACGGACGCCTGACGATATCGTGACATGCGATCCTGCCCCGGCTCGGGCAGGATCGCGCCCTCTCGCACGCCTTGCTTTGGCCGCGGTTCCGACCGAGATTGCGCCCGCCGGTCAGATCGCTTCACGGAATTCATTACCTCGAATGACCTCGACGATTTCTCGTCTCGCTCTCGCAGCCTTCGCCCTCTCCGCGTCAATCCTGTCCGCCCAGCCAGCGTTCGCCGCGGTTGCCTGCGGTTCTGGCAATTTCGACGCCTGGCTTGCGGATTTCAAAACCGACGCCGCGGCGAAGGGAATCTCGCAGCAGGCCATCACCGCCGGCTTGGCCGGCGTGACGCTCGATCAGAGCGTGCTGAACCGTGACAAGTCGCAAAAGGTCTTCACCCAGACCTTCGAGGAGTTCTCCGGCCGCATGGTGCCGCCGCGCCTGGAGCGCGGCTCCAACAGGATGAAGCAATACGGCTCGGTGCTGTCACGCATCGAGCAGACCTATGGCGTTCCCGGCGAGGTCCTGGTCGCGATCTGGGGCCTCGAGACCGATTTCGGCGTCAACACCGGCAAGTTCGCCACGATCCGATCGCTGGCGACGCTGGCCTATGACTGCCGGCGCGCCGAGCAGTTTCGTGCCGAATTGTTGGATGCGCTGCGCATCGTCCAGCGCGGCGATCTCGCACCCGCCGAGATGAAGGGCGCCTGGGCCGGCGAGCTCGGCCAGACCCAGTTCATGCCGTCGTCCTGGATGAAATACGCCGTCGATTTCGACGGCAACGGCAAGCGCGATCTCCTGCACAACGCACCCGACGTGCTCGCCTCCACCGCCAATTATCTCGCCGGCTACGGCTGGCAGAAGGGCAAGGACTGGCAGCCGGGCAGTCCGAACTTCGCGGTGCTGCAGCAGTGGAACAAGAGCGAGGTCTATTCCAGGACCGTCGCCTATTTCGCCGCCCAGCTCGCGCGCGCTCCATAGGCAGCGCTCGACAAGCACGTAGGGGCCGATCGCGCCGCGACCGGCCCTGTGCGCCTAAATCCCGACGTTTCTATTTGCCCATGGTGGCGTGCATCGCCTTGTTGAGGTGCATGCCGCAGGCACCCATCTTGCCGTTAAGCATCGAATCCTGAGCGGAGGCGATCTCCTTCTGGGCGACCAGCTTGCTGTCGCCGTCGGGCATGGCTTCGATCGCAGTCTCCGTCTTCTCCAGATTGGCCGAGCTGCAGCCGCCCATGGCATGCTTGGCGGCCTGGGCCGGCGCGACGGCGAACGCAACGGCGGCAATGGCGATAACCCCGAGTAACTTCGTCATGGTGTTACTTTCCTTCTCTTGTTCTTGGCACAGACCCAGCGACATCGCGGGATTCTGCGGCGTCACTCTCTCCGCATGTGGCAACTTGTCGCAGTAAACTCATCGCGAGAATTGCGTGATGTTGCGCGAGGCGCAGAGGCGCATGCGAAATTTCTGATTTTCATTACACCCGCGTAATGAAGGCTGCACGTTCAACGTGTGCGTTGCAGCGGACATTCTCGGCAAGCGCGCGCTGCCGCCAAAGCAACAGACCGCCGCTCATCCGTCGGGGTCCCGCGAGGCGAATCGCCGACTTGCCCAGGGCTCTGAGCCGGCGGGAAAACAACTTATGTTATGAATATTAGTTCATTTATTGAGATCGACTTCCATGCGATTCGCGCATGCGAGACTTGGGTTCAGAAGCTGATCGGCCGCCTTGTCCCGCGGCAACATGCACCTTATTTCCTCGCCATTGGAACCTACGTAGAATCCCGTAACTCCGTGAATTCACGGATGTTTATGATCGTCTTGGACCTACGCAGCCTTCGCTTCGGGCGGGAGCGCCTTCAGGTTAATCGTCCGTTACCCACGCTATGCACTCAACGCTTAGCTGCATCGCAACATCGGAACTTTCGCAGTGCACCACTCTCATCTATATTCATTTCAACGATGAGGTCCGAGTAAGGGCTGAATCGAACTACAGGAGACTACCAATGCTGCTCTCGCTCATCCGCATGATCCAGGCTTTCCGGGATTATCAGCGCAATGTTGCCGAGCTGTCCCAGCTCAGCGATCGCGAACTGGCCGATATCGGCCTCGATCGCTCGGACATCCCGCGCGTTGCTGCCGGCCAGTATCAGGGCTGATATCGTTCAGCCCTCTACCGGAACGAACCGATAGCGCCCGCCTCGTGCGGGCGTTGTCGTTTTCGGAAGCAGAAAACTCGATCTCGGCGATTCCACTTATCGCCGAAAAGCGCTACCTGTCCGCCCCATGACAGGACCCCATTCCAAGAGTGTGCACGTGATCGGCGCCGGCCTTGCCGGCTCGGAGGCTGCCTGGCAGGTCGCGAAATCAGGCGTGCCCGTGGTGCTGCACGAGATGCGGCCAACCCGCATGACCGAAGCGCACCGCACCGACGGGCTCGCCGAGCTCGTCTGCTCCAATTCGTTCCGCTCGGACGATGCCGCCAACAACGCCGTCGGTCTGCTGCATGCGGAGATGCGCCGGCTCGACTCGCTGATCATGCGCGCAGCCGACGCCAACCAGGTGCCCGCCGGCGGCGCGCTCGCGGTCGACCGCGACGGCTTCTCGGCAGCGGTCACCAAGGCGCTCAACGACCATCCCCTGATCGAAATCGCCCGCGGCGAGGTCTCGGGCCTGCCGCCGGCCGAGTGGAGCAACGTGATCGTTGCCACCGGCCCCCTCACCTCCGCCCCACTCGCCGATGCCATTCGCGAGCTCACGGACGAGAACGCGCTCGCCTTCTTCGACGCGATCGCGCCGATCGTGCACCGCGAATCCATCGACATGTCGGTGGCCTGGTTCCAGTCGCGCTACGACAAGGTCGGTCCCGGCGGCACCGGCGCCGACTACATCAACTGCCCCATGACCAAGGAGCAGTATGACGGCTTCGTCGCTGCGCTGATTGCGGGCGAAAAGACCGAGTTCAAGGAATGGGAGACCAACACGCCCTATTTCGACGGCTGCCTGCCGATCGAGGTGATGGCGGAGCGCGGACCCGAGACCTTGCGCCACGGCCCGATGAAGCCGGTCGGCCTCACCAATCCGCATGACCCCGCCACCAAGGCCTACGCGATCGTGCAGCTGCGCCAGGACAACAAGCTCGGCACGCTCTATAACATCGTCGGTTTCCAGACGAAGCTGAAATACGGCGAGCAGCAGCGCATCTTCCGCACCATCCCCGGCCTCGAGAAGGCCGAATTTGCCCGCCTCGGCGGCCTGCATCGCAACACCTTTCTCAACTCGCCGAAGCTGCTCGACAGTCAGTTGCGCCTGCGCGCGCAGCCGCGGCTGCGCTTTGCCGGCCAGATGACGGGCTGCGAGGGCTATGTGGAATCCGCCAGCGTCGGGCTGATCACCGGCCTCTATGCGGCGGCGGATGCGCGCGGCGAGACGCTTGTCGGTCCGCCGGGAACGACCGCGCTGGGATCGCTGCTTGGCCACATCACCGGCGGCCATATCGAGACCATCGAGCCGGGCACCCGCTCGTTCCAGCCGATGAACATCAATTTCGGCCTGTTCCCGCCGCTTGCGAGCGTGCCGACCAAGAAGCCCGACGGCACGCGCCTGCGCGGCAACGAGAAGACGGTGGCCAAGAAGCAGGCGATGAGCGCGCGGGCGCTCGCCGATCTCGATCGCTGGATCGCCGATCACCTGCGCATCGCCGCGGCTGCGTGAGTTCAAGATGAGCCTACCCAAAGACGACGCCGCGACGCTGTCGGCGCGCTGGACCGAGGGCGTGCTGCTCAAGCGCGACGTGTTCTCGACCGTCGAGCGTGGCCGCTTTCGCGGCGAGACCGGCGAGGTCGACGCCGTACTGCGCCGACTGGATGAAGTGCCGTGGTGGTCATTCCCTCTGGCGCGCCATCTGTTCGCGCGCGAGAAGCATGCACTGCGGCTCGCCAAGGGCCTCAACGTCGGCCCCGAGCTGTTGTGGGCCGGCCGCCGCGCGCTGGTGCGCGGCTTCGTCGACGGCGTCGCGCTGCACCTCGCAAAACCCCATGGCGATCTCGCCTATTTCCGCTCGGCCAAGGCCGCCTTGCGCCGCCTGCGCCGCGCCGGCATCTGCCACAACGATCTCGCCAAGGAACAGAACTGGTTGGTCGGCCGCGACGGCCGCGCCTATGTGACCGACTTCCAGCTCGCGGCCTGCTTCAATCGCCGCGGCCGGCTCTATCGCATCCTCGCCTATGAGGACCTTCGCCATCTGCTCAAGCACAAGCGCTCCTACGCGCCGGAGGCGCTGACGCCGCGCGAGCGAAAGATCCTCGCCAAGAAGTCGTTCGCGGCGAGCCTGTGGCTTGCCACCGGCAAGAAGGTCTATCGCGCGATCACCCGCGGCCTGTTCAACTTCACCGATCGCGAAGGCGGCGGCCGCCGGCTCGTTAATGATGCGCCGGTGCTGGCGGAGCTGATCCGCAAGAATCCGGCCGTACGCGACACCGCCATCGTCGCCTTTGCCGACCGCCGTTCCGGCGTCGGGCTCTACGCCTTCGTCGAAGGCGATCAGGCCGCACTCGAGGGCGAGCTGCGGAACGAGCTCGCGGCCGCCAAGGGCCCGAAGCCGCCGGAACACATCCAGGTCGTGCACGCGCTGCCGCGCGACACCAGCGGCAGGCCGCGCACCGAGATCCTGCAGCTGGTTGCCATGAATCAGCTCGACCTGATCGAGCCCATGATGAGGAACGACCAGGATCGCGCCTTCCTCAAGGACATCCTGGAGCAGCGGAAAAACCTGCGCGACCGCTTCAATTTCGAGGCGGATTTGCCGGCGAGCTAGCGCCTTGAAGCGTCCACATTGGCGATGGAGAAGCGGTCGGACAAAAACGGGCTTGGCGGGGTTATGGGCACTCTGGGGACAATGATGCATCGCGCGGCCGGCGGCATGATCGCTGGTCTTCTGCTGCTGGCGGCGGCGCCCGCGATGGCAGATTCCCCGGCCGAGCTGATCTCCAGCTTCCGCCTCAAGCACGGTGAGGTTCGCGTGGTCCGCGATGCCACCCTCGACCGCATCGCCATGGACCAGGCCCGCGCGATGGCCGCCAAGGACGACCTCAGTCACGACGCGCTCGGCCCCTTCAACCGCCGCGTCGCGCCGGCCGGCGCGGGCCGCGCCGCCGAGAACATCGCCTACGGGTACGACAATTTCGAGAAGACGCTGGGCCAGTGGATCGACTCCTCCGGCCACCGCAAGAACCTGTTGCTGCACAACGCCTCCCGCGTCGGCATCGCCAGCGCCAGGAACGTCAGCGGCAAACGCACCTATTGGGCCATGGTCATCGCGGGCGATTACGAGCCGAAGGGCAAAGGCAAGGGCAAAGGCAAGAGGGACCAGGAGCCGCTGGTTGCCGTGAAGCGCGAGGCGGCACCTGCAAGCAAGCCGAAATCCGAGTCCAAGACCAAATCCGGCAGTTGCCACGTCAAGCTGCTCGGCCTTTGCATCTGAAACGAGCCGGCTCTTGCTCGCGCCAGGCAACGCGCCTAATTCAGGCACGAGATCGCGAAAAGCGGAGAGCGCGAGTGATTGACCTCGACCGAATTCGTGCCGACACGCCAGCCGCCTCCCGGCTCGCCTATCTCCACAACGCGGGCGCCGCCCTGATGCCGACGCCGGTTGTCGCGGCGATGAAGGGACATATCGATCTCGAAAGCGAAATCGGCGGCTATGCCGCGGCCGATCGCGAAGCCGACCGGCTCAATTCCGTCTACGTTTCGGTGGCCCGTCTGATCAATGCCGCGCCCGACGAGATTGCCCTGGTGGAGAACGCGACGGTCGCCTGGCAGATGGCGTTCTATTCGCTGCCGTTTCGCAAAGGCGACCGGATCCTGACCGCCGAAGCGGAATACGCGGCCAATTACGTCGCCTTCCTTCAGGTCGCCAAACGCACCGGCGCGGTGATCGAGGTGGTGCCGAGCGATGCCAGCGGCGAGCTCGACGTCGATGCGCTCGCGCGCATGATCGACGAGCGCGTCAAGCTGATCGCAGTCACCTGGGTTCCGACCAATGGCGGGCTGGTCAATCCGGCCGCGGCGATCGGCAAGATCGCGCGGGCGCACGGCA
The DNA here is from genome assembly GCF_936943645.1 of uncultured Bradyrhizobium sp. Taxonomy (GTDB): domain Bacteria; phylum Pseudomonadota; class Alphaproteobacteria; order Rhizobiales; family Xanthobacteraceae; genus Bradyrhizobium. The sequence goes on along the minus strand of NZ_CAKZJO010000111.1, from coordinate 30,680 downwards.
TTGCCTATCTGCTCGACGCCTGCCAGGCGGTCGGCCAGATGGCGGTCGACGTCGAGGCCATCGGCTGCGACATGCTGTCGGCCACCGGGCGCAAATTCCTGCGCGGCCCCCGCGGCACCGGATTCCTTTATGTCCGCCGGGCCCTGCTGCAACAGCTCGAGCCGCCGATGATCGATCATTTTGCGGCGCCCTGGGTGTCGCGGGACACCTATCAACTGCGACCCGACGCCCGTCGCTTCGAGAATTGGGAGAACAATTACGCGGCCCGGCTCGGTCTGGGCGCCGCGGTCGACTACGCCCTCGATATCGGCATCGGCCCGATCGCGCAGCGCTGCCGCCTGTTGTCCGAACGTCTCCGGAGCGGTCTCGCCTCCATTCATGGCATCACAGTTCGCGACCTCGGACGCACGCCGGGCGCCATTGTCAGCTTCACGATGGACGGCCACGAAGCGGAGGATATCGTCCGCAGCGCCGGCGCGGCCGGCATCACGATCGGGGCATCCGATCCGCCAAGCACGCGCATCGATGCCGAACGTCGCGCGTTGCCGCATCTCGTGCGGGCCTCACCTCACTATTACAACACGGAAGCCGAGGTGGACCGGCTGATCGCGCATCTAGCGGATCTGGCGTCGCGATAACAAAAGCAGCCGGCAGATCGGACCGACCTTGAAGCCGATCCACCGTCGCGCCGTGCAGATCTCAAGCTCTTGTCGTCAACGCCGATAGTTGATCGGTATCGAAGCGGGCGCGTAGGTCGCTGATGGCTTTCGCATCTGGCGGTCCACTCGCCGTCAGCTTGGCCAGCTCTTCAAAGTAATGCTCATGTCCCGGCGGCGAAACGGTGCACGTATGGGCCGAGCGGTATGACCGGCGGTCCGAAGACGTCTTCGCTCTCCAGGATGACATCGCTCTCTCCTCCGTTGGCGCGATAGCACCGAGCCTGCGGCGCGCCGAGATCAACAGGGTCAGCCGCAAGCGGCCGGACAGCCTGGATGCCTATGACCTCGTCCTGCGCGCCCAACCGGACGTCGATTCCGGCATGCCGGATCAGGTCACCCGGGCACTCGTGCTCCTCGAACGAGCGATCGCGCTCGAGCCTGACTACGCGCTCGCGCACGGAAATGCAGCGATGTGTCATCACTGCCTGTTTCTGCGAGCCGGTTTGCAGGACGTCAATCGCGAGGCCTCGATCCGCCACGCACGCTCGGCCATCGCTCATGGCCAAGATGATGCCCTGGCCCTCACCCTCGCGGGCTTTTCGCTTGGCATGGACGGTCACGATCGCTCGGCTGCATTTGCGGCGCTCGATGCCGCCCTCGCCATCAGCCCATCCTCGGCGCTGACCTACATCCTGGGCAGTGTCATGCTGGGCTGGGGCGGCGACGCGGACCGCGCGATCGAATGGAGCGAACGGGGGATGCGGCTCAGCCCTTTCGATTCCTGGGCTTTCGCCGCTTTCGACGCGGAGGCTCTGGGACATTTCCACCGCGGCCGATTTGAGGAGGCATGCCGGGCCGCCCACCGCTCGGTGCAAGCCAATCCTCGCCACAGCATTACCTATGTGCAGTTGACCGCAGCGCTCGCAAAGCTTGGACGATTGCAGGAGGCAAGAGCAGCGGCAACACGGGTACTCGAGCTGCACCCGACGTTTCGCTACAGCCGTCAATTTCAGGGCGTCAATTGCGCGCCTGACCTCGCGACCTCACTCGGCGGTGCCCTCCGCGCGGCGGGCCTTCCGGAGTAGCGAACCCCGGCCCGGCGTTTACGCCGCTCAGCTGCAGCGCGCGCTCAGTCCGGATGCGCTGAGCCGTGCCATCACCTCGTCGAGATGCGCGGCATCGCGGGTCTCGATGACGAGCTGCAGCAGCGTCGCCTTGGCCGGCAGGTCGGAGAATGTCCGCTGATGCGAGACCTCGATGATGTTGGCGCCGGCCTCGGCGAGCAGCGCGGCCACTGCGGCCAATTGTCCGGGCCGGTCGGGGATGTCGAGCGAGAGCTGGGTCAAGCGCCCTTCGCGCGCCAGCTCGCGCGTCAGGACGGATGCGATCAGCCGCGTGTCGATATTGCCGCCGCTCAGGACCAGCCCGACCTTCTGGCCGGCGAAGCGGGTCGGATCGGACATCAGCGCGGCGAGCCCGGCGGCGCCGGCGCCCTCCACCACCGTCTTCTCGATCGAGATGAGGGTCGCAACGGCACGCTCGAGCTCGGCTTCATTGACGAGCGCGATGTCGTCGACGAGGCGGCGGACGATTTCGGTGGTGATCTTGCCGGGCGATTTCACCGCGATGCCTTCGGCCAGCGTATCGCCCCGCGCCGGCAGATTGCCGTCATGGATCGCGTTGTACATCGAGGGATAGAGCCAGGCCTCGACGCCCAAAATCCGCAGCGACGGCTTGATCGCTTTCGCCGCGATGGCGATGCCGCTGATCAGGCCCCCGCCGCCGATCGGGACGACCAGCGTATCGAGCTCCGGCACCGCCCTCATCATCTCCAGACCGACGGTGCCCTGCCCTGCGATCACGAGCGGATCGTCGTAGGGGTGGACGAAGATCATGCCCCTCGCTTCGCCGTGGCTGCGCGCGAACGCCGCCGCCTCCTCCAGCGTCGCGCCGGTGACGACCACCTCGGCGCCATGATGCCTCGTGTTCTCGACCTTCACCATCGGCGTGCCGACCGGCATGACGATGGTGGCGGGAATGCCGAGCCGCTTGGCGTGATAGGCAACGCCCTGCGCGTGGTTTCCGGCCGACATGGCGATGACGCCGCGCGCACGCTCCTCAGCCGTCAGCGCGGTCAGGCGGTTGAGCGCACCGCGCTCCTTGAAGGAGGAAGTGAACTGGAGGTTCTCGAATTTGAGCCAGATCTCGCAGCCGCAGATGCCGCTCAGCGTGCGGCTGTAGCTGCAGGGCGTCTCGACGACGGCGCCTCTGATCGTCTCGGCGGCCGCATGAATGTCGTCAGGCGCGACCGAAAAGCCGCTGAGGTCGGGCGATGTGGTTTGGGACAACTCAGCCATGGGACAGCATAGAGCATCCGCCGGTTCGGGGCGATAAGCCAACCGCTATTTGGTAAATTCCCGGGAACGTGAAGCCCGCCACAGCGTCCACAGCGTGCGCAGCCGCGACGTCGGTTGCGGCATGAACGGATTCCGGCCGGGCTGGGTCAGGCGCTTGAGATCAGCCCTGGCCTGGCTGAGCGGCACAAACGCCGGACGCGCCGCTGCCGGCACCTGCGCCAGCAGCGACAAGGCCGTGGTCAAATGCTGCTGCGCCTCGCCCGTGAGTTGCTCCAGCACGGCGCGAAGGTTCGCCCTATCCCTGCCGGCAAACACGTCCTCCATGTCGCAGCCATGGCTCGCCAGCATTTCCTGTGGCAGGAACAGCTGACGGCGTGATGCATCGCGCGGCAGGTTGGTGATGACCTGCACGATGCCCTGCGCCAGCCCGGCATGACGGGCGAGATGCTCGGCCGCCTCCGACGGCGGCGCCATGATCCGGGCCGCAAGCTCGAACAGTGCCGACGAGGTCGCGGCCAGATAGCCCTCCAGCGCCGCCATGGTCGGCATCGGGTCGTTGTAGAGGTCGAACTGGTGCTCATCGACCAGCAGCGACAGCGGCTCGACCGGCAGGTTGAAATCGCGGATCGCGCGCAAGAGCTCGGCCGCGACCGGATTGCCTTCGGCACTGCCGTGGACGAGGCCCGAGAACAGATCGGTCCACCATTGAAAGCGGATCTCGCCGGGCAGCGGCTGGCTGACCTGGTCGCGGACGCGGACGATCTCGACATTGAAGGCGTAGAGCGCCAGCAGCGCGCGGCGCTCGGCGGCAGGCACGAACAGGGTCGCGGCATAGCGCGGAAAGTCGTGGCTGCGCACGAGATCGGCGCAGAAGGACACGTTGTCCGGCGGCAGTGTGGCGTTGCTCATGTGCTGTTCATGGCACCGCGATCAGCGCGGCAGCGACCCGCCGCCGTTCGCCGATCATGATGTTGTAGGTGCGCACCGCGGGGCCGGTCTGCATCGTGTCGAGCACCACCCTCACCGCCTTGAGCGCCTGGCGCAGTTCCGGCGGCGGCAGCCACAGCCCGGTCCCGGTGCCGATCAGGAGCGTGTCGATGCCATTGGCGGCTGTGAACACCCGGTCCAGCGAGTAACGGTCGATCTTCGCGGGATCAGTCACATCCCAGGCCCAGATCGCATCAGGCAGGCACAGCAGCGATCCCCGGTGCGACATGCCGGCGAAGGCGAAGCCGCCCTTGCCATAGGCCTCGATCGGCGCCGAGCGCGGGAAATGGGGTGCGTTGGGATCGCCGGCCATATGCTTCGTCCGAATAAGCCTATTGCCCTCGCAAACGCCTGCGAGGGCATGCGGTTCGGATCATGCCTTGGTTTTCTTCGCCGGCGCAGCCTCGTCCTTCGCATCCTCACGGTGCTCGCCGACGCCGAGATAGATCAGGATCGGCGCCGCGATGAAGATCGAGGTGTAAGTGCCGACCAGCACCACGCCGAACATCATCACCGCGGTGAAGCTGTGGATGGCGTGACCGCCGAACAGCAGCAGGGCCAGCAATGCCAGCGTCACCGTGACGTGGGTGATGATCGAGCGCGACAGCGTCGAGTTGATGGACTCGTTGAGCAGCTGCGGCATCGGCATCTTCTTGTAGCGCCGCAGCATTTCGCGGATACGGTCGTAGATGACGACGGTGTCGTTGAGCGAATAGCCGAGAATGGTCAGCAGCGCCGCGATGCTGGTCAGGTCGAAATCGACCTGGCTGATCGACATGAAGCCGATCGTCAGCACGATGTCGTGCACGTTGGCGATCATCGCGCCCAGTGCGAACTGCCATTCGAAGCGGAACCAGAGATAGATCAGGATCGCGCCGATCGCGAGCATCAGGCCGGCCATGCCCCAGCCCAGCAGTTCGCCGGAGACGCGCGGGCCCACCACTTCGACGCGGCGGTAATCCACGGAATCGCCGAGAGCGCCGCGCACCTTGTCCACGGCGGCCTGCTGCGCCTTGTCGCCACCCGGCTGCTCGGCAACGCGAAGCAGCACGTCGGCAGGACCGCCGAATTGCTGCAGCTGGACTTCGCCGAGGCCGAGGCCGCCAAGGGTCGTGCGCATCTGCCCGAGATCGGCGGTGCCCGACTTGGCCCGCACCTCCATCAAGGTACCACCCTTGAAGTCGATGCCGAAGTTCAGGCCATGCGTGAAAAACAGCACGATGGCGATGATCGAGAGCGTCGCCGAGATCGGGAACGAGATGCGGCGGAACTGGGTGAAGTCGAAATGCGTGTCGTCTGGCACGATGCGGAGCGACGGCAGCAGACCCAGCACGCTGACCACGGTCAGCACGGCAATCAGGACGCCGAGAGAGATGAGAACGAGTTGAGTGGTGGTCACAGCCGGCCTCGAATGATCAAATCGGCACAGTCTTCGGCCGCTTCCACTGCACCCACCAGGCGACGATCAGGCGGGTCATGGTGAAGGCGGTGAACACGGTGGTGATGATGCCGATACCGAGCGTTACAGCGAAGCCGCGAACCGGTCCGGTGCCGATCATGAACAGCACGGCAGCGGCAATGAAGGTGGTGATGTTGGAATCGAGGATGGTCGCAAGCGCCCGCTTGAAGCCTGCATCGATCGCCGAAATCGGAGTCCTTCCGCCCCGCAGCTCCTCACGGATGCGCTCATAGATCAGCACGTTGGAGTCGACCGCGATGCCGACGGTGAGCACGATGCCGGCGATGCCGGGCAGCGTCAGCGTGGCGCTGAGCAGCGACAACAGACCAAAGATCATGGCGACGTTGATGGCCACCGCGATATTGGCGAACACGCCGAACAGCCGGTAGGTCACAAGCATGAACACGATGACGAGAATCGAGCCGACATAGGCCGCCAGCTCACCCTTGTCGATCGAATCCTGGCCGAGGCCCGGACCGACGGTGCGTTCCTCGACCACCGTGAGCGGCGCCGGCAGCGCGCCGGCGCGCAACAGGATCGCGAGGTCGTTGGCCGACTGTACGGTGAAACTGCCGGAAATCTGGCCCTGGCCGCCGGTGATCGGCTCGCGAATGACCGGCGCCGAGATCACCTTGCCGTCGAGGACGATCGCGAAGGGCAGTCCGACATTCTCCTGCGTGGCCTGCGAGAACTTGCGTGCGCCCGACGTATTGAACTTGAAGCTGACGACCGGCTCATTGGTCCGCTGGTCGAAGGTCGCCTGGGCGTCGGTCAGATCGCCGCCCGCAACCAGGACCTGCTTCTTGACCACATAGGGGGTCGGCGGGGGCGATGCGCTCATCAGGACTTCAGATTCCGGCGGCACCCTCCCCGCTTGCGCCTGATCCGGCGGCACCGAGGGGTCGACCATGCGAAATTCCATCTTCGCGGTCTTGCCCAGCAATTCCTTCAAATGGGTGGGGTCCTGCAAACCCGGCACCTGGACCAGGATGCGGTCGTTCCCCTGACGCTGGATGATGGGCTCGACGGTGCCGAGCTCGTTGACGCGCTTCTCGACGATCTGGATCGACTGCTCGATGGTCTTGCGCAAGCGCTCGATCATCGCGGCCTCGGGAATGCTGAGGCGGATCAATCCGCCGCCAGCATCGGTGATTTCAAGGTCGCGTTGACCGCTGGACCCCATCAGGCCGCCGATCGGCTGCGCAAGCTCGCGCAACTTGGCGAGCGCCGGCTGCAGGTCGGTGTCCTTGGTGATGCGAACCTCGGCCGCGTCGTTGCGCACGGTGACGCCGCCGGTGAAGCCGATCTTGGCCTCGCGAAGCACGCGACGGACGTCGTCGCGAACCTGGTCGAGCTTTTCCTTCTTCACGTAGTTGGAATCGACCTCGAGCTGCAGGGACGAGCCGCCCTGGAGATCGAGACCGAGCACGAGCCGACGCTGCGCCCAGGCCGGCCAGGTCTTGACCTGGGCCTCAGGGAAGAAATTCGGGACCGCGCAGAGGCACACGATCAGCGCCGTCAGGATAACCCCCAGCGCCTTCCACCGCGTGAAATACAACATCGACTGGACCTGTCAGATCAGGAGACTTGAGATGCTCGCGGACACGCTCACTTCGAGGCGGCGTCGTCCTTCGCGCTTTCCTTGGCGGCTTCCTTGCTTTCCTTGGCCGGCTCTCCCTTGGCACGCACGCCCGAGATCATCTGGCGCATCTGGCGCACGCGCACGCCGTCGGAAATCTCGAACTCGATCTGGTCGTCGTCGACGACCTTGGTGACCTTGCCGACGAGGCCGCCCGAGGTCACGACGGTGTCGCCGCGGCGGATGTTCTTCACGAGGTCGGCATGGTCGCGGACCTTCTTCTGCTGCGGACGCAGAATCAGGAAGTACATGATCACGAAGATCAGGGCGAACGGCAGCAGCGACATCAACATGCTGTTGGTGTCACCGGCGCCCGCAGCCTGGGCATACGCAGAGGTAATCAGCATTCGGACGATCCTCGTGAGAAACGGGGGAAGCCGGTCAGGCCCGCTGGGGCGACCGGTTCGGTCAAATTCGCGCGGACTATAGCGGCCATTGCCCCAATTGCAACGCTGCCAGACCGGCGATTTGGCCATCTTGCGGCGCGCCGTCAGGCCCGATAAGGCTGCATTCTCAGGAACTTCGGACATGCCCAAAAACACAAGCAAAAGCCCGGCCGGCAAAGGCCCCCGTACTCCTGCCAGGACGCCCACCCGCGTCGCGGCAAATCGCCCCAAGGGTGCGACCAAGAAGACCGCCAAGGCCGCTCTCAAGGCCCCGCTCAAGGCAGCGCCGGACCTCTCCCAGGAGCGCATCGTCCGCGCACTGGAGACCATTGCGGCGCACCTCGCCGCCCAGGGCAAGCCGGCCGCAGAGCCTCAGTCGTTCGAACGGGCGGATGCCTATGTCTGGCACCCCGACGGCCGCCTTTCGGCGGTGCCGCGGGTCAGCCGCGTCGAGCTGTTCCTGCTCAAAGGCGTCGACCGCATGCGCGACATCCTGATGGAGAACACCGAGCGCTTCGCCAATGGCCTGCCGGCGAACAACGCCTTGCTCTGGGGCGCGCGCGGCATGGGCAAGTCGTCGCTGGTGAAGGCCGCGCATGCCAGCATCAATGCCGACCGCAAGGCCGCCGACAGGCTGAAGCTGATCGAGATCCACCGCGAGGACATCGAAACATTGCCGCTGCTGATGGAAAAGCTGCGCGACTCCAGCTTCCATTTCATCGTGTTCATCGACGACCTCTCCTTCGATGGCAACGACGCGTCCTACAAGTCGCTCAAGGCCGTGCTCGAAGGCGGCATCGAGGGCCGGCCCGAGAACGTCGTGCTCTACGCCACGTCGAACCGTCGCCATCTCCTGGCGCGCGACATGATCGAGAACGAGCGCTCGACCGCGATCAACCCCGGTGAAGCCGTCGAGGAAAAGGTCTCGCTGTCGGATCGCTTCGGCCTGTGGCTGGGCTTCCACCGCTGCAGCCAGGACGAATATCTCGCCATGGTGCGCGGCTATTGCAGCCATTTCGGCGTTGAGATCGACGACGAGGCGCTGGAGCGCGAAGCGCTTGAATGGTCGACAACCCGGGGCTCACGCTCGGGCCGCGTCGCCTGGCAGTTCGTGCAGGAACTGGCGGGACGGCTCGGCGTGAAGCTGACGGCGAAGTAGCTGGACAGTCTCGCCCGACCCAAAACCGTCATTCCCTGCGCAGGCGGGGAATCCAGTATTCCAGAGACAGTTGCGATCGATCGAGAGGCTGCGGCGTACTGGATCGTCCGCCTTCGCGGACAATGACAGTTCACCTGTGGCGGGAGTGTGCCCTGCTCTGCGTAGGCCTCACGCCCCGTTCAGGAATTGAAGCGGGTCAACCGGGCTCGATCCCTTGCGGATCTCGAAGTGGAGCTGCGGCGACGCCACCTCCCCGGATTGACCCGACTTGGCAATGACCTGACCGCGCTTGATGGTATCGCCGCGCTTCACCAACAGCTCACTCGCATGGGCATATGCGGTGACGTAGCCGTTGGAGTGCCGAACCAGGACCAGATTGCCGTAACCCTTCAGCTCGTTGCCGGAATAGGCGACGACGCCGTCTTCAGCCGCCTTGACCGGCGTTCCCTCGGGCACCGCCAGATTGATGCCGTCGTTGGATTTGCCGTTGGTCTTGGCGCCGTAGCTGGTGACCACCTTGCCGCGGACCGGCCAGCGGAAGGTCGGAAGCGCGCTGGTGGTCTCGGCAGCCTTCGCCGGAGCCTCCGCGGGCTTCTCTTCGACATTGGTCGTTGCCTGGGCGAGGCGCGCGCTCTGCACCGGCGCGGCGGCGGCCATCTTCGTTGCTGGCGCGGGCGCAGCCGCAACGGGCTGCAGCGTCCCCGCGACCGGAGCAGCCCCGACGGGCGCAGCGGCCACCGGCGCTGCGAGAGCAGCGGTCTTCGCGCCGGGCACCGTCAGCTTGGTGCCGAGCTTCAGTTTGGCCGAGGGATCGAGGCCGTTGGCACGGGCGAGCTCGGCCGACGAGATATGGTTCTTGCGCGCGATGCTGGCGAGCGTGTCGCCGTGATTGACGAAATGCGTGCTCGGCGGCGCAGCCATGGCCGCAACCGGCTTTGCGGCCGGAGCGGCCGCAACGGGAGCCAACGCAGGTGCGGGCGCAGCGGCCGTGGCCGGATGCGGGATGATCAGCTGCTGGCCGGGCGACAGCGCGCGCGGGCCCTTGTAGCCGTTGGCGGCGAGGATCGCCTGCGGCGTGACGTGATAGCGCTTGGCGAGCACGTCGAGGGTGTCGCTGGTGCCGACGATGATCTTGGTGCCGCCGGCCGGCTGGGCGGCGGCAACGGAGCGCACCGGCACGGTGGCCGTGGTTTCCAGATGCGGCTGCGCCGGGGGCGCGTAGGAGCTGACGCCGCGTCCGCCTCCGGACACGCCGCCACCACCCGCAACGGGATAGGATTGCGGCGCGGACACCGCCGGCGGCGGCAAGGGCTGCGACTGATAATATCCGGGCTGGGTCTGCGGCCGCGCATATTGCGGCAGCTCACGCGGCTGGTGCGGCGGGGCCTGCTGCACCGAGCCGGTCGACTCTGACGAGAAGGGATTGGAGAAGTTCGACTGGGACAGTCGCGACGACATGTCGGCGCTGCACCCTGCGAAGCTGAAGGAGATCAGCGCCAGCACCGCGACCTGCGGCACGCGGCGCGAGTAAAGCAACTCGGCGACAGCGGACATGGTTACTCACTCGTACGCAACAGAACTGGTGTTTTAAGTAAACACGCGTCGAGTAAATAACGGCTTAACCCTCCCAATAAGATGTTGGCGGCACAGCCGATCCGGAATTCTACAGCTCCCGCGCCACGCCGGGCAGTGCCGGCACGAACCGGACCTCGACGAGTTCCCTGCGCTCGATCCCCCCTGCGGTCCGGGTCAGCCGGATCAGCGTCTGCACGCCCTGATGGGGGCCGACCGGTGCGATCAGGATACCCCCGACTTCGAGCCGCTCGACCAGGTTCTCGGGGATCTGCTCCATGGCGGCTGTGACGATGATGCGATCGAATGGGCCGATATTGGGCGGCAGGTTAAGCCCGTCGCCAAGCATCACCTCGACATTGTGACAATCGAGCTTTTCGAGCCGGGCGCGTGCCGTATCGGCAAGCTTGCGATAGCGCTCGACCGTCAGGACCTGGCCGGCGAGCCGGGACAGCACGGCCGCCTGGTAGCCCGAGCCGGTGCCGATCTCGAGGACGCGATGCTGCTTCTGGAGCTGAAGCTGCTCGGTCATGTAGGCGACGACGAAGGGCTGGCTGATGGTCTGCCCGCAGGCGATCGGCAGCGCACTGTCCCGGTAGGCGCCCTCGCGATCGGCCTCGTCGACGAAGAGTTCGCGCGGCACCTCCTCCATGGTTCGCAGCACCGCCTGATCGCTGATGCCCCGACGCCTCAGCGTGAGCTGAAACATCATCTTTTCCGGCGGGTGCTGATGAGAGGTCATTGCCTGCTGACGCTGTCTTGCCGAGCCCGATCGGCCTCAAGCCCGGATGCGGGAATCTTGTTCCTGTCCAGGAACCCATGATAGCCTTGGCGCAACGTATTTGACCACAAATAGGCTTGCCATAAGCGAGCCGCGATGACCATTTTCAGACATCCGTTCGTCGAAACGCGCATTGCGTCGATTCGTGTTATCTGCGAACGTTTTGGGCAATGGGCAAGGACTCAACTATGACCGCGGGGCTTTCTGGCCGCTCTGTATTCCTCGTCGAGGACGAGGTGATGATCAGGATGATGGTCGCGGACATGCTCGAAGAGCTCGGCTACAAGGTCGCAGCCGAGGCCGGCGACATCACCGAGGCCATGCGGCTCGCCCAGGCGACCGAATTCGACATCGCCATCCTCGACGTCAACGTCAACGGCAAGGTCATCTCGCCGGTCGCCGACGTCATCAAGGCCAAGGGCTGCCCCTTCATCTTCGCCACCGGCTATGGCTCGTCCGGCCTGCCCGAGCAGTACCGCGACCGGCCCGCGCTGCAGAAGCCGTTCCAGCTCGACGCGCTCGGCAAGACCATCGAAGCCGCGCTCCGCGGCGAGTAGCCGCTATTTCCGGATCTTCCTACTTCAACGTCGCGCTGAGCTCTTCCGAAAACGCTTCGTTGGTGCGGTCGAGCCTGAGCGGCGTGACCGAGACGTAGCGCTCGCGAAGCGCCGCCAGATCGGTGCCATTGGCCGGTGTGTCCATCATCGCGGCGCGCTCGAAACCAATCCAGAAATAGGGATTGCCCCGACCGTCCTTGCGCTCGTCGATCCTGAGGAAACCGAGATTGCGCTTGCCCTGGCGCGTGACGCGGATGCCGAGCACATCCTCCGGCGCGCAGGACGGGAAGTTGACATTGATGACGGTGTCCTTGGGGATGCCGGCGGCGATCACCTTGCGCAGGATGTCGGGACCGAACTTCCGCGCGGTGTCCCACGGCGGCCGCTCGCGAGTCTCGACGCTGAACTCCTGCGACAGCGCGAACGACGGCAGGCCGAGAATGGTGCCCTCCAGCGCGCCGGCGATAGTGCCGGAATAGACCACGTCCTCGGCGACGTTGCGGCCCTTGTTGACCCCGGACAGCACGAGATCGGGCGCCTTGCTTCCCAGGATATGCCGCGCCCCCATGATGACGCAGTCGGTCGGCGTGCCGCGCACGGCAAAGTGCCGCGGTCCGACCTCGCGCAGGCGCAACGGATCGTTCAGCGACAGCGAATGCGACACGCCGGACTGGTCGAGCTCGGGCGCCACCACCCAGACGTCGTCGGACAGCGCGCGCGCAATCTCCTCCACGACCTTGAGACCGGGAGCGTGGATGCCGTCGTCATTGGTGCAGAGGATGCGCATGCGAAGGGTCGATTCCAAAAAAAAGTGGGGTCCGGGCCGTCTTAACCGGCTCCGGCCGATCAGGCAAACCGGGTGATCAGGGGTTCCCGGCCGCGTCCTGTTACCGGCGGATGCGCCATTGCGGCAGGAAGCGCGCCAGCCGCCCTTCCGCGCGCAGCTTCATCGCCGGCACGGCCGGACTGACGACCGGCGCCTCGATCACGCCGAGCGCCTCCAATTGCGCAACGAGCGGGTTGGACTCCGGCGCCTGCGGAAAGCGCTCGCGCGCCACCGTCAGCGCCTTGTCGAAGTCTGCTGCATTCACGCCGGGCTTGGCGCGCCGGCTCCGCACGAGTTCGTCGTCCCAGAGCCTGTTGATCTCGATGTCGAGCACGCCGCGCAGGCGCTGGTCGACGGCCTGAATGCCGGCACCCGTCACCGCCCATTGTCTGCCGACCCAGAAGATGTCGCGGTGCAAGGCCATGAACGGAGGGTTCGCTCTGAAGGGTGGGCGGCAGGATAACCGCCCGTCCGATCTTCGCAACCGAACGTTTCCGCCGTGACCGGCGGGCAATGCGCTTTACTCGCGCCCGATCACCTTCACGCCGCCCATATAGGGCTGCAGCACGTCGGGGACCGCGATCGAGCCGTCCTCCTGCTGATAGGTTTCCATCACGGCGATCAGTGCACGACCGAGCGCGGTGCCCGAGCCGTTCAGCGTGTGCACGAAGCGCGGCTTGCCGTCGGGGCCGCGCGAGCGCGCATCCATGCGGCGCGCCTGGAAGTCGCCGCAGACCGAGCAGCTCGAGATCTCGCGGAACGCCCCGCCCTCGCCCTGGCCCGGCATCCAGACCTCGATGTCATAGGTTTTTTGCGACGAGAAGCCCATATCTCCTGCGCAGAGCGTCATCACGCGATAATGCAGACCGAGCCGCTGCAGCACCTGTTCGGCGCAGGACAGCATCCGCTCCAGCTCGTCCTTGCTCACTTCCGGCGTCGTGATCGAGACCAGCTCGACCTTGGTGAACTGATGCTGGCGGATCATGCCGCGCGTGTCGCGGCCTGCCGCGCCCGCCTCGGCACGGAAGCACGGCGTCAGTGCGGTGAGCCGCATCGGCAATTGCTTCTCGTCCAGGATGGATTCGCGCGCGAGGTTGGTGAGCGAGACCTCAGCAGTCGGGATCAGGCCGAGGCGCTCTGTCCGCAGCCGCTCCTGATCGGGCGATGCAAGCAATTCGCCCTTGATCGCCCAGAACTGGTCGTCCTCGAATTTCGGCAGCTGTCCGGTGCCGAACATCACCTCGTTGCGCACCAAGAGCGGCGGATTGATCTCGGTATAGCCGTGCTCGTCGACGTGCAGATTGAGCATGAACTGGCCGAGCGCGCGCTCGAGCCGCGCCAGCCCCTTCTTCAGCACGACGAAGCGCGCGCCGGAGAGCTTTGCCGCCGCCTCGAAATCCATGTAGCCGAGCGCCGTGCCGAGATCGTCATGCAGCTTCGGCGCGAAATTGTAGTTGCGCTTGTTCCCGAACACGTGGTGCTGCACGTTGCCGTGCTCGTCGACACCATCGGGCACTTCGTCGAACGGAATGTTCGGAATCGCGGACAGCTCTTTGGTCAGCTCCTCGTCGGCGGCTTTCGCGGCCGCTTCGAGCTCAGGCATCGTGGTCTTGAGCTCGGCAACTTCAGCCATCAGCTTGGCCGCGCGCGCCTCGTCCTTGGCCTTCTTGGCATCGCCGATCTCCTTGGAGGCCGCATTGCGCCGCGCCTGCGCCTGCTCGGACGCCAGGATCGCCGCGCGCCGCGTCTCGTCGATCGCGAGCAGCGAGGCCGACATCGGCTTCAGGCCACGCCTGATGAGGCCGGCGTCGAAGGCTTGCGGATTATCGCGGATCGATTTGATGTCGTGCATGGCTGTGGTCCTGGGCTTGTTGCAGGCCTGCAAATCCTGGATTTGCATTCATGCAAACATGCAAATGGCCGCTCCCCCTAGCACAGCTGTCATCATCCGCGAAGGCGGATGATCCAGTATTCCAGAGACGGCGGTGATTCCATGATAGGCCGCGGCGTACTGGATTCCCCGCTCCAGTGCGCAATTGCGCACAAGGCGGGTAATGACAGTGGTGGCTTGCCGCCCTACTCCGCCGGATTGGTCGGCGCCGAGATGTCGGTACCGGTGCCGGCCTGCGCCGCTGCCGCCTTCTTCTCCACCATCGCCACCGCGATGATCGAGCCCTCATAGAGCGCCATCAGCGGAATTGCGAGCGAGCACTGGCTGATCACGTCGGGTGGCGTCAGCACGGCCGCGATGACGAAGGCGATGACGATGAAATAGCGCCGCTTCTCGCGCAGCATCTTCGAGGTGATGATGCCGATGCGGCCAAGCAGCGTCAGGATCACCGGAAGCTGGAAAGCGATGCCGAAGGCGAAGATCAGCGACATCATCAGCGACAGATATTCGCCGACCTTCGGCAGGAGCTCGATCTTTGCGGTCTCGTCGCTGCCGAGCTGCTGCATGCCCAGCGAGAAGCGCGCCAGCATCGGGAACACGACGAAATAGACCAGCGCCGCCCCCAGCACGAAGAAGAACGGCGTCGCGACCAGATACGGCAGGAAGGCCTGCTTCTCGTGCTTGTAGAGTCCGGGCGCCACGAACATGTAGACCTGCCCCGCCACGATCGGGAACGAGATGAAGGCCGCGCCGAACATCGCCAGCTTCAGCTGGGTGATGAAATATTCCAGGAACGCGGTGTAGATGAGCTTGGCGTTCGCGGGGTCGCCGACGGCCAGGACATAGGGCCATACCAGCACGTTGAAGATCTGCTTGGCGAAGAAGAAGCAGAAGATGAAGGCTATGCCGAAGCCGAGCAGTGCCTTGATCAGCCGCGAGCGCAGCTCGATCAGGTGGTCCATCAGCGGGGCTTTGCTGGCCTCGATATCGGCGTCGGTCATGACGCTTTGGCGTCCTTGATCGCTTCGGATGGCGCGGTGTCCTGTGCCACCGAGGTCTGCGCAACCGGTGCCTGCTCGACTTCGCGGGTGATGGCGAGCGGCTCGTTGGCGGCCGCATGCGCTTCAGCTTCCATGAACGTCGCAGGCGTCGGCGCTTCCGGAGTCGTTGGCGTTACAGGCGCTTCATTTGAAGTCGCCGGCGCGTCACTTGAAGTCGCCGTCGGTTCGACAGCGGTTGTGGTCGTCGTCTCGGCCGGCTTGTCCAGCGCATCGACGCGGAGCGCGTCGCTGACGTCCTTCTGGAGCGAGGTCAACGGATTGAAGCCGGTGGCGGCTTCCTTGACCTCGTCAAAGCTCTTCTTGAGGTCGGCCATCTCGGCCTCGCGCATCGCTTCCTGGAACTGGCCCTGGAATTCGGCGGCCATCTTGCGCGCCTTGCCCATCCACTGCCCGACCATGCGCAGCACGCCCGGCAGCTCTTTCGGGCCGATGGCGATCAGGGCCACGACCCCGATGAGGACCAGTTCACTCCACCCGATGTCGAACATGAGGTCTTCCGTTCACGCGAAGCCGCAACCGGCCCAATCCCTTGCGCGCAGGATCGGGGCCGTAAGCCGCGTCTCGCGTGCTCTCTGGCTCAGACGGCCTTGCTGCCGACGTCGGACCGCGCCGCGGTCGGCGCATTGTTGTGCTCGATGGACTTGGCCGGCTCGGGCTTCTCGGCAGGCTTGTCGTCGTCCTGCATGCCCTTCTTGAAAGCCTTGATGCCCTGCGCCACGTCGCCCATCAGATCCGAAATCTTGCCGCGGCCGAACAGCAGCAGGACCACTGCGATCACCAGGATCCAGTGCCAAATGCTGAGTGAACCCATCCTGCAACCCTCCAAACGCGCATGGCCGGGACACCCGGCCGATCTTCACCGAAACCTAGGCTTGGCAGGTCTCAAAAACAAGGACCAAGGCAGCGCCAATTCGCTGTGGGCGCTACGTAATCTTGCTAGTGTTAACTGTCGCAGGGGCCCGAAAACTGACGGTACGTCAGTCCTCGCTGCTGCCGTCGCTGCCGCCCTCGCCGCCATCATGGCTGGCTTCAGGCGCATCCTGCTGGGCCTCGGGCTCGACGGCAGGCGCCAGCGCCAGATCGAGATCCTCGCCCGGTTCCAAGGGATCCTCGTCCTCGCGGAGCTGCGGATCGTCCGACGGCGTCGGCACGCTGAAGCCGGTCGGCAGGCGAGAATCCAAGAGGCCCGTGCCCTTCAGCTCCTCCAGGCCCGGCAGATCGCCGAGCTGTTCCAGGGTGAATTGCGACAGGAAGTCCTCGGTGGTTCCGAAGGTCAGCGGACGGCCCGGCGTCTTGCGCCGGCCACGCGGCTTGATCCAGCCGGTCTCCAGCAGCACGTCGAGCGTGCCCTTCGAGGTGACGACACCGCGGATCTCCTCGATCTCAGCGCGTGTCACGGGTTGGTGATAGGCGATGATCGCCAGCACCTCGATCGCCGCACGCGACAGGCGGCGGGTCTCGGTGCTCTCCCGCGTCATCAGCCAGGCGAGATCGCCGGCGGTGCGGAAGGTCCATTTGTTGGCGACGCGGACGAGATTCACGCCACGCAACGAATAGTCGGCCTGGAGCTGCTCGAGCGCGGCCTTGACGTCGACCCCCTCGGGCATGCGTTTGGCCAGCGTTGCCGTATCCAGCGGTTCACTCGAGGCGAACAGCAGCGCTTCCAGCAGCCGCAATTCCTCCGGACGTGCCTGGGTTTCATTCTCCATCGGCTCGGCCTCTTCTACCCGCACTTCAGCCAGGCTTGCCATGGCAGATTCTCCTTCTTGCACTTAAGCGACCGGCGCATCAGGCGCAGGAGCTGCGTCCGGGACCGGTTTTGGGCGCCCCTTCCGGAAATAGATGGGCGCAAATGCCTCTTTCTGGTTCAGTTCCAGCTGCCCCTCACGCACGAGTTCCAGCGCGGCGGCAAAGCTCGAGGCGAACACCGTCGCGCGCTGCGTGGGATCGGCGACGTGCCGGATCAGGAAGTCGTCGAGCACGCCCCAGTCATCCTGCTCGGTGATGCTGCCGACCAGTCGCTCCAGCGTGGCGCGCGCTTCCGCAAGCGACCACACCGTGCGCTTGGCCAGATGCACGCTTGCGAGCACGCGCGACTGACGCTGCGAGGCATAGGCGGTGAGCAGATCGTACAGTGTCGCGGTGTATTTCGGATGCTTGATCTCGGCGATCTGCTCGGGCTCGCCGCGCGGGAAGATGTCGCGCAGCAATTGCTGCCTGTTCATCAGGCGGTTGGCGGCCTCGCGAATGGCCTCCAGCCGGCGCAGGCGGTTGGCGAGCGCGGTGGCCATTTGCTCGGCGCTCGGGCCTTCCGCGCTCGGCGGCTCCGGCAGCAACAGGCGCGACTTCAGGAAGGCGAGCCAGGCCGCCATCACGAGATAGTCGGCGGCAAGCTCGAGCCGGATCTTTCGCGCGGCTTCGATGAAGTGGAGATACTGATCGGCCAGCGCCAGGATCGAGATCTTGGCGAGATCGACCTTCTGCTGCCGTGCGAGCGCAAGCAGCAGGTCGAGCGGGCCCTCATAGCCTTCGACGTCCACCACCAACGCCGGCTCACCCTCGGCGAGCTCTGCGGGCCGCCCGGTTTCAAACGATAGGATTTCTGCAGTCATGCGGATGCCGTGTTTGCCCGTGCGATCAATGCGTCCAGCTCAGTGCGTGCGGCGACGCGGTCGAGCGGCTGCGGCGCCTGGCGGGCGGCGAGCGCGGCCTTCGCCCGCTCCAGCCCCCGGCCCGACAGCTCAGGTGTCTCACCGGCAACCGCGCGCATTTCCTCGATGTTGCCGTTGCAATGCAGGGCCACGTCGCAACCGGCCGCGAAGATGGCGCGGGTCCGCTCGGCGATATTCCCCGACAGCGCGTTCATCGACACGTCATCACTCATCAACAAACCCTGGAACCCGATTGCGCCGCGAATCACGTCAGCAATCATTGTCGCAGATGTCGTCGCCGGATGGGCGGGGTCGACCGCGCTAAACACAACATGTGCAGTCATCGCCATCGGCAGGTCCGATAGCGGCTTGAACGCGGCGAAATCGGTCCGTTCCAGCTCATCCCTCGGCGTATCCACCGTCGGCAGCTTGAAATGGGTGTCAGCGGTGGCCCGGCCGTGGCCGGGAATGTGTTTGAGGATCGGCAGCACGCCCCCCTGCTCCAGCCCTTCCGTGACGGCCCGCGCGATCGCCGCGACCTTGGCGGGTTCCGTGCCGTAGGCCCGGTTGCCGATCACGGCATCGGCGCCCGGCACCGGCACGTCAGCGAGCGGCAAGCAATCCACGGTAATGCCGAGATCGGCGAGATCAGCCGCGATCAGACGGGCGGACAGGCGCGCCGCGGTGATGCCGAGCGCCGAATCAGTGTCGTACAAGGTCGAGAAGACCGCGCCCGGCGGATACACCGGCCAATGCGGCGGCCCCAGCCGCTGCACCCGCCCGCCTTCCTGATCGATCAGCACAGGCGCGTCGGGGGCACCTGCCGCGTTGCGCAATTCGGCAACCAATGCAGCGACTTGAGCTGGGGTTGCGACATTGCGCTTGAAGAGGATGAAACCCCACGGGCGCTGCTCGCGGATAAACTCCCGCTCGGCGGCGGTCAGTTCCGTTCCGGTAACGCCGGTAATGAAGGCCCGCGTGCTCATAACGGCCGATTAACCCTGACCCGCGAGAGGGTCAAGGAAACGGCCGTTAATTCCTCTGGATGAAGCAGCTCGGCAGACCGGCCGCCTTCAGGCTGTTGCAAGCCTGCGTCGCTTCTTCGGCTGACGCGTAGGGACCTGCGAACGCGCGGTAGACGATCCCCTTGCCCTTGTCGGTGAGATCCACCCGCTTGATCACAGGCGAGCGCGATCCGAGCACGCTGCCGTACTTGCCCTGAAGCACCCGGTAGGAGGCGTGCGCGCTGTCCTCGCTCTGCTGCGAGGAGACCTGCACGATGTAGCCGCCGCCGCTGCTGGGAGGCGCGATCTGAGTCGGAGTGGTCGCAGCCATCCGTTGTGGCGGCGGCTCGGCCGCCGGAGCCGATTGCGGCGCCAGCGACATCGGTTGATTGACGCTGGCATTGGCCGAGGTCGGCGGATTGCGCGATGCGGCCGGTGCAGCGGGCGCGGCAACCGGCTTCGGCGCAGCCGCCGGCTTGGCGGTAGCGGCCGATTGCGGCGTGGCGCTCTCGGTCTGATCGCCCTTCACGGCGACAGTCCTGATCGGGCGCGGCGAATTGTTCGGCAGCGTGCCGTTGCTTGCGCCCGGCGGCGGCACCGCGGACGGCGATACGCTCGCGACCGACGGCGGGTTCGCGTTCTGGTTCAGTGGCGGGAACACCACGCGGGGACCGCCCGCCTTGGCGTTGACGTCGACCGGAGCCTCTTCGCGCGGCACGATCTTCTCGGTGCCATCGCCGCTCACCATGCGATCCGGCACCTTGGACGCGGAGTCCGATGGCGCGGGCACGATCTTGGTCGGCGTGTTGTCGGCCTTGATGATCGGCGGCTCGCCGCTGCGGGGCGAACCGATATAGGTCTTGTAGGCGAAGGCAGCTCCCGTGCCGACCACGGCCAGCGCCAGGATCGCCGCGACCGTCATCATGCCGCCGCGCTGCTTCTTGGGCTCGTCGACCTCCTCATCGGGATAGTCGCTCTGATATGCGTAGGGATCGTCCGGATAGGCCGGATCGCGCTGATAATCCTGTTCGCCAGCCTCGAGCCGGCCATAGAGCGCATCGTCATAGCGCGACGGATCGGGCTGCTGATACGGCTCCTGATAGGCCGGCTGCTGGTAGACCTGATCCTGCTGCGGGTAATGCTGCTGGCGAGCCTGCCCCTGATAGGCCTGCCCTTGATAGGCCTGCCCCTGATAGGCGTGGTCCTGATAGGCGTGATCCTGATAGGCCTGCGGCTGATGAAGATCAGGCGCGGGCGCGGCCGGCTGGGCCGCATAGCGATGCAGCGGATGGACCGGGCTGACCGACACTGGATAGTCAGGCTCAGGAGCTGGCGCCGGCTGCGGCTGCACATTGGCCCGCCGCATCCATGAGGGGGGCGCGGGCGCTGTCGGCTCAGCGTAGTCCTGCTGATCATCGTCCTGCCGGTAGTCGTCTTGCTGATAGCCTTGGGCAGGTGCAGGCGGTGTTGGCGAGTGCGCGCCGGGCCGTCCCTGCGCTGCGAACGGATCGGTCTGTCCGATCAGGCGGGCAAGCTCAGCCAGGGGGTCGCTTTCCGTCTTGCCATGCTGCGCGCCGCCGCGACCATAGTCATCGGAGGGAAACGGTCTGTCCTGATATCGTTCGGCCATCGTGATGATGCGTCCCTTCGGGAAAGCCGCGCGCCCCTCGACCAAGGCACGGCCTTCGACCCACAAGGCTTTCAACCAAGTCTAAGCGATCCGGCTTCTGCCGGTACCCCCAACAATCCCCTTAAGTAGTTCGCCCCAAACTACCGCATCTCGTTCGGTGCATGGACGCCGAGGATGGCGAGGCCCGATGCCAGAACCGAGACGACGCCCTGGACCATGGCCAGTCGCGCCTTTGTTAGATCTGCATCATTATTGATAATGAAGCGTAAATAGGGCAAATCGCGCCCCTTCGTCCAAAGTGCGTGAAATTCGCTCGCTAAGTCATAGAGATAAAAGGCAATACGGTGCGGCTCATGGGCCGCGGCGGCGGCTTCGAGCATACGAGGATATATTGCGAGCCGCTTGAGAAGTTCAAGCTCGACCGGGTCCGACAAGCGTTCCACTGCCGACTCACTCAGCCAGGCGATCCGCTTGCCGGCGTCCTCCGGCAGGTCCGGGAATACCTCCGCCCGCGCGTTGCGGAAGATCGAGTGACCGCGGGCGTGGCCGTACTGGACGTAGAACACCGGGTTGTCGCGTGACTGTTCCATCACCTTGGCAAGGTCGAAGTCGAGCACCGCGTCGTTCTTGCGGTACAGCATCATGAAGCGGACGGCGTCCTGGCCGACTTCATCCACCACCTCACGCAAGGTGACGAAGTCCCCGCTCCGCTTCGACATTTTCACCGGCTCGCCGTTGCGCAAGAGCTTCACGAGCTGGACGATCTTGACGTCGAGCGAACCCTTGCCCGAGGTCGTCGCCTTCACCGCCGCCTGCATGCGCTTGATGTAGCCGCCATGGTCGGCGCCCCAGACGTCGATCATCTCCGCAAAACCACGGTCGAACTTGTTCTTGTGGTAGGCGATGTCGGAGGCGAAGTAGGTGTAGGAATTGTCTGACTTGATCAGCGGACGATCGACGTCGTCGCCGTACGCGGTCGCCTTGAACAGCAGCTGCTCGCGGTCTTCCCAATCCTCGACCGGCGCGCCCTTCGGCGGCGGCAGGCGGCCTTCGTAGATGTCGCCCTTCGCCTTCAGGAAATCGATGGTCTCGGCAACCTTGTTGTTGCCGGTCTCGATCAGCGAGCGCTCCGAGAAGAACACGTCGTGGCGGATGTTGAGCGCGGCGAGATCGTCCTTGATCTCGTCCATCATCATCGCGATCGCCTTGGCGCGCACGGTCGGCAACCACTCGGCCTCGCTCATCGCGCGGAGCTTGTCGCCGTGCTCGTTCGCGAGCGCCTGCCCGACCGGCTTCAGATAGTCACCGGGATAGAGGCCTTCCGGGATCGCACCGATGTCCTCGCCGAGCGCCTCGCGGTACCGGAGAAACGCGGAGCGCGCGAGCACGTCGACCTGGGCGCCGGCGTCGTTGATGTAGTATTCGCGCGTGACGTCGTGGCCGCCGAACTGCAGCAGGCTCGCCAGCGCATCGCCGAACACGGCGCCGCGGCAATGGCCGACATGCATCGGGCCGGTCGGATTGGCGGAGACGTATTCGACGTTGACCTTGGAGCCGCCGCTGATACGGCCGTAGTCGGGGCCCTCACGCAGCACGGTTCGCAGCGCCTCGGCCCAGGCGGCCGGCTTCAAGGTCAGATTGATGAAGCCGGGACCGGCGACGTCAACCTTGGCGATCAGCGCGTCGGCGCGGAGCTTTTCAGCAATCTGCTCGGCGAGCTCCCGCGGCTTCGCCTTTGCCTCTTTCGCCAGCACCATCGCGGCGTTGGTCGCCATGTCGCCATGGGAGGCATCGCGCGGCGGCTCGACCACCACACGCGCGTAATCGATGCCCTCTGGCCAGCCGGCGTCCTTCGCAAGCGCGCGGCAGGCGGCGTGCACGCGTGCGAGCACATCGGCGAACAAATGCAGGGATGAGGAGGTCTGGGGCATGGCCGCCGCCTAACGCAAATCCGGGGTCGAGTCAAAGAGCCGCTGGTGCTCGGTCAGGGCGAAACGGTCGGTCATTCCGGCAATGAAATTGCCGATCCGGCGGGCCCGGTCGCCCTCGTCGTCGCCTTGCGCCCCCAGCAGCCATTCCGGCGGCAGTTCGGCCGGCACCTTCAGGTATTTCGCGAACAGGTCGAACAGGATCTGCTCGGCCTCCCCCATCACCCGCATCACCCGCTTGTGGCGGTACATGTGCTGGTAGAGGAAGGCCTTGATGGCGGCCTCTTCCTCGGCGACCTCGGGCGGGAACGCGACCAGGGCCCGGCTCTGCTGGCGTACGTCCTGGGCCGATTGCGGCTTCACCGCGGCGAGGTTCTTCTGCGTCTCCCCGAATACCGCGCCGATCAAATGCGAGATCAGCTCGCGCACCAGCTCGGCCCCGCGCCTGAGGTCCTCGAGTTCGGGATAATGCGCCGAAGTCTCGGCGATGATCTCGGCCGTGAGCGGCATCACCTTGAGATCGTCGAGATGGAACAGGCCCGCGCGCAGGCCATCGTCGATGTCATGGGCGTCATAGGCGATGTCATCGGCGAGCGCGGCAACCTGCGCCTCCAGCGAGGCGAAGCTCCACAATTCGAGGTCGTAGGTCCTGATGTAGTCGGCGATGCCGACGGGAATGCCGTGCTCGCGATAGCGGCCGACCGGCGCGCCGCTGCGATCGGTGAGCGGGCCGTTGTGCTTGACGATGCCCTCCAGCGACTCCCAGGTCAGGTTGAGCCCGTCGAATTCAGGATAGCGGTGCTCCAGCGAGCCGACGACGCGGAGCGTCTGGGCGTTGTGGTCGAAGCCGCCGAAATCCTTCAGGCAGGCGTCCAGCGCCCGCTCGCCGGCATGGCCGAACGGGGGATGGCCGAGATCGTGGGCAAGCGCGAGCGTCTCCGTGAGGTCCTCGTCCAGCCCGAGCTGCCGGGCCAGCGCGCGGGCGATCTGCGCCACCTCCAGCGAATGGGTCAGGCGCGTGCGGTAGTGGTCGCCCTCGTGGAACACGAACACCTGGGTCTTGTACTTCAGGCGGCGGAACGCGGTGGAATGGATCACCCGGTCGCAATCCCGCCGGAACGGGCTGCGGGTCCGGCTCGGCGGCTCGGTGACCAGCCGGCCGCGGCTGCGGTCGGGATCGCAGGCATAGGGCGCGCGGGGGGCTGCCATTCCGACGGACACGACGAATTTAGTCCCTATCCATTTGATTCTGCGTATCCTTGCACTTAACTATGCCGGACGCGGGATACCAAATGAATTGGATATGACCGCGGGCCTATCGGAGAGCCGAGATGACGACTGACGTGACCATCAGTGACCGCGCCGCACGCCGGATTGGGGAAATCCTCAAGGGCGAAGGTGCCGGCGCGATGCTGCGCATCTCCGTCGAGGGCGGCGGTTGCTCGGGTTTCCAGTACAAGTTCGACATCGACCGCGCGCGGACCGACGACGATCTCGTGATCGAGCAGGACAACGCGGTGGTGCTGGTCGATTCCGCTTCGCAGCCGTTCCTGGCGGGCTCGCAGGTCGATTTCGTCGACGATCTGATCGGCGCCTCGTTTCGCGTCAACAATCCGAACGCGACGGCCTCTTGCGGCTGCGGGACGAGCTTCTCGGTCTAAAGCCGCTTATGCGCCGGTGATCTGCCTTTCCTCGTCCGTCCACTCCACGTCTGACGGTATCAGTTCGGGCTGAAGCGGCGCATCCTCCGACATCGTGAATCCGTCCAGCGCGCGCAGCAGGGCCGCGACCAGCGCCGGCTTGCGCAGCGGCTTGGCGAGGAAATCCGACATGCCGGCCTCGCGGCAGATCCTGACGTCTTCGGGGAAAGCGTTGGCCGTCAGCGCGACAATCGGCAAGGCCGCGAAGCGTCCGCCTTGCGCACGGATGGCGCGGGTGGCGGCGAGCCCGTCCATGTCGGGCATGCGCACGTCCATCAGCACGACATCGTAATTGCCTTCGGAGGCTGCCGCGACGGCCTCGGTCCCGTCGGTGACGACACGCAGCTCGACGTCGAAGGCCCCGAGCATCTTGCTGACGACCATGCGGTTCACCGCATCGTCCTCCGCGACCAGCACCTTCAGCGGCCGATCGAGACCGGCGATACGGGCCTTGAGCTCGTCGGCCTCGTCGCGGTCCGACGCCTGCTCGGATGCCTGCGTCTGGCTCCAGGGCAGCACCAGCGTGAAGCGGAAAGTCGAGCCCTGCCCCGGCGTCGAGGTGACGCCGATGGTGCCGCCCATCTGCTCGATGATGCGCCTGGAGATCGCAAGGCCGAGACCGGTGCCGCCGAAGCGGCGGCTGATCGAGGCATCGGCCTGCGCGAAGTCGCTGAAGAGCTGGCCGAGCTTTTCGGGGGCAATGCCGATGCCGCTGTCGGTCACCGTCCATTCGACGGTCGCGAGCAGGTCGCGGCGCGCCTGGCAGGTCGCAGCGATCGTCACTTCGCCCTGATCGGTGAACTTCACCGCGTTGGATGCGAGGTTGAGCAGCACCTGGCGGATGCGCGCGACGTCGCCGCGCAGTGTCGGCGGCAGGTTCGGGTCGAGCTCGACCTTGACCGCGAGGCCTTTGCTCTTGGCGCTCGCGCGCACCACGGTGGCGACCGCCTCGACCAGCGCCTGCGGCGCGAAGTCGATCGCCTCGAAGGTGAAACGTCCGGCTTCGAGCTTGGACAGGTCGAGGATGTCGTTGAGGATGCGCTGGAGGTTGTCGCCGGATTCGCGGATCGTGGTGACGGCTTCGCGCTGTTCCGGATCGAGCTTGGTTTCGAGCAGCATGCTGGCAAGCCCGAGCACGCCGTTCATGGGCGTGCGGATCTCGTGGCTCATCACGGCGAGGAAGTCGGACTTGGCACGGCTCTCGGCCTCGGCCTTCTCCGCGCGCCAGCGCTCGGTCACGTCACGCCCGAAGCCGCGATAGCCGAGGAACTGTCCCTCGCGATCGTAGGCGGGCTTTGCCGTCAGTGACCACAGCCGCGCCTCGCCGCCGGCGACGACCTTGAGGCTCATCTCGTGAAGCGGCTCGGCATGCTCCATCAGGCCGACGATGTTGTAGGCCGCGGACTTGTCCTCGGGACAGAGCATGTCGAGCACGTCGGCGAAGAGCGAGCCCTTCAGCAGCGGCAGCGGCACCTGCGCGACGTCGGCGAAGCGTTGGGGCACATCGACCAGATGTCCCTCGGCGTCGGTCTGCCACAGCCAATCGCTGGCGTTCTCCTGAAAGTCCTTCAGCAGCAGCGAGATGATCTCGGTCTGCCGCTCGAGCTCGAGCTGGGCCTTGAGATTGCCGAGGAACAGGTTGCCTTGCGAGACGATGTTGCGCGCCATGAAGAACGCGAACAGCAGCAGGAACACCGAGGTCACGAGATAAGGCCCGGTTCCGCACAGCAGCAGCGCGCCGGCGCAGGCGACCGTCATGGTGGCGAGATAGACGAGCCCGGCGCGCGGGAACGTCGACAGCGTGAAGGCGCCGCCCGACATCATGCCGACCATCAGGCAGGCCAGGATCAGCTGGCTGGTCGGCTCGATGCGGCTGAACAGAGCGAGCGGCAGCGTGCCCCAGATCGCGGCGAGGAAAAACGCCTGCCGCAGCATCTGCCGCGCGGCGCGCGGGGAGGCCTCCTGCGGCGGGTTCTGGTGCGACCTCCGCCATGAACGCACCGCGAGCGAGGCCGTGGCGGCGAGCGTCAGGCCCCAGATCGCGAGGAAGTCGTTCCAGCCCCTGCCCCAGAACAGGATCAGCACGATGGCGACGTTGAGCATCGTCACCGCCATCGTCACCGGGATCAGCCGCGTCACGGCGTCGATCTGCTTGGCGCGGATGCGGCGGATCTCGCGCTCGCTCAGGCCGGCAGTCAGGCCGTCCTCGATCTCGAAGCCGCCGAGCCAGTACAGGAACGCGCCGATCAGGCCGTCACGCGGCTCCGTTCGCTTCATCGATTTGTCCGGCCATCCCATTCCAAGGAACCTTTTCCGTATCAATGGCCTGCGGCCGGCTTAAGCCGGGTTAATTTTGTGGGAGATTTTGCGGCGTCCTTGACGGGCGCGTTGGCAGTTTGTTCTAACCATGACCCCTGCCCGGAGCCCTCCCCATGCCCATCAGAGTAGCCACCTGGAACGTGAACTCGGTCCGGCAGCGGATCGACCTGCTGCTGACCTGGCTGAAGGAGTGCCAGCCGGACATCGTCTGCCTCCAGGAGATCAAATGCGTCGACGAGGCCTTCCCGCGGCTGGAGATCGAGGCGCTGGGCTACAACGTGGTCACCCACGGGCAGAAGACCTTCAACGGCGTCGCCCTGCTCTCCAAGCTCCGCTTCGACGAGACCAAGTCGGGCCTCGCCGGCGACGACGAGGATGCCCATGCCCGCTTCCTCGAGGGCGTGGTGACGCTGAAATCCGGCGTGCTGCGCATCGCCTGCCTCTATCTGCCCAACGGCAATCCGGTCGGCACCGAGAAATATCCCTACAAGCTCAAATGGATGTCGCGGCTTCTTGAGTATTCGAAGGAGCGCCTCAAGACCGAGGAGCCGCTGATCCTCGCAGGCGACTTCAACGTCATCCCGCATGCCCGCGACGTGCACAACCCCGCCGCCTGGACCGAGGACGCCCTGTTCAAGCCCGAGACGCGGGAGAGCTTCCAGGCCCTGCTCGGCCTTGGCCTCACCGATGCCCTGCGCGCGGTCACCGACGAGCCCAACCTCTACACCTTCTGGGACTACCAGGCCGGGGCCTGGCAGAAGAACCAGGGGCTGCGGATCGACCACCTGCTGCTGTCGCCGCAGGCCAGCGACAAGCTCGCCAATGTCGGGATCGACAGCTATGTGCGCGGCTGGGAGAAGCCGTCGGACCACGTTCCGGTGTGGGCGGATCTGGATCTGGAGGCGGCGTAACGTTCGCAGGGAGCGAGCGGCAGTCGCAGCTGCCGTAGGGTGGGCAAAGGCGCAGCGCGCCGTGCCCACGATCTCTTGATGATCGAAACAGAGGGTGGGCACGCTGCGCTTTGCCCACCCTACGGCACTACGGCACCAGGGCTGCCGCAGCTACTCGCGGCGGTCCTTCACCCACTGCTCAAGCAATTGCAGGCACATGGCGCGGTCGTCGTCGGAGGCCTTGGCGAAGGCGCGGTTGTAGCTTTCCTTGATCCAGGTCTCTTCAGTGCCGGCACTGTCGCGCGCCAAGGTCAGCCACATCAGGCCACGCGCGGCCTGCCGCGGCAGGCGATCGCCGTTGAACAGCATCTGGCCGAGCAGCGCCTGCGCCTCGTGCTGGCCCTTCTGGGCGGCAAGGCCCAGCCAGCGCGCGCCGTAGCGGAAATCCTCACGCGAGGCGTCCGGGGTCTTCAGGTAGAGCCGGGCGAGATCGTATTGAGCGTCGGCATTGCCGAAATAGGACGCCGCATAGGAGAACATCTCCCGCGCCCGATCCGGATCCGACTTGACCTTCGAGTTCGGGATGCCGCTGAGATAGTAGCGGCCGAGCGCGACAAAGGCGTTGGCCACGATCTGCGCCTGCGGCGCCGACGGACTGTCCTCGGCATGCGCGTTGGCGATCCGGCTGAAATATTCGAAGGCGCGCAGATCGTCCTGGGCGACGCCGTCGCCATTGGCGTACATGCGGCCGAGCTTCCACTGCGCAATGGGATGACCGCCCTCGGCGGCATATTGCAGGGCGCTGAGCGAGGTTTCCTGGGTCACCGGCGCGACCTTGGCGCGCACGTTCGCCGCGGTCCCCGGCAGCGCGGTCACGACCGGAATGGTCGCGTCCTTCGGGTTGACCGGGGCGCCATCGAAGGCGAGCGCCGGCGCGGCCAGCGCACTGGCCCCCAACACAAACGCAACAATGGCACGCCTAGATGTCCGCATAGCACTGTTTCTCGTGCGCGCCGCCCGGATGGGTCACTGCCCCCCCGACCGCTGGTCCAACCTGCTGAGCATACTTCCAGAGCGCACCCGACGTGTGGTTAGTCGCGCGAGCGCTCCATTTGGTCTTGCGTTGAGCGAGCTCGGTGTCGCTCAATTTTACGTTAAGGGTACCGGCAACCGCGTCGATCTCGATGATGTCGCCGTCCTCGAGCAGCCCGATGGGGCCGCCGACCGCCGCCTCGGGCCCGACATGGCCGATGCAGAAGCCGCGGGTGGCGCCGGAGAAGCGGCCGTCGGTGATGAGCGCGATCTTGCCGCCCATGCCCTGGCCGGTCAGCGCCGCGGTGGTCTGGAGCATTTCCCGCATGCCGGGGCCGCCCTTGGGCCCCTCGTAGCGGATCACGATGACTTCGCCTTCGCGGTAGGTGCGCTTCTGGACCGCCTCGAAAGCATCCTCCTCGCGGTCGAAGCACCTGGCCGGACCGGTAAACCTGAGGTTGGACATTCCCGCGACTTTCACGATCGCACCTTCTGGCGCCAAATTGCCCTTCAGACCGACCACACCGCCTGTCACGGTGATGGGCTTGTCCGCCGGGTGCACCACGTCCTGGTGCGGATTCCACTTCACGCTCTTGAGGTTTTCGGCGATCGTGCGGCCCGTCACGGTAAGGCAATCACCGTGCAGGAAGCCGTTGTCGAGCAGCGTCTTCATCAGAAGCGGTATGCCACCTACTTCAAACATGTCTTTGGCGACATAACGGCCGCCCGGCTTCAAATCCGCGACATATGGTGTCTTTTTGAAGATTTCGGCGACGTCGAACAGGTCGAACTTGATGCCGCATTCGTGCGCGATCGCCGGCAGGTGCAGTGCAGCATTGGTCGAGCCGCCGGAGGCCGCGACGACGGCGGCCGCGTTCTCGAGCGCCTTGCGGGTGACGATGTCGCGCGGCCGGATGTTCTGGGCGATCAGGTCCATCACCTTCTCGCCCGCGGTCATGCAGAAGGCATCGCGGATTTCGTACGGTGCCGGGGCACCGGCCGAGTAAGGCAGCGCCAGGCCGATCGCCTCGGACACGGTCGCCATGGTGTTGGCGGTGAACTGCGCACCGCAGGCGCCCGCCGAGGGGCACGCCACGCGCTCGATCTCGTCGAGATCCTCGTCCGACATGGCGCCGACCGAGTGCTTGCCGACGGCCTCGAACATGTCCTGCACGGTGACCTGCTGGCCCCGGAAATTGCCTGGCAGGATCGAGCCGCCATAGATGAAGATCGAGGGCACGTTGAGACGGACCATCGCCATCATCATCCCCGGCAGCGACTTGTCGCACCCGGCGAGCCCGACGAGGGCATCATAGGCATGGCCGCGCACGGTGAGCTCGACGGAATCGGCGATGCATTCACGCGACGGCAGCGAGGAGCGCATGCCGTCATGGCCCATGGCGATGCCGTCGGTCACGGTGATGGTACAGAATTCGCGCGGCGTGCCGCCGGCCGACGCCACGCCCTTCTTCACCGCCTGAGCCTGGCGCATCAAGGCGATGTTGCAGGGAGCGGCTTCATTCCAGCAGGAAGCGACGCCGACGAAGGGCTGGTGGATCTGCTCGGTGGTCAGACCCATGGCGTAGAAATAGGAGCGATGGGGCGCGCGCGCAGGGCCTTCCGTCACGTGACGGCTCGGCAGCCTCTGCTTGTCAATCTTCGCGCCCATCGCAAACCAGTTTCCCCGGTCAACCCTTTCAGACCCGAAAAATCAGAGCCAAGATTTGAATCGACCTTGGGATTTCTTCGTCGCCTTCGAGGACCGCCGCTGCCTTTAAAACATGACAGCGATTTTATTCATGTTCGGGTGTGGCCAAAAAGCGGCGGTGATGCGAACCGTCGGTGATGACGGTTAAATCGGAACCGACTGTTGCGCAGACAGCACAATCGTTACCGGGAAGACACGGGGTCGCGTACTTCGGTACCGTCGAGGGAGAACGGAAAACAACCTCTGCCTTTGTGAGCCGCAAGATGCACCCGCCCTCACACCCCGGGCAAGATCCACGCAAGTGAGTCGGCGCTTCCGCGCACTCTCATGTCCCGGACGCGCCGCAACGCGAAGCGTTGCTGCGCTGCGTCCGGGGCACGAGAGCGGAATATGAGGCACGCGCTCTCCTCCGCGTCATTGCGAGGAGTTCTTGCGACGAAGCAATCCAGAGTCTTTCCGCGGAGAGATTCTGGATTGCTTCGCT
>NZ_CAKZJO010000110.1 GCF_936943645.1 uncultured Bradyrhizobium sp. | reverse complement strand
CTCTGCCCCTTCTTCATGTTTGTCGATCTTGTGGAACGAACTCTCCGCTGGCTCGGTGCAACCTCTCCCGCTTGCGGGGGAGGTCGGCGCGTAGCGCCGGGTGGGGGCTGTTTTCTCCTGGGGATCGTCCCGTTGCGCAGAAACCCTCTCCCCAACCCTCCCCCGCAAGCGGGGGAGGGAGCGCACCTTCCTCGTCCAATCAGCGCATGAAGCCGCGATGATTGTTGCCGCCGCCATTGCCCTGCGACTGGTTCATCGACTGGCGGAAGTTGTTGTTGCTGTTGACCATGCGGTTGGTGGTGTTGAACTGCGGGCGGTTGTTGTTCTGGACGTTGTTCTGAACCTGCAGCTTGTTCACCGGGTTGTTGTTGATCTTCACGCCGTTGTTGACGCGGATCGGGTTGTTCTGCGTCTGAACATTGACCGGCTTGGTCTCGACATTCGTGCCGCCCTTGCCGACGTTCACCGGCATGCTCACGATCTTGCCCGGCTTGCCGTTGGCGTTGCCGCCATCCGGCTTGCTGTTGGTCGCCGGCAGGGTCACGATCTTGCCGCTGCCGCCATTGTTGGTGGTGGTGTTGGTCGGCGCGGGCAGGGTGACGATCTTGCCCGGGGTCTGCGACGGCGTGCCGTTCTGCTGGCCCGGCTGGTTGTTGTTACCGGAGGGCAGGTTGACGATCTGGCCGCCATTGCCGAGCTTGCCGTTGCTGTCGCCCAGCTTCTGCACGACCGGGAGGTTGCCGTTGATCTGGCCACCATTATTGCCCTGCTGCAGCGGCATGTATTTGGGCTGGCCGAGATTGCCGATCTTGAAGGTCGGAGCAATGTTCTGCGGCGCCAGGAACTTGGTCGCCTGCATCAGGGGGATCTGCTTCGGCTGCGTCTGCAGCTTCAGTGCCATCTGCGCATAGGGGCTGTTGCCATAGCTGTCGTAGAAGGTCTTGTAGCCGAGCGGCGAGTTCACGAGCACCGCCTTGTGCCAGGCCTGCGACAGCAGGATGTTGTTCAGCAGCCAGCGGACGTGGTCGCACAGCGGGTCGTGCGGATACATCTGGATGAATTCCTGATAATATTCCGGGCGTCCCTCGGACACGACGTAGTCATAGGCCTGACGGGTCGAGCGGCTCGGCAGGTTGGAGGCCATCTGCACCACCGGCGTATTCACCGGCGCGCGGTTGGCGGCGACAGCGGTGTCACCGAAGAAGGTGAAATCGCTGGTGAGCGAGGAGCTTTCCCACGGGATCTGCGCGCCGCTGGTGGTCTGGTTCACCTGCAGGCGCACGCGCTTGAACAGCTGCTCGATCGGGACGTTCGGCTCGCGTGCGACATTCAGGAAGGCTTGCGTATAGGGGCTGTGGCCGCCCGTGCCGTCGAGTGCTTCAGCGCCCGGCGCAGTGGAGTAACCGACGATCGAGCCGTTCGGCGCATCGACGATGGCAAGGCCGCGGCCGGCGTCATTGACGGTCGGGAAAGGGTTGTTGCGGCAGGCATCGAGGATGACGATGCGCATGCGGCTCGGGATCGTCTCCAGCGTCGACATCACGTCGACGAGCCGCACCGAATTGCTGACGAGCTCGGTCGGGTTGGAGACCTTCGCATCGACGGGAACGAGATAGTTCTCACCGGCGAGCTGCACGCCGTGGCCGGCGTAATAGACCATCGCCACCGTGTTCGGGCCGCGGGCCGAAACCTTGGCGGAGAAATCCTGCACCACACGGAGCATGTCGTTCTGGGTGAGGTCGGTGGCGGCAACCACCTCGAAGCCGGCGGAGTTCAGGAACTGCGCCATCGACTGCGCGTCATTGTCGGGATTGGCGAGCTGCGGGGCGTTCTGGTAGTTCGAATTGCCGATCACCAGCGCAACCCGTTGCTCCGGGCCCTGCAGCGCGGAGGGGGCGGGCTCGACCGGGGCGACTTGCGCGGAAACGGGGCCGCAGGCGAAGCCGAACAGGCTTCCCACGAGGCCGGCTGTCATCAGCAAAGGCTTTAGGCGGAACATGGCGTGCTCCTTTGGCACTGATCTCGATGCGAGATTGGTTGCCGTGAAGCCTCGCCGCGTTCGAGCTTGAACTCCGTGATCCCTCTCACCATGCTAGCCAAGCGTGATCTGAATCACGCTGGGAACCCGCTAGGGTTAGCGATCGCTAAGGGAACCGCGTCACATGCTGAAATCGATCGATCCGATCCTCACGCCCGACCTGCTCTGGCTGCTGGCGTCCATGGGCCACGGCGACGATCTCGTGGTCGTCGACGCCAACCACCCGGCGACGCACATCGCCCGCTCGACATCGTCGCAGCGCCTGATCCAGCTGCCGGGCATGACGATGCAGACGGCCGTCCGCGCCATCATGTCGGTCTATCCGCTCGACGATTTCGATCCCGACCCGGTGCGCGTGATGGCGCCGGTCGACGATCCCGACCGCGTGCCCGACGTGCAGCGCGCGGTGCTGGCCGAGATCGAACGCGCCAATGGCAGCGCCGTCCGTCCCGGCAAGCTGTCGCGGCCGGATTTCTATCGCGCGGCCGCCGCTGGCTTTGGCGTGGTGCAGGTCGGCGACAGCAGGGGCTACGGCTGCTTCCTGATCAGGAAGGGCGTGATCAGCTAGAGCATGATCCGGAAAAGTGTGCAGCGGTTTTCCGACAAGATCATGCTCCAACAACAGAGGCTCGCATCAGCTCCGAGGGCCAGCCGATCCGGACGAGCAGGCCGTCAGGGCCGTTGATGCCGACCTCATACATGCCCCATTCGCGGTGACGCAGCACGCCGCCGGGCCGGATAACGAGATCGTCGACGCGCGCGGCAATGGCTTCGACCTCCGGCGTGCGAATGAAGATGCCGAAGGGGTTGTGCTCGGGCACGCGCCATGGGCCGTCGCCGGCTTGGGTGAGATGCACCTCGCATCCCCAGCCGGTCATGATGACATAGCCGTCATCGCCGCCACTGCGCGCAAAGCCGAGACGCTCCCAGAACGGAATTGCCGCGGGCAGATCGTTACTGGGTACGATCGCGAAGGCGCCGACGCGCGGGCTCTCAGACATCAGGTCACTCCGGAACTTGCAAGCGGTTCGCGCCGCGCTCATGCCGCGCGTTGCGAGCTTATCGAGTGCGCCTGCCCGGCAGAAGCGGCGAAACGTCCCGTACTCGAATTTGAATGGCGCGATGGGAACTGACTGTCTATGGTCGGTCCATGTCTCGCCCTCTGTGTCTATTCGTTGCTGTCATCCTGTCGCTGCTGCCCGCTGTCGCGTCTGCTGAGCCCGCGCAAAAGCGTCCCAAGCCGGTCTGGAAGGGCTACGGCTTCCTGCCGGGCTATCGTCAGCCGCTGAGCAACAGCCTCCCGCTCTACAAGCAAAAGGACGCGATGCGGCGCCTCGCGCGCAACGACCGCCGCCACTGGTACATCGATCCGGTTCCGCAATACTACCGCTGGGACGGCGAGTGGCACTATTTCGGCCGCCCCGGCTTCAACGGCGGTCGCTACAATGGCGGCAGCTTCGGCCCGTGCTGGACGCGCACGCCGATCGGCGCGGTGTGGAATTGCGGATGATGGGCTAGGGGAAGCTGCGAACGACCTCGATCAGGCCAACGATCGCGGCGTTGAAGGCGTCGAGCTCTTCGGCCGGAATCCAATATTCGAGGTGTGAGCGTCCGCCGGCCTCCTGCACGTCGTACTTCGCGATAAAGTCGCTCCTGACCTCAAAACGTGTCACGAATCCCGCTCCACTCGCCGGCACATTCCAGTCTCGTGCGATCTTGATGGCGTAGTCTTCGGTCAGCACTGGATAGAAGATTGGCTGGTCCGGCAGGCGCGGCGGAAACGTGCGCATGCCGGATTGTTGGATCAGCTCAAGCTCCTTCGGTCCGACCGGGCGCCAGAGGGTGAGGGTGCTTTCGCTCGGGAGCATGGTTGCGCTTACGAAAAGAACGCGATCTTCTCGGCCTGGGTCATGCGGCGGATCGGGGCGAGGGGATCGTTGGCCGGCGTGCGGGGCTTCTGCAGGATACCGCTGGCGAGGATGGTCGCGCCGAGCGAGGGCTCCGGGACGGGCGAGGGCGTGGGCAGCGGCGTGACCGGCGCTGCGGCGAAATTGGCCGTCGCTGCCATCGCCGGGGCCGGCTGCTCCATCACTTCGGCGGCAGCTTCCGCAATGGCGTCGGTGAGGCGCGCAAGCGAGTCCATTGCGATCGGCGCTTCGGCGGTGGGTTCTTCCACCATGGAAGCGGCGACCGGTTGAGGCGCGACCGGCTCCGGCAGCTCGGCGGCGATCGGCGCTGCGACCTCCGCGGCCATTGGCTGCGGAATGGCCGCATCCATCTCGGCCGCTGCGATGATCTCGTCGAACTCCGGATCGGGCGCAGCCATCTCCAGCGCAATGGCCTCGAGCACGGCATCGTCCTCGGCCTGCGCGGCGGCGTCGAGCGCGAATGTGTCAGCGGCTTCCGCGACAGCGGCGGCGCCTTCCGCGACCGAGGCGGCGGGCTCCTCGAACGCGACGCTTTCAAGCGCAGCCTGTTCCGGCACGGCGGCTTCTGGCGCAACCTCGTCGAGCGCCATGTCCTGCACAGCGGCTTTGCTTTCGACAGCGATCTGGCTTTCGGCCGCGATCTCCGGCGCGGCGGCAACGTCCAATGCCGGTTCGGCAGCGGTAAACGCTTCGGCAGCACCGGCCACTTCCGGCTCTTCAGCTGCCGCGACGTCCTGCGGCGTCTCCGTAAAAGCCACGGGTGCTTCTGCAGTCGCGGGTGCGTCACTCGCCATCGCCGCGGGCGCGGTCTCGACGGGCGCAGCCTCGGCGACGAATGAGGGCGCCTCCTGCACCGGAGCCGGGGGCGCTGCCTGCGGCGTTGCGCCGCCGTCAGTCCGTTCGACCCGGTCCTTGAGCAGATCGAAGGCAATTCTGAGCTCGACGCGGGGGTCGTTGGCCTGGGCCTGCCCGCAGGCGGCCTCGATCGAGGCAAGCTGCGAATCAATGAGGTCGCAGATTCG
This sequence comes from uncultured Bradyrhizobium sp., assembly GCF_936943645.1. Classification (GTDB taxonomy): domain Bacteria; phylum Pseudomonadota; class Alphaproteobacteria; order Rhizobiales; family Xanthobacteraceae; genus Bradyrhizobium. The sequence continues at coordinate 33,369 of NZ_CAKZJO010000110.1, read as the reverse complement.
TCCGTCGGCGCCGATCTCGCGCCAGCGCCAGGAGATCTCCTTGATGATGCGCACCCCGCGCGGAATTGGCGCGAGGCTCGCCTCGATCGCGCCCGGGTCGAACGCTGCAAGCGCGATCGTCTCGGCTTCGCGGATGGCGCGGCGGATCTCGACCAGCGCCTCGGGGAGGCGATCCTCGACGACAGGTTGCCGCTGCGCCGCAAGGGTTTCTTCGATCTTCGCGACCGCGTCCAGCACCATGCGCGTGTCGGCGTTGCGGTTGCGCTTGGCGTATTCGCCGAGGAACCAGCGGCCGCGTGCGGTCTCCATGAAGGCTTCGCGGATCGCGTCGTAATCCTGCTCGTTCGGCTCGGCCGCGCGGGCAGACATGGGCGAAAGGGCGAATGCTTCGTTGGCCATGGCGATCTCGTCGCGCAAATCACTGCGCGTTATTGTAACGATCACCACGATATCGACCGAATCGCAATTGGTTTGATGCAGTCCGAATCACAAATCCCCATCGCGGCAGCAAAGAAACGGCGATTCGCCGTGAACCTGGCCCTGTTCTACTCGGCCTTCTTCGCGGTTCTGGGCACGCATATGCCGTTCTTTCCGGTGTGGCTGAAGGCGATCGGCATCGACGCGGCCTGGATCGGCCTCATCAACGCGCTGCCGGCAATCACGCGCTTCACCACGCTGCCGCAAGTCACGGCCTTTGCCGAAAAGCGACATGCCATTCGCGGTGGCATCATGGTGTCGGTGCTGGCGACGGCGATCGGATTCTCGGTCCTTGGTCTGCAGCAGCAGCCGCTGGCGCTGTTCCTGATCTACGCGCTGACCTGCATGATGTGGACGCCGACGATGCCGCTGACCGACGCCTACGCGCTGCGCGGTGTCGCCCGTTACGGGCTGGACTACGGTCCCCTGCGGCTGTGGGGCTCGGCGGCCTTCGCGGCGGGATCGCTCGCCTGCGGCCATCTCGTCGACAGCATCGCGCCGCGCGACCTGATCTGGGTCATCGTGGGCTGGGCCGTCGTTGCGGTTCTCGCCAGCCTGTGCCTGCGGCCGCTCGACGACCATGGACGAAGGACAACGGGTACGCAGGCCGGCAAGGCGCTGCTGCGCGATGCCGGCTTCTGGGCGGTGATCGCATCGGCCGCGCTGATCCAGAGCAGTCACATCGCGTTCTACACCTTCTCGGCCATCAACTGGCAGCTCCATGGCCTCAGCGGGCTGACCATCGCGGCCCTCTGGACGCTGGGCGTGATTGCCGAGATCGTGGTGTTCGCGCTGTCGCCGCGCTTCTCGCTGCATCCGTCCACGCTGATGGCGATCGGCGGCGTGACCGCCGTCGTGCGCTGGGTCGTCACCGCCAGCGAGCCGCCGCTGGCGCTGCTCGCGATCGCCCAGCTCGGCCACGGCTTCAGCTTCGGCATGACCATCCTCGGCACCATGAACCTGCTGGTGCAGCGTGTGCCCTCGCATCAGATCGCACGCGGACAGGGCTATTACGCGGCCTGCAACGGGCTGCTCGGCGCAACAACATCGATCGCGTCAGGCGCGATCTATGCGCACTACGGTGAGGGCGTGTACTACGCCATGGCGGCGATGGCCGCCGCCGGTGCTGCTCTGATCTGGTCGGCGCGGCATCGGCTCAAGCCTCAGCCCCACAGCGAGGCGTCGGGCGGATAGACCAGGCTGTCGTCATAGCGCAGGCCGTGATCGCGGTCGCGCGCGAGCAGCAGGGGGCCGTCGAGATCGACGAAGCGCGCCTGCGGCGTCACCAGCATTGCAGGCGCCATCGACAGCGAGGTCGCGACCATGCAGCCGATCATGATCTCGAAGCCGAGCGCCTGCGCGGCATCGGCCATGGCCAGCGCCTCGGTGAGGCCGCCGGTCTTGTCGAGCTTGATGTTCACGGCGTCATAGCGGTCGCGCAACGCGGCGAGGGAGCTGCGCGTGTGGACGCTCTCGTCAGCGCAGACCGCGACCGGCCGCTTGATTCTTGCCAACGCCTCGTCCTTGCCTGATGGCAGCGGCTGCTCCACCAGCGTGACGCCGACAGCGTCGCAGGCGGCGAGGTTGGCTTCCAGATTGGCCTCGGTCCAGGCCTCGTTGGCATCGACGATCAGCTCGGATTCGGGCGCGGCCTTGCGCACCGCGGCGATCCGCATCCCGTCGCCGTCGCCGCCGAGCTTGATCTTGAGCAGCGGCCGGTGCGCCGCCTTGGCGGTCGCCGCCGCCATGGCTTCGGGGGTCCCTAACGAGATCGTGTAGGCGGTGGTGCGCTCGCCCGGCAGCGGGCGGCCGAGCAGGTTCCAGGCCCGCTGTCCCGCCGTCTTGGCCTCCAGGTCGATCAGGGCGCAATCCAGGGCGTTGCGGGCCGCACCGGGCGTCATGGCGGCCTGGAGGGCCTGCCGCGTGAGCCCGTCCGCGACGGCCTGCTGCATCGCCTCAATAGCGCCGAGCGTGGCCTCGGGCGTCTCGCCATAGCGGGGATAGGGCACGCACTCGCCGCGGCCGGTCAGCCCGTCCCGGCTGACCTCGGCCACGACAGTCACGGCCTCGGTTTTGGCCCCCCGGCTGATGGTAAAGCTGCCTGCGATCGGGAAGCGCTCGATTCGCGCCGCCAGGGCAGCAAATTTCATGGAAGTCATTTTGAACTCTGGCGAAATCTGAACCTGCTAGTTACCTCTAGCAACTAACATTAACCACTTGGGGATACCTTCTCTGGGTAAGGGCGCGTGCGCAACCATCTGATTTTCTCCGCCCCGGCATGGGAGCGGACATCTTGAATAGCGATCCGAAGCTGGAACGGATTGCCAAAGGCAACGCGCTGGCACTCTGCGCCACCGGGACCTGGACCGCGAGCTTCGCGCCGGTCCTGGAGCGGATGGTTGCCGACGCCGAGAAGCTCGCAGGCACGCCCCAAAGTATCTTCATCGACGTTTCCGAGGTCGCCAAGCTCGATACGTTCGGCGCCTGGCTGATCGAGCGGCTGCGCCGCAGCCTGACCAAAGGGCCCGTCGAGGCCCAGATCGCGGGGCTGTCAGCGAATTATTCCAGCCTCGTGGACGAGGTCCGGCGGGTCCGGGCGACGGCCGTGGTCGACTCCAGCCCGATCACCATCACCGGCATGCTGGAGCAGATCGGCCGGGCCGTGGCCGGCGTCGGCGGGACGATCGCGGGCCTCGTCGACATGCTCGGCGCCGTGCTCGCGGCATGGTTTCGCGTCCTGATCCATCCGCGCTCGTTCCGCCTGACCTCGACCGTGCATCACATGGAGCAGGTCTGCTGGCGGGCGGTGCCGATCATCGTGCTGATCACCTTCCTGATCGGCTGCATCATCGCCCAGCAAGGCATCTTCCATTTCCGCCGCTTCGGTGCCGACATCTTCGTGGTCGACATGCTGGGCGTGCTGGTGCTGCGCGAGATCGGCGTGCTGCTGGTCGCGATCATGGTCGCCGGACGTTCGGGCAGCGCCTACACCGCCGAGCTCGGCTCGATGAAGATGCGCGAGGAGATCGACGCGCTGCGCACCATGGGGTTCGATCCGATCGAGGTCCTTGTGTTGCCGCGCATGATGGCCCTTGTGCTGGCGCTGCCGATCTTGGCCTTTCTCGGCGCGATGGCCGCGCTCTATGGCGGCGGGCTTGTCGCCTGGCTCTATGGCGGGGTCGAGCCCGAGGCCTTCCTGCTGCGCTTGCGCGATGCCATCTCGATCGACCATTTCATCGTCGGCATCGTGAAAGCCCCGGTCATGGCCGCCGTGATCGGCATCGTCGCCTGCGTCGAAGGCTTGGCCGTGCAGGGCAGCGCGGAATCGCTGGGACAGCACACCACGGCATCCGTGGTGAAGGGTATCTTCTTCGTCATCGTGATGGACGGCGTGTTCGCCATCTTCTTCGCCTCGATCGGGATGTGACGATGGCAGGAGAAGCTCAACGCGAAACCTCAGATCCCATCATCCGCGTCCGCGACATCACGGTGCAGTTCGGCGCGACACGGGTGCTCGACGGCCTCAACCTTGACGTCAAGCGCGGCGAGATCCTGGGCTTCGTCGGCCCCTCCGGCGCGGGCAAATCGGTGCTGACACGCACCATCATCGGCCTCGTGCCGAAGATTGCAGGCTCCATCGAGGTGTTCGGCGTCGACCTCGATGCCTCCAACACCTCGCAGCGCCGCAATGTCGAGCGGCGCTGGGGCGTCTTGTTTCAGCAGGGCGCGCTGTTCTCCTCGCTGACCGTCAGGCAGAACATCCAGTTTCCGATGCGCGAATATCTTCGCGTGTCGCAGCGGCTGATGGACGAGATCACCATGGCCAAGCTCACCATGGTCGGCCTCAAGCCTGAAGTCGCCGAACGCTTTCCCTCCGAGCTCTCGGGCGGCATGATCAAGCGCGTCGCGCTCGCCCGCGCGCTCTCGCTCGATCCGGATCTCGTGTTCCTGGACGAGCCGACCTCGGGCCTCGATCCGATCGGCGCCGGCGACTTCGACGACCTGGTCAGGACGCTTCAGCGCACTTTGGGGCTGACGGTTTTCATGGTAACCCACGACCTCGACAGCCTTTACACAGCATGTGACCGCATCGCCGTTTTAGGGAACGGTAAGATCATTGCGGCAGGGTCGATCGCCGACATGCAGGCCTCGCAGCATCCCTGGCTGAGGCAGTATTTCCATGGCAAGCGCGCCCGCGCGGTCATGACTTGAGTAGCTGGGATGAGTAGCCGGAGCACCTGATGGAAACGCGGGCGAACTACGTTTTGATCGGATCGTTCACGCTGGCGGTGATCGCGGCGGCGATCGGCTTCGTGCTGTGGTTCCAGTCGCTGCACACCACCAAGCAGCGCAGCCCGCTGCGCGTCGTGTTCGAGGGCCCGGCGGCGGGCCTGCGCAATGGCGGCAGCGTCAACTTCAACGGTATCCGGGTGGGTGAAGTCGTCTCGGTGAAGCTCGACAACCCGCGGCGGGTTGTCGCACTCGCGATGATCGAGAACAACGCCCCGATCCGCAAGGACACGCTGGTCGGCCTCGAATTCCAGGGCCTCACCGGCGTCGCGGCGATCTCGCTCAAGGGCGCCGACGAAGCCGCGCCATCGCCACCGCTCGACCAGGACGGCATCCCGACGCTGACCGCCGACCCCAACAAGCTGCAGGACGTCACCGAGGCGATCCGCGGCACGCTGCAAAACATCAACAAGATCGTGGCCGACAACCAGGAATCGGTGAAGAACTCGCTGAAGAACCTGGAGACCTTCACCAACTCGCTCGCGCGCAATTCCGAGAAGATCGACGGCGTGATGGCCAAGGTCGACGGCGTCGTGCTCAAGGCCGACAATCTCATGCTCGGCCTCAACACGCTCGCCGGCGGCAAGGACGGCGGCGAGCTGTTCCAGGCGGTCAAGTCGATCCGCGAGCTCGCCGACGATTTCGACAAGCGCTCCGGTGCGCTGATGGCCGACGGCCGCCGCACGCTCGGCGACATCAGCCGCGCCGTGAACAATTTCGACCGCAATCCGACCCGCGTGCTGTTCGGCGCCAGCAACAGCAGCACGCCGCCACCGCCACCGCCCGAGCCGCCGAAGCCGGCGGCGGCGCCGAGGCGGTAGGCAGCGCGACTAAGTTCGCGTCTCTCTCAACCCGTCATTGCGAGCGTAGCGAAGCAATCCAGACTGTCTCCGCGGACGCAGTCTGGATTGCTTCGTCGCAAGGGCTCCTCGCATTGACGGTGCAGAGAGAGCGTGTCCCGCTCCGGGGACTGTCCCGCTACGATCGCTACTTTGGTATCCAGCGGAAATCGATATCGTCGGCTTCAATGACCCATAGAAATGCTTTGCACTGGGCGCCGTAAGTCCACTCAATCTCGTGAATCAAGTGACCACGATCCGAGATACGAAACTCGTCGTAGCGCCAATCACCGTGCGATGGCGGATCTGGCGAAAGCTCCTGGAGCGAGTAAGCGTACACCGTCGGGTACGTAATTTCGATGTACCCATCATGGAATGCGCCTAGCAAACGAAGCGCGATTGAGCAGGATCGCTGGCGGGGCTTGGCGTTTGGTTTCTCCAATATTTGCAGCGACTCGAGCCAAGCATCGTGTGGGCAGCGGTGGTCTCGCGGGTTGTAGAACCAGTCGGACGTTGCGAGCTCGTAAGCCCGCGGCGGAAAGGCCAGCTTGTTTTTCGAAAGATAAGCTTCGTAGCGCTCGAACGCGAGTTTAACGGCAGGGAATTTCTCGTCGCGGCCGTCGTCCGAGAGAATGAAGACCATCGTCAATATCTGCTAAACGTGTTGCTCTAAACAAAAACGGAGGCCATGAGGCCTCCGTTTTGATCCGTTTCTCGTTGCTATCCGCCGCTTACCCCAGCCGTCCCGCCGCATGCGCCAGCAGCGTGTACACCAGCCCCGTCTCGGAGGTCAGGTGGCCGCGCAGCTCCTGCGGGCCGCGGCCGTCGCGGGCGACTTCGTCGAGCAGGCGCTCGAACTCGGCGACATAGCGGTCCACCGTGCCCTTGAAGTTGCGGTCGGCGCGGTACTTGCGGGCGACCTCGTCGAAGGCCTTCTGGCCGGCGGGCGTGTAGAGGCGCTTGGTGAAGGCCTTGTTCTCGCCGCGCTGGTAGCGGTCCCACATCTCGGCTGCGAGGTTGCGGTCCATCAGCCGGCCGATGTCGAGCGACAGCGATTCCAGCGGATTGCTGCTGGCCTGCGGGGCCTGCGGCTGCGGCGCGGGGGCGGCGCGGCCACGGGGAGCCTGACCGGCCGGGGCGCCCTGGTTGGCATCCGTGCGGTTGAGCAGATCCGACAGCCAGCCGTCACGGCCCTGGTCGTTGCCGACAGGCGCGACCGGCGGCGCTTCGGTGCGGCGCGAGGGCGCGGGCATGCCGAGGTCCGGCGGCGGCAGCGTCGAGGCGCTGCCGGTGTCGCGCATGCGGGTCTCGGCGGCGCGAGCGCCCGCAACAGCCATCACCGGCTCTTCCTGGCGGTGCACCGCGACGGACGCGCGGCCCGCCGTGGTGACGTCGAGGCCGCGGCCATGCTGGGCCACGATGCGGTTGAGCTCGGCGAGGGCCTCGATCTGGTCGACGATCACCTTGCGCATCTGCGCCGTGCTCTCGGCGGCCTCCTGCGGCATCTCGAGCACACCGCGGCGCAGCTCGTTGCGGGTGGCTTCGAGCTCGTTGTGCATCTCGAAGGCCATCTGCTTCATGCTGGAGACGAGGTTGGTGAACTTCTCGGTCGACTGCTTGAACATCGTATCCGCCTCGTCGGTGGTCTGGCGGTAGATGTCGTGCATCGCCTCGATGGTCTGGCGGTGCTCCTCCTCGGAGGCCGCGCGCACCGCCTCGAACTGGCGCGTGATCGCGGCCGAGCCTGCGCCGGCGGTCTCGGCGACGACGCGGGCGATGTCGCGGGCACGCTCTTCGGCGGCGGCCAGCGATTCATCGAGCAGTCCGGTGAAGCGCGACAGCCGCTGGTCGAGATCGGCGGTACGCAGGTCGATGGTGGTGACCAGCGATTCCAGCGCCTGCTTGCGCTCGGCGAGCGAGGCGGTGGTGTTCTTGTTGCTCTGTTCGACGACCTGCGCGGCCTCGACCAGCGCCTGGCCGTGCTTGTCGAACTGGGTGGACAGCTCGCCGAGATCCTGCAGCGCCTTGGTGGTCTTGCTGTTGAAGACGTTGAGCTGGTCTTCCAGGTTCTGCGTCGCCGCGCCGTTGCGCGAGGTGACGTCGTTCATCGCCGAGACGAAGTCGGCGACACGCGTCACCAGCGCCCGCTCGAGCGAGTTGAGGTTGTCGTGCGCACCGGTCAGCACCTCCTGGAGGAGGATGTTGCCTTCGCGCAGGCGCTCGAACAGGGCGACCGTGTCGGTGCGTAGGATCTTGCTGGTCTCCTGCATCTCGGTGACGGCCGCGATCGAGACCTGGCGCGACTGGTCGATCGCCGAACGCGAGGCCTGCTCGAGGTCCTTGAGCGACTTGCCGACCGCGCCGGTGGCGATCTCGCTCGCCGCGTTGATGGTGCGCGCGACTTCCGAGCCGTTGCCCATCATGGTCTGCGAGAAGGCCTGGCCGCGCGTCTCGATCGACTTCAGCGCGTCCGAGGTGACGCGGTCGATGTCGAGCGTGAGCTGGCTGGTCTTCGAGCCGATCGCGTCGACCAGGGCGCCGCGCTTGGCGTCGATCATGTTCGACAGGCGGTCGGCCTGCTGCTGCACATAGGTGACGATCTCGTCGGTCTTGCCGGTCATGGCCTGGCCGAAGCTCGAGCTGGCGGCGAGCACCGAGCGCTCGACGTCGGACGAGCTCGACTTGACCCGCGAGCTGGCCTCGTTGGAGGCGGTGATCAGCGCGTTCTGGGCGTTGAGCGCGCTGGTCTGGATGTCGTTGGTCGCGTTCGCGGTGGCCGCGCTCAGCGTGCGCTCGATCTCGGTCGAGATCGTGCGGATCTGGCTCGCGGCATCCGCCGAGGTCGAGGTCAGCGAAGTCTGGGCCTCACGCGCGCTGTTGAGGATGGTCGAGGCGGTGTCGGCGCCGACCGCGGTCAGCGTGCGCTCGATGTCCGTGGTCAGCGACTTGATCTGGCTGGCCGCGTCGGTCGAGGCGGAGATCAGCGAGCCCTGGGCCTCGCGCACGCCGCTGGTGAGCGCCTCGATGGTGGCGCCGCCGGCGGTTGCCAGCGCGCGCTGCATCTCGGCCGCGAGCGAACGGACCTGGCTGGTCTGCTCGGCCGAGACGGAGAGCAGGGTGCTCTGGGCGTCGCGAGCGCTGGTGGTGATCGTCTCGGCGGTCGACTGGCCGACCTGCGAGAGCGAACGATGCACTTCGGCCGCGAGCGACTTGACCTGGCTCGCCGCGTCCGAGGACGCCGTCACCAGCGTGCTCTGGGCTTCGCGGGCGCCGGTCATGATGGTCTCGGCGGTCGAGGTGCCGGCCATCGTCAGCGAGCGCTGCACGTCCGAGGACAGCGCCTTGATCTGGTTGGCGGTCTCGGTCGAGGCCGCGATCAACGCGCTCTGCGCGTCGCGGGCGCCGGCGGTGATCGATTCCGCAGTGGTCGTGCCGGCCAGCGACAGCGAGCGCTGCACGTCGGCGGTCAGGGTCTTGACGTGGTTGGCCGCATCCGAGGACGCGGTGACGAGCGTGGTCTGCACCTCGCGGGCGCCGGCCAGGATCGAGGCCGCGGTGGCCGAGCCTGCCGCCGACAGCGTGCGCTCGACGTCGGCCGCAAGCCCCTTGATCTGGTTGGAGGCGTCGCCTGACGCTGCGACCAGCGTCGACTGTGCCTCGCGGGCGCTGCTCAGGATCGAGTTCGCAGAGCCGGTGCCGACCGCGGTCAGCGCGCGCTCGACCTCGGCGGAGGTCATCTTGAGCTGGGCGTTGACGTCGGAGGAGACCGTCATCAGCGACTGCTGGGCGGTGCGTGCACCGGTCTGGATCGTTTCGCTGGTGTTGACGACGAGGTTGGTGAGCGAGCGCTCGGCGTCCTCGACATGCGAACGGATCGCGGTCGAGATCATCTCGGCGCGGGACATCATGTCCTCGCTGGCCTGGCGGCCGCTGCTTTCGATGCGGCCGGCGACGGCCTCGACGCGCGAGCCGAGCAGGTCCTCGAACTGTGCCACGCGGACGTCGATGTCGCTGGCGACCGAGCCGACCTTGGTCTCGATGGCCTGATGGATCTCCTGGAAGCGTGCCGTGACCGTGTCGGTCAGGTGCGTCGAGCGGCCGTCGATGATCTCGGTGACGCCGGTGATGCGGCGGTCGACCGCGTCGATCGCCTGCGCGGTGCCGTCGGTGAGCGTCGAGGTCAAGAGGGTCAGGCGGGTGTCGATCGACTGCACGGCCTGCGAGGCGCCGTTCGTCACCGCGGTGGTCAGGTAGGTGAGGCGGGAGTCGATGGACTCGAGCGCCTGCGTCGCATTGCCCGTCAGCGTCGTGGTGAGATGCGTCAGGCGCGTATCGATCGACTGGATGGTCTGCGAGGCGCCGTCGGTCAGCGTGCTGGTCAGGTGGTTGAGGCGCGCGTCGATGGTCTCGATGGCCTGCGACGCACCGCCGGTCAGCGAGGTGGTGAGGTGGGTGAGGCGGGAATCGATCGACTGGATCGCCTGCGCCGCGCCGTCCGTCAGCGACGTCGCAAGCGTGTCGATGCGCCCGTCGATGGTCTCGGTCATGGACTTCGCGCGGGTGTCGAACGACTGTTCGAGCGCGGCGACGCGGCCGACGAGCTGCTCGTCGAAGGTCTTGATGTGGCCTTCGATCGTGCCGTCGAGGCCGGCGATCTTGCCGTTCAGCGAGGCGTCGAAATTGGTGACGCGTTCGCCGATCGTGGTCTCGAACTGGAGCAGGCGCTGGTCGAGGATCGCGGTGATCTCGCCGCCGTTGGAGCTGAAGCGGGTGTCGAAATTCTCGACATAGGTCTTCAGCGACTCATGGATGTCCTGCGTGCGCTGGCCCATGCGCTCGACGATCTCGCCGCCGAAGGTCTTCACGGTGCGGTCGAACTCGGAGATGTGGCGCGTGATCAGGGCGCCAAGCGTACCGGAGTCGCGGGCGAACTTCTCGACCAGCTCGGTGCCCTGGTTCCTGACCAGCTCGTCGAACGCGCTCATCTGCAGCGACAGCGAGTCGTGCGCGGTCTCGGTCTGGCTCACGACCTTGGCGACGAGGGTGTTGACGGTGGCGTCGAGCGCTTCGCTGGCCTTGTCGCCGCTCGTCATGATCTGGCCGGCGAGGCGGTTGCCGGCGTCGTCGATCTTGGCCGAGATGTCGTTGGAGCGCAGCTCGAGCTCGAGCAGCAGCGAGTCCGAGGAGTTCTTCAGGCTGTCGTGCACCTGCTCGGTGCGCTCGGAGATGCCGTCGACGATCGCGGCGGAGCGCTGCTCGAACTCGCCGGTGATGCGATCGATGCGCTCGTTCAGCATCTCGTGGACGCGGTCGGCGAGGTCGACGAACTCGTCGTGGACGTGGCCGGTCTTGAAGTTGAGGCTGGTGGTCAGCCGCTCGCTGGCGTCGAGCACGGCGCGCGTGGTCTCGTTGCTGGCCTCCTCGAGGCGGTCGAGCAGATCGCCGCCGCGCTCGCCGAGCGCCAGAATCATGTTGTCGCCGGCATTGCTCAACGCGCTGGTGATGTGGGCGCCGCGCTCTTCGAGCGCACCGGTGATGGACTTGGCGACCTCGTCGACGCGCGAGGCGATCGCATCCGAGATCAGCGCGATGTCGTGGCGCAGGTCGATCTGCACGCCGGAGATGGCACTGCGGACCTGCTCGGCCTGGCCGACCAGATTGTCGCGCTGATGCGCGATGTCCTGGAGCAGGGCGCGGATGCGCACTTCGTTGTCGCTATAGGCGCGTTCGAGTGCGGCGACCTCGTTGGCGACCAGCGTCTCGAGCTCGCCGGCGCGCGCGATCGCACGCTCGATGCCGTCGCCCATCGCCGCGACCTCGCGGCGGATGGCCTGGCCGACGGTGACCATGGAATCGGAAGCCGAGCCCTCGGGCTCGGAGAAGCGGATCGCGACCTGCGCCATCGCCTGCGCGATCATGCGCATTTCCTGGCCGCGCCAGACGAGGCTCGCCAGGAAGTAGAACAGCATGATCGGCGCGAAGAACATCGCGATCAGGCCGGCGATAACGAGCACGCCGCCGCTCTGGCCCATTGCGGCCTGGATCGAGGGCAGGAAGCCGACGGTCAGCGCGGCGCAGGCGGCGAGCCAGACGCCGGCGAAGATGGTGGCGAAGGTGTAGACGCTGCGGGCAGGGCGGCCCTTCTGAAGCGCCTGGAGCAACTGGCCGATGGTCTCGCGGTCGTCATTGGCGGCGCGGCGCTGGCTGCGCGGCTCCTCGATCGGGTCGAATACATTGGCCCGCTCGTTGGCGGCGGGGCGCGGCTCGAAGCTGGGCTCGTCGAAGGCGGGGGGAGCCGGCGGCGCCACCGGGGGCGCGGTCTCGTTGCGCATGGCGGCGTTGCGGCTGGTGTCCGCAGCCGTGTCGCTGATGTTCAGGGCTTCCTGGATCGCAGAAAGCGCAACTTCTGTGGGGTCTTTGACCTTTTTCGGAGTGTTCGCCATGTTCAGTCCGAGCCCTCGTTACTTGTACGCGTCCCCCCGCGAGCCCTGCGCGCTGCGCAAGACCACAGACCGGATTATGCCGCTTGCGCGGATCTCCGAGCCGTCCCCACCCGGACGGCTTGTCCGCCAATTTCTGCAACATCCTATTGGCAGAGCGATGCGAATGAAATGCCCGCGATTAAGACATTCTTAATCATCGTTAACAGGATCGCGGCGTAACGCCTTAGCAATAAATGCAATTCTCCACCGAACTCGCCGGATTGCGGCAACTTTTCGTCAATAAGCGGGCGGAACTGCGTCCAGAACCCCAAACATTTCGTTAACCATTTCCATGCTTGGGTGGGGCGGATTCACCGCCGAACCGGCGGAACCGTCGCGCGATGCCGGGGGCCTTTCGCCATGACGCCTGAACTGCAACGGATGGACTGGATGCCCTCGCCCCCGCTTGCACCCATCGACAACCCGCTCGACCTCGACCACCTCTCCCGGATGACGCTTGGCGATGCGGATCTGGAACAGGAAGTGCTGGCCATGTTCGCCGAGCAGGCAGTCCGCCTGATGGCGGCGATGGCGGCCCTGCCGGCCGAGGCCGGCGCACTGGCCCACAAGCTCAAGGGCTCGGCCCGCGGGGTCGGCGCCTTTGCGGTGGCCGATGCCGCCGAGAGCCTGGAGACCGCGATCCAGGCCGGACAGAACCAGCGCCACGCCCTCGCCGCGCTGAAGGAGGCGGTGACCGAGGCCCGCGCCGCCATCGAGGCGATCCTGAAGCCCTGAGGCCAAGCGGCCGAGCCGGATTCTAGTCTCTTGTTTTGACGCATTTTCTTGCCGCAAAGCGGGATTCACTTCGCAGCAGAACCCTATGGCGCCGGGCTGATCGACCCGTTATAGGACAGCCCGGACCCTCCTTCATTCCCAGCACCGCGGCAGCACGAGCACACATGGCCAAGATTCACTTTGTCGACCACAAGGGCGAAACCCGCACGGTGGAAATCGAGAACGGCGCAACCGTGATGGAAGCCGCGATCCGCAACAGCATTCCCGGCGTCGAGGCCGAATGCGGCGGCGCCTGCGCCTGCGCGACCTGCCATGTCTATGTCGACGAAGCCTGGCGCGAGAAGGTCGGCAGCCCGACGCCGATGGAAGAGGACATGCTCGATTTCGGCTTCGATGTGCGCCCCAATTCGCGCCTGTCCTGCCAGATCAAGGTCTCCGACGAACTCGACGGTCTCGTCGTGACGACGCCGGAACGTCAGGCCTGATCCTTCAAGCCTGCGTCGTCCCGAAATTTACGATGCACCGGGCGGCGCGACCTCGATGCCGCGCTTGTGCCAGGGTCTGAATTTCTCGATCACCTCGGGGGTCAGCGGGGCCGGCCGGCGCGTCGCTTCGTCGAGCAGGACGCCGACCGAAATCGCCGACGCGATGCATTTTCCTTCCGAGAACACGACTTGCTCGAAGGTGACGGACGTCCGTCCCCGCTTCACCACGCCGAGGCCGAGCTCGATCGTGTTCGGCCAGTGCAGTTCGGCACGGAAATGCATGTCGAGCCGGACCATGATCCAGGCGAGGCCCGGCGGGGTCAGGCCGTACTGCGGCAGCTTCATCAGCGTGACGCGCCCGGTCTCGAAATAGGTGGCGTAGACCGCGTTGTTGACGTGCTGGTTAGGGTCGAGATCGCCAAAGCGGACATTGTCGCTGAGGCGAAAGGGGAAGTCCTCCAGACGCGGCGTCGTGTCGAGGCGGCTTGGTGCGTTCACCGATTGATCTCCGTCATATCCATCCTCGTTACAACCCAGTTATCCTGACCCGGCAAGTGGGCGCGGCTGCGGGGCGCTCCCGCTTTTATGCCTTCCCTGATCCATCCCCGTTGGCTAGACAGGCAGGGTCACCTCTGCCCGCCGGGCGCCGTCCAACCGATAACGATCGATAAAGAGACGACATGAGCGACGTGATCAAAACCGATGTGCTGATTATTGGCGCCGGCCCTTGCGGTCTGTTCGCCGCCTTCGAGCTTGGCCTTCTCGACATGAAGACGCATTTCGTCGACATCCTCGACAAGGTCGGCGGCCAGTGCGCCGAGCTCTATCCGGAAAAGCCGATCTACGACATTCCCGGCATTCCCCAGGTTTCGGGGCAGGGCCTCACCGACGCGCTGATGGAGCAGATCAAGCCGTTTCACCCGACCTTCCATCTCGGCGAGATGGTCGAGACCGTGGAGAAGATCGGCGATCCCGCATTTCGCTGCACCACGGACGCGGGCAAGGTGTTCGAATGCAAGGTGCTGGTGATCGCAGCCGGCGGCGGCTCGTTTCAGCCCAAGCGTCCACCTGTGCCGGGCATCGAGGCCTATGAGGGCACGTCGGTGCACTACGCCGTGCGCAAGATGGAGACGTTCCGCGACAAGAACGTGCTGATCGTCGGCGGCGGCGATTCCGCGCTCGACTGGACGCTCAATCTGCATCCGATCGCGAAGCGCATCACGCTACTGCACCGTCGCGACGAGTTTCGCGCCGCGCCCCACAGCGTCGAGCAGATGCGCGCGCTGGTTGCCGGCGGCAAGATGGATCTCCGGCTCGGCCAGGTCACCGCGCTGTCCGGTGCCGAGGGCAAGCTCTCCGGCGCAACCGTCAAGGGCAACGACAACGCCATCTCGGAGATCGCCTGCGATACCATGCTGCCGTTCTTCGGATTGACCATGAAGCTCGGTCCCGTCGCGAACTGGGGCATTGCGCTCGAGAACAATCTGGTGCCGGTCGAGACGAGTGCATTCGAGACCAATGTTCCCGGCATCTTCGCGATCGGCGACATCAACACCTATCCCGGCAAGATCAAGCTGATCCTGTGCGGCTTCCACGAGGGCGCGCTGATGTCGCAAAAAGCCCATCGCTATGTCTATCCGGAGAAGCGGCTCGTGTTCCAGTACACGACCTCGTCCTCCAGCCTGCAAAAGAAGCTCGGTGTCAACTGACGGCAGCGGCTCAGGCGGGGATGCCCCATGTTTCTGGTGCTGGAACCGTTCGCGAAATCGCCGTAGTCTGCGGCCATTCCGGTCGTGGAATAACAAGGTGATCTAATGCGGATTTTTTCCAGCTTTCGGCTGCTCCCCTTCCTTGCGTTCGCATTGTCGCTCGCGACGGTGACGCCGTCTGCGGCGCAGACCGCCGAGCCCACGGCGGCGGGCCTGTGGCAGAAGGTCGAAGACGGCAAGACGGTCGGATGGTTTCTCTTCATCGACCATAACGGCATCTTCGAAGGCGTGATCGCAAAGACCTTTCCGCGACCCGGTGACGATCCGAACGAGGTCTGCAGCAAGTGCACCGATGATCGCAAGAACGCGCCGGTGCTCGGCATTTCCTTCGTCCGCAACATGAAGCGCGAAGGATTGAAGTACGAAGGCGGCAACGTGCTCAATCCGCGCGACGGCCAGATCTGGAAGGCCAACATGAAGGTCAGTCCCGACGGCCAGACACTGACCCTGCGCGGCTATCTCGGCATCTCGCTGCTCGGCAAGGACGAGACCTGGACGCGCCTGCCGGACGCCAACATTGCCCAGGTCGACCCCGCCATCGTCGCCAAATATCTGCCCGCGCAGGCACCGGCCACCAAGCCGCCGGCTCCAGCGGCGAAGAAGGGCGGCGGCATGATGATGGCCCCGGCGAAGCAGTAGCCTCGTTTCCCACTTTTGAGAGTCGTCCCGTCGGCGTCGGATTTTGATCCTATGCCGCATTCGTCGAAAGGCGCATGCCGTTGCGCCCTGCGACAGTAGTTCCCCGGAATGCGCGCTGGCAGCGGATTTGCATAGCTATCGCCAGGGTGCTGGAGGAACGAGTCGCCGGCGACGTGCCTTGAGTCAGGGCCCGGACAACGGACGACATTGTCTGTCTCCCGCACGAATGATTTTGATCGCGGGACGACGAGATGAAATCTTCAAGACTATGCGCGGCGACGCTGCTGGGCGTGACGGCGCTCCTGGCCATCCCGGCACAGGCGCGCGACGACGGACGCTATGCCAACTCGCCGCTAAAACCCTGGTTCGAAAGCCTGCACAGCGAATTCGGTCAGTGCTGCACCGACGCTGACGGTTACGTCATTGCTGACGTCGATTGGGAATCCGATCACGGCCGCTTTCGCGTGCGCATCGACGACGAATGGGTGGTGGTGCCCGACGGCGCCGTGATCACTGTGCCGAACAAGATCGGTCGCACCATGGTGTGGAAACACTATATCGATGGCCATCCGCGCGTGCGCTGCTTTATGCCGGGCAGCATGACCTGAAAACGCTGACGGCGCCCGCATCGGATGCAGGCGCCGCAAGCGATGCGATAGGCTCAGCGCGCCTCGCTTCCCGAACCCGCGCTGGCAAGCCGTTTTACGCGCGGGGACAACACTGAAACCTGTGCGGGCGAGGCGGGCATGCCGGCGACGGTCATCGCGGGCGCAGCCGACTGCTCCTCGACGCCGGCGCCGCCGAGCACCTGCACCTGCATCGCCGAGATCGGCATGGACTTCACTTCGTAAGAGGGAAGCTCGCCCGCGAAGGCACCGGTGGAGCTTGCGATCACGGCGCCGGTGACGGCAATCAATGTGAGAACACGCATTGGAAAATCTCCGTTGAAGATGTCAATCGGAGGTTTGGTCGTGGCGATGCACAAAGAGGTTCGCTCGTGTGCGAACATTCGTGTGTCCGTGGACGAACCTATTTGATTGCGTGATACGACAGGACGAAACGATGACGAAGCTTTCGGCGTCAATGTTTCCGGACGGTTTCGCGGCATCGATCGGCGCAGCTCGCAGCTAGCTTGTCTGCAACTCCAGCTGCGCAGGTCTGATCGGCGCGACGGTCACCGGAAAGCGCAGGCTCATGGTCGTGCCGCGACCGGGGGCGGACGAGATGATGAGCTCGCCGCCATGGGCCGCCATGATCTCGCGGACGATCGACAGGCCGAGGCCGGCACCGTCGCCGGCGGTGTTGCCGGTCTGAAACGGCTCGAGCAATTTGTGTTCGGCGCCATCGGGCAGGCCTGCGCCGTCGTCGTCAATCGAGACGCCGTCGCGGCCCAGCGTGGCGACGATACGGCGCGCGCCGCGGGCGTGGATCAGCGCATTGCCGACGAGATTGGCAAGCGCGCTGCGGATCGCTGCGTCCACGCCCTGCACGAGGATAGGACCTTTCTCGGTCTGGTCCAGCGCGAGCTCGATGCCGGCGTCCACTGCCGAGGGGCCGAAATCGGCCAGCACGTCCAGCGTGATCTGCGCGAGATCGATCGGCCGTTTCTCGATCGTATGATTTTGCAACCGGGCCAGGTCGAGCATGGCGGACACCAGCGACGTCAGCCGCCTAATGTCGCGCACCAACTCGGCTCTCAAGGCCGGCTCGGGCACGTCCTCGACCTTCGCGCGCAGCAGCGTCAGCGGCGTGCGAAGCTGATGGGCGGCATTGCCGAGAAAGCGGCGCTGCATCCTGATATAGGCGTCGATCTCGCCGAAGGCGCGGTTCAGCGCCTCGACCAACGGCTTCAATTCGCGAGGGACCTCGGACAGGGAGATCAGACCTTGCGGTGCTGCAGGGTCGATCGCCAGCGCGCGAAGCGCCACCCGTTCGATGCCGCGCGAGACGAAACGCGCGGCAAGCGCGGCGCCGACGGCAACGGTCGCAGCAAAGGCCAGCGCCAGCAGCATGATCGAAAAGACGCTGCGGATGAGAAAGTTTCGTGCAATCCGGCCGAACCGGACCTGAGGTTCTCCCACCATCATCGTGAGCTGCGACGCCCCTCGTTGCATGACGGCGAGGCAGAAGGTGCTCTTCTGGTCGAGCGTGTTGAAAACGGAGGAGCCGATCGGCCCGTGATAGGGAAATGCGAAGGGGAGGGCGGGACGGCGTTCGCTGCCGTACTCGCTGACCATGTCGCCCACCGACACGACGTACCAGAGGTTCGGGCTGTCCGCCTTGAGCTCCTGGAGTGCGGGAGTCGAGCGAACCGTCAGCTTCTGGCCTTCGATCACCGTGGCGCGGTCGAGAACGGCAACGACAACCCGGCAGGCCCTGAACTCGCGCTCCTCCATCGGATAGCGCCACATGAACAGGCCGAGCATGATCAGGAAGATCGTCGTGGCGGCGATGCCGAGCGAGATCGCGAACGTCCGGGCAATCGACGTCATCGCGGTGTCGCCAGCCGCAGGATGTAGCCGATGCCCCGCATGCTGCGGATCTCGACATCGCCGCCGAATGCGGCCAGCTTCTTTCTCAGGCGCGAGACCTGGGCTTCGAGCGTGTTGGACTCGATCTCGTCGTCGAAACCGTAGATTTCCTCGATCAGGGCGGCGCGGGTGATGACGCGGTCGCGGCGCATCAGCAGTGCGGCGAGGATCAGTGCCTCGCGCCGGCGCAGCAGGATCTTCCTGTCGGCGACCAGAACTTCGTTGCTGCCGAGATGCAGCTCGACATTGCCGAGCGACAGCACGGACGGGGCGAGCAGCCGGGGCCGCCGCAGCACCGCGCGCACGCGCGCGATCAGCTCCTGTGGCTCGAACGGCTTGCCGAGATAGTCGTCGGCGCCGCCATTGAGGCCGTCGACGACGTCCTCCTTGGTGTCCTTGGACGTCAGCATGATGATCGCGGGTCGCTCCGGTGACCGGCTCAGCGTCGTGACCACCTGGAGCGCATCGCCGTCAGGCAGCATCCGGTCGACGATCGCAAGATCATATTTGAAATTGTTCAGCGCCTGGCGGGCCTCGGCAATCGAACGGACGACGTCGACGACGCCGTGCAATTGTCCGAGCAGTCGGCTGACATAGGCGCCGATCTGCGGTTCGTCTTCGATCACGAGCGAGCGCACGCGGGTCGTCCTTGACTCCTGAGGGGCAAACGAAGCCCGGCTTGACGCTTCCTGGCCGAAGTCCGGCGTTTCGGTTCGTGCGCGAAGTTCCCTTTAAGGCAGCGAGCTTGGCGAATAAAAGGCAGGGACACGGGCTCTGCGGGGCGCCGCCGGCCGAAATTTCGGCACGCGCGCACGCTGGGGCAATGTTCGGGCAATGTTGATCCGGCGGCCGCCTTTGAGGCGCGGAATGTTGCAGGCGCGCTGGCCCGTTGCAATCTTGGGGCAATTTTGCCGGGCCACATGCTGGGCTCCTGACCACACCAGTCTGTTCGGCCAGCAAGGCCGATGGGGCCCCGTAATGAAGCATCTCGACGAAGCCGCTCTCCGCCTCACGGCGCATGCGCGGCGGACGACCGCCTGTCTTGCCGCACTCGGTACAATCATGGCGACCGCGCAATCCGCATCGGCGCAGACCGCGTTCACGCTGCCGGCACCGCCATTCGAGCTGCCGATGCTGCCGTCGCCGTCCGGCAACTGGACGGTCATGGTCGGAATCGGCGGCCAGTACATGCCCGACTTTGTCGGGTCGAAGAACGGCAAGCTGATGCCGATCCCGATCTTCTCCATTCGCCGTGCCGGATCGATCGACCAGTTTCGCGGGCCGCGCGACAGCGCCAGCATCGCGCTGCTCGACGTCGGCAATTTCCGCGTGGGCCCGGCGTTCAAATACGTCGCCTCGCGCAAGGCCGACAAATATGCCGAGCTGACCGGCCTCGGCGACGTCAAGGCGGCCTACGAGCTCGGCGGCTTCGTCGAATATTATCCCGTCGACTGGCTGCGCCTGCGCAGCGAATTGCGCCAGGGCGTGGGTGGGCATACCGGCACGGTCGCCGACGTCTCCGCCGACGTCATCGTGCCGCTGATCCAGAGGCTCACGATCTCGGCCGGCCCGCGCTTTACCTGGAAGAGCACCAAGGCGACGGCGCCCTATTTCGGCGTCGACGCCGCGCAGGCGCTGGCGTCGGGGTTGCCGGCGTACGATGCCAAAGGCGGCGCGCATTCGGTCGGCTTCGGCAGCCAGGTCTCCTATCGCATCAATCCGCAATGGGAGGTCCACGCCTATGTCGAATACGAGAAGCTGCTCGGCGATGCCGCGGACAGCCCGCTGGTGAAGCTGCGGGGATCGTCGAACCAGACCACCGTCGGCATCGGTGCGTCCTATTCGTTCGACTTCAGGATTCGATGATCGCCATGCGCCGTATTGCTCTTCTAGGGGTGGGCCTTGCGATCGCGTCCGCCGTCCTCGGTGCTGCCGCCGCGTTCGAGACGCGCACGACGAAACTCCAGGCGATCAAGACCCTTGGCATCGTCTCGGCCATCGGCGAGGAGATGAGCCTGACGCAAGCCGGCCTGACCGGGCTCGGCAACACCGCGCAAAGCCTGTCGATCAGCGCCTGGGGACTGGACGAGTTGATCGTCCAGCAGGCGACGAGGCTCCTGAGTGGGCGCTTTCGCGTGCAGCCGGTGAGCTACAGGCGCGGCGCGTTCGCCGCCGTCAGGGATTCGGCGGTTGCGCCCGTCAATCTTCTGCGCAGCGATCCGTTCAAGGAGCTGGTTCGCAGCGATGTAACGCCTCAAGGGCTTGATGCCTATGTCGTCATCACCCGGGCAAGATCGAAGCTCGGCAACGGCCGCAACGTCGAGGGCGTCGGGCTCGCCGAATACCGGACGCTGCTGGCGGATTACGGCCTGATCCATGCGCTGTACGAAGTCCGGATCATCGACGGCAAAGCGTTCGACGTGATCGAGAAGCGTGCGGCGGCGCCGCTCGACAACACCGGGACCGTGCGGATTGCCGGCCCGAGCGGGCCGGTCGACGAGACGCTTGGGGGGGCAGCGTCGAGCGAGCGGTTGCGCGCTGCGGTCGCGGACCTCATCACGCGCAGCCTTCCGGTCACGCTGGGCGACATGCACCTGATCGACGGCCAGTAGGCCTCAGGTCACGGGCGCAGGATTGAACAGCGTGAGATCGTTGTGGATGCCCCAGCGGTCCGACCACGGCTTGGTGCGGCCGGAGGCGACGTCGAGGATCAGGCGGAACAGGTCCCAGCCGCATTCCTCGATGGTCTTCTCGCCGGTGGCGATGCTGCCCGAATCGAAATCGATCAGGTCCTTCCAGCGCCGCGCCAGCTCGCTGCGCGTCGCGACCTTGATCACGGGCGCGGCGGCAAGGCCGTAAGGCGTGCCGCGGCCGGTGGTGAACACCTGCAGCGTCATGCCGGAGGCGAGCTGCAGCGTACCGCAGATGAAGTCGGACGCCGGCGTTGCCGCGAACAGCATGCCCTTCTGCGTCGCCTTCTCGCCGGGCGAGAGCACGCCGGTGATCGCGCTCGAGCCCGACTTCACGATCGAGCCCAGCGACTTCTCGACGATGTTGGCAAGGCCGCCCTTCTTGTTGCCGGGCGTGGTGTTGGCGCTGCGGTCCGCGCCGCCCCGGGCCAGATAAGAATCGTACCAGGCCATCTCGCGCACCAGCGCGCGGCCGACATCCTCGTTGATCGCGCGGCGGGTCAGCAGCTGGATGGCGTCGCGCACTTCCGTGACTTCGGAGAACATCACGGTGGCGCCGGCGCGCACCAGCAGGTCCGCGGCAAAGCCGACGGCAGGATTCGCGGTGACGCCGGAGAAGGCATCGCTGCCGCCGCATTGCAGGCCGATGACGAGATCGGCGGCGGGGCAGGTCTCGCGCTTGCGGGTGTTGAGCACCTTCAGCCGCGCCTCGGCCTGGGTCATGATCGCGTCCACGATGGCGCCGAACCCGTCGAAGGCTTCGTCCTGCATGCGCACGATGGCATCGCTGACGCCCTCCGGCACCAGCCGCTCCGGTGCGAGCTTCTCGCAGCCGAGACCGACGACCAAAATCTCGCCGCCGAAATTCGGGTTCTGCGCGATGTTCTGCAGCGTGCGGATCGGCACTACGGCGTCGGGCGCATTGATGGCGACGCCGCAGCCATAGGCATGCGTCAGCGGCACCACGTCGTCGACATTGGGGTACTTCGGCAACAGCTCGGCGCGGATGCGCTTGACCGCATATTCCATCGTGCCCTTGACGCATTGCACGGAGGAGGAGATGCCCAGAATGTTCTTCGTGCCGACCGAGCCATCCGGATTGCGATAGCCCTCGAAAGTGAAACCCTCGAGCGGCGGCAGCGGCGCGGGAACGGCGGTGGAAATTTCCAGCTTGTCGAGGTCGGGGGCCTCGGGCATGCGGATGCGGGCCTCGTCCACCCATTCGCCGGCGAGGATCGGCGAGAGCGCATAGCCGATGATCTCGCCATAGCGAATGATCGGCGCGTCTTGCGCGATGTCGACCAGCGCCGTCTTGTGCCCCTGCGGCACGAAGGCGCGCAGCGTCAGTCCGCCAGCGAAGCGAGAGCCGGCGGGAAGCCCGAAATCATTGACCACGATCGCGACATTGTCGCGCTCGTTGAGCTTGATGTAGCGGGGCTGCTCTTTCGCTGCGACGTCCTGGTCCATCACGGGCTCCGGATTTGTAGGGCAGGTTAGCCGAAGGCGTAACCCGCCGCCCTTCCCAATGCTCGGAAACAAGGCGGGTTACGCTGACGCTAACCCGCCCTACGGTGTCTCAGCCCGGGAACGTATAGGCCGTCTTCACCGTCGTATAGAACTCGCGCGCGTAGGAGCCCTGCTCGCGGGCGCCGTAGCTCGAGCCCTTCCGGCCGCCGAACGGCACGTGATAGTCGACGCCGGCGGTCGGCAGATTGACCATCACCATGCCGGACTCGCTGTTGCGCTTGTAGTGCGAGGCGTATTTGAGGCTGGTGGTGCAGATGCCGGACGCAAGGCCGAACTCGGTGTCGTTGGAGATCGCCAGCGCCTCCTCGTAGTTCTTGGCGCGGATGACGGCGGCGACCGGGCCAAAAATTTCTTCGCGCGCGATGCGCATGTTGTTGTTGGCTTCGGTGAACAGCGCCGGCGCGAGGTAGTGACCGGGGTTCTCGCGCTTCAGCAGCTCGCCGCCGAAGGCGAGCTTGGCGCCTTCGTCCTGGCCGATCTTGATGTAGCGCAGGTCCTGGTCGAGCTGGCTCTGGTCGACCACCGGGCCGATATGCACGCCGGCCTTGAGCGCGTCGTCCACCGACAGGCCCGCCAGCCGCTCGGCCACTGCCGCGACGAAGCGGTCGTGGATGCCCTCGGTGACGATCAGGCGGGAGGAGGCGGTGCAGCGCTGGCCGGTCGAGAAATAGGCGCCGTTGACGGCGACTTCGACGGCGGTCTTGAGGTCGGCGTCGTCGAGCACGACCAGCGGATTCTTGCCGCCCATCTCAAGCTGGAATTTCTTCATGGGATTCGACAGCACGCAAGCCTGCGCGATCTTGCGCCCCGTCTGCACCGAGCCGGTGAAGGAGATCGCGGCGACGTCGGGGCTCTCAAGGAGCGTCTGGCCGACCACCGAGCCGGAGCCGACCACGAGGTTGAAGACGCCGGCGGGAATGCCGGAGCGGGTGATGATCTCGGCCAGCGCGTGACCCGAGCCCGGCACCAGCTCGGCCGGCTTGAACACCACGGTGTTGCCGTAGCAGAGCGCGGGCGCGATCTTCCAGGCGGGGATCGCGATCGGGAAATTCCAGGGCGTGATCATGCCGACGACGCCGACCGGCTCGCGGGTCAGCTCGACGTCGAGGCCGGGGCGCACCGAGGCGCCCTTCTCGCCGATCAGGCGCAGGGCTTCACCGGCGAAGAACGCAAAGATCTGGCCGGCGCGGGCGACCTCGCCGATACCTTCCGGCAGCGTCTTGCCTTCCTCGCGTGCGAGCAGGCGGCCGAGCTCTTCCTTGCGGGCGAGGATTTCGAGCGAGATCTTGTTGAGCGCGTCGAAGCGCGCCTGCGGCGTCGATTGCGACCAGGCGGGGAAGGCGGCCTTGGCCGCGGCGATCGCCTTCTCGGTCTGCGCCTTGTCGGCCTTGGCGTACTCGCCGACGAGGTCGTTGGTGTTGGAGGGGTTGATGTTCCTGGTGACGCCGGAGCCGTCGACCCACTCGCCGCCGATGAAATTCTTCAGGATCGCAGTCATCTCGTTCCTCCAGGGAATGTTTTTAACGCACGAGGCAGGGACGCTTGTCGTCGAAGGTCCAGCCTGGGATCAGGTCCTGCATGGCAATAGCGTCATCGCGGGCGCCAAGTCCATGCTGCTTGTAGAGGTCATGCGCCGCGTCGATAGCGGCCCTGTCGATTTCGATGCCCAGGCCGGGCCGGTCCGGCACCGCGATCTTGCCGCCCTTGATCTGGAGCGGCTCCCGGGTCAGGGCCTGGCCGTCCTGCCAGATCCAATGGGTGTCGATCGCCGTGACCTTGCCGGGCGCGGCGGCGCCGACATGGGTGAACATGGCCAGCGAAATGTCAAAGTGGTTGTTGGAGTGCGAGCCCCAGGTCAGGCCGTTGTCGCGGCAGGTCTGGGCCACGCGCACCGAGCCCTGCATGGTCCAGAAATGGGGGTCGGCCAGCGGAATGTCCACCGCGCCCAGGCGCAGCGCGTGGGAGAGCTGCCGCCAATCGGTCGCGATCATGTTGGTTGCGGTCGGCAGGCCCGTGGCGCGGCGGAACTCGGCCATGATCTCGCGGCCGGAGAAGCCGGCCTCGGCGCCGCAGGGGTCCTCGGCATAGGCGAGGATGCCGTGCATGCCTTTGCAGAGGCTGATCGCCTCGTCGAGCGACCAGGCGCCGTTGGGGTCGAGCGTCACGCGTGCGTTCGGAAAACGCTTTGCGATGGCGGTAACGGCCTCGATCTCCTGCTCGCCGCGCAGCACGCCACCTTTCAGCTTGAAATCGGCGAAGCCGTAATGGTCGTGGGTGGCTTCGGCGAGGCGCACCACGGTCTCCGGCGTCATCGCCTCCTGATGGCGGAGGTTGAACCATTCCGCCTTGCCGGTCTCGCCCTGGACATAGCTCAGCTTCGACTTGCGGATATCCCCGACGAAGAAGAGATAACCGAGCGTCTCGACGCTATTGCGTTGCTGGCCTTCGCCGAGCAGGGCGGCGACGGGCAGGTTGAGATGCTGGCCGAGCAGATCGAGCAGGGCGGATTCGATCGCGGTGACCGCGTGGATCATCACGCGCAGGTCGAAGGTCTGCTTGCCGCGTCCGCCGGCGTCACGGTCGGCGAACGCGGTGCGGACGTCGGCCAGAATGTTGTTCATCGCGCCAACGGTCTTGCCGATGACAAGGTCGCGGGCATCCTGCAGCGTCTGCCAGATCTTCTGCCCGCCCGGCACCTCGCCGACGCCGGTGTGGCCGGCATTGTCGGTGAGGATGACGATGTTGCGGGTGAAGAACGGCGCGTGTGCGCCGCTGAGGTTGAGGAGCATGCTGTCGCGGCCCGCGACCGGGATCACCTGCATCGCTGTCACGACCGGTGCGCCGGAAATGTCCGTCTGGGCCATTACACGCTCCTCCCTGTTTTCCGTCCTTATTCTGCAGCCTGTTGTGACGAACGTGCGGCGGGCAGCTTCTTCACCAGCGCGGCCAATTCGGCGATCTCCTGCTCGGAGAGGTCGGTCAGCGGCGGGCGCACCGGGCCGGAATCGCGGCCGATCACCTTCATGCCGGCCTTGATGATCGAGACCGCGTAACCCTTCTTGCGGTTGCGGATCGCGATCAGCGGCAGGATGAAATCCTTCAGCCCGGCCTGGATCGTGGCGTGGTCGCGCTTGCGCACGGCCGCGTAGAAATTGGTGGCGAATTCCGGAACGAAGTTGAACACGGCGGAGGAATAGGTCGTCACGCCCATGTCGAGATAGGGCAGCGCGAAGGTCTCGGCAGTCGGCAGGCCGCCGACATAGGTGAGGCGGTCGCCGAGCTTGGTGTAGACGCGCGTCATCAGCTCGATGTCGCCGATGCCGTCCTTGTAGCCGACGAGGTTCGGGCAGCGCTCGGCAAGGCGCGCCAGGGTGTCGGGCTGCAGGATGGCGTTGTCGCGGTTGTAGACGATGACGCCGATCTTCACGGCGGCGCACACCGCCTCGACATGGGCGGCAAGGCCTTCCTGTTCGGAATGGGTGAGATAGGGCGGCAGCAGCAACAGGCCGTCGGCGCCGGCCTTTTCCGCGCCGATCGCGATGTCGCGGGCGATGGCGGTGCCGTAGCCGGTGCCGGCGAGCACGGGCACGCGGCCCTTGGTTTCGTCGACGGCGACCCTGACGACCTCAGGAACCTCTGATGGCGTCAGCGAGAAGAACTCGCCGGTGCCGCCGGCGGCGAACAGGCCGGCAACATCATAGCCGCACAGCCAGTCCATGTTGGCGCGATAGGTCGCCTCGTCGAAGGAAAAGTCTGCCTTGAACGGCGTGACGGGAAAGGACAGGAGGCCCGAACCGATCTTCTGGGCCATTTCCTGCGGGGTCATCTTGCTCACGGGCGCTGCTCCCTTGATTAGCGTGTTGTGGAGGACGCGGGCCTCAAGGGCCGGCGCGTCCATGCGCCGTGGTTTAGGAGACCGTTCGATGCGGGTCCAAGCCAAAGCCTATATCGACCGATGCGGATTGAGCATCAATCTTCCGCCACCTCCGCGGACGACAATTCGCCGGCGATCTTGACCAGCGCCGAGAGCAGCGGATTTTCGTCGTCGCGGCGCCAGACCATAAACAGCTCGACCGGCACGCGGCCCCGCAGCTTCAGCGGCCGCAGCCGGACGTCGGAGATCTTCAGGCCCGCGGCCGCAGCCGGCACGACGGCAAGGCCGAGGCCGGCGCGCACCATGGCGAGGATGGAGTGGATCTGGCTGAGGTGCTGGACGTAGCGCGGCAGCACGTCGGCGCGGGTGAACTGCGCCACCAGCAGGTCGTGGAAGTAGCGGCTCTCATAGGGCGAATACATCACGAAGGGCTGGTCGTCGAAATCCTTGATGGTGATACTCTCGGCGTTCGCCAGCGGATGCTTCTTCGGGATCGCGGCGAGCAGCGGCTCGGCGACGACGCGGCGGCTGGTGAGCTCGGGCCGCGCGATCGGCGGCCGCAGCAGGCCGGCGTCGATCTGGCCTGACGTGAGCGCCTCGAACTGGTCGCCCGACACCATCTCCTTCAGCGAGAAATCGACTTCCGGCAGCTTGGCGCGGCACGCCGCGACGAGCTCGGGCAGGAAGCCGTAGGCGGCGGCGGCGGTGAAGCCGATCTTCAGCGAGCCGGTCTTGCCGAGTGCGATGCGGCGGGCCACCTGCGAGGCGCTCTCCGCCAGCTTGAGGATGCGTCGCGCCTCCGGGAGGAAGCTGCGCCCCGCCGGCGTCAGCCGTACCGACCGGCTGGTGCGTTCCAGCAGCGGCGCGTCGATGATGTGCTCGAGCACCTGGATCTGCCGGGACAACGGCGGTTGGGTCATGTTCAGCCGCGCGGCGGCGCGGCCGAAATGCAGTTCCTCCGCCACCGTGACGAAACAGCGGAGCTGGTTGAGGTCGAACATCGATACATGCCTTAGATGGATAAGGCGTTTCCCCGGGACTTCTAGCATCGATCACCCCCAAAACAAAGACGGCGGCTTTTGGGGCCGCCGTTGAGTTGCCTGGTCAAGCTCCCATGGGAGCCCTCAGGAGGAACGTTTGAGCGTCACCCGCTCGATCTTGCCGACGATGACGAGATAGGCGAACGCCGCCACCAGCGCGTTGGCGCCGACGAACACCAGCGCGCCGTTGAACGAGCCGGTCGCCGCCAGGATGTAGCCGATCACGATCGGGGTGGTGATCGAGGACAGGTTGCCGAAGGTGTTGAACAGGCCGCCGGAGACGCCGCCGGCTTCCTTCGGCGAGGTGTCGGAGACGACCGCCCAGCCGAGCGCGCCGATGCCCTTGCCGAAGAAGGCGAGCGCCATGAAGCCGACCACCAGCGCCTGTCCGTCGACATAGTTGCAGGCGATGATCGACATCGACAGCAGCATGCCGCCGACGATCGGGATCTTGCGCGCCATGGTCAGCGAGCCGGTCCTGCGCAGGATCGCATCCGAGATGATGCCGCCGAGCACGCCGCCGATGAAGCCGCACAGTGCTGGCAGCGTCGCCACGAAGCCGGCTTGCAGGATCGACAGGCCGCGCTCCTTGACGAGGTAGACCGGAAACCAGGTCAGGAAGAAATAGGTCAGCGTGTTGATGCAGTACTGGCCGAGATAAACGCCGAGCATCATGCGGTTCGAGAGCAACTGGCGGATATGGTCCCATCCGGAGCCGGCTTCCGACGCACGCGCGCGCGGCAGATCGTCCTTGGGCGCGTCGAGATCGACCAGCGCGCCGCCTTCCTTGATGTAGTCGAACTCGGCCTCGTTGATCGAAGGATGCTCCTTCGGTCCGTAGATGGTCTTGAGCCAGACCACGCCCATGACGATGCCGAGCGCGCCCATCACGACGAACACGAAGCGCCAGCCATAGGAATGCGCGATCCAGCCCATCAGCGGCGCGAAGATCACGGTGGCGAAATACTGTCCCGCGTTGAAGAAGGCCGACGCCGTGCCACGCTCGTTGCCCGGAAACCAAGCCGCGACGATGCGGGCGTTCGCCGGGAAGGAGGGTGCTTCCGCGACACCGACAAGCAGGCGCAGCGCGAACAGCGCGACGACGGCCGTGCCGGCGCTGAGGAAGCCGACCCAGCCCTGCATCAGCGTGAACAGCGACCAGATGATGATGCTGAAGGCATAGACGAGGCGCGAGCCGTAACGGTCGAGCAGCCAGCCGCCGGGTACCTGCGCCACGACATAGGACCAGCCGAACGCCGAGAAGATCCAGCCCATGGCGACGGGATCCAGATGCAGCTCCTTGGAGAGCGCGGGGCCGGCGATCGACAGCGTGGCGCGGTCGGCATAATTCACTGTGGTGACCAGGAACAACATGGTCACGATGAACAGCCTGACGCGAGATCTCCTCGCGTCCGCTGCGGACACCACTGCGCTCATCAGGCGCCTCCTTCAGTCGAACATTTCCTCAAGGCGACTCCTAGAGGCGCGCGCGGCGAAGTGTCCAAGTTGAAGGGAGTATCGATCGATGCCGTTTTTGGATTGATGGAACGGCGCATACACCACCGTCATTCCCCGCCAGACGGGGAATCCAGTACGCCGCGGCTTCTCGATTCAATCACTTCTGTCACGGCGTACTGGATCGCCCGCTGCGCGGGCGATGACACCGAGAGTGTGGACGGTGCGGTGGGCAGCGTAGCCCGGATGAGCGAAGCGATTATGCGGGGGGAGCGGTTCCGGATGTCGCTTCGCTCATCCGGGCTACGATGTTGCCGCCCTACTGCTGCGCACCGCCCAGCAGCGGCGCCAGCAGTCCGCGCGTCACGCCGGGAGGCGCAGCATCGAGGCCGAGCACAGCGCTTGCGGCCGGCAGCGCCGCGTCGGCCATCGCCGCATGCCCTTCCGCGCTCGGATGCACCGCGCCGCCATACACCGCCGAGAGCACGCCCCAGGTCGCATCGTGGATGTCGGTCGGCTGGCTTGCTGCCGGCAATCCCTGCGGATAGGTCATCGCAGCAAAATAGCTGTCATTGGCATCACGGATCCAGCGTGCGCGCGGCAAATAGGCGCGGTATTCCGAGGCGCCGCGGCCGCACAGCATCGGCTGGCTCGCCGCGCTCACGATGTCAGGGTTGAAGCTCTGGCCGTTCTCGGCAAAGCAGGCGCGATCGAATTCGGGGTCGTTGCCGGAATGCGCGCAGAAGCCGTGGTCGCCGAACGCGGCCTGATGCGCATCGACGAAGGTCATGCGGTCCGCCTCGGGATCGCGGCACAGCGCGCCGCGGGTGCAGGTCGCGAGGCCCTTCAGCTGCGGCAGGAATTCGGTGTCGACGAAGGTCGACACGCGGGCAAGGCGCTGCGGATCGGCGTTGAAGGACGGATGGATGTCGAAGCCGGCGCGGCCGCCGCGGCAGGGCACGCCGCCATCGGCGAGCGCGGGATTGGCGTAGGAGACGTAGACGACATGCGAGAGGTCGCCGCCGACCAGCGGCTTCAGCCCCTCGCGCAGCTTGACGAAATTCTGCGGCAGCTCGCGCGTCAGCGCGTCGCGGGAATCGTCGACGCTCGCCATCACGCCGGAGCGGCGGAACAGCGCCCGTTCGGTCGCGGTGTCGACGATGACGTCGGCGACGAGGCCGGAGAAATAGACGTCGTTGGCGCCGACCGACAGCAGCACGAGATCGAGCGTGCGGTCCGGTTGGCGCTTCTTCGCCGCGGTGAGCGCCTCGCGCAGCTCGGCGACCTGCGCGTTCACGCTGGTGTTGCAGACGCCGGTCTTGCCGGGCGGGCATTCGCGGGCGCGCTGCGAGCCGAGCAGGCCGTCGCCGATGCTGGCGCCGGTGCAGGCGAGCGGCAGATAGGTCACGGCGATGTGGGTGTAGCGCACTGCGAGCGCGAGTGCCGTGCGGGTCTGATAGCTATAGAGCGAGCGGTGGCAGGGCGAGTTGAACCAGAGCGCGCTGTAGCGCTGCCAGTTCGCGAGCGTGTCCGGCGCCTCGCAGGCACGGCCGCCCTTGAAGCCATGGCGGCTCGGCCGGTAGTACTGGCCGCCGGCGGCGGTGCCGAGATAGGAGCGGAAGCAAAATCCTTCGTCGGACAGCGCCAGCGGTCGATCCGGATTGCCTTCGCCCGAGGCGATGCTGTCCCCGAGGCCGGCGACGAAGATGTCGCGGACTTGAATCTCGGTCTGGATGCGCTGGCTGGGATCGGCGCCGGAGGAGACGTCGACGGTCGCGACCGTCTGCTTGCCGTAGCGGACGCGCAGATTGACCGGCTCGGCACAGTCGAAGGTGGATTGCTGTGGCCCGTCGCCGTCGTCGAACGACCAGGCGCAGGTGGCGCCGACCGGCACGGCGCCAACGAGGCGCACGGTGACGGGATGGTCGATCGGCGTCAGATAGTTTTCCTTGGTGTTGTCGCGTGTGCAGGGCTGGTTGACGCGGCCCTGAAGGTCGATGCAGAGGCGATTGACCATGTTGCGGGCCCAGCCACGGCCCTCGCTCTGGAGCTCCAGCGACTGTTCGGCGGCAAGGATGCTGCGATTGCGCGCGTTCTCGACATGGAGCAGGAAGTCGCGCTCCTCGCGGAACAGGCGGAAGCGGTTGCGGACCTCCCAGCTGATCTGCAGGGAGCCGGCGTCCTGCGCGGCGGCGCGCTCGGCCGGCAAAACGGTCAAAAGCC
Organism: uncultured Bradyrhizobium sp.; assembly: GCF_936943645.1. Classification (GTDB taxonomy): domain Bacteria; phylum Pseudomonadota; class Alphaproteobacteria; order Rhizobiales; family Xanthobacteraceae; genus Bradyrhizobium. The sequence continues at coordinate 2,313 of NZ_CAKZJO010000110.1, read as the reverse complement.
CGGCCAGCAGCAGGGCGCAGGCCGAAAGTTTACGAAGCAATACAGGGATCATGGCCCGCGTCTTCAACGGCAAAGTTGAGGCGGAAATAAGAGAGGATTGCGCGTCCGTCCGCAACCTTTGTCTGGATCTCCGCCCTTACCGCTTATTGACCTGCCGCAGCGCCCGCTCGCGCTCCATGGCCGCCACCTGCTTGGGCAAATTGGCCTGCGCGCAGGCCTCCGCCAGCCGCCGCCGCTCCTGCCAGGGCTCGACCACGTTCATCCAGAGCTCGCGCGTGCCCATGATGGAGATGGCGAGGCCGAACGGGATCACGAAATAGAGAATGCGGAACACCAGCAGCGTCGCCAGAAGCTGCTCGCGGCCGAACTCAGGCAGCGCCAGCAGCATGGCGGCATCGAACACGCCAATCGAGCCGGGCGCGTGGCTGGCGAAGCCGAGCAGTGTCGCCAGGATGAACACCACCGCGAGCGACAGGAAGTCGATCGGCGGATTGGCCGGCATCAGGAGGTACATCGCCGTGGCGCAGAAGCCGAGATCGACCACGCCGATCAGGATCTGGACCAGCGTCAGCGGCGCCGAGGGCAGCACCACCTTCCAGCCCTTCTGGCCGAGCTCGCGCCGCTTCTCGCCCATGACGAGCCAGACGAGATAAGCCCCGATCGAGGCGAGCCCGCCGAGCGCGATCAGCCGGTTGAGTGACGACGGCAGCTGATCCATCGAGGATGCCGCATCCGGGTGGATCGCCATACCGATCGAGAGCACGAAGATGTTACCGAGCCAGAAGGTCAGGCCCGACAGGAAGCAGATCTTGGCGACGTCGATCGCGTTCAGCCCGTAATCAGAATAGATCCGGAAACGGATCGCCCCGCCGGTAAAGACGGTGGCGCCGATATTGTGGCCGATCGAATAGGACGTGAAGCTGGAGAGCGCCGCGATGCGATAGGGCACGTGCTTCTTGCCGATCGTTCGCAATGCGAAAAAGTCGTAGAAGGTCAGCGTGCAGAACGCGAAAAAGACGCACACCGCCGCAAGCCCGATGCTGCCGCGGGGAATCTCGGTCAACGCCGTCAGGATGACCCCGGTATCGATGCCCTTGAGGGTCCGCACCAGCGAGGTGATCGCGAAGGCAATGATGAAGATGCTCGCGGCAACTCCAAGCCGTCGCCAGCCGATCCATCTCTTGAAGCCGCGTTGCAGCGCGGGCAGCAGTCCGTGCATTCATCCTCCCGGCGGGGGGCAAAGACCGACCGGGCCAGGCATTGGCCAGTCGGGTGCGATCATGGCCAAAGGCAGGCATCGATCGCTAGGCATGATCCAGCTCATTTAATGCAAAAACAGCGGCTTGTGCAGCCCTTGACAACAATAGGTTCTGCGCTGGACCGTCGCTTTTGTCATATGCGGTTCACATCGAAGGCGCGTTAAGCATATGAGTCGGTAGCCCGGCCCGGCTCGTCCAATTCTCAAGGCCGGCATGATCTCAGATCCCGGGGCTGCCGCATTGTTCCAGCGCAAGCCTTCGGTCTTTTTGGAACGTCGATGCCGCGCGCTCGTTGTGGCCCCATCAGCAACCGGACATGGCGGAAACAAGCGGCTTTTTCACGCAGGCCGCTGCCTTCGTGTTCCACAGAACCCAATAGGACGGAACGATGGGACTGTTCACAAAAGACATCAAAACCATGAACGACCTGTTCGTGCATCAGCTCCAGGACATCTATTACGCCGAGCTGCAGCTGACCAAGGCGCTGCCGAAGATGGCCAGCAAGGCGACCGATCCGCAGCTGAAGCAGGGCTTTTTGACGCATCTGGAGGAAACCAAGCAGCACGTCACGCGGCTCGAGGAAGTCTTCAAGATGCACGGCGTTGCCGTGAAGGCGATCGACTGTCCGGCCATCGACGGCATCATCGAGGAAGCCGACGAGACCGCGGGCGAGGTCGCCGACAAGGCGGTGCTCGATGCCGCGCTGATCAACGCGGCGCAGGCCGCCGAACAGGTCGATCTCCCAGCTCGCCGCCGGGCCCACGCTGTAGTCATGCACGCCGCGCGAGTAGCCCGGTACGGTGGAGGCGATCGAGCCCAGCGCGCCGCGCGTGCTCTGCTTCTCGTAGGTGGCCGAAGCGTCCAGGTCCACCGTCGGCAGCAGCGCCGCGCCGGCGCCGAAGGCCGCGGCCCGCGCCTGCTGCACGCGGGCGATGGAGGCGGCGAGGTCCAGGTTCTGGCTCAGGGCGCGCTGCACCACCTGGGCCAGCATCGGATCGTCGAAGCCGGTCCACCATGCGTCGAGCGGCGCCGGGGCGGCGCTCGACGCGGCGGG
>NZ_CAKZJO010000109.1 GCF_936943645.1 uncultured Bradyrhizobium sp. | reverse complement strand
CAGCTTCACGCACGCGAAGAAACCCATGACGCAGTACGACTAATCCGCCCTACGCTTCGATCTTACTCAGGCTGGCCGATCGAGACCTTCAGCGTGCCGACGCCGTCGACGCCGCATTCGAGCTTGTCGCCCGGCTGGAGCTGCGACACGCCGGCAGGCGTGCCGGTCATGATGATGTCGCCGGCGGCGAGCTTCACCTGCTGCGAGAGCTGCCAGATGATCTCGGGCACGTTCCAGATCAGCTCGGTGAGGTCGCCCTTCTGAGCTTCCTTGCCGTTGACCGTCAGCCAGATCTTGCCCTTGGCGGGATGGCCGATCTTGGCGGCCGGCTGCACCGCGGAGCAGGGCGCCGAGCCGTCGAACGACTTGCCGATTTCCCAGGGACGCTCCTTCTTGCGCGAGGCGATCTGGAGGTCGCGGCGGGTCAGGTCGATGCCGACGGCGTAGCCGTAGACGTGGTCCAGCGCCTTGTCGGCGGGGATGTTGAGGCCGCCGCTCTTCATCGCGACGATCAGCTCGACCTCGTGATGCAGATCCTTGGTCAGCGGCGGATAGGGGATGGTGGCGCCGTCGGGCACCAGCATGTCGGCGTGCTTGGCGAAGAAGAACGGCGGGGCACGCTCGTCATTGCCCATCTCGCGGATGTGCTCGAGATAGTTACGGCCGACGCACCAGATGCGGCGCACCGGAAAGCGGCCGCTTTCTCCGACGACGGGAAGCGAAGCCTGGGGCGGAAGCGGGATAACGTAGGAGGCGGCGTTCATGCGGGTCTCGCGGCTCTTGAGGTTGACAGGGAACTCTAGGCGGTTGCGCTGAGCGGCGCCAGAGCGCCGGCATCGTGATGTTGCAGGCGGAAGAACGAGGCATAGCGCCCGCCTCGGCGGAGCAGCTCGTCGTGCCGGCCCTGCTCGACGATCTCGCCGCCCTCGACCACCAGAATGCTGTCGGCATGCATGATGGTGTGCAGGCGGTGTGCGATCACGATGGTGGTGCGGTTCCGGCAGAGATGCTCGATCGCCTCCTGCACCTGCCGCTCGGACTCCGAGTCCAGCGCGGCGGTCGCTTCGTCAAGCAGGATGATCGGGGCGTCCTTGATCAGCGCGCGCGCCACCGCGATGCGCTGGCGCTGACCGCCGGACAACTGAGTGCCGTGCTCGCCGACCGGCGTGTCGTAGCCGAGCGGGAAGCCCATGATGAAATCATGCGCGCAGGCCGCTTTCGCCGCCTCGATGATCTCGTCCTCGCTCGCGCCCGGCTTGCCGAAGGCGATGTTGCTGCGAATGGTGTCGCGGAACAGGTAGACGTCCTGGCCGACATAGGCGGTCTGCGCGCGCAGCGATTTGCGCGAGACCGCGCCGATCGACTGGCCGTCGATCACGATGTCGCCTTGCGTCACCTCGTAGAAGCGCAAGAGCAGCGCCAGCACGGTCGACTTGCCGCCGCCGGACGGGCCGACCAAGGCGGTGACCTTGCCGGGCTCGGCCGTAAAACTCATGCGGTTGAGGATGGTCTCGTTGGCGCGATAGCAGAAGCTGACGTCGCGCAGCTCGATGCGGGCATCGGAGAGCTTCAGGGCCGGCTTGTCGTCGTCGGAAAGCTCGCTCGCCGGGCTGTCGATGATCTCGAGCAGCATGCGGGCGCCGACCAGCTGGCTGTTGAGATCGATGTTGAGTCGCGCCAGCCGCTTGGCCGGCTCGGTCGCCATCAAGAACGCGGTCATGAAGGAGAAGAACGCACCGGGCGTGGCATTGAGCGCGACCACGGCATAGCCGCCGTACATCAGGCAGCCGGCGACGGCGAAGCCGCCTAACATCTCCATCAGCGGGTTGGAGCGATTGGCGACGCGCGCCATCTTGTTGGCATTGCGCTCGACGATCGCGATGTTCTCGTCGATGCGCTTCTGCATGGTGTCTTCGAGCGTGAACGCCTTGACCGTGCGGATGCCCTGCAGCGATTCCTGCATCGTCTCCATGATGTCGGCGGTGCCGGTGAACTGGTTGAAGGCGAGGCCCTTGATGCGCTTGACCAGCTTGCGCAGCACCAGCATCGCCGGCGGCACCGCGACGAGGCCGATGAACGACATCAGCGGATCCTGCCACACCATCACGCCGATCATGGCGAGCAGCATCAACAGGTCGCGCCCGATGGCGTTGACCAGCATGTTGAGCACGTCGGTGATCGACTTGGCGCCGGCCGTGAGGCGCGCGAGGAATTCGGACGAATGGCGCTCGGAGAAGAAGCCGACGCTCTCGCGCATCAGCTTGGCGAACAGCTGGCGCTGGTTGGTGGCAAGGATGGCGTTCGAGATCTTGGTCAGGATCACCATGTGGCCGTAGGTGGCCACGCCCTTGACGAAGAGGAGGAGCACCGTGATGCCGGAGAACATCGCGATGCCCGGGATGTTCTTGTCGACATAGGCCTGGTTGATGACCTGGCCGAGCACGTAGGTCGCGCCTGCGGTCGCGCCCGCGGCCATTGCCATCAGCGCGAAGGCGACGAGGTAGCGCCGCCAGTACACGACCCCCTGCTCCATGACGAGGCGGCGAATCAGGGTCGCTGCCGCATAGGGATCGTCGGTGATTTTCTTTGGAAACTGAGCCATCCGCTGTCCATTGACGGCGCAGGACAAAGCCTGCCCGCGCGTCAGGGATCGAACGGCCTCTGTGCCCGCTCAGCTACGGTTTTTCAAGCCCAATTAAGGGCTTGCGCTTGGGACGATTCTAGGCCGAGGCGGCGTGGCGGAGCTCGCCATGGCGCTCGTGGAACAGCTTGTCCTCCCAGGCCAAGGCGTGGGCCGCGATGGTCTCGAGGTCCTCGTATTGCGGCTTCCAGTCGAGCAGGCCGCGAATCCGGCTGGTGTCGGCCACCATGGTCATGATGTCGCCGGGCCGGCGCGGGGCGTATTGCACGGCGAAGCTGCGGCCCGACACCCGGCGCACGGCGTCGATGGTCTCCAGCACCGAATAGCCGCGCCCATAGCCGCAATTCAGCGTGGTCGAGGCGCCGCCATTGCGCAAATAAGCGAGGGCCGAGCGATGCGCCTGCGAGAGGTCCGTGACGTGGATGAAGTCGCGAATGCAGCTGCCGTCGGGGGTCGGATAGTCGGTGCCGAACACGTCGATCTTGGCGCGCTGGCCGGTTGCGGCCTCGACCGCAATCTTGAGCAGATGCGTGGCGCCGACCGTGGCAAGCCCGATGCGCGCGTGCGGATCGGCGCCGGCGACGTTGAAATAGCGCAAGGTGACGTACTGCATGCCGTAGGCGGCGGCGACGTCATGCAGCATGATCTCGGTCATCAGCTTCGACGAGCCGTAGGGCGACAGCGGCCGCGTCGGCGCGTGCTCGGGCACCGGCACCTGGTCCGGATTGCCGTAGACGGCGGCGGTCGAGGAGAAGATGAAGCGGTTGATGCCGCGCTTGACCGCCACGTTGAGCAGGTTGCGCGCGGTCATGAAATTGTTGCGGTAGTAGCCGAGCGGATCGCGCATCGAATCCGGCACGACGACCGAGCCCGCGAAATGGATGATGCTTTCGATGTTGTGCTGGGCGATCACGCCCTCGAGCAGGTTCTCGTCGCCGGCATCGCCGATGAACAGCGGCACGCCCTCAGGCAGATAAGCGGAGAAACCGGTGGAGAGATCGTCGATCACGACGACGTCCTCGCCGGCTTCTGCCAGCGCGAGAACCGTGTGACTTCCGATATAGCCGGCGCCGCCGGTGACTAGCACAGTCATGATCTCACCCGTCTTCGATCAACGCGGCAAGCTAGCGCTTGCGTGGTGAAGAGGGGGTATCGGCAGCCCTGAACTGGTCACTATGCTTAATGTTGCGTATAGGGGGCCTGTCAAACGGAGCGTGACGTGGCCAATTTCCCCGGCGATCTCGACGTGATCGTGCCAAATCTGCACAGGCGCTATTCCGGGGTCACCGCGACCAACCGGATGGTGGCGCCGCGGCTGGCGAAGCTGTATCGCGCCGCCTGGTTCGGTTCGGACGCGCCGGCTGGCATCGCGCGCCTGAGTGTCGCGGATTTCCTGAAGCTGTGGCGCCGCAAGACGCCGCTGATCTGGCACGCGCGGCGTAACAACGAAATGATCGCTGGCGTCGCGTTGCGCGCGCTCGGCTGGCCGCTGAAGCTCGTGTTCACCTCGGCGGCGCAGCGGCACCACTCATGGATCACGCGCTGGCTGATCCGGCGCATGGACGCGATCATTGCGACGAGTGACATCTCGGCTTCGTTCCTGAAGGTGAAGGCGACCGTGATCCCGCATGGCGTCGACACCGACGTCTACGCGCCGCCGACCGATCGCACTGCTGCCTTCGCGGAAGCCGCGCTGCCGGGCCGCTACGCCATCGGCTGCTTCGGCCGCGTGCGCGCGCAGAAGGGCACCGATCTGTTCGTCGATGCGATGTGCCGCCTGTTGCCGCGCTATCCCGATTTCACCGCGATCATCGTCGGACAGGTCACGGCCGAGCAGACGCCGTTTGCCAACGATCTGAAGAAGCGGATCGAGGCCGCCGGCCTGCAATCGCGCATCGTCATCACCGGCGAGCTGCCGATCGAGGACGTGCAGCGCTGGTATCAGCGGCTGACGCTCTACGCCTTCACCTCGCGCAACGAGGGCTTTGGCCTGACGCTGATCGAGGCGATGGCGGCGGGCAGCGCGCTCGTCGCCGCCCGCGCCGGCGCGGCCGAGCTCGTGGTCGAGGATGGCGTGAGCGGCGTGCTGGTCCCGACCGGTGATGCCGATGCGCTGGCGGCAGCGCTGGAGCCGTTGATGAGCGATGTGTCTGCGGCGACGGCGATGGGTGAGAGGGGGCGGGCGAGGGTGCTGGCGAAGTTCAGCCTCGATGCCGAGGCGGCGCGGATCGGAGAGGTCTATCGGCCATTGCTCTGAACGGTGGCATCACGGGCCCAAACAAAAATTGCGAAAACAACCCCATGCACAGTAGCAGATGGCAGCGAAATCAACGGCTTGGCGGGAGCGTGAGCGTTGCCGATTTTACGAAGTCGGTTTGACGCGTCGAGCAAAACACCTGTAAGATTTCTTGATCGCCAGTTTGAAGAGCCTCTTTGCAATCCGAGAGACTCTCCTCGGCGCGAGAAAGCCTCTCTACGGCTTCCGCTCGGGCAAAGGTGGCCTCGAAATACATATCAAATCAATGTATTGCGGCATATTTTCAATCTGGCGAGACTAATCAGGGGTTAATGCGTTGTCTGGCACTCTGCTTGCTACGCGATTGCCATGACGAATGAGGACTGCTTTGATGACGGAAATCGCTGTAGGGGGAGCGCCGAAAATGGGCCATCTCATCGTCGTTCGAGCGACTTGGGATACCGAAGCATCTGTGTGGACCGCGGAGAGCTCCGATCTTCCGGGCCTCGTCACGGAAGCCGCGACCCTCGATGAGCTCGATGCCAAATTGCCGAACCTCATCCGCGATTTGTTGGAGGATGACGCCGCCGCCGAAGGATATGAAGTCCCCGTCGAGGTGATCGCGAGCTTCTCCAGACGCGTCAAGATCGGCTCTGCAAAAGAAGCGGCATGAACAGCTTTACTCCGGAATTGAAACGAATTCTGGAGAAAGCGGGATGCTTTTTTGTTCGACGCGGGCGGGGCGATCACGAGATCTGGGAAAGTCCGGTCTCAGGCATCCGATTCACCGTCGATAACAATATCAAGTCTCGGCACACAGCTAACGCGGTCCTGAAACAGGCCGGGTTGCCTAAGCAATTTTGACCTGCGATGCTCACGTCCCCGCCCGCGCGGCTTCCCCCAGCACGCGCTGCGCAATCCCCACCACCTCGCTTGCCGCGATGTTCCGCATGCAGCGGTGGTCGTTCATCCTGCAGATCGTGCTCTGGCAGGGCTGGCAGGACAGCTTTTCCCTGTCCTGCACCACGGTGGCGGCGAGGCCGTTGAGCGGGGCCCAGAGATAGGGGCTGGTCGGGCCAAAGATGCCCATGGTGGGCGTGCCAAGGGCAGCCGCGATGTGCATCAGTCCGGAATCGTTGGAGATGGCGACGCCGGCCGCAGCCATCGCCAGCACGCCGTTGCGTAAGTCGTTGCCGGTGAGGTCACGCACGCCCGGACCACCGGCCGCGACGATCTCCTGGGCGAGGCCCTTCTCCCCGGGGCCGCCGACCACCCAGACCTCGAGGCCGCGCGCGACCAGGAGGCGGGCTGCCTCCGGATAAGACGTCCAGCGCTTCGAGACGCCGACCGAGCCCGGGGCGAGCGCTACCGCGGCCCCCGCGCCGAGGCCGTTGGCCTGCCGCCACCGAACGATGTCCTCGGCGGGGACGCGGAGCTGCGGCACCGGCCATTCAGGAGGCAGAGGGGCGCCGTCGGGCTGGGCGAGGGCGGCATTCTTGTCGATGAAGCGCGGCAGCTTCTTTTCGCCCCAGCGCCATTGGTTGAGCAGGCCGAACCGGAACTCGCCGACAAAGCCGACCCGCTCTGGAATGCCGGCCAAAGCCGGCGCGATGGCGGCCTTCCAGGTTCGGGGCAGCACCAGGGCCGTACCGTAGTTCCGCGCGCGCAGGAGCTTGGCCAGGGCCAGCTGGCGGCCCACCGCGAGCCGGCCGCGCGGCAGGTCCCAGACGATGCCCTGACGCACGCCGGGCATGTAATCGACCAGCGGCGCGCAAAGGGAGGTGGTCAGGAGATCGACCGGCCGGTTAGGCCAGCGTTCCTTCAGAACCCGGACGACGGTGTGATTCCGGACGAAATCGCCGATCCACATATAGGGAATGATCAGGATCGGGCGGGTGTCGTCCCGATCTGCGTTCTCGCTAAATTGCGAATCGTGATTCATTCGTTAATAGGGCCGGGCGATCTGGTTTGTGGCGGTTCGGTAGCCGCTCCGGGCCGGCAGGTAAAGCCGACAGACCGCTCCATCCCGAAACCGCTTACACTTTGACGGTTCATGCGCTACGGCAGGACCGGGCCGCAAAAGATCGGGCAGGGATTTCTGAATGTTGCTGGTGACCGGCGGGGCCGGTTTTATCGGGTCGAATGTCGTGGCCGCGCTCAATGATTCGGGCCGCAGCGACGTCGTGGTTTGCGATGTTCTCGGCAACGAGGGCAAGTGGCGCAACCTCGCCAAGCGCCAGCTTGTGGATATCGTCTCGCCGGCCGAGCTGATGGACTGGCTGAAAGGCCGCGAGCTGGACGCCGTGATCCATCTCGGGGCGATTTCGGCGACCACTGCCACCGACGGCGACTTGGTGTTCGAGACCAATTTCCGTCAGTCCACGCGCCTTTTGGACTGGTGCACGGCGAGCGCGGTGCCGTTCATCTACGCTTCCTCGGCGGCGACCTATGGCGACGGCGAGACCGGTTTCGACGACGATGCCTCGATCCCCGCATTGAAGAAGCTTCGGCCGATGAATCTCTACGGCTGGAGCAAGCACATGTTCGATCTCGCGGTTGCCGAGCGCCGCACAAACGGCGATCCGCTGCCGCCGCAATGCGTGGGCCTGAAGTTCTTCAACGTGTTCGGTCCCAACGAATACCACAAGGGCTCGATGATGAGCGTGCTGGCGCGTCGCTTCGACGACGTCAAAGCGGGCCGCCTCGTGCAATTGTTCAAGTCGCATCGCGAGGGCATCGCCGACGGCGACCAGCGCCGCGATTTCATCTATGTCGACGACGTCGTGCGCGTCGTCATGTGGCTGCTGGCAACGCCGTCGGTGTCCGGGCTCTTCAACGTCGGAACCGGCAAGGCGCGCAGCTTCAAGGATCTGATGCTGGCGGCCTATGCGGCGCTCGGCACCAGGCCCAACATCGAATATATCGACATGCCCGAGCAGATCCGCGGGGCCTACCAGTACTTCACCCAGAGCGAGGTCGATCGCCTCCACCGTGCCGGCTATAACGGCGGCTTCACGACGCTCGAGGACGCGGTGAAAGCCTATGTCGGGGACTATCTCGACCGCCCCGACCGCTTCCGCTGAGGCTTTTTGACCATGCCGACGCCCATTCTCGATTTCGACGCCCTCGCGCAGGCCATCTCAGGTCGTACGGTGCTGTGCATCGGCGACATCATGCTGGACGAGTTCGTCTATGGCGAGGTGTCGCGGATCTCGCCGGAAGCGCCGACGCCCGTCATCACGGCGCAGCGCAGCGACATTCATATCGGCGGCGCCGGCAATGTCGCGCGCAATGTCGCTTCGCTGGGCGCGCGCTGCATCTTCGTCGGCCTCGTCGGCGAGGACGATGCGGGCAAGCGGCTCGCTTCGGCGCTTGGCGAGCAGGCCGGAATCGAAAGCGTGCTGGTGTGCGACCCGTCGCGGCCGACCACGCGAAAGGTCCGTTTCGTCTCCGAGCACTTCTCCACGCACATGCTGCGCGCGGATTGGGAGCAGGCTGCGCCTGCGTCGGATGACGTCGAGACCAAGCTGATCGATGCGATCCTGCCGCAGATCGTGCGGGCCGATATCGTGTTGCTGTCGGACTATGCCAAGGGCGTGCTGACGGCGCGCGTCATCCGCCACACCATCGACGCCGCGAAAAAGCTCGGCAAGCCCGTGATCGTCGATCCCAAGAGCCTGAACTGGGCGATCTATCGCGGCGCCACGCTGCTCACGCCCAACCGCAAGGAATTCTCGGAGGCGACGCGCAGCCGCGCCGACACGCCCCAGAGCATCGTCGATGCCAGCGAGGACGTGATGCGGCTCGCTGACTGCGAGGCGATCCTGGTCACGCAAGGCGAGCACGGCATGACGCTGGTGCCGCGGGCGGGCGAGGCCGTTCACGTTCCGGCGTTCCCGGTGAAGGTGCGCGACGTCTCCGGCGCCGGTGACACCGTCGCTGCCGCGCTTGCGGTCTCGCTTGCGGCCGGCGCTGACTGGGCCGCTGCGCTGCGCGTCGCCAACGCTGCTGCCGCCGTCGCCGTCGGCAAGCAGGGCACCGCCACCGTGAGCGCGGCCGAGCTGCGCCGAAAGATCCTGCCGCATGCGACCCTCGCGGCCGAAGAGAAGATCGTGCTCGATCCTGATACGCTCGATGCGCAGCTCGCCGAGTGGAAGCGGCAGGGCCAGCGCGTTGGCTTCACCAATGGCTGTTTCGACATCCTCCACCCCGGCCACGTCAAGGTGCTGACCGCAGCGCGCGCCGCCTGCGATCGTCTCATCGTGGGGCTCAACAGCGACGCCTCCGTGCGGCGGCTCAAGGGCGCCGATCGTCCCGTCCAGGACGAACGCGCGCGCGCGGAAGTGCTCGCCGCGCTCGAGGCCGTCGATCTCGTCGTCATCTTCGAACAGGATACGCCGATCGACCTGATTACCCGCATCAGGCCCGGGGTGCTGGTGAAGGGCGGCGACTATACCCGCGAGCAGGTGGTCGGCCACGAGGTCGTCGAGGCAGCGGGCGGGGTGGTCGTGCTGGTCGACATCCTTCAGGGCTTCAGCACGACGGCGCTGGTCCATCGCGCCCGGGGAGGCGGCAAGTGACGGCGCTTGCCCGCGAGACGACCGGCGAAATGTTGCTTCGCCGCCTGCGCAGCCCGGCTGCCTGGCGCGAGACCGTCGATATATTGGCGGTGCTGACCGCGGCCTCGCTGCCCTGGTCGACTTCGCTTGCCGGGATCTTCAACGCACTGATGCTGCTCTGCATGGTGCCGTTCCTCGACGTCCGCGCGTTCCTGCAATCGCTGAAGCGTCCGATCTGTATTGCGCCGATCGCGCTGGTCCTGCTCGCGCTGGTGGGGACACTGTGGTCGGATGCGAGCTGGGGCGCGCGCTTCTATGCGGTCAATCCGACCATGAAGCTGCTCGTGCTGCCGGTCCTGCTCTATCATTTCGAGCGATCCACCCGCGGCCACTGGATCTTCGTCGCCTTTCTGGTGTCCTGTGCCTTGCTGTCGGTGATGTCCTGGCTGGTCGCCTTCTACCCGAACCTCGCGCTCAAGACCGATCCGGCCGAACGCGGCATCTTCGTCAAGAACTACATCGACCAGAGCCAGGAGTTCGCGCTTTGCGCGGTCGCGCTTGCCTATCCGATCGTGATGCTGTTGCGCGAGAAGCGGTACTGGCTCGCCGGGCTGCTGACGGCGCTGGCGCTGAGCTTCTTCGTCAACATGACCTTCGTGGTGGTGTCGCGCACCGCACTCGTCACCGTTCCGATCATGCTCGGCGTGTTCGCGCTGCTGCACCTCAAATGGCGCAGTATCGCGTTCATCTCCGCCGGCTTGCTCGTCTGCGCCGTCCTCGCCTGGCAGGCTTCGCCCTATCTGCGCCACACCGCCGAGAGGTTTTCCGACGACTACACGCGCTATGTCGAGAGGGGCGAGCCGACCTCGCTCGGCCTGCGGCTCGAATTCTGGCGGAAGTCGCTCGGCTTCTTCGCGGAGGCCCCGATCAAGGGCCACGGCACCGGTTCGACGCGCGGATTGTTCGAACGGGTCGCGACGCCCAGCGGTCAGTACCAGGCGTCGTCCGAGGTGATCGGCAATCCGCATAACCAGACGCTGAACGTTGCCGTGCAATGGGGCGTGATCGGCATCGCCATTCTCTATGCGATCTGGATATTGCATCTGCGGTTGTTTCGCGGCGACGGGCTTGCCAACTGGATCGGGCTGCTGGTGGTGGTGCAGAACGTCTTCACCTCGCTGTTCAATTCCCATCTGTTCGACTTCCACGAGGGCTGGATGTACGTCATCGGCGTCGGTGTCGCCGGCGGCATGGTGCTCCGGGCACAACAGCCCCAGGCGAAGATGGGGGAAGCCGGTTCCTGAGCGGCCGCGCGGCTGGCAAGTCTGGTCCAGATGGGCTATCAGCGCGGTCAGGTTGCATCTAACTGGATTTTCATCGGTCGGCGGATGACGCGTCTTTCGCATCTCACCTTGCGCAATTTCCTGATCGCGCTCCACGACCTGCTGGCGACCGCGGCGGCGCTTTTTGGCGCCTTCTACCTGCGATTCGAGGGCGGCGAGCTGTTCTACGATCGCCTGCCGCTGCTGTTCCAGCTCCTGCCCTACTTCCTCGCCTTCAGCGCGGTCGTGTTCTTCATCTTCAATCTGACCACGACGAAATGGCGCTTTATCTCGCTGCCTGACGCGCTGAACATCATCCGCGTCGCGACCGTGCTGACCGTCGCCCTGCTCGTGCTCGACTACATCTTCGTCGCTCCCAACGTCCGCGGCGCCTTCTTCCTCGGCAAGGTGACGATCGTTCTCTACTGGTTTCTCGAGATTTCCTTCCTTAGCGCGTCACGCATGGCCTACCGCTACTTCCGCTATACGCGGGTGCGACGTCAGGCGCGAGACGGAGAGGCTGCGCCGACGCTGATGATCGGCCGCGCCGCGGATGCCGAGGTGCTGCTGCGCGGCATCGAGAGCGGGGCGATCAAGCGCATCTGGCCGGTCGGTGTGCTGTCGCCATCGATCTCTGATCGCGGCCAGTTCATCCGCAACGTGCCGGTGCTGGGAGGCATCGACGACGTCGAGGACGTCATCGCCGACTTCGCCAAGCGCAACAAGCCGATCGCGCGCCTCGTCATGACGCCGTCGGCATTCGAGCCGGAAGCGCACCCGGAATCGATCCTGATGCGGGCGCGCAAGTTGGGTGTGATCGTCAACCGGATGCCCTCGCTGGAGAGCGGCGATACGCCACGCCTCACGGCCGTCGCGGTCGAAGACCTCCTGCTGCGGCCGAGCGAGACGATCGACTATGATCGCCTGGAAGCGCTGATCAACGGCAAGGCGGTGATCGTCACCGGTGGTGGCGGCTCGATCGGTTCCGAGATCTGCGAGCGCGTCGTCGCTTTCGGCGCTGCGCGGCTCCTGATCGTGGAGAACTCGGAGCCGGCGCTCTACGCAATCACCGAAGCGCTCGCCGCGCGCGGCGCGTCCGCCGAGATCGAAGGGCGGATCGCCGACATTCGAGACCGCGAGCGCATCGCGCGCCTGATGATGGAATTCAGGCCGGACATCGTGTTTCACGCCGCCGCGCTCAAGCACGTGCCGATCCTCGAGCGTGACTGGAGCGAGGGCGTCAAGACCAACATCTTCGGCTCCATCAACGTGGCGGATGCCGCCGTTGCCGCCGGCGCCGAGGCCATGGTGATGATCTCGACCGACAAGGCGATCGAGCCGGTGTCGATGCTCGGCCTGACCAAGCGCTTTGCCGAGATGTACTGCCAGGCGCTGGATCACGACCTCGCTGCCGGGACGCACGGCGCCAAGCCGCCGATGCGCCTGATCTCGGTCCGGTTCGGCAACGTTCTGGCCTCGAACGGCTCGGTGGTCCCGAAATTCAAGGCGCAGATCGAGGCCGGCGGCCCGGTGACGGTCACGCATCCCGACATGGTCCGCTACTTCATGACCATCCGCGAGGCCTGCGATCTCGTCATCACTGCGGCCACGCATGCGCTCGGAACGCAGCGTCCCGACGTCTCGGTCTACGTGCTCAACATGGGCCAGCCGGTGAAGATCGTCGATCTCGCCGAGCGCATGATCCGTCTCTCCGGATTGCAGCCTGGCTACGACATCGAGATCGTGTTCACCGGCATGCGGCCCGGCGAACGCCTGCACGAGATCCTGTTCGCTTCCGAGGAGCCGACCCGCGAGATCGGCGTCGCCGGCATCATGGCGGCGCAGCCGAACGAGCCGCCGATGCAGACGCTGCGCAAATGGATCGCCGCGCTGGAGCAGGCGATCGCGCGCGACGATCGCGCCACCATCAGGACCATCCTGAAGGATGCGGTGCCCGAGTTCGGGTCGACCGCGGCCTGACCATGCAGCCTTTGGGCAAGATCGTCGTCGCGAGCCAGCATTATCCGCCGGATACCAGCACGACCGCGGCGATCATGGCCGAGATCGCCTGCCGTCTCGCTGGCGAGCACGAGGTCGTCGTGCTCTCGGGATGGCCGGGTGCATTGCCGCCCTCGCAGACCGGTCCGGGCAAGCCGTGCGTGGTTGCGATCAAGAACCGCATTTCGGGCAAGGCGGCGCTGGTGCAACGCGCTGTGTCGGAACTCCTGTTCGTGGCGCGGACGTTCCTCGCATTGATGCGGCGGCTGAAGCGAGGCGACGTCGTGATCACGGTCACTGCGCCGTTCATGCTGCCTTATGCGGTGGCGGCGGCGGCGAGGTTGAGGGGTGCGCGCTCGGCGCTGATCATGCACGACCTCTTTCCCGACGTGCTGGTGATGGCGGGCCTGCTCAAGCCCGGCTCGCTGGTGACGCGGACGATGCGGGCCGCCAACAGCCTGATGTTCCGCGCACTCAATGCCGTCATCACCATCGGCCGTGACGCGGAGCGACCGCTTCTGAGCTATTCCGGCATGACGCGGAACAAGATCCGTTTCATCCCGAACTGGGCGACGCTCGTGCCCGCGTCGCGGCCGGTCACGCCGGACAATCCGTTCCGCAAGGCGATTGCCGCGCGCTTTATCGTCGGCCTGTCGGGCAATCTGGGCTTTACCCATGATCCGGAGATCGTGTTCGAGGCGGCGCGCCTCCTGCAGGACGAGACGGACATTCACTTCCAGTTGTCGGGCTGGGGCATCGGTTTCGAACGGCTGAAGCAGTTGCAGGCAGCGGCGAAGCTCTCCAATGTCTCCTTTGTCGGGCGGGTCGAGGATTCCGAGCTCGAGGCGTTTCTGGCGTCGGCCGATCTCTGGATCATTCCATACCGGAAAGACGTTGCGGGCGTGTCGGTGCCGAGCCGCTTCTACAACCTGCTGGCGGTCGGCCGTCCGGTGGTGCTGGTGTCCGAGCCGGAGGCCGAGGCCGCCTTGACCGTCGTCGAGAACGGGCTCGGCTGGGTCGTGACGCCGGGCCGCGCCGATCAGCTCGCCGCGGCGATCCGCACGGCGTCCGCTAACGACGACGGCAGCATCGCGGCGCGCGCTGTGAAGGCGGCCGCGCGCTTCGACAGGGCGACCGCGATGAACGCCTATGCGGCGCTGGTCGACGAATTGTTGCGCAACCCGGACCTGTCGGAGCAACGATGAGCGAGAACAAACCGATCGTGCTGGTCACGGGAGCGAGCGGCTTCGTCGGGCGTCATGTCGTGCCGGCGCTCGCGCGCGAGGGATGGTCGGTTCGCCGCGCGGTCCGCAATCCGGAGGGAGGCGGCGACGAGGTCGTGATCGAGACGATCGGTCCCGAGACCGATTGGCGGGCTGCGCTGGACGGCGTCGACGCGGTCGTCCATCTCGCCGCGCGCGTGCATCACAAGAACGAGGAGCATGCGGTCCAGCTCTACCGCAACGTCAATATCGCCGGCACGCTGCATCTGGCGCGCTGCGCGGCCGCTGCCGGCGTGCGACAGTTCATCTTCGTCAGCACCGTGCTCGTGCACGGCCGCAGCAACGAGGGGCGGGCGCCGTTCAGCGAGAACGACGTCCTGACGCCGCGCGGCCTCTACGGCATGTCCAAGGCCGCGGCCGAAGCCGGCTTGAGAACGCTGGCGCGCGACAGCGACATGAAGATCTCGGTGGTTCGGCCGCCACTGGTCTATGGCGCGGGCGCCAAGGGCAATTTCGCGCTGCTGACGCGCGCGGTCGATCTCGGCCTGCCGCTGCCCTTTGCCGCGATCCGCAATCAGCGCGCCTTCCTGGCCGTGCAGAACCTCGCGTCGTTCATCCTGCACCGGCTGGGGCACCCCGATCCCGCCAGCAACTTCGAGATCTTCCTCGTGGCCGACAGGGAGCAGGTCTCGACGCCGGAATTCGTCACCCATCTGGCCAAGGCGTCCGGCAAGAGGATGCGGATGTTCAGCGTGCCGCCGGGCGCGCTCGGCACGCTGCTCGGCGCTATGGGCCGGCAGGATACGTATGACAGCCTGGTCGGCTCGCTCGAGCTCGACATCTCCAAGGCGATCGCGACCGGCTGGCAGCCGCAGGTCTCGCTCGACGAGGGGTTGCGGCTGGCGCTGGCGGCTCAGGACGCCTGAGGGCGGGAGAAGCGCCGCAGCACGACAGCGACCGCGATCGCGCCTGCGAGCAAGGACAGGATCGTGATCGCCGTCGAGCCGGCCCGCACGGTGACGAAGGCGAGAAAAGCCAGCACGAGATTGAGCGCGAACACCTCGCCGATCACCCGCGGGACCGTGAACCCATGGTCCGTCGCGCGCTGATAGAAATGCGTGCGGTGGGCCGCCCAGAACGGCTCGCGCCTGATGATGCGCCGGAACAGCGTGATGGTGGAATCCGCAAGGTAATAGGCTGGCAGCAGCAGCGCCGCGGCGGGATGTCCGTGCCAGGCGAGCTCCAGCAGGCACCAGCCCAGCAGAAGGCCGATCGGCAGGCTGCCGACGTCGCCCAGGAACACCCTTGCGCTTGGACGGTTGAACGGCGCAAAGCCGAGCATGGCCCCGCACAGCGCCGTGGCGAGCAGTCCGGCAGACGACGAGAGCTCGCCAAACCAGCCGAGCAGTCCAAGCGCGGCCGTCACCGGCACCACCTCTGCCACCGTCATCAGGTCCAGCCCGTCCATGAAGTTGACGAGGTTCACGAACCAGATTCCGGCGAGCAGGATGAGGCCGCGCTCCAGCGCGAGCGGCAGCGCCGGCACGATGCGCGCGCTCTCCGGCGCCGTGAAGACGACGGCGGCCACGGCTGCCGCCTGCAACACCAGGCGGACCAGGACCGGCAGGGGCCTGATGTCATCGACAAGTCCGACCAGGGCGATCACGAGCGCGGAGCCGATCAGGGGCAAGGGAATTGCGCCGGTGGTCCACGCCGCCCAGGCCGCAGCCACCAGCAGGGTGGCGGCGATGACCGCGATGCCTGCACCTTGCGGGGTCGGGATCTTGTGCGACGAGCGCGCGTTCGGGCGCGCCAGCGCGTAACGCTGCAGCAACGGCATGCTCAGCCAGGTGATGCAGGCGGAGATCAGTGCGGCCAGCACGGCCGGCAGAAGCGCAAGCAGCACCAGTCCGGTCGCAAGGTCCGGACCCGCGACGAACGTCGTCACTCCGGCACCCCGATCGGCGCCGTTCCTTGCGCGGCCTTCTCCGCGCTGAGGATCCAGACCAGGCCGCCGAACGCGCCGACGATGAAGAACACGGCGCCGTACAGCAGCGAAACGTTGACGCCTTCATTGGTGGCAAGTCCGGCGAAGCCGAACGCCAGACCCATCGTGGCCTCACGCACGCCCCAGCCGGCGATGGAGATCGGCATCATCGTGATCAGCATCACCGGCGGGACGAGCAGGAAGACGTCGCTGAAGCGAACCGGGGCCGCAATCGACTGCACCACGCACCAGGCAATGACGACGGCGAGCACGTGAACGAGGATGGAAAGGATGGCGATGGTCGGTCCGCGGTTGCGGCTGAAGATCACGCGGTTGGCGATCACCGCGCAGGCGTGAAGGTGATGGGTCGCCCACCACGTCTTCAGCCACCGCCAGTTCAGCGCGCCGAAGATCAAAAAGCCGACGCCGCCGGCGAGCGCCAGGAGGTCGACGAGCAGCAGCGCCGAGCGGCCATGCGCGTCGGTGATGAGGGTGTAGCTCCAGGGCAGGCTGGCGACGATGAGAACCGCGAGCGCGATCAGGCCGATCGCGCGGTCGACGAAGATCGAGTAGGTGGCCGCACGCCAGCCGGCCCCGGCGCGCGCGACGAGCCACAGCCGGACCGCATCGCCACCGATTGCCGACGGCAGGGTCTGGTTGAAGAAGGAGCCGATCACGTTGTAGCGCATGGCCCGGCCGAGCTCGAGCGGCGCGCCGCAGACGGCGCTGATCTCGCGCCAGCGCAGCACGCCGACGAAGATCTGCAGGAACGTGATCGCGATCGCGAGGCCGATCCAGAACAGACTGGTCACGGTGAAGCGCGACAGCAGCTCGGTCAGGTCGACCTTGCGCAGTGCCAGGTAGAGCAGCGCCACGGAAATCAGGATTT
Organism: uncultured Bradyrhizobium sp.; assembly: GCF_936943645.1. Lineage (GTDB taxonomy): Bacteria > Pseudomonadota > Alphaproteobacteria > Rhizobiales > Xanthobacteraceae > Bradyrhizobium. The sequence goes on along the minus strand of NZ_CAKZJO010000109.1, from coordinate 21,056 downwards.
TGGCCGTCGACAGCAGAATTCGGCGCATCTCGCCCGCTTGAGCTCGGTTTGCGATGATTTGAGGCAACCCGACGCGAGGCGCCGAATTCGGCCGCTTTGGTATGGTTTTGGCGCCGATCTTGCAATAGCCGTCGTTAAGGACGCCAAGAGGAGTCCGCATGCGGGGCGACCGGCCTATTGCGACCCGATCAAACTGACGGCTAAACAGGAGCGGCTCGGATCCCAGGGAACAGGATGACCAATCAGGCGATTTTGGTTACCGGCGCCGCCGGCTTCATCGGCTTTCACGTCGCCCGGCAGCTCCTGAGCGAAGGCCATGCCGTCGTGGGGCTCGACAATGTTAACAACTATTACGACCCGGCGCTGAAGCGAGCCCGCCTGGCGCTGTTGCAGGGCGCCCCTCGCTTCTCCTTCGTCGAGGCCGATCTGGCCGATCGGGAGATGATGGCGGGGCTGTTTAAGCAACATCGTTTTGCCAAAGTCGTGCATCTTGCAGCGCAGGCCGGTGTGCGTTACTCGATCGAGCAACCGCACGCTTACGCCGATTCAAACCTTGTCGGCTTCCTCAACGTGCTCGAAGGCTGCCGTCACAACGGCTGTCGTCATCTGGTCTACGCCTCGTCATCCTCCGTTTATGGCGCCAACACAAAAATGCCATTCGCGGTTACGGACCGGACCGATCATCCCGTGAGCTTCTACGCCGCGACCAAGAAGGCGAACGAGGTGATGGCGCAGTCCTACAGCCATCTCTATCGCCTGCCGGTCACGGGCCTGCGCTTCTTCACCATTTACGGGCCGTGGGGCCGGCCCGATATGGCCATGTTTCTGTTCGTGAGCGCAATCCTGGCAGGCAAGCCGATCCGGCTGTTTAACCATGGCAAAATGCGCCGCGACTTCACCTATGTCGATGATGTCACGCGTGTCGTATCCAAGCTGATCGATCTTGTGCCCGCGGACGATCCGGCTGCCGCAAATGCGCCGTTTAAGCTCTACAATGTCGGCAATCACCATCCCGAGGAACTGATGCACGTCGTCGGTCTTCTGGAGCGGGAGCTGGGCCGGACGGCGATCAAAGAATTGCTGCCGATGCAGCCGGGAGATGTGCTGGAAACGTTCGCGGATGTCGAGGATTTGATGCGCGACACCGGCTTTGCACCGTCAACGCCGATCGAGCATGGGGTCCATAATTTTGTCACCTGGTATCGGGACTACTTCAAGGTTTGAGATGACGATGGACAAACGCATAATCCCCCTGATCATGTGCGGCGGCGCCGGCACGCGGCTGTGGCCGGCTTCGCGCGAGGTGCGGCCCAAACAGTTCCTGCCGCTGTTCGGCACGCGCTCGACCTTCCAGGACACGCTGCTGCGCGTCTCCGATCCCTCGCTGTTCGACCGGCCTGTTATCATCACCAACGCGTCCTATCGCTTCATGGTGCTGGAGCAGCTCGCCGAGATCGGCATCGAGGCCGACGTGATCCTCGAGCCGATGCGCCGCGATTCCGGGCCTGCGATCGCCGCCGGCGCGGTGTTCGCGCAGAACCGCGCCAGCGAAGCCATCGTGCTGGCGCTCGCCGCCGACCACGTCGTGCAGGACAATGCCGCCTTCGTCGCCGCCTGCCGCGAGGGCCTCAACGCCGCGAGCACCGGGCGCATCGTCACCTTCGGCGTCAAGCCGGAGCGGCCTGCGACCGAATACGGCTACATCAACCCGGGCGAGGTGATCTCCGGCGAGGTGCACGCGGTCGCGCGCTTCGTCGAGAAGCCGGACGCGGTGAAGGCCTCCGACTACGTCAATTCGGGCTATCTCTGGAACAGCGGCAACTTCATGTTCCCGGCGAGCGTGCTGCTCGACGAATATCGCAAGGTCGATGCGGCCAGCGTCGAGGCCATCACCAGCGCGGTCAACAATGCCGGCCGCGATCTCGGCTTCGTCACGCTGGAGCCGGAGGCGTTCGGCGCGGCGAAAGCGATCTCGATCGACTATGCCGTGATGGAGAAGACTTCGCGCGCAGCGGTGGTGCCGGTGTCGTGCGGATGGTCCGATGTCGGCTCCTGGCATGCGGTGTGGGAATTGTCCGAGAAGGACGCGCAAGGCAATGCCGCGCACGGCAGCGCGGTGTTCGAAGACTCCCGCAATTGCAACGTCACCACCGACCAGGCGCTGGTCGCGCTCGAAGGTGTCGACGATCTCGTCGTGGTCGCAACCGCGGATGCGGTGCTGGTCTCGCGCCAGAAGGATGCGAACGGGCTGAAGCGTCTCGTCACCAAGCTGAAGGCGGTCGCGCCGAAGGTCACCGAGGAGCATCTCAAGGTGCACCGGCCCTGGGGCAGCTATCAGTCCGTCGACAATGGCGAGCGTCACCAGGTCAAGCGCATCGTGGTGAAGCCGGGCGGACGCCTCTCGCTGCAGAAGCACCACCATCGGGCCGAGCACTGGATCGTGGTCCGCGGCGCGGCCCGCGTCACCGTCAACGAGACCGTGAAGACGGTGCACGAGAACGAGTCGATCTATATTCCGATGGGCGCCGTCCATCGTATGGAGAACCCCGGTAAAATCATGCTGGAACTCATCGAGGTCCAGACTGGAAGCTATCTCGGGGAAGACGACATCATCCGGATTGAAGACGACTATCAAAGGTCGTAACCAGCAAGCTCCGAATCACGCGACCCGGGCCGGAAAAGCAGTCCCTTTTCAGCCTAAGGCCCGGGGAACGTGTAACTTTTTGAATCAAATCGTGTCCGGGCCGCGAAGGCGGCATTCGCCACAAATGTGGCGTCCGTGCTAGAAGCGCGCCGGGGATTTGCGTTGAATCGGGGTTTGCTCAGATGAGTTCCAAAGGATCTGCACCGGCAAAGGCCGGCTTGCGCGTCGGCGTCATTGGCGCCGGCGTGATGGGCAGCAACCATGCGCGGGTGCTCAGCGGCCTGCCCGGCGTCAGCCTCGTCGGCGTCGTCGATCCTTCGCACGCGCATCGCACCCGCGCCACCGAGCTTGCCAACTGCCCGAGCTTCGAGACGCTCGACGAGCTGTTCGCCGCCGGCGTCGATGCCGTCACCATCGCAGCGCCGACCCACCTGCATCACGAGGTCGCGCTCGCCTGCATCGCCAAGAACATCCATGTCCTGGTCGAGAAGCCGATCGCATCCACGGTCGAGGAGGGCCGCGAGATCGTCGCCGCCGCGCAAAAGGCCGGCGTGACCCTGATGGTCGGCCATGTCGAGCGCTTCAATCCGGCCGTCGCCGCCGTCAAGCAGGCCATTGCGGGCGAGGACATTCTCTCCATCGCGATCACCCGCGTCGGCCCGTTCCCGCCGCGCATGTCCAATGTCGGCGTCGTCATCGACCTCGCCGTGCACGACATCGACCTGATCCGCTGGTTCACCGAATCCGACATCGTCGAAGTGCAGCCGCAATTGTCGAGCGCGGTCGCCGAGCGCGAGGACATCGCGCTGCTGCAGTTCCGCACTGCCAACGGCGTGCTCGCGCACATCAACACCAATTGGCTGACGCCGTTCAAGGCGCGCAGCGTCACGGTCGCAACGCGCGGCAAATACGTGATGGGCGATCTCCTGACGCGCCAGGTCACCGAATGCTTCGGCTTCAAGCCCGACGGCAGCTATTCGATGCGGCATCTGCCTGTTGGCCATGACGAGCCGCTCCGTGCCGAGTTGATCGCGTTCCTCAAGGCGGTGCGCAACGGCGAGACGCCGGCGGTCACCGGCGACGAGGGCGTTGCCAGCCTCGAGATCGCGACCCAGTGCCTGGAGACGCCGTCACGGCCCGCAGCCAAATCGCCCGCCCTCAAGGGCCCGCGCCGCGTCGCCGGCTGATCCCTGTCCATGTCGACCGCTCAAAACCAGCAAGGCGCCGAGAACCCGGCTATGAACCAGCATCTTCGTTCCGAACCCATTCCCTTCATCGACGTCGGCTCGCAGCGCCGCCGGCTCGGCGCCTCGCTCGATGCCGCGGTCAAGCGCGTGATGGATCATTGCCAGTTCGTCAATGGCCCGGAGGTGTTCGAACTCGAGAAGCAGCTCGCGGCCTACTCAGGCGCCAAGCACGTCATTGCCTGCGCCAGCGGCACCGACGCGATCCTGATGGTGATGATGGCGAAGAACGTCGGCCCCGGCGATGCCGTGCTGTGCCCGTCCTTCACCTTCATCGCGACGGCGTCGCCGGTGGCGCGAACCGGCGCGACGCCTGTCTACGTCGATGTGGACGAGACCACCTTCAACATGAGCCCGGAATCGCTGAAGCGCGGCATCGCGACCGCGCGCAAGGCCGGCCTCAAGCCGGTCGCGGTGATTCCGGTCGACCTGTTCGGCCAGCCCGCCGATCACGACGCCATCGCCGAGATCGCCAGGGCCGAAGGCCTGTTCGTGCTCGATGACGCCGCGCAAGGTTTTGGCGCGAGCTACAAGGGCCGCAAGCTCGGCACTTTCGGTCTCGCCACGGCGACGAGCTTCTTCCCGGCAAAACCGCTCGGCTGTTTCGGCGACGGCGGCGCGATCTTCACCGATGACGACGAGCTCGCGGCGACCTTGCGCAGCATCCGCGTGCACGGGCAGGGCGTCGACAAATACGACAACGTCCGCCTCGGCCTGACTGGTCGGCTCGACACCATGCAGGCCGCGATCCTGATCGAGAAGCTGAAGATTTTTGACGACGAGATCGCCGCTCGCAACAAGGTCGCGGAGCGCTACGCGCGCGGCCTGAGCAACGTCGTGACCGTGCCGCGGCTTGCGCCCGGCAACAGCTCGGTCTGGGCGCAGTACACGATCCGCCTCCCTGAGGGCACCGACCGCGACGGCTTCGCTGCCGCGCTAAAAGCCCAGGGCGTGCCGACCGCGATCTATTACGGCAAGTCGATGCACCAACAGACGGCGTACAAGCACTTCCCGGTCGCCGAAGGCGGCCTGCCGGGTTGCGAGAGCCTGTCGCAGGACGTCATCAGCCTGCCCATGCACGCCTACCTGACCGAAGCCGATCAGGAGCGGGTGATCGCCGCCGTGCAAGGCGCGCTGGCGGGCTGAGTTCGCCCTTCTTACTGCACTAGTCGTCATGCCCGGGCTTGTCCCGGGCATCCACGTTCTTCGAGTGTGTGGCCAGGCGTGGATGGCCGGGACAAGTCCGGCCATGACGCTGTGGGGACTGTCGGCGCTCCCAGTCACACTTCCCCCGCCGCTTTCACCTAGACCTAATCGCGCCATGCTCTAAAACAGACGCATGCTCGGACGCATCTTCACGGTCGGTGGTTACACGCTGCTCTCGCGGCTGACGGGGTTTGCCCGCGACATCATGCTCGCGGCGATCCTCGGCGCCGGTCCCGTGGCCGACGCCTTTTTCGTGGCGCTGCGGCTGCCCAATCATTTCCGCGCGATCTTCGCCGAGGGCGCCTTCAACGCCGCCTGGGTGCCGGCCTATGCGCATGTCCACGGCGAGAAGGGCGAGGCGGCGGCGCATTTGTTCGCCGATCGCATCTTCACGCTGCTGCTGGCTTCGCAGGTGGTGCTGCTGATCGCTGCCTGGCTGTTCATGCCGCAGGCCATGAGCATTCTGGCGCCGGGCTTTTCGGAGGATGCCGAGCAGCGCAAGCTCGCGATCGAGCTGACCCGGATCACCTTTCCCTATCTGCTGTTGATCACGCTGGTGACGCTCTATGGCGGCATGCTCAACGTGATGCAGCGCTTTGCCAGCGCCGCCGCCGCCTCGATCTTCCTCAACGTCGCGATGATGATGACGCTGGCGGTGGCCGTCTGGTTTCCGACCCCGGGTCATGCCGCAGCCTGGGGCGTCCTGATCTCCGGCTTCCTGCAATATTTCCTGCTCGCCGGCGATCTCGCCTGCCATGGCGGCCTGCCGCGCTTTGCGCCGCTCAAGCTCGACGAGGACGTGCGCGGATTCTTTAAGGCACTGGGACCTGCGACATTGGGATCGATGGGCACGCAGGTCGCGCTGTTCGCGGACACCATCATCGCGACCTTCCTGCCTGCCGGCGCGCTGTCGGCGCTGTATTACGCCGACCGGCTCAACCAGCTCCCGATCGGCGTCATCGGCATCGCCATCGGCACGGTGCTGCTGCCGGAAATGTCGCGCCGGATCACGGCCAACGACCATGACGGCGCGATGAAGGCGCAGCGCCGGGCCTTCGATTTCACGCTGCTGTTCTCGATCCCGTTCGTGGCGGCCTTCCTCACCGTGCCGGACGAGATCATGCGCGCGCTGTTCGCCCGCGGCGCCTTCTCCAAGGCCGATGCGGTGGCCGCCGGCGGCACGCTCGCGGCCTATGCCATCGGCCTGATCCCCTTCGTGCTGATCCGCAGTGCGGTTGCGACCTTCTATGCGCGCAAGGATACGGCGACGCCGGTGCGGGCCTCGCTGACCGGCATCGCCGTCAACGTCGCGCTGAAGGTCGCCCTGATGGGTTCGCTCGCGCAGATCGGCCTCGCGCTGGCCACTGCCGTCGGCGTCTGGACGAATTTGTTGCTGGTGCTGTTCTTCGCCGTACGCCGCGGCTTCCTCGTGCCTGACCGCGCATGGCTGATGTCGCTGGTCAAATTCCTGCTGACCGGGATCATCCTCGCCGTGGCCTTCTGGCTGATAACGCGCTTTGGTGGTCCTGCGCTGGGGGCGATGCACTTCCGGGACGAATTGATGCTGGTGCTGCTCGCGATCGGCGGCACGATTGTCTATGCGCTCGCGATCCTCGTGCTGTTCGGCCGTAACTGGCTGGTCTCATTGGTGCGCGGCTAGGCGCGGAACGATCGCACTCGATAGGTTCGTGCCTACTTGTTCGGAGCTCGTCCGCGTTGGCCTGATTTCGCGCAGGCCTGGAGCCCGCATAAGTTCGGTTGGAAACCAGTTTTGATGTGAGTCAAACGGCCCTCGGGCGAACCGGCTAGTAGTCAGCTCTGCTGGCCAGCGCCGAGGAGCAGGACATGGTAAGATCTGCTGTGAAATGTCTGATCATCGCCGGTCTCGTCGCCGGTTTCGCCGCGACGGCTCAGGCGGAAGATCTCGACCGCGGCAAGTTGGAATTCCAGTCGTCGTGCGCGAGCTGCCACGGTGCGGATGCCAGGGGCAAAGGACCGGTCAGCGACCAGCTCAAGACACCGCCTCCCGATTTGACGATGCTGGCCAGGAACAACAACGGCGTGTTTCCCGCGAATACCATCTATGAAGTCATCGATGGAATGAAGACAATTCCTGCCCACGGCACGCGCGAAATGCCGATCTGGGGAGAGCGATTCAACCCCATCGTCAACCTGCCTCACTATGTTGATCCGTCCTATTGGCAGAAAGCCGGGCCCGAACAAAGCCCTGAAGTCGTCGTGCGAAAACGTATCCTCTCTGTCGTCGATTATCTCGGCCGCATTCAGCAAAAGTGACGTAGCCGCAGAACCAGGCGCTCGCCTGAAGGATGTAGGCAGCCTCTCCACATCTATTGATTTTGTGCGATTCCCGTGGTATTCGCCGCCTATGATCAAACGCTCGCGCACCGTCAACCGCAACCACATGACCCGCTTCGGCTGGGCCGTGGGAGGAGTCGTGCGCTAGGAATTCGACGACGACATCTCTTCCACCAGGCCCCGCCGGCATCGGACGGGGCCTTTTTCGTGGCCACGCTCGCTGCTGGCTCAACAGCAGGAGCATGCGATGCCACCACAACAGACGACCTTCACATCCGAAGCAGAGCGCGATGCCGCGGTGCTTCGCCTCGACCGCTCGATCGCGTTGGCAAAGGAGGCCATGGACGAGGTCTTGACGGCTGCGGCGCGACTTAACGCATCCGTTGCAGCGCCGCGCGGCACGTTGTCGCCAACGGAAGGCGCGCGGGCAGCGGTCGAACCGGCACAGAGCCTCCGCGGTCTGTTCAAGCGATACTGGCGCGCGTGTCGGCAATGGTACCAGAGCCCGCGGTTCATCTTGCAGGATCTGAGCGACAGGGAGCTGACGGATATCGGCCTGACCCGTGGCGAGGTCTACCACCTCGCACCCTGGCGAGCGATCGACGCGTTGAGAGATCGTGCGAGGTATCTGTTGAACCACAGTGGGATGTAAATGTTCAATTGCCAGACGCGGACGTGCGCTCTGCGAACAAGTGACGGCCAATCCTGTCGCTTGTTCGCAGGCGTGCGCTGCGGTGCAGAATCATCGATCTTCACGGGGAAATGACCGAGCTGCGGCCTTTCTGTCCTATCCCGCTCTGACAGGGCAGGCCGGGCCAGATCCTCGCGACCAAGCCTGCCTAAACCCGTTTGCCTTGCCAGTTTTTCCACGGCAATATGCCCGCAAAACAACCATGGAACGGGAAGATAAAATGGCGGCTCCCATCAAGTTCGGCGTTGGCCAAAGCGTGCTGCGCAAGGAGGATGACGCGCTCATCCGCGGCAAGGGCCGCTATACCGACGATTACGCGCCGCAGGCTGCGCTCCGCTGCCTGATGCTGCGCTCGCCGCATGCGCATGCCAAATACACCATTGATGTGAGCCGCGCCCGCGGCCTGCCGGGCGTCGCGCTGATCCTGACCGCCGATGATGTGAAGGATCTCGGCAATCTGCCGTGCCTGTTCAATCTCGAGACCGATCCCTTCACCGGCCCGCCTTACCCGATCCTGGCTGCGGGCGAGGTGCGCCATGTCGGCGACTCCATCGCCTTCGTCGTCGCCGAGACCATCGACCAGGCCCGCGACGCCATCGAGGCGATCGAGGTCAAATGGTCGCCGCTGCCCGCGGTGACCGGCGTCGTCAATGCCGTGAAGAAAGGCGCGCCGCAGGTCTGGCCTGACAAATCAGGCAACGTGTTGTTCGACGTCTCGATCGGCGACAAGAAGGCGACCGAGGCCGCCTTTGCCAAGGCGCATGCGGTGGCCGAAATCTCCATTGTCAATCCGCGCGTGGTCGCGAGCTTCATGGAGACGCGCGCGGCGGTGTGCGAATACGACGCCAAGCGCGACCATCTGACGCTGACGGTCGGCAGCCAGGGCAGCCACCGCCTGCGCGACATCCTGTGCCAGAACGTGCTCAACATCCCCACCGACAAGATGCGGGTGATCTGCCCCGACGTCGGCGGCGGCTTCGGCACAAAACTGTTTCCGTACCGGGAATACGCCCTGATGGCGGTTGCGGCGCGCAAGCTGAAGAAGGCAGTGAAGTGGGCGGCCGATCGCTCCGAGCATTTCATGGGCGATGCGCAGGGCCGCGACAACGTCACCACCGCCAAGATGGCGCTCGCCGAGGACGGAAAATTCCTCGCGATGGATTGCGACCTGATGGGCGACATGGGCGCGTATCTCTCGACCTTCGGGCCCTACATCCCGCATGGCGGCGCCGGCATGCTTCCGGGCCTCTACGATATCCAGGCGTTCCATTGCCGGGTGCGCACCATCTTCACCCACAGCGTGCCTGTTGATGCCTATCGCGGCGCGGGCCGGCCCGAGGCGGCTTACGTCATCGAGCGCCTCGTCGATGCCTGCGCGCGCAAACTCGACATGACGCCGGATGCCATTCGCCGCAAGAATTTCATCCCACCGAAGGCGCTGCCCTACAAGACGGCCACGGGCAAGGTCTACGATTCCGGCGACTTCGCCGCGCATCTCAAACGCGCGATGGAGATCGCCGAGTGGAAGGAGTTTGGAAAGCGCGCCAAGGCGGCCAAGAAGGGCGGCCTGATCCGCGGCATCGGGCTCGCGAGCTATGTCGAGATCTGCGGCGTGATGGGTGAGGAGACCGCCAATGTCCGCCTCGATCCCAATGGCGACGTCACCGTCCTCATCGGCACGCAGTCGAGCGGGCAGGGCCACCAGACCGCCTATGCGCAGATCGTCGCCGAGCAGTTCGGCGTCGCGCCCGAGCGCGTCCACGTCCGGCAGGGCGACACCGACGAGATCGCCACGGGCCTCGGCACCGGCGGCTCGGCCTCGATCCCCTCGGGCGGCGTCAGCGTCGAGCGGGCTACGCGCGAGCTCGGCTTGAAGCTGAAGGAGATCGCGGCGCAGGCGCTGGAAGCCAGCGCCGGCGACCTCGAGATCACCGACGGCGTGATCCGAATCGCCGGCACCGACCGATCGGTCTCGTTCGCCGATCTCGCCAAGCGGCCCGGCGTCGATCCGTCGAAGCTGAACGGCAGCGCGACCTTTGCCAGCGCCGATGGCACCTATCCCAACGGCACCCATGTCGCGGAAATCGAGCTCGATCCGGCTACCGGCATCATCAGAATCGTCAACTACGTGATCGTCGACGATTTCGGCAAGACGCTCAATCCGCTGCTGCTGGCCGGCCAGGTGCACGGCGGTGCCATGCAGGGCATCGGCCAGGCGCTGATGGAGCAGGTGGTCTATGGGCCGACCGACGGCCAGCTCATTACCGCGACCTTCATGGACTATGCGCTGCCGCGGGCGGCGGACGGGCCGGCCTTCGTGTTCGAGACCGCCAACGTCCCCTGCAAGACCAATCCGATGGGCGTGAAGGGGGCGGGCGAGGCTGGCGCGATCGGCTCCTGTCCGGCCGTCGTCAACGCCATCGTCGATGCGCTCTGGCGCGAATACAAGATCGACCACATCGACATGCCGGCCACGCCCGAGCGGGTGTGGATCGCGATCCACGAGCATCACCGCCGTCACAGCCTGTAAGATCAAGCAGACGCGGCCGCTTTGCCCAGCCATCCACCGGCGTGCGACGATTTTTCGTCGCGCTCCGGAGGGAATGAAATCTGCCAATCGGTGTTGGCCCATGGAGGGGTCGGCACGATCCTATCATCAGGGAAAGGGATTTTGCGTATGAAGCGAGTGTTGATCGTTGGGGGCGCGCTGCTGCTCGGGATGGGCGCCGTTTGGGCGCAGCAGGACTCCGTCAAGGAGGTCCAGACGCTCATGAAAGGCAACGGCAAGAACGCCGGCGCGATGTCGGCGATGGTGAAGGGTGAGAAGCCCTACGACCAGGCTACCGTGGACAGTGCGCTGGCGCAGTTCGAAGATACCGCCAAGAAGCTGCCGAACCTGTTTCCGGCCAGCGCCAAGGGCGTGAAGCTCGACGGCGACTACTCGACCTCGCCGAAGGTCTGGGAGGACAAGGCCGGCTTCGACGCCAAGATCGCCGGCTTTGCCAAGACCGTGGGCGAGGCCAAGGGCAAGATCAAGGATCTCGACTCGCTCAAGGCGAACATGCCTGCCATCGGCAAGGAATGCGGCGGCTGCCACGAGACCTACCGCGTCAAGAACGGCTGAGGCGTACAGCTCCATCCGGGCCACAGGAATCACGAAGGGCGGTTGCGGCAGCAGCCGCCCTTTTTCTGTCCGCAAGGTCTGACGGATGATGCTCGGAGGGGTTATCTTCGCAGCAACGCCGCGACGTTGATGCGACGAGGCGCATCTCGTTTCCAGACTTGCCTCATGACATCGGGAGCTCAAGCGCGCGGCGAGAATCCGAATCAACAGCGAGACAGGCCATGGTCAAACCGCATCCGTCCAAGACTCACATCGGCAATCACATGCTGCACCCGGAAACGCTGATGCTGACCTATGGCTACGATCCGCAACTGTCGGAAGGTGCCATCAAGCCGCCGGTCTTCCTGACCTCCACCTTCGTGTTCAAGACCGCCGACGACGGGCAGGACTTCTTCGATTTCGTCGCCGGCCGGCGCGAGCCGCCGGAGGGCATGGGCGCGGGCCTGGTCTATTCGCGCTTCAATCATCCCAACAGCGAGATCGTCGAGGACAGGCTCTCGATCTACGAGCGCACCGAAAGCTGCGCGCTGTTCTCGTCCGGCATGGCGGCGATCGCGACCACGATTCTGGCTTTCGTCCGCCCCGGCGACGTCATCCTGCATTCGCAGCCGCTCTACGGCGGCACCGAGACGCTGCTGACCAACACGCTTTCGCGGCTGTCGATCGGCGCCGTCGGCTTCGCCGACGGCATCGACGAAGCCGCCGTCAAGCAGGCCGCGGAGGAGGCCATGGCCAAGGGCCGCGTCTCGATGATCCTGATCGAGACCCCCGCCAATCCCACCAACGGCCTCGTCGATATCGCCATGATCCGCCGCATCGCCGATGCCATCGGCAAGGCGCAGGGACACACGCCGATCATCGCCTGCGACAACACGCTGCTCGGTCCCGTGTTTCAGCGTCCGATCGAGCACGGTGCGGATGTGTCGCTGTATTCGCTGACCAAATATGTCGGCGGCCATTCCGACCTGATTGCAGGGGCCGCGCTCGGCTCGAAGGCGATCATGAAGGGCATCAAGGCGCTGCGCGGTGCCATCGGCACGCAGCTCGATCCGCATTCCTGCTGGATGATCAACCGATCGCTGGAGACGCTGAGCCTGCGCATGGAGAAAGCCAACGCCAATGCGCGCCTCGTTGCGGATTTCCTGCGCGATCATCCCAAAGTCGCCAAGGTCCACTATCTCGGTCATCACGAGGAGGCTTCGCCCGCGGGGCGCGTGTTCGCGCGGCAGTGCCTGGGGGCGGGATCGACTTTCTCTTTCGACATCGTCGGCGGCAAAGACGGGGCGGTCAAATTCCTCAACGCACTGCAGATCCTCAAATTGGCGGTGAGCCTCGGCGGCACCGAGTCGCTGGCGAGCCTGCCGGCAACCATGACCCATTCCGGCGTTCCCGCCGACATCCGCCGGAAGATCGGCGTGCTGGATTCCACGATCCGCCTGTCGATCGGCATCGAGAATCCGTCGGACCTGATCGCGGATCTCACCCAGGCGCTGAATGCGGCCTGAGCCGCGGAGCGGAATCGAAAAGGCCGGACGCCCCCTCCTGCGCCCGGCCTTTTGCGACGAAGCAATCTTGGAGGCTTACTTCGTCACTTGACCGCGGATCTCGCCGCCCGGGTTGGCCGCGGTGTGGATGTTGACGTAGAGCTTGCCGGCGAGCAGGTCGGCGGCCTGCGCGTCGGTCAGCGTCGCTTCGCCCTTCACGGGGCTGGCGGTCGCATTCGGGATCGCGATCGCGACACCGGCGTTCTTGCCGGCTTCCGCGGGACCGTGGAAATGGGCGGCGGTGGCGGGGCCGGACAGCCCGGAATAGGTGACCGTCCAGGACAGCTTCTTGCTGGCGGCATCGTAGTTCAGATCGGCGGTTCCGGTGGCGCTGCTGGTCGTTGCCGGCACCTCGGACTTGCCGTCGAGCGTTGCTTTCAGCTTTTCGGCGCTGGCCGGAGCCGCAAAGGCGATGGCACCGAGCGCTAAGACGGCAATGACGGTCTTGTTCATGACGTTCTCCCTGCTGAACCCGTTCGGGCTGCCAAACTTCCAACAGCCGGCATTTCAGTTTATTCCCGTTTCCGGGCGGGGCGGGCTAAATTCTTCGTGGTTGGAGCCGCGACGACATCGGCCTTAGGTTCGCCGCGACGAGTGAATGGATCCGCATGCTGCAACGAACAATTCTCGCAGGACTGCTCGCACTGGTCGCTGGCTTGGGCGTCTATTGGTGGCTCAGCGCGCCGGTGGTGGCCGCCGCCGGCAACGCGCCGGCCCATGTGGCCAACCTCGCCAATGGCGAGACCATGTTCAATGCCGGGGGCTGCGCCTCCTGCCATGCCACGCCCGACCAGCCCGATCGCGTCAAGCTCGGCGGCGGCGTCGCGATCAAGTCGCCGTTCGGAACGTTCTACGCGCCGAACATCTCGCCCGATCCGAACGACGGCATCGGCAAATGGACGGAGGGCGACTTCGTCAACGCGGTGATATCAGGCGTGTCGCCGGGCGGGCAGCATTATTTCCCCGCCTTTCCCTACACGTCCTATCAGCATGCCAGGCGCGAGGACGTGCTCGATCTCTTCGCCTATCTGAAGACGCTGCCACCCGTGACCGGCAAAGTGCGCGACCACGACATGCGGTTTCCCTTCAACATCCGGCGCAATGTCGGCATCTGGAAATTCCTGTTTCTCGACGACAAGCCGCTTGTTGCCGACGGCACCAGGTCGCCGCAATTCAATCGCGGCGCCTATCTCGTCAACAGCTTTGGCCATTGCGCCGAATGCCACAGCCCGCGCAACGCGCTCGGCGGCATCATCTCCGGCCAGCGCTTCGCCGGCGGCCCCAATCCGGAAGGCGAGGGCTGGGTGCCCAACATCACCCAGAAGCGCCTCGGCGAATGGAGCGTGAAGGATATCGCCTATTTCCTCAAGAACGGCGAATTGCCCGACGGCGACAGCGTCGGCGGCGCGATGACCCGCGTGATCAAGAACACCTCGCAATTGTCCGACGAGGATATTGCCGCAATGGCGGAGTACCTCAAATCGCTGCCGCCCGTGGAAGGTCCGCCGCGGCCCAAACGCAAGGAAGCCGGCAAGGAAACCGGCAAGGAAGCCGGGTAGCGCGCGAACTCAGCTCGCGCCGAACGCCTTGAAGGTGATGATGGTGAGGGTGTCCTGGATGCCCGGCAGCACCTGCACCTTCTCGTTGACGAAATGGCCGATGTCGGTGTCCTTGTCGACGTAGAACTTCACCAGGAGGTCGTATTGGCCGGCCGTGGAGTAGATCTCGGACGCGATCTCGGCTTCGGCCAGCGCATTGGCCACCGTATAGGACTGGCCGAGCTTGCATTTGATCTGAACGAAGAAAGGAACCATCGCGGGCACTCCAAGAGCATATCTGGTGGCCAATAGGCCAAAACCGGCAGGATTTAGCAAGCACACTTGCTGGGTTTCAAGACGCCACGGGCGCTGCCGCGAACGCCTCTCTGAGCCGCTGGGCGAGCTCGATCTTGCGGTAGGGCTTGGTCAGCACGATCGCCTGCGCATGCGCCTGGCCCTGCTCGACCAGGGTCTCCAGCGCGTAGCCCGAGGTGAACAGGACCGGCAGTGAGGGGCGAATCCGCCGCGCCTGGTCGGCGAGGTCCCAGCCGCTCATGCCGCCGGGCATCACGATGTCGGTGAACAGCATGTCGATGCTGGGGTCGGTGCGCAGCTGCTGCAGGGCCTCCTTGCCATTGACCGCGGCAACGACCCGATACCCCAGGGCTTCCACCCTGCGAATGGCGGAAGACCGAACGAACGGGTCGTCCTCGGCAATCAGGATCGTCTCGTATCCGCGCGGCGCCGCGTCCTCGGCATCGGAAAGCTCGGCCTGTGATGGCCCGGCATCCGCGCGGGGCAGGTAGATCCGGACGGTCGTCCCGAGGCCCGCCTCGCTGTAGATCGTAACATGGCCGCCCGATTGCTTGGCAAAGCCATAGACCATGCTGAGGCCGAGACCCGAGCCTTTGCCGACCTCTTTGGTGGTGAAGAACGGTTCGAAGGCGCGCCGGGCGACCTCCGGCGTCATGCCTTCGCCGTCGTCGGTGATCGAGATCAACGCGTAAGTCCCGGCCGCGACTTCGGGGTGAAGCATGCGATAGTCGTCGTCCAGCGTCGTCAACTCCGTGCTCAGGGTCAGGCTGCCTCCGGCCGGCATGGCATCCTGGGCGTTGAGCGCGAGATTGAGCACGGCCGATTCGAGCTGGGCGCGGTCGGCGAAGGCCTGGATGGTGCCTAGCCCTGAGCCTGTCTTGATCTCGATGTCTTCGCGCAAGGTGCGTTTGAGCAGCTTGAACATGGATTCGAGCAGGCTCCGGCAATCGATCGTCTGCGGCTGCAGCAATTGACGGCGACTGAAGGCGAGCAGCCGCTGCGTCAGCTCGGCCCCCCGTTCTCCCGACTGCGAGATGTCGTCGGCAAAGCGCCGCAAATCGGGCCTCGCCTTGAGCTGCTCGCTCAGATGCTCGGCATTTCCGATGATGACGGTGAGCAGATTGTTGAAGTCGTGCGCGATGCCGCCGGAGAGCTGGCCGACCGTCTCCATCTTCTGCGCCTGCTGGAGCTGCTGCTCGGTCAGCTTGCGTGCGGTCAAATCGTGCACGATGCCGACGAAGATCAATTCGCCGTCCTGCCGCGCCTGACCGACCGACAGGTCCATCGGAAAGGTCGATCCGTCCTTGCGCAGGCCGGTGGCCTCGCCGGCGGTCGCGAACTGCCTTGCCGGGCCGTCGGGCGCGGCGCCGCCCGCCTCGGGCATCAGCATCCGGACGTTCCGGCCCATCACTTCGTCGGCTTCGTAGCCGAACAGGCGCTCGCAGGCCGGATTGAACAGCAGGATGCGGTCCTGCGCGTCGAACAGGATGACGCCGTCGACCGCGGTCTCGACGATGGCCGTGAGGCGCGCCATGCTGTCACGCATCGCGCGCTGCGCGTCCCTGACCTGCTGGAGCAGCAGCGTGGCGTCACGGCTCTTGATTTCCTCTTCCTCGAGCGCGGCCTGGACCTGCCGCAGCTCGAACGGCGAGGGGATCGTCAGGATCTTCGGCAGCAGCGGCCAGAGCGCGCCCGCCGTCATCACGGACGCCACTGCGGTTGCCGCCTTGACGATGCCCTCGATGCCGTAGACCGGGACCCAGAGCGTGTAGATCGACAGCACATGCGTGAGGCCGCACGCCATGATGAAGATCGCGAAGGCCCAATAGACCCAGCCGAATTTGAGATCGCGCCGCTTGGTGACGAGGATCGCGAGCGCAAACGGGATCGAGAAATAGGCGGCCGCGATGCAGGCGTCGGATACGACGTGAAGCCAGATCAGCTCGGGCTCCCACAACAGGCAGATGCCGTGGGGCGAGAGCATGGAGGAGTCGAGAAGACGTTCAAAAAAGGCCAGCATCGTTCCACCCAAAGATTCCATTCCAGGCGGCTTGCGGACCGGGCGGCCCGCGACCTCGTTGTCGCCGGACAGTTCCACCACTGACGTCTCACGCATCGGCGAAGCAGTTCGCGACTATACCAAGGGTTCGCCGCGGTTGCATTTTCATGACCGCGCCATTGCTGCGCGGAGGCCAAGTTCCGCCCGCGCATTGCGGGAACACGCGCTGTCGCGGTTTGCGGCCGAAGGCGGCTCGGCAGAGCTTGCTGGAGTTCCAAGGTCGCGCTAGGACGGGCCATGGCGTTCCCATCCAACACATGGACCCTGCGATGACGACCCCGGTTGCGCTCACCATCGCCGGTTCCGACTCCAGCGGCGGCGCCGGCATTCAGGCCGATCTGAAGACTTTTGCTGCGCTTGGCGTCTATGGCGCTTCCGCCATCACCGCCTTGACCGCGCAGAACACGCGTGGCGTCACCGGCATCCACGCCGTTCCGGCGGAGTTCGTCACGGCGCAGATCGATGCCGTGTTCTCCGATCTCGACGTTGGCGCCGTGAAGATCGGCATGGTGGCCCAGGTCGAAAGCATCGATGCCATCGCCTCCGCGCTGTTGCGCTGGAAGCCGAAGCACATCGTGCTCGATCCCGTGATGGTGGCGACCTCCGGCGACCGCCTGCTGGCCGCCGAGGCCGTCGACGCCCTGCGCACCAGGCTGATGCCGCTGGCTTCGGTGATCACGCCCAATCTGCCGGAGGCCGCGGCTCTGCTCGACGAGCCGGTCGCACGAAGCGAGGCCGAGATCGAAAGCCAGGGGCGGCGCCTGCTGGCGCTGGGCTGCCGCGCGGTCCTGATCAAGGGCGGGCACGGCGAGGGGGCCGAGAGCACCGATTATCTCGTCGATGCAGACAATGCGCTCGCGCTGACCGCGGCCCGCGTGGCGACCCGCAACACCCATGGCACCGGCTGCTCGCTGTCCTCGGCGGTCGCGGCGGGGCTGGCCAAGGGCGAGGATCTGGCAAGCGCCGTGCGCAATGCCAAGGCCTGGATCAGTGCCGCGATCGGCGCCGCCGACCGCTTCAACGTCGGACACGGCCACGGCCCGGTCCATCATTTCCACAGGTTCTACTGACGCGGGGCCATACGCGGAAGCGGGTCATCAATCTATTGAGCGCACGCGCGTGGTGGCTCGTTCACCCTCCCCTGGAGGGCCCTGGAGGGGGAGGGTAAGAGGCTGCGCTGCGGCACCATGTCGCCTGATTGTCGCATGCGACTGATATTCGCGGGGAGGGCGAGGCGAAGTTTGATTCGTATCCGAGGGTGCCTCAAGGGTTCAATTGGTCATCCCCCTGTCATGGGACATTGTTACGGGTTGGCGCATGGGAAGTTACGATGTGAGTGACGAGAGCCCGGAGCGGCGCTTTCGCACGTTGTTCATCTCCGACGTTCATCTCGGAGCCCGCGGTTCTCAAGCCGATCTTCTGCTCGACTTCCTGCGTTACCACGACGCCGACACGATCTATCTGGTCGGCGACATCGTCGATGGCTGGGCCCTGAAATCGAGCTGGCACTGGCCGCAATCCCACAACGACCTCGTACAGAAGCTTTTGCGCAAGGCGCGCAAGGGCGCCAAGGTCATCTACATTCCCGGCAATCACGACGAGTTCCTGCGCAATTATTACGGCACGCATTTCGGCGGCATCGACGTGGTCGAAAACACCGTCCACACCGGCGCGGACGGCAAGCGCTATCTCGTCATCCACGGCGACATCTTCGATCTCGTGGTGCAGAACGCGCGCTGGCTCGCCCATCTCGGCGACAAGGCCTACGACTTCGCGATCCAGATGAATCGCTTCGTCAACTTCTTCCGCCGCCTGTTCAAGGTGCCCTATTGGTCGTTGTCGCAATGGGCCAAGCAGAAGGTCAAGAACGCCGTCAACTATATCGGCGCGTTCGAGCAGGCGCTGGCCGCCGAGGCCCGCCGTCACGACGCCGACGGCGTGATCTGCGGCCACATCCACTACGCCGTGATCCGCGACGAGGGCGGCATTCGCTACATGAATTGCGGCGACTGGGTCGAGAGCTGCACGGCGCTCGTCGAGCACGACGACGGTCATTTCGAGATCATCACCTGGGCGGATCATCTGCAGAAGCCGGCAACCGTCCCGCAGGTTGCAGCCAGGGCTGCATAACGGAGGCTGCCTGATGCGCATCCTGGTCGCGACCGACGCCTGGCACCCGCAAGTCAACGGTGTGGTTCGGACGCTGACCAAGCTTGCAGACGCCGCCGAAGGGCTCGGCGCCGACTTCACGTTCCTGACGCCGCAATCCTTCCGCACCTTCGCAATGCCGAGCTATCGCGACGTGCGCCTGGCGATGCCCCGCCCGGCACGGATCGCGAAGCTGATCCAGGAGGCGCGGCCCGACAGCATCCACATTGCGACCGAAGGGCCGATCGGCCTGATGGTTCGCCGCTATTGCCGCCAGCGCAAGCTGCCGTTCACGACCAGCTTCCACACCCGCTTCCCCGAATATGTCCGTGCGCGCGTGCCGGTGCCGGGCTCGCTGATCTGGCGGGCGCTGCGCCGTTTCCATGCGCCCAGCCGAGCCGTGATGGCGGCCACGCCGGCGCTCGCCCGCGAGCTGACCGAGCGCGGCTTTGACAATGTCCTGCTCTGGCCCCGTGGCGTCGATACCGGCCTGTTCCACCCGCGCGCCGTCGATCTCTGCCTGCCGGCACCGGTGTTCCTATCGGTCGGCCGCATCGCTGTAGAGAAGAACCTCGAAGCTTTCCTCGACCTCGATCTGCCCGGCACCAAGGTGATCGTCGGTGACGGTCCGGCACGCGCCGCGCTGGAAGAGGCCTATCCCGACGCGATCTTCCTGGGCGAAAAGCACGGCGAGGAACTGGCGGACATCTATGCGGCCGCCGACGTGTTCGTCTTCCCGAGCAAGACCGACACGTTCGGCCTCGTTCTACTGGAAGCTCTCGCCAGCGGCCTGCCGGTGGCGGCCTTCCCGGTGAAGGGGCCGCGTGACGTGATCGGCGATGCCCCGGTCGGCGCGCTCGACCACGATCTGCGCAATGCCTGCTTCACGGCGCTGGGGGTCTCCCGGCAGGACTGCGTCGCCTTCGCCGCCAATTACACCTGGGAGGCCTCGGCCAGGGTCTTTATCGACAGCATTTTGGCGGTCGGCGCGGTGCTGCCGGGCCGAAACGGCGCGGAACAGCCTCGCTTCGTGGCCTGAAGAGGACAGAATCCTCGCGCTGAGGTGTCTTGCCCGGGCCTCATCGGCCGCGATAACATTCGGCCATGACCGAACAGCTCCTCCCGATCGGCCCCGCCGATATCGACGCCGCAGCGCGCGTGATCGCGCCCTACGCCATCCGCACCCCGCTGCTGTCCTTTCCCGTGCTCAACGAGCGCGTCGGTGCGAAGGTGTTCTTGAAGCCCGAGATGCTCCAGCGCACCGGCTCCTTCAAGTTTCGCGGTGCCTTCAACAAGGTGTTCTCGATCCCGCAGGACAAGCGCGCCGGCGGCGTGGTCGCGTTTTCCTCCGGCAACCATGCACAAGGCGTGGCGGCGGCGGCAAAGATCCTCGACATGCAGGCAACCATCGTGATGCCCGCGGATGCGCCGCTGTCCAAGCGCGAGCGCACCAAATCCTATGGCGCCGAGGTCGTGCTCTATGATCGCGACAAGGACGACCGCGAGGCGATCTCGCGGGGCATCGCCGAGAAGCGCGGCGCGACGCTGGTGCGGCCCTATGACGATCCATTCGTGATTGCAGGGCAGGGCACCGCCGGCCGCGAGATCGCGGAGGACATGGCGGGCCTCGGCCTCAGCCCCGACATCGTGGTGGCGCCCGCATCCGGCGGCGGCCTGATCGCGGGCGTCGCGACGGCCGTGAAGGCGCGCTATCCGCGCGCCGAGATCGTCGTGGCCGAGCCCGAGGCGTTCGACGATCACGGCATCTCGCTGAGCGCCGGCCATCGCGAGCCGCATCCGCCCGCAGGCCGCACCATCTGCGATGCGCTGATGGCCCTGATCCCCGGCGAGATGACGTTCGCGATCAACAGCAAGCTGCTCGCGCGCGGCGTGACCGCGTCGGACAAGGAAGTCGGCGCCGCCGTCGCCTTTGCCTATCGCGAGCTGAAGCTCGTGGTCGAGCCGGGCGGTGCGGTCGGGCTTGCCGCGCTGCTCGCGGGCCGCCTCGATGTCGCCGGCAAGAACGTCGTCATCGTGCTTTCTGGCGGCAACGTCGATGCGGATCTGTTCGCCGAGCTGGTGGCCTAACCGTCATTCCGGGGCTCGCGGAGCGAGAGTCCGGAATCCATGTCTCCGCCCGCCTCTGACGCACGATGGATTCCGGGCCTGCGCCTCACGGTGCATCCCGGAATGACCGAGACCTGAATTGAAGAAGGGGCAGAGCGTT
>NZ_CAKZJO010000108.1 GCF_936943645.1 uncultured Bradyrhizobium sp. | reverse complement strand
GACGGCTTATGCCGTGCTCTCCCCGGGGAGCGTTGCACTATTGCCCCCGTCGCCTTGCAGATGACTGATGGGCGCGCCCGGTCGGGCAACACACATCACCACAAGACTTGACGCACAGACCCCGGGCGTCAGGACGACACGGTTTTGCCGTACGCAAATCACACCGGTCGTATGCGCGACGGTTTTCGCTCACGGTTTCCCGCCCTGCGAACCCTTCGCGCCGATGTGACGAGCGTCCACTGCAACTCACCCCACGTTCGTGACGATCGCGATACGCCCCTCTGACAAGGGATGAGGTAGCCCGAGAATGCGTCAAAGCCGAAATTCTGTAAAGGCGAATATTTTCGTCATCGCGTATTGCCCCACCGCTGGCGTGTTTTGCCCGTCAGGCAACGCAAGGGCTTGTGTGCCGTAGGGCGGATTAGCCGAAGGCGTATCCGCCATCTGTGCCTCGGAGGCAAAAGAGGCGGATTACGCTTCGCTAATCCGCCCTACGGGCCGTGTTCCACCTCGGCCCTTGCCGGGATCATTTCGCATCGCAATGCGTTCTCAACGGATTGCCCGGGTTGGAGCCGCCATGACCATCAATTTCGACACGTTGAAAGCCTCGCTCGTCCTGTATGGCCTGAACGCGATCTACGCGATCCTGCTGCTTGCGGTCGGCTGGTATCTCTCCGGCGCCATGCAGCGTTTCGTGACACGGCTGCTCAGCGTCACGCACCGCGTCGACCCGCTCGTCACGCTGTTCGTGGGCAGTCTCGTGCGCTATGGGGTGCTGGCCGTGGTCGGAATCGCCGTGCTTCAGCTGTTCGGCATCCAGACCGCGAGCCTTGTTGCCGTGCTGGGCGCGACATCGCTCGCCATCGGCCTGGCGCTGCAGGGCACGCTGTCCAATCTCGCCGCCGGCGTGATGCTGCTGCTGTTCCGGCCCTTCCATATCGGCGACGACGTCGAGATCGCCGGCAAGGCGGGCAAGGTGAAGTCGCTGTCGCTGTTCATGACCGAGCTGGTCGCGGCCGACAACACGCAGATCCTGCTGCCCAACGGGCAGGTGTGGGGCGCGGCGATCGTCAACCACAGCGCCTACCCGGGCACGGGCGAGGTCAAGGTGGCGTTTCCGGTCCCGGCCGGCGCGGCCAATACGCTCGCGGATCGCATCCTGAAGGAGCTGCGCAACGATTCCCGCATCGACGTTCAGGCGCAACCCACCGTCTCCGTCACGAGGGTCCTCGATGTCGGCAATCCCGCGGCACCGATCCTGGAATTGACGGTCAGTGCGAAGGCGAAACCCTCCGAGGCCGGTGCGGTCAAGCAATGTGTGCTCGACCATGCGAGCGCGCTACTGATGGCGGCATAGCGCCGGCGACATCGGCCAACCTGCAGCTTGGAACGAAACTAATTCCAAGCTGCGCGCTATTTGCTCCAGCGCAATCAGATTCCCGGCACCAGCGGCGAGCTTCGCGACCGATCGCGACGGCATGCACCGTCGCGCGGACATCGGCTCGCGCTCCCAACGCGTCGGCCGCAAGAGCAATGGGGCTGCAGTGCAACATACAATCAAAAACCTTGCATCGGGGCGAGGGCGCTCACGAAACAAAATTCAGGGAACGATGCGGCTGTCGTTGACGGCGTCGGTCCTGTTGCTGCCGGCGCTTGCCGGTGAAGCCTGCCTTGCGCAATCGGCAACGCCTGGCGCGGCGGTCCAGCTCGATCCCGTGATGGTGGATGCGCCGAAGAGCGCGGCAAAGCCCGCCTTGGTCTCGCGCGAGCGGGTCGCAGCACGACGCCGGGCCGCCAAGCCGCAGCCTCTTAGCGGTGACGGCGCCCGCGAAGCGGCAACGGCGCCCGCTACGGCAGCGGCGTCGGTGCAGGAGCGTTTCGAGGCGCTCGCGGGCGGCGTCGCGCTGGTCAAGCGCGAGGATCTCGCGCCCACCGGCAACCCGACCGTGTCGCGCGCGCTCAGCGGCGTTCCCGGCGTCGTGGTGCAGAATTTCTTCGGCGGCAACGACCAGCCGCGCATCCAGATCCGCGGCTCCGGCCTGCAACAGAATCCGGTCGAGCGCGGGCTGCTGGTGCTTCAGAACGGCCTGCCGATCAATCGCGCCGACGGCTCCTACATCGTCGGCTTTGCCAATCCGCAGCAGGCGGAGGCCATCGAGGTCTATCGGGGCTACATGGCCAACCGGCTCGGCGCCACCGTGCTCGGCGGCGCGCTGAATTTCGTCTCGCCGACGGGATCGTCCTCACCGGGCACGCAACTCGTGGTCACCGGCGGCAGCTTCGGACAGATCAATGCCAGTGCGCAGACGGGCGGCAGGAAGGACAATGTGGACGCGCTGGTGCAGGCCGATTTCAGCCGCCGCGACGGCTTTCGCGACTACAACAGCTCCGAGCGCTCAAGCTTCAACGCCAATGTCGGCGCCGTGCTGTCCGAGAACGTCAGCACGCGCTTCTTCATCGGCTACACCGATCTCGGCTTCGACGTCGCGGGCCCCCTGACCAAGAGCGCGATGGAGGCCAATCCGCGGCAGGTGTTCGCCGGCCCGACCTTCATCCCGCCATCGACCTCGATCAATCCCGGCCCCAACGTCGTGCGCGACAGGCCGCGGCGCGAGGCCGACCAGTTCGTGGCGGGCTCGCGGACCACCGCGACATTCGACGCGCATCTGTTCGACGTCGCGCTCGGCTACACCCACACCGACGACATGTTCCGCTTTCCGATCTCCTCGGGCATCCGCGCCACGCGGGGCGACGATGCGACCGGCGTGTTCCGCTACGCCTACAAGCCCGACAGCGCAGCCGCCTTGCCGCTCGTGGAAACGACCGCGCAATATTCGGTGGGATCGGCGGACCGGGAGAACTTCATCAACCAGGCCGGGCAGACCGGGGCGAAGTTCGGCGAGAGCCGGCTCGATGCGACCACGCTTGCGCTGCATACCGGTGTCAATCTGCCGGTCTGGGACCGGATCACCGTGTCGCCGGCGATCGCCTATGGCTACGCCACGCGCGACAATGACGACCTCTATCGGAACGCGACACGGCCGACGATTGCCTACAATCCGGCGAACCCGACCGCGCTGCTGCCGAACGGCGCGGTGCCGACGCAGAGCTCGAGCTACGCGCGCAGCTATTCGGCTTGGAGCCCCAGCCTCGGCGTGACCTTCCGGCCCGTGACCGGCCAGACCATCTTCGCCGCGGTCAGCCGCAGCTTCGAGCCGCCGTCGCATGACGATCTGCTCGCGACCGTCAACGGCACGCCCAACAGCAGCGCGGGACGGCCGACGCCGGGTAATCCGGCGCTAATCGCCGCGGTGTTCGCGACGCCCGATCTGAAGGCCCAGACCGCGACCACGGTCGAAGGCGGCTGGCGCGGTCGCGCCGGCATCCTGTCATGGGATGCGGTCAGCTATTATTCCTGGGTCGACAACGAGCTCTTGAGCCTGCGCGACTCCACCGGCGCGTTGATGGCGGCGTTCAATGCGGACCGCACCACGCATTTCGGCGTCGAGCTCGGCTTCGGCGTGAGGCTGACGGAGCGGCTGACCGGGCGCGTCGCCTACACCTATCAGGACTTCCGCTTCGATAATGATCCGCTGCGCGGCAACAACCATCTCGCCGGCGCGCCGCCACATCTCGTCAACGCAGTCCTGCAATATCAGGCGACCGACGCCTGGAAGCTCGAGGGCGTGGTGCGCTGGAGTCCGGGCCACATGCCGGTCGACAACATGAACACGCTGTTTGCCGATCCGTTCGTGGTTGCCGACCTGCGCAGCGAATACCGGATCAGCGATCGCTTCTCGGTGTTCGGCGAGATCACCAATCTGTTCAATGCGACCTATGCCGCATCAACCCTGATCGTCGATCAGGCGCGACCGGACCAGGCCGCTTTCATCCCCGGCGACGGACGCGGCTATTACGGCGGCATCCGGGCGCGGTTCTAACTCGCAAAGGAGATTCCAGATGATTGCGGACCACACGATGCCGCCAGCCGAACTGCCGGGCTGCGATCTCGACGTCGCCAAGATGCCAGGCCACTGGTTGCTGGCCCGGCTTGGCAAGCGCGTGCTGCGCCCCGGCGGGCTTGGCCTGACGCGCGCGCTGTTGCACGGGCTGGTGATCGGCGCCGCAGATGATGTCGTCGAGTTTGCGCCGGGCCTTGGCGTCACCGCCCGCATGATCCTGGAGCGGGGTCCGCGGCGCTATGTCGGCGTCGAGCGCGATGCGCAGGCGGCGGCGTGGACCAGCCGCCAGCTTCCTGCGAAGGGACATATCGCGGTCGTCGTCGGCACGGCCGATCAGACGACGCTGCCCGCAGGCTTTGCCTCGGTCGTAATCGGCGAGGCGATGTTGAGCATGCAGACTCAGGAGCAGAAGCGCCGCATCGCGGCCGAAGCGTTCCGCCTGCTGCGCCCGGGCGGACGCTATGGCATCCACGAGCTCGCCGTGACACCCGACGACATGCCGTTTGGCCAAAGGCAGGAGATCGACCGCGCGCTTTCCGGGGCCATCCATGTCGGCGCGCGTCCCTTGTCCGGCGACGGATGGAGAGGGCTGCTGGAGAGCGTCGGCTTCGAGATCGAAGCGGTCGAATTCGCGCCGATGCATCTGCTGCGGCCGCGGCGCCTCGTGCAGGACGAGGGCCTGATCGGCGCCTTGCGGCTCGCCAGGAATCTGCTGCGCGATCGGGCGGCGCGGCGGCGGGTGCTGGGGATGCGCCGGGTATTCGAGCAGCATCGCGCCAATCTGGCGGCGATCCGCGTGATCGCCCGCAAACCCTAAGCGGAGCGATCAGCCCCGCGGCGACCGCGGCGTCCGGCGTTTGGCCGCATGGCGGCGCGGCGAGCGCGTCACGCGGGGGCGCAGGCGGGTGACTGCGGCGGCGCGTTTCGGCTTGGCCGCGACTTGCGGACCGCGCGCCAGGTCCATCAGCATGCGCAGCGCCTCGACCACGGAGCGCTGGCGCACGGCGCTGCGGCCGATCGCGCCGAAGCGATGCTCGCGGTGGATGATCCGGCCGTCGCGCGCGGCAGCGGCGAAGTGCACGAGGCCGACCGGCTTGCCGGGCGTCGCGCCACCGGGACCTGCAATGCCGGTGATGGCAACCGCGAGATCGACATCGGCCCGCTCCAGCGCGCCGACCGCCATCGCGGTTGCGGTCTCCTTGCTGACCGCGCCGAAATTGGCGAGCGTGCCCGCCTCGACACCAAGCATCGCGCGCTTGGCATCGTTGGAATAAGTGACGAAGCCGCGATCGATGACGTCGGACGAGCCGGGGATGTCGGTCAGCGCGCCCGCGACGAGGCCGCCGGTGCAGGACTCAGCCGTCGCGATCGTCAGCTTGCGCATCCGGCACAGATCGAGCAGCGAGCGGGAGAGGGCGCGTGCGTCGCTGCCGCCCATGGCCTAGACGCTCCAGGGCAGACGGATGGTGGCGCTCGCAGTGGCCGCGATGCCTTCCTCGCGGCCGGTGAAGCCGAGCCGCTCGCTGGTGGTCGCCTTCACAGCGACGCGCGAGATGTCCACGCCGGAGATCGCGGCGATGCTCGCACGCATGGTGTCGCGCAACGGGCCGATCTTCGGCCGCTCGCAGATCATGGTGACCTCGAGATTGGCGATGCGGCCGCCACGCGCCGTCACGCGCTCGATGGCGTATTTCAGGAACTGGTCGGAAGAGGCGCCCTTCCATTTGGGATCGGTCGGCGGGAAGTGCGAGCCGATGTCGCCGTCGGCGAGTGCGCCGAGGATGGCGTCGACCAGCGCATGCAGGCCGACATCGCCGTCGGAATGGGCGAGGAAGCCCTTGCTGTGCGGCACGCGCACGCCGCAGAGCATGACGTGGTCGCCCTCGCCGAAGGCGTGCACGTCGTAGCCCGTGCCGGTCCTGATGTCGCCGAGCTGGGCCGCCAGGCGCGCTTCCTCGCGCACGAAATCTTCGGGTGTGGTGAGCTTCATGTTGGCAACATCGCCTTCAAAGGTTGCAACCGTCAATCCCGCCCATTCGGCAATCGCGGCATCGTCGGTGAAATCCGAGCGCCCGTCCCTGGCCGCACGACGATGCGCCTCGAGGATGACGTCGAAACGAAAGGATTGCGGCGTCTGCGCGATTCGCAAACGGGCGCGGTCCGGCGTGTCCTCGACATCGCCGCTCGCGCCGGTGACCTTGATGGTGTCGGTGACGGGAACGACGGGGAGGGCGGCACCGGTGCGGCTCGCCGCCTCGATCGCGCGCGAGATCACGCCGGCGGAGACGAAGGGCCGGGCGGCGTCGTGGATCAGCACGATATCAGGCTTGTGCCTGGCGAGCGCTTCGAGGCCGGCGAGCACCGATGCCTGACGGGTGGCGCCGCCGTTGGTCGGCGGCTCGTGCTTCAATCCCGCGACCGCGGCCGTGAAGATGGCGCTGTCATCGGGGTTCACCACGGGCTGCACCGCAAACACCTCAGGGTGGCGGCTGAAGGCTTCCATGGCGCGGTAGATCACCGGCACGCCGCCGATCTCGCGATATTGCTTCGGCCCGCCGGCGCCGGCACGCAGTCCACGCCCGGCTGCGACGAGGACGACCGCGGTGCGCTGTGATTTCGCCATAGGACTCAAATACTCAGTTGGTGATGGAGAGTCGGGGGAGTGGGGTAATTGCCGCATGCCTCTAGCACGGCAGGCCCGCAAAAAAAGGGGGTTTCCCCGGATTGTTGGAAACAGCATTTTGCTGCACTGCACTTGAAAGATTTGCAGACTTGTCTAAACTGTAGGCATGACGCTTGACTGCACAAGAATTGTGCGCAAGATAGGTCATGGCAGGCGCGATGAGGCCCTGCCCAGGCAACGAGACCCCCGTGACCGGCTCGGCAGTATCCGGCTCTAAGCCGTTGAAAATTGGCGATATTGACGTCGCCACCCCGGTCTTCCTGGCGCCGATGTCGGGGGTGACGGACTCGCCCGTCCGCCGGCTGGCGGCCGAGCTTGGGGCCGGTCTCGTCGTGTCCGAAATGACCGCCAGCGATGAGCTCGCCAGCGGCCACAGGATGTCCCGGTTGCGCTGCGAAGCCACGGGGGTCGGGCCCCATGTGGTCCAGCTCGCCGGCTGCGAGGCCCGTTGGATGGCCGAGGGCGCCCGGATCGCCGAGGCCGAGGGCGCCGATATCATCGACATCAACATGGGCTGTCCGGCCCGCCACGTCACCGGCGGCCAGTCGGGCTCGGCCTTGATGCGCGACCTCGACCATGCCGTCAGCCTGATCGATGCGACCATCGCAGCGGTGAAGGTGCCGGTGACGCTGAAGATGCGGCTCGGCTGGGATGATCGCACGCGCAACGCCCCGGAGCTGGCGCAGCGCGCGCAAGCCGCCGGCGTCAAGCTCGTCACGGTCCATGGCCGCACCCGCAGCCAGTTCTACAAGGGCGAGGCCGATTGGGACGCGATCCGCGCCGTGCGCGTGGCGGTTTCGATTCCGCTCGTCGTCAATGGCGACATCACCTCCTACGAGAAGGCGGTCGCGGCGCTCGAGGCCTCCGGCGCCGATGCCGTGATGATCGGCCGCGGCGCGAACGGCCAGCCCTGGCTGCCCGGCCAGATCGGCCGCCGCCTGACGGGCGGGGCCGAGGAGGCCGCGCCCTCGCTCGAAAACCAGCTGCATTATGTCCAGACGCTCTACGAGGGCGTCTGTGCGCTCTATGGTCTGCGCGTCGGCCTCAAGCACGCCCGCAAGCATCTCGGCTGGGCGCTCGACGTCGCCGCAGAGGCGAGCGGCGCATCCATCGAGAAGCTGAAGGGGTGGCGGAAGACGATCCTCACTTCGGAGGATCCGCGCCTCGTTCGCCAGTCGCTGCAGGATGCTTTCGACGATTTCGCATGGAGCGCTGCTGCATGAGCTCAGCCGCTGAACATCGCCGGGTGTCCGACAGCGACGCGATGCTGGATGCCTTGCCCAATCCCGTGCTCATGATCGGGCCGGACGGCAAGATCGTCGCAGCCAATATCGCAACCGAAGCCTTCTTCGATATCTCGACCCAGTTCCTGAAACGGCAATCGCTGAAAGAGCTGGTGCCGTTCGGCAGCCCGTTGCTGGCGCTGATCGACCAGGTGCGGTCGTCGAACTCACCGGTCAACGAGTACAAGGTCGATCTCGGCACGCCGCGCATGGGTGGCGACCGCCAGGTCGATCTGCACGTCGCCCCGCTCACCGAGCGGCCCGGTCATATCGTGGTGATGCTGCAGGAACGCACCATCGCCGACAAGATGGACCGGCAGCTCACCCATCGCAGCGCCGCGCGCTCGGTGATCGCGTTGGCCGCGATGCTGGCGCACGAGATCAAGAACCCGCTCTCGGGCATCCGCGGCGCGGCGCAGCTGCTGGAGCAGCAGGCCTCGTCCGAGGATCGCATGCTGACGCGGCTGATCTGCGACGAGGCCGACCGCATCGTGACGCTGGTCGACCGCATGGAGGTGTTCGGCGACGAGCGCCCCGTGGTGCGCGGCCCCGTCAACATCCATTCCGTGCTCGACCACGTGAAGCGGCTGGCGCAGTCCGGCTTTGCCCGCAACATCCGCTTCATCGAGGATTACGATCCCTCGCTGCCGCCCGTGCTGGCGAACCAGGACCAGCTGATCCAGGTGTTCCTCAATCTCGTGAAGAACGCCGCGGAAGCCCTGATCGACGTGCCCGACGCCGAGATCCAGCTCACCACCGCGTTCCGCCCCGGCGTGCGCCTGTCAGTCCCCGGTCAAAAATCCCGGGTATCGTTGCCGCTCGAATTCTGCGTGAAGGACAACGGACCAGGCGTGCCGGACGATCTTCTGCCCAATCTGTTCGACCCCTTCGTGACCACCAAGCAGACCGGCTCGGGCCTGGGTCTTGCGCTGGTCGCCAAGATCGTCGGCGATCACGGGGGCATCATCGAATGCGAATCTCAGCCGCGCAAAACCACCTTCCGCGTGCTGATGCCGATGTATTCCACATCGGCGAAACATGCCGATCAAAGCAGTCGCGCCGACTCTGCCGGGAAGCCGTCGCCTGCGTCACAGGGGGCGAAATGAGGATTAACGATGCCCGCAGGTAGCATTCTCGTAGCCGATGACGACACCGCCATCCGCACCGTTCTCAATCAGGCACTGTCCCGCGCCGGCTATGAAGTGCGGCTGACCGGTAATGCCGCAACGCTGTGGCGCTGGGTCAGCCAGGGCGAGGGCGATCTCGTCATCACCGACGTGGTGATGCCCGACGAGAACGCGTTCGACCTGTTGCCGCGGATCAAGAAGATGCGGCCGAATCTGCCCGTCATCGTCATGAGTGCGCAGAACACGTTCATGACGGCGATCCGCGCCTCCGAGCGGGGCGCGTATGAATATCTGCCAAAACCCTTCGACCTGAAGGAGCTGATCGCCATCGTCGGCCGCGCGCTCGCCGAGCCGAAGGAGCGCGTCTCGACGCCGGACGAGGACGCCGAGATGGAGGCGATCCCGCTGGTCGGCCGCTCGCCGGCGATGCAGGAAATCTACCGCGTGCTGGCGCGGCTGATGCAGACCGATCTCACCGTGATGATCACGGGCGAGTCCGGCACCGGCAAGGAGCTGGTCGCGCGCGCGCTGCACGATTACGGCAAACGCCGCAACGGCCCGTTCGTCGCGGTCAACATGGCGGCGATCCCGCGCGACCTCATCGAGTCCGAGCTGTTCGGCCACGAGCGCGGCGCCTTCACCGGCGCCAACACCCGCGCCTCCGGCCGGTTCGAGCAGGCCGAGGGCGGCACCCTGTTCCTGGACGAGATCGGCGACATGCCGATGGAGGCGCAGACTCGCCTGCTGCGCGTCTTGCAGCAGGGCGAGTACACCACCGTCGGCGGCCGCACCCCGATCAAGACCGACGTGCGCATCGTCGCCGCCTCGAACAAGGACCTGCGCGTCCTGATCCAGCAGGGCCTGTTCCGCGAGGATCTGTTCTTCCGTCTCAACGTCGTGCCGCTGCGGCTGCCCCCCTTGCGCGAGCGCATCGAGGATCTGCCCGATCTCATCCGGCACTTCTTCGCGCTGGCCGAGAAGGACGGCTTGCCGCCGAAGAAGCTCGATGCGCTGGCGCTGGAGCGGCTGAAGCAGCACCGCTGGCCCGGCAACGTGCGCGAGCTGGAAAACCTCGCACGGCGTCTTGCCGCGCTCTATCCGCAGGACGTGATCACGGCGTCCGTCATCGACGGCGAACTGGCGCCGCCCTCGGTGAGCCCGGGCGCCGCGGTTCAGCAGGGCGTCGACAATCTCGGCGGCGCGGTGGAGGCCTATCTGTCCTCGCACTTCCAGGGCTTTCCGAACGGCGTGCCGCCGCCCGGCCTCTATCACCGCATTCTCAAGGAGATCGAGGTGCCGCTGCTGACGGCTGCGCTCGCCGCCACCCGCGGCAACCAGATCCGCGCCGCCGACCTGCTCGGCCTCAACCGCAACACACTGCGCAAGAAGATCCGGGATCTCGACATCCAGGTCTACAGGAGCGGCGGCTAGACGGAGCACGCGAAGGGCGTTTGTGCATTCGACAAACGCTTACGCGTTTGCGAAGAGGTGGCTCAGCTCCCCCTACCAAGCGGAGCTGAGCCTGTCCGGATCGCGCTGGCCTTTGTGGCTGACGCGGTGAGCAGAAGTCCGGATCCGACCCAAATGTTCCGGTGGAGGGGACGATTTCGGCGTTTCGCCGCAGGGCGCAGTGCCGCGCCTATCTGACCAGGCGCGCCTGCGTCGGCAACATGGCGAGGTCCGCCGGCTCCTGCAGACCCGGGCCATTGACCAGCAGGTCGGAGGCTACGATCAGCACCAGCACGGCGGAAGCCATTATCGCGAGAAAGATCCTGTCCATGTCGGGTCAAGCCGGAATGGCCTGATTCCGTTCCCGGTGACGAGCAGCTATTGCCCTGTGGATGCGCCGCTACGCCACGCCGGAGGCGCCGCGGAATTGTCGCAATTCGGCAACAATGTGGTACGAATACATCAGTATCCGCGCCTTCGTCGCGGACCCGTTTTCAGCACCGCCATTGCCGGAATGACCAGCGCAGATACCTCGGCCGCACACTTTGACACGGCCCCAGCAGAAGAGCCCCGGCGCTGGTCGGCACGGCGCTGGCTGGCGCCCTTTGCCGTGGCACTGGCGCTGGGGTCGGCGCTCCTGACCTTCCTGGTCCTGACCGGCCTCACCACGATCGAGCCGACGCCCAAGGTGGTGCGCTCGTTCTACCTTCTCAACGCGGCCACCATCCTGCTGCTGGTCGGCATCATCATCCGCGAGCTCTGGCAACTGATCCTGGCGCGGCGGCGGGGCAGGGCGGCGGCGCGCCTCCACGTCCAGATCGTCAGCCTGTTCTCGATCGTGGCGGTGCTCCCGGCGGTGCTGGTCGCGGTCGTCGCCAACGTCACCATCGAGCGCGGCCTCGACCGGTTGTTCTCAGGACCGACCAAGGAGGTGATCCAGAATTCGCTGACGATCGCGCGCGCCTATATGCAGGACCATGCGCAGCTGATCCGCGGCGACATTCTCGGCATGGCCAACGACATCGCGCACGCCCGGCCGCTCTACGACCAGGACCGCCGCTCGTTCCGCGAGATGCTGACCGCCAGCGCCGGCTCGCGCAATCTGCCGGGCGCGATGATCATCGACAAGAACACCAACATCCTGGAATCCGCCGATACCGGAATGCGGCTGGCTTATTCGCCGCCGGCGCCCGACTTCCTCAGCAACGTCAACGAGAGCGAGCCCGAGATCGCGGTGCTGCCGGACGCGAGCTTCGTCGCCGCGGTGATCCGCCTGCGCGCGTTCAACGACACCTTCCTCTACGTTGCGCGACCCCTGGATCCCAACGTCGTTGCCCAGCTCAAGCAGACCGAGGTCAGCGTCGCCGAATACGCCCAGATCGAGTCGCGCCGGCTCGGCATCCAGGTCGCCTTCGCACTGATGTTCGCTGTGATCGCCCTGACCATCCTGATGGCCTCGGTGCTGATCGGCCTCAACTTCGCCAATTCGCTGGTGGCGCCGATCCGGCGGCTGATGAACGCGGCCCATACGGTCTCGACCGGCGACCTCCACGTGAAGGTGCCGGTGCACCAGTCGGAAGGTGACCTCGCCCAGCTGGGTGAGACCTTCAATAAGATGACGCAGGAATTGCGCAGCCAGCGTGACGAGCTCGTCAACGCCAGCGACCTCATCGACAGCCGCCGCCGCTTCATCGAGGCGGTGCTGTCGAGCGCGAGCGCCGGTATCATCGGCGTCGACGCCTCCAGCAGCGTCGGTATCTTGAACCGTTCCGCCGAGAAGCTGATCGGGCACGCCGAATCCGAGACGCTCGGCCATCCGCTCTCCGACGTGCTGCCCGAGCTCGACGAGATGATGAAGGCGGCGCGGGAAGGGACCCAGCGTCTGGTGCAGGGCCAGATCACGATCACCCGCGACGGCACCGAGCGCAACCTCTCGGTCCGCGTCAGCGCCGAGAAGAACCAGCCGCACGACAGCTACATCATCACGCTCGACGACATCACCGAGCTGGTCTCGGCGCAGCGCACCTCGGCCTGGGGCGACGTCGCGCGGCGCATCGCCCACGAGATCAAGAACCCGCTGACGCCGATCCAGCTGTCGGCCGAGCGCATCCGCCGCAAGTTCGGCAAGGACATCACCGAGGCCAAGGACAAACAGATCTTCGACCAGTGCACCGACACCATCGTGCGCCAGGTCGACGATATCAGGCGCATGGTCGACGAGTTCTCGCGCTTTGCCCGGATGCCCAAGCCCGTGATGGAAGGCGAGGACGTCGCCGACACGGTTCGGCAGGCGGTGTTCCTGATGAAGGTCGCCCATCCCGAGATCGATATCGAGGCCGAGTTCAAGCAGGACCCGCTCCGGGCCCAGTTCGACCGGCGGCTGATCTCCCAGGCCGTCACCAACATCGTCAAGAACGCCACCGAGGCGATCGAGCAGGTGCCGCCGGAGGAACTCGGCAAAGGCCGCATCGACGTCGTCGTGTCGCGCGAGGGCGAGGACGTGCTGATCGATGTGATCGACAACGGCATCGGCCTGCCCAAGGTCGCGCGCTCGCGGCTGCTCGAACCCTATGTGACGACCCGGGCCAAGGGCACCGGCCTCGGCCTTGCGATCGTCGGGCGGGTGCTGGAAGACCATGGCGGGCGGATCGAGCTGAAGGATGCCTCCGACTTCCGCGAAGGCCAACGCGGCGCCTGGATGCGCATGCGCTTTGCAATCTCCGGGCAACCCGCCAAGTCCGACGGGGCCGCCGAGCCGGCACCGGTGGTCAAGGACGCCGCCGGGGAAGCGGTGGCGGGGCTGGCAAAGGACGCGGCGCCGGAAACAAAAGAGCCGGCGGCCGAAACCAAAGAGCTCGCTGAAAAGACCAATGATTCAACGAAAATCGAAGCCTCAACAGGCAGCTGACAAGACAGGCGCGACCCATGGCAAGTGAAATTCTGATTGTCGATGATGAGGCCGATATTCGCGATCTCGTCGCAGGCATTCTCGAGGACGAGGGTTTTGTCACGCGGACCGCGCGCGACAGCGACTCCGCACTGGCCGAAATCGCCAACCGCAGGCCGCACCTGGTGTTCCTCGACATCTGGCTGCAGGGCTCCAAGCTCGACGGCTTGCAGCTCCTGGAGCAGGTCAAGAAGGACAACGCCGACCTGCCGGTGGTGATGATCTCCGGCCACGGCAACATCGAGACCGCGGTCGCCGCGATCAAGCGCGGCGCCTACGACTTCATCGAGAAGCCGTTCAAGGCCGATCGCCTGATCCTGGTCGCGACCAGGGCGCTGGAGAACTCGCGGCTCAAGCGCGAGGTCAAGGAGCTGAAGCAGCTCGCGCCGAGCGCCAGCCAGCTCGTCGGCCGTTCGCCCAGCATGAACCAGCTGCGCCAGACCATCGAGCGCGCCGCCAAGGCCAACAGCCGCATCCTGATTGTCGGGCCCGCCGGCGCCGGCAAGGAATTGACCGCGCGCACGCTGCATGCGGCCTCGGGCCGCGCTGACGGTCCGTTCGTCGTCATCAACGCCGCGGCGATCACTCCCGATCGCATGGAGCATGAGCTGTTCGGCGTCGAGCAGTCCAACGGCGAGCAGCCGCGCAAGCCCGGCGCGCTCGAGGAAGCCCATGGCGGCACGCTGTTCATCGACGAGATCGCGGACATGCCGCGCGAGACCCAGAACAAGATCCTGCGCGTGCTGGTGGAGCAGTCATTCCAGCGCGTCGGCGGCACCGCCAAGGTACAGGTCGACGTGCGCATCATCTCGTCCACCGCGCGCAATCTCGAAGAGGAGATCGCGGCGGGCCATTTCCGTGAGGACCTCTATCATCGGCTTTCGGTGGTGCCGATCCGCGTGCCCGCGCTGTCGGAACGACGCGAGGACATCCCGGAATTGATCGACTATTTCATGGAACAGATCTCGGCCGGCAGCGGCCTGCCCAAGCGGCAGATCGGGCAGGACGCGATGGCAGTGCTGCAATCGCATGTCTGGCCGGGCAATGTGCGCCAGCTCCGCAACAACGTTGAAAGAGTCATGATTCTCGCCGCCGGCGGACCAGAGGTCATCATCACCGCCGATATGTTGCCGCAGGACGTCGGCTCGATGGTGCCGGCGATGCCGACCAGCAACAATGGCGAGCACATCATGGGCCTGCCGCTGCGAGAGGCGCGCGAAGTGTTCGAGCGCGACTATTTGATTGCACAGATCAGCCGTTTTTCAGGAAATATTTCTCGCACGGCCGAGTTCGTTGGCATGGAACGGTCGGCACTGCATCGGAAGCTGAAGGCACTCGGCGTCGGCTAACGACGCCGCGAGCGAAATGGATACCGGTCCGCATACAGAGAACGCCGCGACATCGCGGCGGCTCGTCAGCGATAAACGCGGAAAATCATCGATTTCCGTAGTTTTTCGGGGCAATAGAACGCGGGCTGCTGCGTGAAGCGGCTTGCCTAATATCCCGACCTGTCCTCTAATCGAACCGCTGTTCCTCCGAGGGGGATCTCATGAGGAGCGGCAACCGGAAGAGACCCCGAACATCATAAAGAGGGTCGCAACCGGCGCAATAAAAAGAAACTCAAAGCGAGAAAAAAACAATGGCGGCAGACCGCGCACAAAACCTACAGGACACCTTCCTTAATCACGTTCGCAAAACCAAGACGCCACTGACGATCTTTCTGGTCAACGGAGTGAAGCTCCAGGGCATCGTGACCTGGTTCGACAATTTCTGTTTGCTGCTTCGGCGCGACGGTCATTCGCAGCTGGTCTACAAGCATGCGATCTCGACCATCATGCCCGGTGCTCCGATCCAGCTGTTCGAAGGCGGCGAGGATCAGCCGGCTTGAGAGTGATCTGATTGGAACCCCGGAATTTCGACGGGGATGCCGACCGTCCGCGGTCGGCTGGGGCTAAGCAGACGGGGCGGGTGCTTGTCATCGGCCCCTATTTGCGGGTGCGCGCCGGCAGTGCCGACGCGCAATCGGAGAGTCATGTCCAGCGCGACGCCGAGGCCCGGCTCGACGAAGCCGCGGGCCTCGCGCGCGCGATCGATCTCGTCATTGCCGATGCCATCATCGCGCCGATCAGCCAGATCAGGCCCGCGACTTATATCGGCAAAGGCAAGGTCGAGGAGATCGCCGCGCTCGCCAAGAGCCTCGATGTCGAGCTCGTCGTGATGGATTGCGCGCTGGCGCCGATCCAGCAACGCAATCTCGAAAAGGAATTGCAAGCCAAGGTGCTCGACCGCACCGGCCTCATCCTGGAGATCTTCGGCCGACGCGCCAAGACCAAGGAAGGCGCGCTCCAGGTCGAGCTCGCGCATCTCAACTACCAGCGCTCGCGCCTGGTGCGATCATGGACCCATCTGGAGCGCCAGCGCGGCGGCTTCGGCTTCATGGGCGGTCCCGGCGAGACCCAGATCGAGGCCGACCGCCGCCTGATTCAGGAGCGCATCACCAAGCTCGAGAGCGAATTGAAGAAGGTGCAGGCGACGCGGCGGCTGCATCGCGCCGGCCGCCAGCGCGTGCCGTATCGCGTCGTGGCTCTGGTCGGCTACACCAATGCCGGCAAGTCGACGCTGTTCAACCGCCTGACCCGCGCCGACGTGCAGGCGGCGAATATGCTTTTCGCGACACTCGATCCGACCTTGCGCGCCCTCAACCTGCCGCATGGCGGCAAGGCGATGCTGTCGGACACGGTCGGCTTCATCTCGAATCTGCCGACGCAGCTCGTCGCCGCCTTCCGCGCCACGCTGGAGGAGGTGCTGGAAGCCGACGTCATCCTGCATGTGCGCGACATCTCGCATGAGGATGCCGAGGCGCAGCAGAGCGACGTCGACGCGGTGTTGCGCCAGCTCGGCATCAACCCCGATGACTCAGGCCGCATCATCGAGGTCTGGAACAAGATCGACCGATACAATCCCGAGCAGCGCGAGGAGCTCCTGAACATCGCCGCGCGCCGGCCGGAGGATCATCCGGCGATGCTGGTCTCGGCTGTGTCGGGCGAAGGCGTCGATGCGCTGCTTGCCGCGATCGAGGAACGGCTGGCCGCCAAGCGAACCACGCTGGATCTGTCAATCGACGCCGCCGACGGCGCCGGCATCTCCTGGCTGCACCGCAATTCCGAGGTGCTGTCGAAAGAGCTGCACGACGGCCGCTTCGACATGACCGTGCGGGTGGACGAGACCAAGCGGGATATCGTGGTGAACCGGTTCGACGCGGTGCCGCATCACGCGACGTAGATTCCGGCGCGGCAGTTGGGCCAACTGCTTCGTCAACACCGTTGTCGTCCCGGATCTGCGCGCGCCTGAGGCGCGCTTGTCCGGGACGACAGCGGTGTTAGCGGCGCGCTTCCTTGTGTCCTTCTGAGGTCGGCTTCGTCTCGCCCTTCGCCGCATTCCACAGCGCATCCATCTCCGCCAGCGAAGCCTGCTCCAGCGTGCGGCCCTGCGCCTCCAGCGCCCGTTCGATATAGGCGAAGCGCCGCTCGAACTTCGCATTGGTCGCGCGCAACGCCGCTTCCGGATCGGCATCGACATGGCGGGCGAGGTTGACCAGGGCGAACATCAAATCGCCGGTCTCCTCCGCGATCTCCCGCTTATCGTTGCGATCCAGCGCCGCCTCGATCTCGTCGGCTTCCTCGCGGATCTTCTGCAGCACCGCGCGCGGGTCGTTCCAGTCGAAGCCGACGGTGGAAGCCTTGCGCTGCAGCTCCATGGCCCGCGTCAGCGCGGGCTGGCCGGCCTTCACGCCTGACAGCAATGATTTGTGCACCGGTACATCCTCCGGCGGCCGGCGCGCGGCGCGCTCGGCTTTCTCCTCGGCCTTGATGCGGTCCCAGACTTCCTTGACATGGGAGGAGGCGAGGTTGCCGTCCTTGTCGGCGAAGACGTGGGGATGGCGCCGGATCATCTTGCGGGTGATGGCCTCGACCACGTCGCCGAAGGCAAAAGCGTTCTGCTCGGAGGCCATCTGGGCGTGGAATACGACCTGCAGCAGGAGATCGCCGAGCTCCTCGCGGAGATCGTCGAGATCGCCGCGGTCGATGGCGTCGACCACCTCATAGGCTTCCTCGATCGTGTAGGGCGCGATCGTCGCAAAATCCTGTTCGAGATCCCAGGGGCAGCCGGTCACCGGCGTGCGCAGCGCCGCCATGATCTCGATCAGGCGGGAAATGTCGCGGGAAGGGGTCATTGCGGGGCAGTCTCCTGGGTCCAGAGCCTTATGCCAAAAGCGGGCCGCCGTTCCCAGCGGAGGTACGTGGAACGGGCCGATTTCCACCGATTGGCTGAGACGTTCCGCGGTGCTAAAGCGCGGTCATGAGTGACGCATTTTCATCACAAACCGCGCTGGTGCTGTTCTCCGGCGGCCAGGATTCCACGACGTGCCTGGCCTGGGCGCTCAGCCGCTTTGCGCGCGTGGAGACGCTGGGCTTCGACTACGGCCAGCGCCACGCCATCGAGCTCGATTGCCGCGACCGGCTGTTCGCCGGCGTCAAGGCGCTGCGTGCCGATTGGGCCGCAAAGCTCGGCGAGAGCCATACGCTGTCGATCCCGACGCTGGCGGCGGTGTCCGAGACCGCGCTGACGCGCGACGTCGAAATCGCGATGGGAGCCGACGGACTGCCCAACACCTTCGTGCCCGGCCGCAATCTGGTGTTCCTGACGTTTGCGGCGGCGCTGGCCTATCGCCGCGGCATCACGCACATCGTCGGCGGCATGTGCGAGACGGATTACTCCGGCTATCCCGATTGCCGCGACGAGACGATCCGCGCGATGCAGACGGCGCTCTCGCTCGGGATGGCGAGGACGTTCGAGTTGCACACGCCCCTGATGCGGATCGACAAGGCCGCGACGTGGAAGCTGGCGCAGGATCTCGGCGGCGACGGACTGGTCGATCTGATCCGCGAGCACTCCCACACCTGCTATCTCGGGATGCGCGGCGCGCAGCACGATTGGGGCTATGGCTGCGGCGAGTGCCCGGCCTGCAGCCTGCGGGCGAAGGGGTGGCGGGAGTTCGTGGCGGGAAGG
Source organism: uncultured Bradyrhizobium sp. (assembly GCF_936943645.1). GTDB lineage: Bacteria > Pseudomonadota > Alphaproteobacteria > Rhizobiales > Xanthobacteraceae > Bradyrhizobium. Next base: position 79,737 of record NZ_CAKZJO010000108.1, on the reverse strand, counting down.
TAGCACTCGCCTCACGCGCCCCGGACGCAGCGCAGCGCTCCTTCAACGGTGCGCTGCAGAGCCGGGGCCCATGTTTCCGTAACGCATCGTGCCGCCGTCTGGGTCCCGGCTCTGCGCCGCAACGCTTACGCGATGCAGCTTGTCCGGAACACACGAGTGACCTACTCAAAATCCTCAGGCCTGAGCTCGATCGGCTTGCCGTGCGGCGTGCGATCGGCCGCGTGGTCCCAGGCGTCGCGGTAGCGGTGCAGGGTGTCCATCGACGCCACGCCCTTGCTTGCGACGAGGCCTTCCAGCGTGGCGAGCCAGTGCAGATAGTAGGTCTCGCCCGTGTCAGGATCGCCAGCGGCCTGCGCGCGCTTGATCTCGGCGGCGAGGCTAGCGGCCCATTCCGGCCAGGTGAACAGGCCATGCGCGTGCAGGCTCAATGCCATCGCGAACGCGTGCGCTTCCCAGGGCGCGCGGAACACCGGGCCGTCATCGTCGCGGGGAATGCTCGGAATGGCCGCCGTCGCGGCGGCAGCTGCACTGCTCATCAGGCCGGGTCCAGATAGGGCTCGAAAGCGTCGATCGAGACCTTCAGGGCGGGATCGCCGTCCTCGCCCCAGAGATCGCGGCCGTCGAACACGACGGTGTACAGCCATTGCGGATGTTCGCCGTGCTCCATCGCCGCCGTGTCCGGAAACACGTGGCAGCCATGGTTGAGCTCGACAACACCGACATGGCCGCGGACATAGCGCGGCAGCCGCGTGTGCGTCGCCGGATGAATGTTCTTCGCGCGCACGCGATCGCCGATGTTGAATTTCGCTGGTGCAGGGGCAGGGCGGCCGAACTTGCCGCGCACCATGATGCGCTCGACCTGGGTGAGATCGAACTTGCCGTGCTTGAGCGCCTTGCCGGGCTGCATCGCGTGACCGGCGGCGACCTCCTCCCGCGTGAGGTAACCCTTCTCGATCAGCATCTCCTCGAGCCCGAGGAACCATTTCTTGTAATAGGAGCTCGACAGATAAACGTGCGGCGGAATCGTCTCGCGATAGAAGCGCGAGGTGTCGATGTTGAAAGCGCCGGCCGCGCCCATCGCGCGCACCATGGCGAGGACACGGGACTCCCATTCCTCGTGAAAGGTCGGCTCGTTCAGTTCAGCCTCGACCTTGCCGAACCCGTCCATGCCGCCCATGTCGTGCACGCCGTTCATGAGGGCGCTCCGGGCGTCCTGGGAAAGCCGGTGCCGATCATGGAGTCGCGCGTGACGAGTTCGGCGAGCTGCTCCTCGCTCCACCCCTCGGTGCCCGCGGGGCGCATCGGCAGCACCAGGAAGCGCGTCTCGGCGGTGGAATCCCACACCCGGATCTCCATGTCCTTCGGCAGGCTGACGTCGAAATCGGCGAGCACGCCGCGCGGATCCTTCACCGCACGCGAGCGGTAGGGCGCGGCCTTGTACCAGACCGGCGGCAACCCCAGCATTTCCCAGGGGTAGCAGGAGCACAGCGTGCACACGACCATGTTGTGTCGCGCGGGCGTGTTCTCGACCACGACGAGGTGGTCGCCGACGCGGCTGACATGGCCGAGCGTGCCGATCGCCTTGGAGCCGTCCTCCAGCAGCGCCTGCTTGAATGCCGGATCGGTCCAGGCCTTGGCGACAACGCGGGCGCCGTTGTGCGGGCCGATCTTGGTCTCGTAGGCCTGGATGATGGCATCGAGCGCGGCGGGCTCGACATAGCCTTTTTCAGTCAAGATCGTCTCGAGCGCGCGCACGCGCAGCTCGGTCTCCGAGAGCTCGGAATGGTCGTGATCGTGGTCGTGATGATGTTCACTCATGGCGCAAAGATAGTCCCAGAATCCGGGCCTTGTCGAGGCGAAGACTCTGCTAACATCACCCCATGGGACGGGCTGAGCAGACTGGAATAGCCGCTGCAATCGCGGCTGTTGTCGGACTTGCGGCGCAGGATGCGCGCGCCGCGAATGGCGCCTATGCGGTGGATGCCGCCGACATCTCGGAAGTCGGCTCCTGCAAGGTCGAAAGCTGGCTGTCGATGGCGTCCAACACCGACGTCGCGGCCGTCGCCAATCCCTCCTGCGTCGTCGATCCCTTCAGGCCGGTCGAACTGAGCCTGCAGACCATCCGGGCCCGAAGTGACGGCGACTGGAGCACGACGATAGCTCCCAAAGCCAAGACGAACTTCATCCCGACCGGGGTGGGGCGATGGGGATTGTCGGCCTATGGCGGTGGCTCATTCGATGCCGCGACGGGCGAGGCGCTGTCCGCCTTCGCGGTCATCCCCGCGACCTTTCGCCTGTCGGAGACCATGCGCATCAACCTCAACGGCGGCTGGCTCTGGGATCGTACCGTCGATCGCCACTATTTGACCTATGGCATCGGCTTCGACTGGAAGTTCACCGACACGCTGCAATGGACGATCGAGGCGTATGGCCAGGCCGGCGCGTCCGAGGTGGCGAGCGTCGTTCAACCGCGCTTGCAGACCGGTCTGCGCTACCGGCCGAACGAGATCTTTTCCGTCGACGTGATCTACGGCCGCAACATCACCGGCGAGAATGCCAACTGGATCACCGTCGGGACCACGATCCGGTTTCCGGTCCGCGGCAGCGAGCCGGAGCACCGACGCACCGGACATCTGTGATCAAGAGCAACAAGAACAGGGGGACTTCCGTTGACCAATTATGTGACGATCGAGAAGGGGCTCGGGCCCGAGGGACGGATCGCGGTGGTGCGCTTCGACCGCGGCGACGGCATCAACGCGCTCTCGCCCGAGGCGCTGCGCCAGCTCACCGCGGCGGCGCGCAGTTTCGAGGATGATGCGACGACCTCCGTCGTGGTGCTGACCGGCAGCACCAGCGCCTTCAGCGCGGGCTTCGACCTGAAGGACGCCGAAGGTCGCTCGCGCAAGGAGATGGATCTCGGCACCTTGCGCCGTCACCTCAAGCTCGGGCCGCGCCTCACCCATGCCTGGCAGGAGATGGAGCAGATCACGATCGGAGCGATCGAGGGATTTTGCGTCGGCGGCGGCGTCGCACTTGCCGTGGCGCTCGACTTCCGCGTGATGGGGCACGACGCCCACTTGCGCGTGCCCGAGATCGGGCTTGGCATGAACATGAGCTGGCAAAGCATCCCGCGCATGCTGCACCTGATCGGACCTGCCCGCACCAAGCAGGCGGTGATCCTCGCCGACCAGCGCATCAGCGCGGACGAGGCCTATGAATGGGGCCTGGTGGAGCAGGTGACCGACCCCGGCCATGCCTTCGACGCCGCCATGGAGCTCGCGCGCAAGATCGCCGCGCAGCCGCCGCTCTCGGTTGCGATGACGAAGCTCACCGTCAACCGGCTCACGCATGCGCTCGACGATCTCGCCAGCCACATGGACGTCGACCAGTTCGCGCTCGCCAGCCTCACGGAGGATCACAAGGAGGGCGTCGAGGCGTTCCTGGGCCGCCGCAAGCCACGCTTCAAGGGGCGATAAACGGCGGCGCGCCGGGACGTTGATACCCCCGGCAGAAGAATTTTCTGCTGCAGCAGGGGCCTTCGGAAATCTTCGTCCATCTCCCCGCAAATATCTGACATTGCGAGGAAGACTGGAAAAGGCGAAGGTGCGTGCTGCGATGCAGCGCGGCCCCCCTGTGAGGCGCTTGTTGCTGTTCCCCCCAGTCGCTGATGCGACCCGGCTCTCGTTGCCTTTTCGGGGCGGACGGGAGAACTATTGTGCATGAAGGCCGTCTCCATGAACGCTCACCAATCGCTCGCCGTCGGACAGCCGATCGCGCCGCCTGAAGCGATGTCACGCGCCGCGCCGGAACCGGACCCGATGGTCCGTTTCGCCGGCATCTCGAAGATCTATCCGGCCTATCGCGGCAAGCCCGGCGTCAATGCGCTGCAGGACATCGACTTCGCCATTCCCCGCGGTTCCATCACCGGCGTGATCGGTCGTTCCGGCGCCGGCAAGTCGAGCCTGGTGCGGCTGATCAACGGGCTGGAGAAGCCGACCACTGGCCGCGTGATCGTGGACAACAGCGATATCTCGGCGCTCGCGGGCCGAGAGCTCAGGCTGGCGCAGCGCTCGATCGGCATGATCTTCCAGCACTTCAACCTGCTGTCGTCGCGCACCGCGGCCGACAACATCGCGCTGCCGCTCGAGATCGCCGGCTGGACCAGGGCCGACATCAAGGCCCGCGTTGCAGAACTCCTCACGCTCGTCGGCATCGCCGACAAGCACGACCGTTATCCGTCAGAGCTCTCCGGCGGCCAGAAGCAGCGCATCGGCATCGCCCGCGCGCTGGCGACGCGGCCGAGCGTGCTGTTGTCGGACGAGGCGACCTCCGCGCTCGATCCGCAGACCACGCGCGCGATCCTCGATCTGCTCGCCAACATCAACCGCGAGCTCGGCGTCACCATCGTGCTGATCACCCACGAGATGACCGTGGTGCGCCAGCTTGCCAAGGAAGTCGTGGTGCTCGATGCCGGCCGCGTCGTCGAGAGCGGCCATGTCGCGGACATTTTCACCCATCCAAAACATCCGATCACGCAGTCCTTCCTTGCGGAGGTCATCGGCGACAGCCTGCCGGTATCGCTGGCGAGCCGGATCGTCGCGGAGCCGCCCGCCGGCGGGCAGGCCGTGATCCGCGTCCAGGTGCGCGGGGCAGGGGCCGGCGACACCGTGGTGGCGCGGCTCGCCCGCGAACTCGGCCTCGACGTGGCGCTGCTGTCGGCCCGCATCGACGAGATCGGCGGCCAGCATGTCGGCTCGCTCGTCCTCGGCATTCCCGGCCGCGGGGATGCGCAGGCGCGGGTTCTCGCCTGGCTGTCTCACTATCAATTCCCGGCGGAGCATCTCGGCTATGTCGCCTGAACTCATCAACCTGATCATCCAGGCCACGGGCGAGAGCCTGTACATGGTCGGCATTGCCGCGCTGCTCGGCACCGCCTTCGGCCTGCCGCTCGGCGTCTTTCTCGCAACCAGCCGGAAGGGGGAGCTGTTCGCCGCGCCCCTCGTCAACCGCGTGCTCGGCGCCATCGTCAATGCGACGCGCTCGACGCCTTTCATCATCCTGGTCGTCGCCATCATTCCGTTCACGCGTCTCGTGGCCGGCACCTCGATCGGCTCGACCGCCGCGATCGTGCCGCTGACGATTGCATCAGCGCCGTTCATCGCGCGCCTCGTCGAGGCCGCGATCCGCGAGGTCGACGGCGGCCTGATCGAGACCGCGTCCTCATTCGGCGCCTCGCCCATGCAGATCGTGCTCAAGGTGCTGATCCCGGAAGCGCTGCCCGGCCTCGTGCTGGCGCTGACGCTCGCGGTGGTCAGCCTGCTCGGCTACTCCGCGATGGTCGGCGCGGTCGGCGGCGGCGGCCTTGGCGACCTCGGCATCCGCTACGGCTACCAGCGCTTCATGCCGGAGATGATGCTCGCCGTCGTGGCCGTGCTGATCGCGCTGGTGCAGCTCGTGCAGAGCGCGGGCGATTATCTGGCGCGGCGGGTCAATCGCCGGCTGCGGCATCGCTGAACCGATCAGGCGGCCAGCCTGGCGCGCCGCAAGGTCTCCGAGGGCTTTTCGGAGAAGTGCCGCTTGTAGTCGAGCGAGAACTGGCTGAAGTGCCAGAAGCCGTGCTGCACGGCGACGTCGTAGATCGAGGTTTCGATATCGCCGGCGCTCTTGAGGTCGCGGCGCGCGCGGTTGAGCCGCATCGCCCGCCAATAATGCATCGGGCTCGTGCCCACGACCTCCTGGAAGCAATAGCCGAGCTTGCGCGGGCTGGCGCCGACCGCCTTGCAGACCTCCAGCAGCGAGAGCGAGCGATGGCCGCTGCCATGCATCAGCTCGCGGGCGCGATCGACGGTCCGTCTGCGCGCCGCGGCGCTGCGGCCGGGCTCGCTGCTGCGTGCCGTCGGCAGCATGTCCATGATCTCGACGAGGAGGGCGTCTTCGAGCGCCTGCCGGACGGCCGGATCGTCAAACCGTTTTGGTGCAGTCGTGATGGACTCGTGGATGGCGGCAAGAAGGGCGCGCAATCGCGCGACCGGTGCCTCCGCCATCTCGATCACCCGCAACTGATGCCAGACGGCGCGCGGCAGCGCGATGTCGAGGCGGTTGGCGAGCTCCTCGATCAGCGCCGCGCTGGCGACGACGCCGCGCAGCTCGAACGCCTTCGGCGTGCACATGTCGACCTCGGCATCGATGCAGGCGATCACTTGGGCGCCGGCCACGCTGGCGCCGTTGCAATTGACCTCGCCGTCGCCGTGCCACGGCAGGCCGATGCCAAAGCTGTCGGCTCCCAACTGGCCGTACTGGCGGACCTGCTGGCTGGTGATCTCGCGGAATACTTCGAGGTGAGGCAGGGAGAGTTGCGTGAAGCTGCCCCGAAAGGTCCCTGCGCTGATCTGGTCGTAGCTCAGCTGCCAGCGGCCGAGGCCGGCGCAGTGCTCATCGACATCCGTGCTGCTCGCCTGGAACAGGCTGGCAGCCGAGTCCTGAATCGGAAGAGTTGCGCTTAAGGCCATGGCAATACGTCGAAATCCTTGAGCCGAGCAGGGAGCAAGAACCACGCCAGACTGACACGGCCAGAGGCGCTGTCCAGCAAAATATTGCCGGATCTCGATAACGCCCGACGCTGCCGCGGTGCAGGCTTCCGGTCTGCCGTTCCGATCGCAAACCGGGGGCGGCGCTTCGCGGAGGGATCGAGATGCGACCGACCGAGATCATGCGTGGCAGCCCGCCCGCGCCCGAGGCCCAGGTGACGCGCGCCAACTGGCGCGCCTTTCCCGCGATCCGCTGGGGCTTCACCCACACCCGCGAAGTGCTGCCGACCGCTGAGATCCGGCGCTCGGCTCAGCCGACGCTGATGCGAAGCGCGCCGCGCGAACTGGCAAAGCTCGGCTTCACTGCGCCTGACGGCCAGGAGACCACGATCGAAGCCACGCTCCGCGAGACCTTTGCCGACACGCTGCTCGTGATGCACCGGGGCACGCTGGTCCACGAATGGTACGGCGACGGCATGAGCGTGACCACGCCGCATCTGATCTGCTCGATCAGCAAGGCGATTGCCGGCACGCTCGGCGGCGTGCTGGCCGCGCGCGGCCTGGTCGATCCCGAGGCGAGGGTGCTGCGCTACGTGCCGGAGCTGGAGACCTCGGTCTACGCCGGCTGTACCGTCCGCAACCTGCTCGACATGGCTGTCGCCATCAAGTTCGAGGAGGATTACGAAGACCCCGCCGGCGACGTCGCCCGCTACCGCTTCTCCTCGGGCTGGGACGTGCCGCCCCCGGGCGTCGAGCCCGGCCACCAGCGCGCCTATCTCACGACCCTGCGCGGCACCGGCAAGCCGCACGGCAAGGTGTTCCACTACGTCTCACCCAACACCGAGGTGCTCGGCTGGGTTTATGAGCGCGCCTGCGGCATGCCCTACCATCGCATCCTCTCCGACTATCTCTGGCAGCCCCTGGGCGCGGAGGAGGACGGCTCGCTCACGCTGGACAGCCACGGCATGGGGCGCATCGCCGGCGGCATCTCGGTCACCGCGCGCGACCTCGTCCGCTTCGGCGAGATGATCCGCTGCCGCGGCGTGGTGGAGGGGCGGCAGGTGGTGCCGGGCTGGTGGATCGACGACATCCGCGAGAACGGTGATCCCCAAGCCTGGGCCGACGGCGACCTCGCGGAGTTCTTCCCGGGTGCGCGCTATCGCAGCAAATGGTTCACGATCGATCCGTCGCGCAACGCGATCACGGGAATCGGCATTCACGGCCAGCACCTCTATGTCGATCTCGACTCCGACACCGTCATCGTCAAGCTCGCGACCCAGCCGAAGGCGATGGACGTGCCAATCGACCAGCGCTGGTTCGCCGCCTTCAACGCCATCACCGCGGATCTCGCCTAACTCTTGGATATTCCCATGCTCGAGACCGTCAAAGCCCAATCGCCGGCGCAGACCGCAGCGCCGCATCCGCTCGATCCGCTGACGGCCGAGGAGATCACCGCCGCCTGCGCGCTGGTACGCGCCTCCGCGGTCTCGCCGGAAAACTGCCGCTTTCCGACGGTGCGGCTGGAGGAGCCTTCCAAGCAGGACCTGGCCTCGGGCGGCGTCGGACGCCGCGCCTTCGCGTTGACTCTGGATATCACCACGGGCGAGGCGATCGAGCACATCGTCGATCTCACCCGCAATGAGATCATCGCACGAAAAGTTCTTCCGAACCGCGAGGCTCCGTACGGGCAGCCGCCGGTGATGCTGGAGGAGTTCTTCAAGTGCGAGGCCGTGGTGAAGGCCGATCCCACCTGGCGCGCCGCGATGCACCGCCGCGGGCTGACCGACAAGGACATCGAGCTGGTCCAGGTCGACCCGTTCTCCTCCGGATTCTTCGACAAGGCGTTCGAGCGCGGCGCCCGTATCGTGCGTGCCGTCAGCTATTTCCGCGAGCATCCGCAGGACAACGGCTATTCGCACCCGATCGAAGGGGTGGTTGCCGTCGTTGACCTGATCGGTGGCAAGGTCATCGACCTCACCGACGAGGATCCGATCGTGCCGATCCCCTGCAAGAAGCGGAACTATGGCGCGCACGAGGTCACGAACCCGCGCACCGACATCAAGCCGCTGCATATCGAGCAGCCGGAAGGCGCCAGCTTCAAGGTCGATGGCTGGAAGGTCGACTGGCAGAAATGGAGCTTTCGCGTCGGCTTCACGCCGCGCGAGGGCCTGGTGCTGCATCAGCTCGCCTATCAGGACGGCGCGCGAAAACGTGCGCTGATCCATCGCGCCAGCGTCACCGAGATGGTGGTGCCATACGCCGATCCGACCGCCAACCATTTCTGGAAGTCAGCCTTCGATGCCGGCGAGTATGGGCTCGGCATGCTCGCCAATGCGCTGGAGCTCGGCTGCGACTGCCTCGGCAACATCCACTATTTCGACGTACCGGCGGCCGACAACAATGGGAAACCCTTCGTCATGCAGAACGCCATCTGCATGCATGAGGAAGATTACGGAATTGCCTGGAAGCACTACGAATTCCGCAACGGCCTGTTCGAGGTCCGAAGGTCCCGCCGGCTGGTGATCTCGTTCTTCGCGACCGTCGGCAACTACGACTACGGCTTCTACTGGTATCTCTACCAGGACGGCACGATCCAGCTCGAGACGAAACTCACCGGCATCATCCAGACCGCCGCCGTAAGGCCGGGCGAAAAGTACCGCTGGGGCGGCATGGTCGACGACAATCTCGGCGGCCCCACGCACCAGCACTTCTTCAACGCGCGCCTGCACATGGATCTCGACGGCGGCGGCAACACCGTGACCGAGCACGAGTTCGTGCCGCGGCCGTGGGGCGACGACAATCCGCACGGCAACGTGTTCGACACCACCACGCGCGTGCTGTCACGCGAGAGGGATGCTGCGGCGGTCGCCAATGGTGAGACTGGCCGGTTCTGGAAGATCAGCAACCCCAACGAGACCAACTCGGTCGGCGGTGCGCCGGCCTACAAGCTCGTCGTCAACCCGAGCCCTCTGATGCTGGCGCAGGAGGGCAGCCATGTGCGTCAGCGCGGCGGCTTTGCGACAAAACATGTCTGGGTGACTGCCTTCGACGCGAGCGAAAAATACGCCAGCGGCGACTATCCGAACGTCCATGCCGGCGGCGACGGCCTGCCGCGCTATGCCGCGCAGAACCGCAACATCGAGAATACAGATCTCGTGCTGTGGCACTCGTTCGGCCACACCCATGTCTGCAAGCCCGAGGATTTCCCGATCATGCCGGTGGAATATGCCGGCTTCGTGCTGAAGCCGACCGGCTTCTTCGCGGCCAATGCGGCCGGCGACATTCCGCCTGACCGCAACAGTCGCAGCGTGCTGGCGGGCGAGAAGGATGCCGCCGCGACCTGTTGTCACGCGAACCAAACGTAATCTTCAACGATGCGCGCCTTCGGCTTCGGTCAGCAGCGCCGATCGCGCGATGCAGTCGCCGCATGCGCTTGCGCGTGAACGGACTGACGGCGCCAGTCTGGAAGTATTCCAATTCTAAGGAAGCAGCGTCGCAGCGCGCGTGAGCGCATTCGTCGCACATGCTGCGCACATGTCTGGAGAAATTCTAACGTTGTTCCTATCGCACTCCCCAACCGCCTGCGTTAGGGCGGAACATCAAGAACGATACCGGCGAAGCCGGCAGTGCGTGGGGCTCAACAAACGTGACCAACTCCGGACTTCCTTCGCGTTTTGATACGCGTCTTCGACACATCCGAGCGCTTTTTTTCGGCGCGGCCAGCACATTAGCTCTCGCAATCCCCTTCGGTCCCGCACAATCCCAGACGCAAATTCCCGCCGTCGCCGTCGATGCGCCGGCTCAGCGCGCGCGTCCTGCGGCGATCGCCTCGTCGCGGCGGGCAACAACGCGCACCTCGCGCGCCACGCGTCGCTCTGCCGCGCAGCAGGCCGCACCAACCCAGTCGGCCTCTTCGAACGGCAATACGGGCGAACGCGCCAACGGTCCGGTACGCGGTTTCGTCGCGACGCGAAGCGGCACCGCGACCAAGACCGATACGCCCCTGATCGAAACGCCGCAGTCGGTCTCGGTGATCACGACCGACCAGGTCAGGAACCAGGGCGCGGTCTCGATCGGCGAGGCGCTGCGCTACACCGCCGGTGTCAGCGGTGACGTCAATGGCGGCTCGGACACCCGCTTTGGCGGCCTCCAGATCCGCGGCTTCGACATGACCATGCCGGGCCTCTATATCGACGGCCTGCGCATTCCTTCCAGTAATTACGTGCACTTCAACGGCCTCGACCCCTACGGCGCGGAGCGCATCGAGGTGCTGAAGGGACCGTCATCGGCGATGTATGGCGGCAGCGGCACCGGCGGCCTGCTCAACTACGTGACGAAGCTACCGACCGCGCAGCAGTTCGGCAAGGTCTCGATCTCCGGCGGCAGCTTCAACCGCTATCAGGGCCAGTTCGACATGGGCGGCCCCGCCAACAAGGAAGGCACCGTGCTGTGGCGCCTGACCGGCGTCGTCCGCGACGGCGAGACCCAGGTCGATTTCACCAAGGACAATCGCGTCTTCATCGCGCCGGCCGTCACGTTCAAGCCGAATGAAGACACCACGCTCACGATCCTCGCCAATTATCAGCGCGACCGGGCAGGGTGGGGCCTCCAGTTCCTGCCGGCTTCCGGCACGGTCTGGCCGAACAACGGCCGCACCATCCCGGTCTCGTTCTTCGCGGGCGTGCCGAGCTTCGATGCGTTCAACACGGAGCTTGCGACCGCCGGCTATCAGCTCTCGCATAACTTCGCCGACAACATCACGTTCCGGCAGAACATGCGTTACGCCTACCAGCACAATGAGGAGAAGGTCTTCTACGGCGCCGGCTACACCAACGAAGCCGCCGGCGACTATGCCCGCGTCGGCAGCTACAGCAATTCGTACATCAACTCCTTCGCGGTGGACAATCAGCTGCAGGGCAAGTTCGCGACCGGCTTCCTGCAGCACACCGTGCTGGCCGGCGTCGACTATCGCAACACCCGTTTCCGCGATACCGCCTTCGGCGTGACGACCTCCTCACCCACGGTCAACGTCTTCAACCCCGTGTACAGCTACGACTACGCCGTGGACACCACGCCAAACGACAAGACCGGCGTCAAGCAATCGCAGACCGGCCTTTACCTGCAGGATCAGATCAAGCTCGGCCGGCTGTCGTTCCAGCTCGGCGGCCGCCAGGACTTCGTGACGACGCAGGTCGACAACGGCATCGCCAACAATTCGATCTCCAAGGATGCATCGGCCTTCACCGGCCGCGCTGCCGTGATGTACAATTTCGACAACGGCATCGCGCCTTACGTCAGCTACTCGGAATCGTTCCTCCCGGTGCTCGCGACGGCGAGCGGCCAGCTGCTCAACCCTGAAACCGGCGTTCAGTACGAGGTCGGCGTCAAATACCAGCCGCTCGGCTGGAACGCGCTGTTCACCTTCGCGGCCTTCGACCTGACGCGCGACAACGTCGTCGTCTATGCGCCGCCGACCTATACGGCCTCGCAGCTCGGCCAAGTCAAATCGCGCGGCATCGAGCTCGAGGGCACGATGTCGCTTGCCGACGGCTGGAACCTGCGCGCCGCCTACGCCTATGTCGATGCCGAGCTGTCGCGGGATCCCGTCAATCTCGGCAAGGCGCCGACGACGGTGCCGCTCAACCGTGCTTCGCTGTGGAGTGACTACACGCTGCAGAGCGGCCAGCTCGCCGGCCTTCAATTCGGCGGCGGCATCCGCTATGTCGGCGCGACCTGGGGCGATGACGCCAACACCTTCAAGGTGGGATCCGCAACTGTGCTGGATGCGCTGCTCGCCTATAGCAGGGACAATTGGCGGCTGTCGCTGAACGTCACCAACCTGACCGACCTGCGCTATGTCGCCGCCTGCTACGGCGCCGCCTCGGGTTGTTTCTACGCCGAGGGACGCAAGGCCATCGGCAAGCTGACCTATCGCTGGTGAGTCTTGATGCCGAGGGACGATGCACGAGATAGGCTCTTGATGAGATCCGAGCCATGAGAGCGATATTCGGCAAGCTGCATCGCTGGGCGGGACTGCTGACGGCCGGGTTCCTGTTCTTCTCCGGCATAACAGGCGCGATCATCTCCTGGGATCACGAGCTCGACGACGTCCTGAACGGCCATCTGTTCGACGTCTCGACCAAGGGCCCGGCGATCCCCTCGATCGAGCTCGCCAAGATGATCGAGCAGCGCGATCCCCACGCGCGCGTCGTCTATCTCTTCATGACGCCGGAGGAGGGGCACTCGCTATGGTTCTTCGTGATGCCGCGGATCGATCCCGCGACCGGCAAGCGTTATACTCTGGACTACAACCAGGTCTTCCTCGATCCCAACACCGGCGCCGAGCTCGGCCGGCGCTATTGGGGCGCGGTCTGGCCGGTGACGCGCGAGAACTTCGTCTCGTTTCTCTACAAGCTGCATTACACCATGCACATCCCGGAATTCTGGGGCAGCGACCGTTGGGGCATGCGCGTGCTCGGCGTGATCGCGATCATCTGGACCATCGATTGCTTCGTCGGCTTCTACCTGACGCTGCCATCGCGCAAGCGGGCGAAGGCGGCGCGGGCGACAGCCGTGACGCGCCAGCTCGCGCGCGGCTTCTGGGCGCGCTGGGCGCCGGCCTGGACCATCAAGACCTCGGGCAGCGCCTACCGGATCAATTTCGACATCCATCGCGCCTTCAGCCTGTGGACCTGGGGCGTGCTGTTCATCATCGCCTTCACGGCGTTCTCGCTGAACCTCTATTTCGAGGTGTTCTCGCCGCTGATGAAGATGGTGTCGAACTACACGCCGACGCCCTATGAGCAGCGGCCCTATCGCGATCTCGACGATCCCATCGAACCCAAGGTCACCTTTGCCGAGATCGCAGCCCGCGCGGCGGCCGACGGCAAGGCGCGAGGGTGGACCATCCCGGTCGGCTCGATCAATTACGGCCCGGCCCATGGCGTCTATGCCGCCGCCTTCTTCCACCCCGGCGACGATCATGGCGCCGGCGGCGTCGGCCCGGCGCAGCTCTATTACGACAGCGAGGACGGACGCCCAATCGGCGAACGGCTGCCCTGGGTCGGGACTGCCGCGGACATCTTCGTCCAGGCGCAATTCCCACTGCATTCGGGCCGCATTGTCGGCCTGTTCGGCCGCATCCTGATCTCGATCATGGGTCTCGTGGTGGCCGCGCTCTCGGTCACCGGCGTCGTGATCTGGTGGCGCAAACGCCGCGCCCGGGTTCGCGTGCGCGAGACCGCAGCGGTGCGCTTGAATCGGCAGCTCACGCCGGCAGAGTAGGGCCGGCGCACCCGCCCTTGCGGGTGAACCTCGCCGTAAGGTAAGGGCACAAAGAAGGGAGGTCGCTCCCCGAGTCCGGATATCTCATGAAATCGCTTGCCTTGCTCTGCCTGCTCGTCCTGGCGACGCCTGCTCATGCGGCGACGCCCGAGCAGCGCTATCTCGACCTGCGCGACCGCTACATCGCAAAATTCTCGAAGGCCAAGGAGAGCGATGAACTCTCCAAGCAGCATGACGCAGCTCTGAAGGAGCTGGCAGGCGTGTTGCGCGGCCTGGTGGGGCCGGTCGCGATCAAGGGGCTTCCCGCCGACGGCACGTCGAACGCCGACACGCTGTTCAAGGGAGACTCGGGTTTCGGCCATCTCGACGGTCTCGGCTTCGCCTCCGAAGGCGACAAGAGGCAGGCCGTGGTGACCACCACCGGGCTGCTCAAGCACTGGCTGCGCGAGCATCGCGAGGACGGCATGCCGCAAGAGATCGGCGCGGCCTTCAAATCCGACCGCTTTTATTACCAGGCGATCCAGGACTCCGCCTTCGCCAAATACGCGGAGCTGCCGATTGCCAAGCCCGCATCCGCGAGCACTGTCGCCGCAGTGCTGGGCGTGCGCGGCAATGGCAACCTGAAGGGAGCACCGCAGGAAATCGACGTCGTCGCGATCCAGGGCGACAAGGTCTTCTTCCTCGCCGACACCGACGCCGTGAAGACGGCAGAGATTCCGGCCTGCGAAAAGGTCTGGAAGCAGATGATGGCGAAGAAAGTGCCAGAGGACGCCATGGCCAAAGAGGACCAGGCGATGGACGCCTACACAAAGTGCTTCGCCAAGGAAGCACCGAGCCAGAGCTGGTACGCAGCGGCCGTAAAGAAGGCGCAGAGCCAGCTCGAACTGCTGCTATCGCACTAGCGCGCGCCCGGCACTTCCCTTCGCGGCTACGCCGACAATTCGACCGACTTGCCCGCCGCGTCGATCAGGTGCACGCGGTCGATGTCCACGCGCGGCAGCAACGATCGGATCCGGTCTTCTGGCATCAGGCTGAACGCCGTCGACAAGGCATCCGCCGCAGTCGCGCTGCGGGACACGGTCGTCACGCTGCGATAGCGGTGCGCGCAGCCACCTGATCGCGGATCGAACAGGTGGTTGAAGCGCGCGCCGGGATCGAACTGGCAGCCGTAGCCGCCCGAGGTGGACACGGCGCGGTCGATGATCGGCAGCACCGTCTTCGTCTGCCCCGCCAGGTCCGGATCGGCGACGCCGACATCCCAGGGACGTCCGTCCGGACGCGAGCCGATCGCACGGGCCTCGCCCATGTCGACCAGGCTGTGAGAAATGCCGTTTGCCCGCAGCAGATCGACCACCTTGTCCGTGACATAGCCTTGCGCGATCCCGTTCAGGGTGACCGCCATGCCCTTGGGCATCACGATCCGGTCGCGGCTGACCGACAGCCGGCTGCTGCCGACGCGCGCGAGTGCGGCCTCGATCTCGGCAACCACAGGGCCGGTCGGATCGGCGTCGGCGCGCGCGAAATGGCCGGCATAGAGCTCCCAGAGCGGCTGCACGGTAACGTCGAACAGTCCGCCCGTCAGCGTGGAATAGTGCTGCGCGGCCGACAACAGATCGACCATTTCGACGGCGGGATCGAGCAGGACGCCGGTCCGGTTCAGCGCGACCAGGGCGGACTCGTCGAGGTAAAGACTGAACAGGCGCTCGAGCCGCCGCGCCTCGGCGCAGGCCAGCGAGATCAGTCGCTCCGCCCGGCTGCGGTCCTCGTCGTGGATCTCCAACGTCGCGACGGCGCCCAGCATCGTGCCGCGCCAGGTCGCCGGGGCGACCTCCGCCCGAACAGGATGATTTGGGGACAGCGCGCCAAGGCCCGCTGCCGCCGCGCTGATCCGGATGAAACGTCGGCGCGTCAGGGGGCGCGTCATTGCGTTCTCCTCGGTCGTTCGCCCGGCGGGCCTTCTGTCGTCTCGTCGGCCGCCGCGGCGCCGGTGGCGTTCGCCGACGTCAGGACGTAGTCCCGGGACACCTCGTTGAAGCCGACGATCCTGCCGCCGTTTTCAGCCGTGAACTTCTCCGCCGCCGCCCGCTCCGAGAACGGCACGGCTTCGTCGCCGCCCATGCCGCTCTTGACCCGGCTCTCGATCACGAACAGCGCCTTGCGTGCCTCGATCCAGTTGTCGGCGCCGGGCTTGTCCCAGTCGGGCGCCTTGCCCATGTCGGAGACGTAGATCGCCTGGATGTCCTTGGGCTCGTCCGGCAACATGGTGAAGGCGATGGTGTCGCGCACCGACGAGAACCACACGGGCTCCATCAGGCTCGCGGCGAAGATATGGCCCTTCGGTCCCGGATGCTCGAGCACGTTCATGCCGCAGTAGTGACCGATATCTTCGGCACTCATCCGATGCGGCGGCGGGATCTTCGCGGCCTGCTTCTCGTTACAGCCCGCGAGCGTGAGCGGCACGAGCAGGGCGAGCAGGAGCGTTCGGCGTCTCATAGCTCCCTCCGCGAGAAGGCGAGCGCGGCCAGGGTGAGCGGCAACAGCGTCCAGCCGAGCAGGGCGGTCAGCAGGACCGGGATCGTCAGGGACGTGGTTTGGGCAAGGCCGGCCATGCCGGCGAAGGTGCTGACATTGGCAAAGCCGGTTAAATTGATCAGCCGATAGGCGTCGGTCGGGTTCGCCAGCAGCAAGGCGTTGAGCACGGCGGCCGAGATGCTGCGTCCCTGATCGAGCGCAAGCACGCCCAGCAGCGCCATGTCGTAGATCAGCACCAGCAGCAGCCACAATCCGATACAGATGCCGGCGGCCGTGCCGCGGTCGCGCACGAGCGCGCTGACAAGATAGCCGATTGCGACGAACGCGGCGCCGAGCAGCACCGAGGAGCCCACCATCGCTCCGAAGGCCAGGAGACTATCGTTGTCGATCTGGCTGCCGGTCGCCGCCAGCGCGCCGACCGCCGCGCCGTAGCCGAGGCAGGTCGCAAAGGCGAGAACGGCGAGGTGGCCCAGGAACTTGCCGAGCAGCACCTGCCATCGCGCGACCGGATAGCTCAGCAGCAGCAGCATCGTTCCCCGTTCCATCTCACCGACGATGGCGTCGTGGGAGATCAGAAGCGCGATGAGCGGCACGAGGAAGATCGTCAGGCTCGACAGACTGACGATGACCACGTCCAGGGCGCGTGCGCCGACGTTCCCGGTCGGCGCGCTGCCGAGAAAAGTCAGCGACAGCGCCAGCCCGGCGAGCAGCAGCGTTGCGGCCAGCACCCAGCGATTGCGGATGGCCTGATGGATTTCCTTGGCGGCGATGATCAGGACGTTCATGGCGCCTGCTCCGATTGCCGGAGAAAGTGAGCATAGAGCTCGTCGAGTGTGGGCGGGACCACGTCGACATCCTCGACGGCATTGCCGGCGGCGGTCGCGCGATGCAGCAGCTCGATCTTCCGCTCCGGCGCGGCATCGATCTCGACGATGTGGCCGTTGAGGCGGCGGCAAGTGGTGTCCTGGGGAGCCCAGCCCGGCAGTTCGCTGGGCGCAAGGCCTGCCACCTTGAGACGGATGCGGGTGGGCAGCCGGGCGAGACGACGCAGCTCATCGATCGACCCGTCCGCGACCTTGATGCCGCGGTTCATGATGATGACCCGGCCGGCGCGCTCCTCGAGCTCGGTCAGCGCGTGCGACGACAGCAGCACGGTCGCCCCGCCTGCAGCGAGCCGCGCGATGATGTCGTAGAAGGTCTGCCGCAGCTCCGGATCGAGACCGGTGGTCGGCTC
The DNA here is from genome assembly GCF_936943645.1 of uncultured Bradyrhizobium sp. Classification (GTDB taxonomy): domain Bacteria; phylum Pseudomonadota; class Alphaproteobacteria; order Rhizobiales; family Xanthobacteraceae; genus Bradyrhizobium. The sequence continues at coordinate 62,160 of NZ_CAKZJO010000108.1, read as the reverse complement.
GTCCAGCAGCAGCACGCGCGGCGCGCCGAGCAGTGCCTGCGCGAGGCCGAGCCGCTGACGCATGCCCTTGGAATAGGTGCTGACCCGGCGGCGGCTGGCGGCTCCGAGCCCGACGGCGTCGAGCAGATCGAGGGCCTTGGCCACCGGCTCACGCTTCAGTCGGGCGTAGAAGGCCTGGGTCTCGCGGCCGGTCAGGGCAGGGTCGAAGGAGACGTTTTCGGGGAGGTAGCCGAGCTGGCGCCGGCCCGCGAACTCGCCGGCGGCGGGATTGTCTCCGAGAACCTCGATCGCGCCGCTAGTCGGCCGGATCAAGCCGAGCATGAGCTTCATCAGCGTGGTCTTGCCGGCGCCGTTGTGGCCGATCAAGGCAACGAGCTCGCCCAGGCCGAGCGCGAACGAGGCGCCGCGCACGGCCTCGACGCGGCCATAGGCCTTGGTGACGTCGCTGACGCGTACCGTGCTGGTCATCGCGTTTCCTTCGGTGCAGGGCTGCGCGGCGGCGACACCAGCGGATGGCTGTCGACCACGCCGCCGGGCAGCAGCGCCGGAAACTGCGCCTGCGCCCAGCGGATCACCTGGACGGCCGGGCTGTTGATCAGGACCTTCGCGGCGGGTGCCGTCCACAGCACGCGGTCGATGAGGTCGTTCGGCCGGTATGCCGTATCGGCGATGCCGTCGCCGTTCAGGTCGAACGCCGGATTATCGCTCCAGTAATTGCCGCGCCCGCCGGTCGACCAGTCGAGGTGGCGGGTGCCGACATATTTCACCTGGTTGGCGTTGTTGACGAAGGCGTTGCCGGTGATTTCGTTGCCTTCGGAGCCGGCCGTGAAGTGCACGCCGATGGCGCAGCGCTCGAACCAGTTGTTGCGGAACTTGTTGTGATTGGTGTTGTAGATGAAAACGCATTTCTCCGGGCCGCTCTTGAGCGAGCTCTCCCGTTTCGCCTGCGGGAGCATGCCACGCTCGTCGTCAGGACCGTCTTGCGTGCTCTGCATCGTCGCGTTCAGCGGGCCGCCGATCACCCTGTTGTCCTCGATCTGGGCATAGTTCGCGTAGTTGAACAGCATCCCGTAGTCGCGGTCGTGATCGGAGGAGTTGCCGCGGATCACGAGGCGGTTCGAATACATGATGGCGTAACCGACATGGTTGCCGATCGAAACGTTGCCGCTGATCTCGCTGTCGTTGGTGTACATGTAATGGACGGCAAATCGAACCTGCTTGAAGCGATTGTCAACGAAGCGGTCCTTGCTGCTGGAGATCGAGAAGATGCCGTCCCGCCCGTAGCGGACGACGTTGTTCGCAATGGTGACGTCGGGCGCATTCCACAGCGAGACGCCGTTGCCGGCCTCGCTCATGCGTCCGCCGCGCAGTCCCTCGATCTCGTTACGGACGACCCGGGAGCCTCTGGCGCCGTGCACGTAGATGCCGAACAGGTTGCCCACCAGCCTGACGCCCTCGACCGTCGCGCGTTCGGCCGACTTCTGCAGGAAGATTCCGGAATTCATCGCCTGAAGATCCCGGCCCGAGGCCCGGATCGTCAGACCGCGAATGGTGACGTCGGGCGCGGTGACCGTGATGACGTTGCCGGAGCCGTCGCCGTCGAGCACCGCATCGCGGCTCCCGACCAGTTGCAGGGAGCGGTCAATCCGGATCGAACCGTGATATGCGCCGGGCGCAAGCATAACGACGTCGCCGGCGCGCGCGCCATCCAGCACCGCTTGCAGCGGCTGCCCGGGCACGGCCGTCAACGTCTCCGCTGTGGCGAAGCTGGACAATCCGGCGGCGACCAGCGCCGCCGGAAACATGCGTAAGAGAAGACCCACGAGGTCGCTCCGATCAGACCGATTTCGGCTCGACGAACATCCGGCCCTTCATCTCCATGTGCATGGCGTGGCAGAACCAGGAGCAATAGTACCAATAGACACCCGCCTTGTCGGCCGTGAAGGTCACGGACGCCGTCGCCATCGGCCCGATTTCCATCTGGATGCCGTAGTTCACGATGCAGAAGCCGTGCGTCAGGTCTTCCACGGCGTCGATGTTGGTGACGAACACGGTGACTTCGTCACCCTGCTTGACCTGGAACTGGTCGAGGCCATAGGCGGGGGCGGTTGACGTCATGTAGACGCGCACCTTGTTGCCGTCGCGAATGATCTTCGAATCCGCTTCCAGGTTGATGCCGTCCGCCTTGGCCTGCTTGACCGCATCGGCAAACATCGGATCCGCGCGATCGTAGATCGAGATCGGGTTGATCTTGGAGCGGTGGACGATGGTCGCGTCATGCGGCTCGGCGAAGCTCGGGCCGTCATGCACCAGCTTCATCTGATCGCCCGAAATGTCGATCAGCTGGTCGTTCTCGGGCTTGAGCGGCCCGACGTTCAGGAAGCGGTCCTTCGAGAACTTGTTCAGCGAGATGAGCCACTTTCCATCGGCCTCCTTGGTCTGGCCCATCGAGGAATGGTTGTGACCCGGCTGATAGTGCACGTCGAGCTTCTGAAGGATGGGATTGACCTTCTCACCCTTGAAGGCCCGCTTGGCGAGGTCGATGTTCCACTTGCAGACCTGGCTGTCGAGGAACAGCGTGGTGTAGGCGTTGCCCTTGCCGTCATAGGCCGTATGCAACGGTCCAAGTCCGAGCTCGGGCTCCGCGACGACGACGTCGCGCGGCTTGATCTTGTCGTCGAACAGGTCGTCGAACTTGCGGACGTCCATCACGGTCACGGTCGGCGAGAGCTTTCCGGCCGCCACGATGTGGATGCCGTCGGGCGCGGTGTTCATGCCGTGCGGATTGTTCGAGACCGGAACGTAGCGGGTGTAGGCCGAGCCCTTGCGGCCGTCGATCACGGGCACGCCGTTCATTTCCTTGAAGTCGCCCTTCTTCACGGCCTCTTCGATCCGCTTGATGTTGAAGATGACGACCCAGTCCTGTTCGCTCGCCGTCATCTCGGCCAGGGTGACGCCTTCCTCGCCGTTGTAGCAGGTCGAGAAAGCATATTTGCCTTGGTAGTCGGCGTCGACGTTGTCCAGGTTGCCGCTGACGATGATCTGCCAGGCCACCTTCATGGTGTCGCCGTCGATCGCGCTGAAGATGGAGCGATACTGCTTGGGATCGTCGAGCACCTTGCCGTCGTTGGGCAGCGGCACGCCGTCCTCGCCATTGGCAAACACATAGCCCGTGCGCGGATATTTCTGCACCCGCAGGCCGTGGACCGTGTGCTGGTTCGGCAGCTCGATGATCTTGTCGCACTTCATGATGTCGAGCCGCACCCGCGCCACGCGGCTGTTGGCCTTGTCGTTCATGAAGGCATAACGGCCGTCATAGGTGCCGTCCGTGAACGAAATGTGCGGGTGGTGAAGGTCGCCGTTCATGTAGGTGGTGAGGCCACGCTTCTTCAGGAATTCGCGGGTCGCGGGCTGCAGCCCTTCGGTCAAGACCTTGATGCTTTCATTGGTCTGGCCCCAACCGGTCGCACTGCAACGGTTGAACACCGGAACACGCATCAATTCGCGCATCGAGGGGAGACCGATGATCCGCATCTCGCCGGACTGACCACTCGAGAAGAACACGTAGTATTCGTCGAGCTCCCCGGGGGCGACCTCGGTCTTCTGCACGGCTGGCCGGGCCGCCGGTGCTTTCGGCGCGGCATTCTTGGTCTGCGCGTCGGCCGACGAGACGAAGCCGCCGTCCTTCAGCGCCACTCCGCCGGCCAGGCCCACGCCCGCCGCGGCTGCCGTCGTTCCCAGCACGGTTCGTCGGCTGACGCCCTTTGCCTGCTCGTTCTCGCTCATGATTGCCTCCTCGGCTTCCGGTTCAGTTTGGTGGTGGAGTTGCGACGGTTGACGCCGCGACAGGCTTGCCGCCGGCGGTGATGACGGTCGCGGGACCCTTGCCGCTCGAACGCATCGACGGCGAGGACATGGCCGCGAACTTCTCGCGCTTCAGCCGCACCTGGATCATGTGCGGGCAGCGGTGATCGTCGTAATAGAGTTCCTGACAATGCATGCAGTAGATGCACTCATTGACGTTGATGTGACCCTCGGGATGGATCGACTGCACCGGGCATTCCTTGGCGCAGCGTTGGCAGGGCGAGCCGCATTCCTGCCAGCGTCGCAACCATTCGAAGGTCCGGATGCGGCCCGGGATCGCGAGTGCGGCACCGAGCGGGCAGAGGTAGCGGCAGAAGAAGCGTTCGATGAAAAGGCCGATGACGAGCAGGGCGACGGCATAGGCGACGAACGGCCAGCTCCGCGAAAACTTCAGGATGATCGCGGTCTTGAACGGTTCGACCTCGGCGAACCGCTCGGCCATGTCGACGGAGTAGAGCGACAGGCCGAACAGCCCGAGGAAGATGATGTATTTGATCGGCCACAGCCGTTCGTGCAGCCCCCACGGCACCGTGATCTGCGGCACCTTCAGCCATTTCGCCGCCGTGTTGGTGAGCTCCTGAAGTGCGCCGAAGGGACACAGCCAGCCGCAGAACGGGCCGCGGCCCCAGAACAGAAGCCCGCCGGCCGTCGCGGCCCACAGAATGAAGATCAAGGGCGCGGCGAGGAAGAACTCCCAGTGGAATCCCGTCACCAGCGCATTGGTGAAGGTGACGACGTTGACGACGGAGAGCTGCGCGTTGGCGTACCAGCCGAGCCAGACCAGAACGAAGGCGAGATAGCCACGTCGGACCCAGTTGTAGAGCACGGGCCGGCGCACGAGCAGGTTCTGAAAGAAGAAGATGCCGGTGAGGGCGGCCAGCATGAACGCGGTGATGCCGATCGAGACGGTGCTCGACCGCCAGATCCGCATCCAGAGCGGCTCGTCGGCCTCCTCGGCCGGCGCAGCCGGTGCGGCCGCAGCCTTCACCTGCGAGGGCGGAGGCGCCGCGCTCGCCGGCGCCGTCACGGCCCGCTGCTCACGGCGTATGTAGCTGTCGGGGAGGGTGTAGTTGAGGTCGAAGGTCAGGAACGCCTTGTCGCGGCCGCCGAGGCTCCGCTGCACCAGCAGCTGGATCTGCCAGGGCTGGGTCGGGTCCAGAGTGAATTCGGGAGGCGTGACGAACAGGCCGACTTCCCTGAACTCCGGTGCGCCGGCCGCCTCCAGCGCGCCGAGGCGGGTGTGGTTACGGTCACGGAAGCGGGTGCTGTTGCCTTCCTGCAGGATCTCGATGCGATCGAAGATGCCGCCGCGGACGTAAGCCGATCCTTTGAAGGAGTAGGGGCCGTTGCCGGCGACGATGATCGCCTGCTGCCCGGGCTTCAACCCGTCCTTCAGCCGTCGATAGCCGTCCTCGCCGAGCAGGCTGCGGCCGATCGTCGGCGCGCTGACGAGCGCGGCGTAGAGATCGATGAAGGTCTCGTCGGGCTCGCCCGGTTCGGGGTATTGGCTTGCCGCTGCGTTGCCGGACTTTGCAAAGGCATCGTTGATGTCGCCGATGCCGAGATGAAGCCGGCGGATCGAACCGTCGCCGACCAGAGTCTCCCAGTCGCGGACGTCACTGTTGTCGAGATCGAGCGTCTTGATGACAGGGGGCAGGGCTGCCGAAGCCGCAGCTCCGCCGCCGCCGCCAACGCGACCGCTTCGGATCAGCTTGGACGCCGCGCGAACGATGCTGTCGCCCATCACCAGCACGGTGACGGTTGCCCCGCTCACGATGTCGACCTGCGGCGGCTTCTCCGCGCCAGATGCGACAGGCTTCATGTCCTTCCCGATGAGGCCGTTCACAGCCGCGACGATGCGCGCTTCCGGAATGCCGACCAGCACGATCGGCTCCTTGTGGTCGACGAGCCTGATGCCGGTGATCACGCCCTTCGGATCGATCCCGGCGAGCAGGTGAATGGGTTTGCCGGAGTAGCCGACCGAATTGGCGAAGTCGGAATTGAGGAAGACAAAGCCCTGAAGCTGATCGCCGCGGTATACGGGTACGACGGGCGGATCGCCTTGTGACGGTCCAAAGCGATCCGCTCCCGGAAAGAAATCCGCGGGCGTGATCTTCGGCAGATATGTCGACAAATCACCGGCGGCGCAGGCGGGTGAAATATATGTCAGGCACAACAGCAAAAGGCTGGCGAGCGCGAGCGCTGCACGCCTTGCGAAGGCGGTATCGTCATCCGGTCGCTTCAACATGTCGATTCAAATGCGATCTGCGCGACCAACCGGGCCGCGCGTGCTTTGATATCTTCGTCGATGATTTGTCGCCGCTGACGTGCAAAGCTCATCGCGTACGCCTGAATCTGTCAACCCCGTTGATGAGATTTGTGTTCGCGCCGAACCGGATCGAAACTCTGCATGTGGAGTCCTTGGTATGCCATTCCTACGCACGTCATTGCTCAGTGCTGAGCCCGCGGGTGTATTGGAGTCGCTCGACGAGCTCTTTGCGCTAGCGCATGCAATGGAGCAGGAAGCGGCCAACAAGTACGATTCTCTTGCCGAAGACATGCGCGGGCAGGGCAAGGATGAGCTGGCGGAGGTGTTCACGCGACTGGCCGCTGCCGAGCGCGAGCACGTCGACAGTGTCACGGAGTGGTCGCAATCGCGCCGCGGCAAACGTCCAGATCCCGCCTTGGTGCGCTGGGAGGCACTGGAGACGCTTCCTCCGGACGCCGCCGCCGAGCTCAAGACGTCGCGGCTGATGACGCCGTACCGCGCGCTCGCCACGGCAGTCCGTAACGAGGAGCGCGCCTTCGCGTTCTGGTCCTACCTCGCCGCCTATTCGAAGGACCCCGACATCAAGAAGACGTCCGAGGCGATGGCCAGGGAAGAGCTCCGCCATGTCGCCACGTTGCGGAAGGAGAGGCGCCGCGCCTATCATCACGAGCACGACCGGGGCAGCGCCGAGGCATCGTCAGAGCCGCTGCGGCAAATTGATGCGCGGCGCCTAGAGCTTCGCCTGGCCGCGCAGCTCGACGATATGGAGCAACGCCTGAGCGGTCCGGCCGCAGTCCGGATCCAGGGCATTCGCCAACAGTCGGTCGAGATGGCCGAGGCGGCCGCAGGGCTCGGAAGCTTTCCGGCGTCCATGGAACGCAAAGGCCCGCTGGAGATCGCCGAAGCGCTCGTCGACGGCTACCTCGACGGCGCCGAGCGATCGAGCGACGCGGCCCATCTCGAAAGCCTGCAGCAGCTTGCCGAGCGCGCGATCGCGAGACTGGCCTGGCTGCGATCATTGGCGGCGGAGTGACGCTCGCGGCCGCCGTGCCGGAAGTCCCACAACGACTCGCCCAGATCAGCCGCAGGATCCCAGGACTAGCGAAGCAGACGCGCTAGGGGATGGCGATCCTAGCGCGGCTCGAACGAGACGGGGTCGGCTGGCCGCGTGGAGCCACGGCCTAATTCGTAATTCGCATAAGGTATATTATGGAATATATTTATATACAATCAGATCAATTATTTAGACGAAAATCCTGCCATAGCGCCTTCGCTCACACCGGATTTTCGACCCAGGCCCTGAGCCTCGCCCCGATGCTTGACGGCTACTGTGCATGGGGTTGTTTTTCAAATTTTGCATCCGGCCGATGTCTCCGAAAGCCGATATTGCCGTCACCTTGTCCGGCTGCAATAAGCGAGACTTCCGCGAGATCGCAGATGACCTTCTGACCTGACGTCCGTATAGGTTTGCATCTCAGAACAACAACAAACCTTCCGAGGAAGCAGACCCATGGTCTTTTCGACGCGCTTTTCCCGACGCACGCTTCTCAAGGCCTCCGCCGCGACCGCGGTCCTGGGCGGCCTCAGTGCGCCCCATGTGGCCCGCGCCCAGAGCGCCGAGTTCACCTACAAATACGCCAATAACCTGCCCGACACCCATCCGCTGAACGTCCGCGCCAAGGAGATGGCAGCCGCGATCAAGACCGAGACGAACGGCAAGTTCGACCTCCAGATCTTCCCGAACAACCAGCTCGGCTCCGACACCGACATGCTGAGCCAGATCCGCTCCGGCGGCGTCGAGTTCTTCACGCTGTCCGGCCTGATCCTGTCGACCCTGGTGCCGGCGGCGTCCATCAACGGCATCGGCTTTGCGTTCCCGGACTACGACACGGTCTGGAAGGCCATGGACGGCGATCTCGGCGCCCATGTCCGCGGCGAGATCAAGAAGGCCGGCCTCGAGGTCATGGACAAGATCTGGGACAACGGCTTCCGCCAGACCACGTCGTCGAGCAAGCCGATCACCGGTCCCGACGACCTCAAGGGCTTCAAGATCCGCGTGCCGGTGTCGCCGCTGTGGACCTCGATGTTCAAGGCGTTCGACGCGGCGCCCGCCTCGATCAATTTCAGCGAAGTGTATTCGGCGCTGCAGACCAAGATCGTCGAGGGTCAGGAGAACCCGCTGGCGATCATCTCGACCGCAAAGCTGTACGAGGTGCAGAAATACTGCTCGCTGACCAACCACATGTGGGACGGCTTCTGGTTCCTGGCCAACCGCAGGGCTTGGGAAAAGCTGCCGCAGGACGTGCGAACCATCGTCGCCAAGAACATCAATGCCGCGGCGATCAAGGAGCGTGAGGATACCGCCAAGCTCAATGCCAATCTGCAGCAGGAGCTGGCGACCAAGGGTCTGACCTTCAACCAGCCCGCCGTGGCGCCGTTCCGCGACAAGCTCCGCACCGCCGGCTTCTATGCCGAGTGGAAGGGCAAGTATGGCGATCAGGCCTGGGACCTCCTGGAAAAGGCCGTCGGCAAGCTGTCGTAACGCGTCGGGGCCATCATGGCTCATGTCGAGATCGAGGTGATCGAAGTGGCGGGCGAGGTGACTGTTCAGTCCCCTCGCCGACCTTCGTTGCTGGCTCCGCTCGAGCGCGTGCTCGGTCTCTTCGTCGAAATCCCGGCGGCGATCCTGGTCGTCGCCGAGATCGTGATCCTGTTTGCCGGCGTGGTCGCGCGCTACGGCCTGCACCGGCCGCTGATCTGGTCGGACGAGCTCGCCTCGATCCTGTTCCTGTGGCTTGCCATGCTGGGCGCAGCGGTCGCATTCCGCCGCTCCGAGCACATGCGCATGACCGCGGTCGTCGCCAGCGCGCGGCCGGCCATGCGGGCCTATCTCGATCTGGTCGCGACCTCTGCGGCCCTGGCGTTTCTGGTCCTGATCGTCTGGCCGGCCTGCGACTACGCCTATGAGGAAAGCTACATCACGACGCCGGCGCTGCAGATCTCCAACATGTGGCGCGCCGCCGCGCTGCCGGCCGGCATCGGCCTGATGGCGGCCTTCGCCTTGCTGCGGCTAGTGCGCGCGGCCGATTGGCGGATGGTCGGAGCCGCTGTCGTCAGCGTCGCCGTCATCATCGGCCTGTTCTGGCTGGCGGAGCCCTCGCTGCGGCCGCTCGGCAACCTCAACCTCGTCATCTTCTTCGTCGGCGTCGCCGGCTTCTGTGTCTTTGCCGGCGTTCCCATTGCGTTCGGCTTTGGCCTTGCGATCTTCGGCTATCTCGCGCTGACCACGCGGACGCCCGTGATGGTGCTGGTCGGGCGGATGGACGAGGGCATGAGCCATCTCATCCTGCTCTCGGTGCCGCTGTTCGTATTTTTGGGGCTTTTGATTGAAATGACCGGCATGGCGCGGGCCATGGTGGCGTTCCTGGCGAGCCTGCTCGGCCATGTCCGCGGCGGCCTGCATTACGTGCTGGTCGGCGCCATGTATCTGGTTTCCGGCATTTCCGGCGCCAAGGCCGCCGACATGGCGGCCGTCGCGCCGGTGCTGTTTCCGGAGATGAAGCAGCGTGGCGCCAAGCCCGGCGATCTCGTCGCGCTTCTGGCGGCGACGGGCGCCCAGACCGAGACCATTCCGCCGAGCCTCGTGCTGATCACGATCGGCTCGGTCACCGGCGTGTCGATCGCCGCCCTCTTCACCGGCGGCTTACTACCCGGCGTCGTGCTCGCGATCACGCTCTGCATGCTGGTGTGGTGGCGCTACCGCCACGAGGACATGAGCCATGTTCGCCGCGCCACCGGCAGCGAGATCGGCAAGACCTTCATCGTCGCCCTGCCCGCGCTCGCACTGCCTTTCGTGATCCGCTATGCCGTGGTCGAGGGCATCGCGACCGCCACTGAAGTCTCCACCATCGGCATCGTCTATGGTGCCCTGGTCGGCCTCCTGGTCTACCGCCGCTTCGACTGGCGGCGGCTGTTTCCGATGCTGGTCGAGACCGCGGCGCTGTCGGGCGCCATCCTCTTGATCATCGGCACCGCGACCGGCATGGCCTGGGGCCTGACGCAATCCGGCTTCTCACGCTCGCTGGCCGCGGCCATGACCGGACTGCCCGGGGGAGCTGCAACCTTCATCGCCGTGTCCATCCTGGCCTTCACCATTCTCGGCAGCGTGCTGGAAGGCATTCCGGCAATCGTGCTGTTCGGGCCGCTGTTGTTTCCGATCGCGCGGGCCGTCGGCGTGCACGAGGTGCACTATGCCATGGTGATCATCCTCGCCATGGGCATCGGACTATTCGCCCCGCCCTTCGGCGTCGGCTATTATGCCGCGTGCGCCATCGGGCGCGTCGATCCGGCCGAGGGCATCCGGCCGATCTGGGGCTATCTGCTGGCGCTGCTGGTGGGATTGATCGTCGTCGCGATCTTCCCCTGGATCTCGATTGGATTCCTTTGAGGCGTTTTGACGGAGGGTGTCGATGAGTGAGCGGCAGAACCAGTACGATATCGGCCTCGACAAGACCCCCGCCAATTACGTTCCGCTGAGCCCGCTGAGCTTCCTCGCGCGCAGCGCAGCCGTCTATCCCGATCACGTCAGCACGGTCTACGAGGGCCGCAGCTTCACCTGGGCGCAGACCTATGAGCGCTGCAGGCGCTTTGCGTCCTGGCTCGCCGGCAAGGGCATCGGCGTCGGCGACACGGTCGCGGCGATGCTGCCGAACATCCCGGCGATGAACGAGGCGCACTTCGCCGTGCCGATGGCGGGCGCCGTGCTCAACGCGCTGAACATCCGCCTCGACGCGCCCTCGATCGCGTTCCAGCTCGACCATGGCGGCGCGAAGATCATCCTGGTCGATCCGGAATTCTCCGGCGTCATTACCGATGCGCTGGCGCAGATGACGGGCCCGAAGCCGTTCGTGGTCGATGTCGACGACGCCTCGTTCAAGGGCGGCAGCCGTATCGGCGAGATCGAATATGAAGCGGCCGTCGCTCAAGGCGACCCGAGCTTCGCGGCGATCCCGCCGAAGGACGAATGGGACGCGATCGCGCTGAGCTACACCTCGGGCACGACGGGCAATCCCAAGGGCGTCGTCACCCATCATCGCGGCGCCTACCTCAACGCCGTCAGCAACATCCTCGCCGGCAATCTCGGCCAGCATCCGGTCTATCTCTGGACGCTGCCGATGTTCCACTGCAACGGCTGGTGCTTTCCCTGGACCATCGCGGCCGCCGCCGGCATCAATGTCTGCCTGCGCAAGGTCGAGCCGACCAGGATCTTCGAGCTGATCAAGGCGCACGGCGTCACCCACATGTGCGGCGCGCCGATCGTCTACAACACGCTGATCAACGCGCCCGATGCGCCGAAGGGCAATGCCGCGCGCCGCGTCGTCGGCCTGATCGCCGGCGCCGCGCCGCCGGTGGCGGTGCTGGAAGGCGCCGAAAGCATCGGCATCAAGCTGACCCATGTCTACGGCCTGACCGAGGTCTACGGCCCCGCCTCCGTTTGCGCCGAGCAGCCTGGCTGGGACGAGCTTCCGGCGGCCGAGCGCGCGCGCATGAAGCGCCGGCAGGGCGTGCCCTACCCGCTCGAGGAGCGCGTCACCGTCATCAATCCGCAGACCATGCAGGAGGTGCCGCGCGACGGCGAGACCATCGGCGAGGTCATGTTCCGCGGCAACATCGTGATGAAGGGCTATCTGAAGAACGACAAGGCTACGCGGGAAGCCTTCGAAGGCGGCTGGTTTCATACCGGCGATCTCGGCGTGCTCGACGAGCACGGCTATGTCATCATCAAGGACCGCTCCAAGGACATCATCATCTCCGGCGGCGAGAACATCTCCTCGGTCGAGGTCGAGGATATTCTCTACAAGCACCCGGCCGTGCTGTTCGCCGCCGTGGTCGCAAAACCCGATCCGAAATGGGGCGAAGTGCCTTGCGCCTTCGTCGAGCTGAAGGACGGCGTCAGCGCCAGCGAAGCCGACATCATCGCCTTCTGCCGCAGCCACATGTCGGGCTTCAAGACGCCGAAGGCCGTCGTGTTCGGACCGATTCCGAAGACCTCGACCGGCAAGATCCAGAAATTCCTGTTGCGCAGCGAGGTCGGGTCGGCGAAGGCGATCACGGCCTGAGCTCAGTCCGAGCTCAGACACAATCAGAAACACAAGCTGCATGTCCGCGGCAAAGGTGCGTCGCCCGAAATCGTTTACGGGCCTACGGCGATATCGGGACACGGCAGGAAAAGATTGGAAAACGTTAGAGACGCATTTACGATTCCACTTCACCGGAATCGCTGATTCCAGATGATTCGCCGCGCGGGCTGCGCGGCTGGCGACCGGTGCGGTTGGGGCGCTTCATGCGGTTGGTGTCGTGAGCACGGACGTGCGTGTGCGTCTGGCGCTGCTGCTATTGGCGGCCGGCCTGCTGTTGCCGGAGGCTGCCGCAGCACAGACGGCGCGCGAGTTCGGTGCGTTTGCCGGCGCGCAGGGGTTTGGACCTGGAGGTCAGACTGCCCAGGGCTTCAACAGTCTCGCGGGCCCCTATGGCGGCCCGCCGGCGGCCCTCCCGGGCGCAGCGTTCGGCAATGGCGGCGGTGGCGGCATGCAGGCGGCCTTTGGCTGGAATGGCGAGCCGCCTGGCTTCGCCGGCGCAGCGCGCTTCGGTCCGCAGCAGGCCTTTGGCGGCGGGGCGGACCGGACCGCGCAACCGGAGACGGCCCAGGCGACATTTCTGGCGATGACGCAATTCACGCAGACCCTGCTCGATCCCGCCATCGATGGGCGCGGCGTCGGACCCGCCGGCGTCGATGCAGAACTCGCGGCCTACGCCGACATCGGCAACGAGCCGACGCATGGCGGGATCGGACGCGAGGCCTATGGAGCGATCTACGGAAAACCCTCGCTTGCGGCACCGCAATGGCGCGTCTGGGCAGCCGGCTTCGGCGGCTCGCAGGTGTCGACCGGCGGCAGCGGATCGGCCAGCCGGAGTTTTGGCACGGTGGCCGGGGCGGACTATGCACTCTCGCCGCAGACGCGCATGGGCTTTGCCCTCGCCGGCGGCGGCACCGGCTTTGCCAATAGCTTCTCGAGCGGCCGCTCCGACCTGTTTCAGGCTGGCGGCTTCGTCAGGCACGCGGTCGGATCGGCCTATGTCACCACCGCGCTCGCCTATGGCTGGCAGGCCATCACCGGCGACTATCAGGTTACGCCGGCCGGCACGGACCCGCTCAACGCGGCGATCAACGCCAACGCCTATTCCGGCCGCCTCGAAGGTGGTTATCGTGTCGCCGTGCGCTGGCTTGGCATCACGCCCTATGCGGCCGCGCAGATCACCAGCTTCCACCTGCCCTCCACTGCGGCACAGCCGGCCGCCTCGGGAGCCGACAGGTTCGCGGCAGCGCCCGGTAGCAGTAGCACTGGCTTCACCGACAGCCGCACCGAGCTCGGCCTTCGCACGAGCACGTCGCTTGCATTGTTCGGCAGCGTGCTGAACCTGCGCGGACGGCTCGCCTGGGCGCATGATTTCAGTGCGGGGCAATCTGTTCCGGCGGCGTTCCAGGCCTTGCCGGGCCAGGGATTTGTCGCCAGCAGTGCGGCCTTGGCGCCGAACGCGGCGCTGGCAGGCGTTGCGATCGAGTTGCGCGACCTCAACGGCTGGTCCGCCACGGCCAATTTTGACAGCGAAGTGTCGGAGCTGGTGCGCTCCTACACCGGCAGGGCCACGCTGCGTTACGCCTGGTGACCCCGCCTCGAAATCGAAGGACCAACTTCCGCCGGCTCCGGAAGGAGCCGGGCGAAAGGCGGCCCGTCTTTACATCTTCTTGTAGGCGTCGACGATCGCCTGGCCGTCCGCCCCGGCCTTCTTGAGCCAATCGGCCGTGAGCTGTTCGCCGATTTTCTGGAAGCCGGCCTTGAGCGCCGGGCTCGGCGGCTCGACGGTCATGCCTTTGGCCTTGAGCTGGTCGATGTACCAGGTGCTCTTGTCCTGCCAGGCCTTCCAGCCGCGGGTTTCCGCCGTCGCAGCGGCCTTCAAGATGGCCTCCTGGGTCGGCTTGTCGAGCGCCTCGAACGCAGCCTTGTTGACGAACGTGTAGTCCTTGGGAATCCAGGCCTGCACGTCATAGAAATATTTGAGCGACTCCCAGGCCTTCGCGTCGTAGCCCGTGCCGCCCGACGACATGAAGGAATTCACGACACCGGTCGCAAGCGCCTGCGGCAGTTCGGCCGCCTGGATCGTGACCGACTGCGCGCCGACCAGCTCGCCGATGCGCGCGGTTCCGACGTTATAGGCTCGCCATTTCAGACCCTTCATGTCCTCGATCGTGGCGAGCGGCTTGTTGACATAGACGCCTTGCGGCGCCCACGGCACGACGAACAGCAGCTTGAGACCTTGCGCGTCGAGCTTCTTGGCGATCGCAGGCTTGGAGGCCTGATACAGCTTCATCGCGTCCGGGAAGCTGGTCGCCAGGAACGGCACGACGTCGATGCCGAACAGCGGGTCCTCGTTCTCGTGGATCGAGAGCAGCACCTCACCCATCTGCGCCTGCCCGGTCACCACGGCGCGCTTGATGTCCGGCGCCTTGAACAGCGAGGCGCCGGGATGCACCGTAATCTGGAGCTTTCCGGACGTCGCGGCTTCGACGTCCTTGGCGAAGGCGACCAGGTTTTCAGAGTGCGGGTTATCCGCAGGATACCCGGCCGGCAGATTCCATTTGGTTTGGGCCAGGGCGGGCGTTGCAGCCGCCACGACACCCGCGATCAGCGATGCGCGGAATAAACGAGAGATCATCGGACTTCTCCTCACTGTCAATTTGAATACGCTCAGTCTGGGAAAGCGAGCTTGGGCAGGAACATCACGATCTGCGGATACTCCGTGATGATGAACACGGAGGCGAGCAGCAGGACGAAGAACGGAAACGCCGCGCGCGCGACGGTGAAGGTGTCGCGCCCGCTCATGTTCTGCAGCACGAAGAGATTGAAGCCAACCGGCGGCGTGATCTGCGCCATCTCGACATGGATGATGAGATAGACGCCGAACCAGACCAGGTCGAGACCGGCCTGCCTGACCATCGGCAGCACGATGACGGCGGTCAGCACGATCATCGAGATGCCGTCGATCAGGCAGCCGAGGATGATGTACATGATGCTCAAGTAAAGCGCGAGCATGCTCGGGGTCAGCTGCTGCCCCTGGACCCAGGTAGCGAGTGCGGCCGGAATACCCGTATATGCCATCGCCGCCGTGGTGTAGGCCGCGCCTGCCAGGATCAGCATGATCATGCAGGTCAGGCGCGTCGCGCTCATGATGCTTTCGAGGAAGTTCTTGCGCGTGAGCGTGCGGCTCCACCACGCCAGCAGCAGCGAGCCGGTAACTCCCCATGCGGCGCATTCGGTCGCTGTCGCAAAGCCTAGCACGAGCGATAGAAAGACCGCCAGGATCAGCAGCAGACAGGGCGCAAGCCGCGCCGACTCGCGCAGCTTCTGCCGGAACGGCATCGGGGGATCGCGCGGCGGAACCTTGTTGGGATTGAGCAGCGACCAGATGATGATGTAGCCCGAATAAAGCACCATCACGAGCACGCCCGGCAGGAAGCCGCCGAGGAAGACCTGAAGCACGGAGACATTCGCCGTGACGGCGTAGACCACCATGGGAATCGAGGGCGGGATCAGGAGCCCGAGCGTCCCCGAGCCTGCGAGCGAACCCAGGCTCAAGCCTTTGTCGTAGCCACGCTTGTCGAGTTCGGGCAGCGCGATCTTGCCGATCGTTGCGCAGGTTGCGGCCGACGAGCCCGAGACCGCCGCGAAGATGCCGCAGCCGATCACGTTGACATGCGTCAGGCGCCCGGGCAGCCACTGGACCCATGGCGACAATCCCCGGAACATCTCTTCCGACAATTTGGTGCGGAAGAGGATCTCCCCCATCCAGATGAACAGCGGCAGCGCGGCCAGCGTCCACGACGAGCTTGCGCTCCAGGTCGTGGTGGCGAGCACGGCGCCGAGCGGCAGGCTGGTCGTCAGCGCCATCGCCACGAAGCCGACGAGCCCTAGCGAAACCGCGATCCAAACGCCGCTTCCCAGCAGCAGGATCATGACGCCGAGCAGGATGAAGGAGAGCTCGATCATGCCGAGATTGGCCATGGTCAACCTCCGCCGCCCTGCGAGATGCGTTCGACGAATTCCTCCGGCGTCTCGTCCGGCGAACCCTGCTCGTAGCTCGGCCGGTTGCCACTGACGACGCTGATCATTTCATCGACGAGTGCGATCGACAGGATCGCAAGACCGCCGGCGAAACCGAGCTGCGGAATCCAGAGCGGAAGCGCGACCACACCCTGCGCCACATCGTTGAAGCGCCAGGAATCGTAGGTCATCTGCGCGGCATAGCGGGTGAAATAGAGAATGAAGGCGGTGGCGATACCGAGCGCCACGATCTCCGCGATCTGCTTGGTCCGCCCGTGCAGACGTTCGAGCAGCAGGCCGACGCGGATCATCTCTCCGCGCTTGAACGTGTGGGCAAGGCCGAGGAACGCCATCGCGGCCATGCACCAGGACGCGAAATCGTCACCGGCGGGAATGTTGACCGCAAACTGGCGCCCGACCGACATGACCATCATGATTGCGAAGATCGCAACCAGGAAGACGCCGGCGGCGTAGCCTGCTCCAAGATAAAGGAGGTCCAGAGCGCGGCGCACCAGTCCCCCAGCCTTTACGTCGTCCCCTGCCACACCATCCCCATCATCACACGAGGCGTTTCAGCCGGCCCGGCGATCACATATCGCTCGCCGCCGATCCTGCCTCAATATCGCCCTTGGCCAACGCCTGTCTTTCAGACGTTAGATCAACATGATGGGGCCGATGCAAGCAAGGACTATGCCTGCGGTGCGGCGGAATTTCTACCGCAGGTTCAGTGCGTCTCCAGCCGCAGCCCGTCATAGGCCGGCACCACGCCGGCGGGGAGCGACTGCCTGATGACCTCGTAATCGACGTCGGCGGTCATGTTGGTGATGACGGCACGTTTCGGCTTGAACCGTTCGATCCAGGACAGCGCGTCGTTGATGCTGAAATGGCTGACATGGTTGGTGTAGCGCAGGCCGTCGACGATCCAGAGATCGAGATTCTCCAATGCGCCCCAGCTCTCGCGCGGGATATCGTTGAGGTCGGGCGTGTAGGCGGCATCGCCGATGCGATAGCCGAGCGCGGGAATGGCGCCGTGCTGGACCAGGAAGGCCGTCATCGTCACCGCACCGCCCTTCCCCAGGATGATCTGGCTTTCGCCTGCCTCGATCGAATGCCGCGTCAGGATCGGCGGGTAGTCGCTGCCCTCCGGCGAAATGAAGCAATAGGAAAACCGCGCCATGATGTCCTTGGCGGTCGACTGGTTGAAGTAGGTCGGGATACGGCGGCGCATATGCATCACGACCGAACGCAGATCGTCCATGCCGTGGGTCTGGTCGGCGTGCTCGTGCGTCAGGAACACCGCGTCGATGTGGTCGACATTGGTCGCGAGCAATTGCTCGCGCAGATCCGGCGAGGTGTCGATCACGATGCGTGTGGTGCCGTGCTCGGAGCTCCGCTCCACCAGCAGCGAGCAGCGGCGACGGCGATTCCGGGGATTGTTGGGATCGCAGGCGCCCCAGCCGAGCGCCGGGCGCGGTACACCGGCGGAGGAGCCGCAGCCCAGGATCGTCAGCGTCAGCGTCATGCAGCTCCCAATTTCAAGCTTTCACCTTCGAGAACAGGCGGAAGAAATTCTCGGTGGTCTGACGCGAGACTTCATCGAGCGACACGCCACGCGTCTCGGCCAGCACCTTTGCGACCTCGACCACATAGGCCGGCTCGTTGCGTTTGCCGCGGAACTTGCCCGGCGCAAGATAGGGCGAGTCCGTTTCGACCAGGATGCGATCGGATGGCAATTCGGCCGCAAGCGCGCGCAAGGCTTCCGACTTCTTGAAGGTCAGGATTCCCGTGAAGCCGACATAGAGCCCGAGTGACACCGCCTTCAGCGCCAGCTCGCGACCGCCCGTGTAACAATGCAGCACGGCGCGAAACGATCCCTTTGCCGCCTCGTCCTCCAGGATGCGGGCGCAGTCCTCGTCGGCTTCGCGGGTGTGGATCACCAGCGGCAGGCCGGTGGCACGGGCGGCGGCGATATGGGCGCGAAAGCCCCTCGCCTGTGCCTCCGGCGAGCCGTTGTCGTAGAAATAGTCGAGCCCCGCCTCGCCGAGCGCGACGACCTTGGGATGCGCCGTCAACGCAACCAGCTCGTCCGGCGCGATGCCGTCCTCCTCATCCGCATTGTGCGGATGAGTGCCGACCGAGCAGTAAACGTCGTCGAACCGCTCGGCAATGGCGAGAAGCTGGTTCAGCTTTCGCACCCGCGTCGAGATCGTGACCATGCGGCCGATGCCGGCCGCACGCGCCCGCGACACGATCCCGTCGAGATCATCAGCAAAGTCCGGAAAATCCAAATGGCAGTGGCTGTCGACCAGCATTCCCGAGTGTCGCCTTCCAAGAAACCTGAGGGCGGCCGCACCTGCAGTTGCGACCTTCGACGGCACCGAACGCCTGTTGACGGTCCCTCTCCCTCCACAGGTAGGGCGGGCGCGAGGAGACGTCAACGGGACCGGCGACCTCGCACCACGCCGATTCCCGCATAGGTCAGTGCCAGCATGACTGTCATGTGATGGCGGGACGTCAGAGGTCCAGAACCTCGCGCACCTTCTGCGCCAGCTTGTCGCTCCTGTAGGGCTTCTGCAGAAGATGCACTCCAGGGTCGAGCCGTCCATGATGGACGATCGAGTTTTCGGTGTAACCCGAGGTGAACAGAACCCTGATCCCCGGGGCCATCTGCGCGATCCGCTCCGCAAGTTGCTTCCCGGTCATGCCCCCCGGCATCACGACATCCGTGAAC
The DNA here is from genome assembly GCF_936943645.1 of uncultured Bradyrhizobium sp. Lineage (GTDB taxonomy): Bacteria > Pseudomonadota > Alphaproteobacteria > Rhizobiales > Xanthobacteraceae > Bradyrhizobium. The sequence goes on along the minus strand of NZ_CAKZJO010000108.1, from coordinate 43,136 downwards.
AGCAGATCGGGCACGCCGGAACGCGCCACCTCCTGCAGGGCGGACGGACCGTCGCCGGCCTCGGTCACGCGATAGCCCAGCCGGCGTAATTGCGCGACCGCGAATGTCCGCACATGGGGATCGTCCTCGACCACGAGGATCGATTCGGCGCCGGTGGCAGCGGCCAATGGAGCCCGCGCGGACGGAGCATGAACCGCGGCACCGGCTTCCGCGCGCGGCAGATAGATCTTGATGCAGGTGCCAAGCCCGACTTCGCTGTAGACCTGGATATGCCCGCCGGTCTGCTTGACGAAGCCGTACACCATGCTGAGCCCAAGTCCCGTCCCCTTGCCGACCGGCTTGGTCGTGAAGAACGGCTCGAAGATGCGGTCACGCATCGCCGGCGCTATGCCGGTTCCCGTATCGGACAAGGCCATCATGACGTAATGGCCCGGATTGACCTCGACATTTTGCGCGGCATAGTCCCCCGAGAGATCGACATTGGCGGTCTCGACCGTCAGCTTGCCCCCTTGGGGCATCGCATCGCGCGCATTCAGCACGATGTTGAGAATGGCGGTCTCCATTTGGCGGATGTCGGCCGTCACGCTCCACAGCGATTTTTCAAGCCGCAGTTCGACTTCGACATTCTCGCCGATCGTACGCCGCAGCAGCGCATTCATCCGCGTCACGACCTCGTTCAGGTCGAACGTGCTCGGCTCGAGCGCCTGGCGACGGGCGTAGGCGAGCATCAGCTGTGTCAGGCTCGCACCGCGCTCGGCGGCGGCGACGATCGGCTCGACCAGCTTGCGGTTCTGATCATCGCCTTTCATCTCGTCCAAAAGGACTTCCGCGTTGCCGAGGATGACCGTCAGCAGATTGTTGAAGTCGTGGGCGACGCCGCCGGTCAGTTGCCCGATCGCCTCCATCTTCTGCGCCTGCGCCAGTTGCGCTTCCATCCGCTTGCGGTCCGTGATGTCTTCCGTCAGGAAGACAACGCCGCCGATGTTGCCGAGCGCATCGAACCAGGGGCGGACCTCCCAGCGCAGCCATTGCAGCCGTCCGTCGGTTCTCTTGAACGAGTCCTCATCGGCATGCAGCGTCTCGCCAGCAAGGGCGCGGCGATGAATCGTGCGCCAGCGCTCCGGAACTTCGGGAAAGACCTCGTAATGTGAAAGCCCGTGCAGGTCGCGCCCGGCGAGATCATAATCGACAAGCCAGCGATCGCTGTAGACGAGGTAGCGCAGCTCCTTGTCGAGCATGGCAATTGCGGCGGGAGAGTATTTGATGAAGTATCTCAGCCGCTCCTCGCTCTCGCGCAAGGCTTGCGCAGCTTCCTGCTGGAGCACCTCGAGGGCCGTGCGGCTCGAAACGTCCCTCACGGCTGCGATTGCAGCGTGCCGTCCCGCTACGGCAATCGGACTGAGGCTGATCTCTGCCGGAAATTCGGCGGCGTCCTTGCGACGGCCCCACAGCCGCAATCCACCACCCATCATCCGGGTCGTCGGCTTCCTGAAATAGGCTTTGACCTGTTCGGCGTGGGCGCCGCGAAATCGTTCCGGGATCAGCAATTCGATCGGCTTGTCGACCAGCTCGCCAGGCGCATATCCGAAAATGTCCGTGACCCGGTCGCTGGCAAACTCGATCAGGCCGGCGTCGTCGATCATGATGACGGCGTCCGGACTGGCCGCCAGAACGCCTTTGAACCTTGCTTCGCTCGCACGCAGATCGGCCACTGTCCGGTCTCGCGGTGCGGCCCCCTTCCTCAATCTCAGGTTACGCAATCGCTGCCGCAATCCGAGCCTGGGCGACGTTCCGGGTCTTGCTGGCGGCTTGCCGGCGTCTTCGATGTCCGGTGGGTTCAATTCACACCTATTGTTCCTAGGTGCGAAAAGCAGAGTCCGGCTCATCGTTTGCATTGATCCGGATCAATGACTCCAATCAAGTCGCCTGCGTAGCGAGGCCCCGCGACTCGTCGCCGATCCGGATACCCATCCGAGGCGGTCGGCGCGGGATTACCCGGATATGCGCAACCCGCGCTGCCCCTTCAAGGGCGAGCGCGAGCACGGTAACCAGACGCGGAGGCGCCGATCGGCGTCTAGGCCGCCGGCTCGATGTAGCGCGGGAATGCCGGCGTCGGGGCCGGCAGCGTCGATCCCGGTACGATCCGCTTGTCCCCGCCGAGCATGGCGAAGGTGCGCTCGGCTTCGGGGATGCCGAGGCTGTCGAGCAGCTTGCCGGAAGCGGCCGGCATCGCGGGCTGAGCCAGGATCGCGATCTGGCGCACGACTTCGGCGGTGACGTAGAGCACCGTCTTCTGCCTCGCAGGATCGGTCTTGGCGAGCGCCCACGGTGCCTCGCCGGCGAAATAACGATTGGCCTCCGCGACAACGGCCCAGACCGCATTCAGCCAGTGATGGATCTGCTGCGTTGCCATGGCTTCGCGCGAGGCGGCGACCATGCCGTCGGCCATCGCCAGGATCGCCTTGTCGTTGTCACTGAACTCGCCGGGCTCCGGCAGCACGCCGCCGAGCTGTTTTGCGATCATCGACAACGAGCGCTGTGCGAGATTGCCGAGGTCGTTGGCGAGGTCGGCATTGATCCGCGCGACGATGGCCTCGTGATTGTAGTTGCCGTCCTGGCCGAACGGCACCTCGCGCAGGAAGAAATAGCGCATCTGGTCGACGCCGTACTGATCGGCGAGATTGAAGGGATCGACGACGTTGCCGACCGACTTCGACATCTTCTCGCCCCTGTTGAACAGGAAGCCGTGAGCATAGACCCGCTTCGGCAGCGGAATCCCGGCCGAGATCAGGAACGCGGGCCAATATACCGCGTGGAAACGGATGATGTCTTTGCCGATGATGTGCACATCGGCCGGCCAGTAGCGCCAGTTCTTGTCGCGCTCATCGGGGAAGCCGACGCCGGTGATGTAGTTGGTCAGCGCGTCGACCCAGACATACATCACGTGCTCTTCGTCGCCGGGCACTTTCACGCCCCAATCGAACGTCGTGCGCGAGATCGAGAGGTCGCGCAGACCGCCCTTGACGAAGCTCACGACCTCGTTCTTGCGGGAATCCGGCCCGATGAAATCAGGGTGATCCGCGTAGAGCTTCAGCAACTTGTCCTGGTAGGCCGAGAGGCGGAAGAAGTAGCTCTTCTCCTCGACCCATTCGACCGGTGTGCCCTGCGGACCCAGACGCACGCCATCGTCGTTCAGGCGTGTCTCGTCCTCGGCGTAATAGGCTTCGTCGCGGACCGAGTACCAGCCTGCATAGGTGTCGGCATAGATGTCGCCGTTCGCTTCCATGCGACGCCAGATCTCCTGGCTGGAGCGGTGGTGCTGCTCCTCGGTGGTGCGGATGAAGCGGTCGAACGACACGTTCAGACGCTCGTCCATCTCCTTGAAGCGGCCGGCATTGCGGGTTGCGAGGACTGCTGCGGACATGCCTTCGCCGGCCGCCGTCTGAACCATCTTTTGACCGTGCTCGTCGGTGCCGGTCAGGAAGAACACGTCCTTGCCGTCGAGCCGCGCGAAGCGCGCCAGCACGTCGGTCGCGATCGCCTCATAGGCGTGGCCGATATGCGGGCTGCCGTTGGGATAGGCGATCGCGGTCGTGATGTAGAAGACGTTGTCGCGCGCGGGGGCGGCAGCCGGCGCCGCGGCTTGTGGAGCTGCCGCGGGCTTTGGCGCAGGCGGGGCCTTGGGTTTAGAGACCTTGGGCTTTACAGCCTTCGTCGGAGCGACGACGGGAGCCGGCGCGGGGACGATGGCCGGCGCTGCGGCCTTCTTGGCTGCTTTCTTCGCAGGGGCCTTGGCGGGCCTTTTGGCGGCTGCTTTCTTCGAAGCCTTTTTAGCGATGACTTGCTTCTTCGCAGCCTTCTTTGCCGGTTTCGCCGCGCCCTTTTGTCCGCCTCTTGCAGTGGTGGCCTTTTTGGTCGTCTTGACCTTCTTCGCAGCTTTGCGCGCAAGCGCCTTCACAGCCTTCTTCGTGGCTTTCTTGGCAGTCTTCTTGGCCGCCTTCTTCGCAGCCTTCTTGCCCTTGGCGGTTTTCTTAGCTCGCGTTGCCACGACGAATTCCTTTACGGCTTCTCGAATTTTTTGAATCGAATCTGCGCCTAGCGCGTTGCGTCCGCCAGCCAGCCGAACACCGAGAAAACCAAGGGCTTGCGCTCCAGATTGTAGGTTTCGGTGTCGCGCGCGGCGCGGACGATCTTTTCCCATACCTCGCTTAAGCGCGCAAGGCGCGGCAGGTTCTGGTTGGCATTGGCCTCGTCTGCATGCAGGCGTTCGGCGATCCAGCGATCGATGCCGTCGATAAAGGCCGCGAGCGCGACGCGGTCGCTGGTGCCGAGTGAATCCCCGAGCGTGTGCAACTCGCGCGGATCGACCTGCGGCAGGCGCGCAAGCAGCGCCGCCGTGCGTTGCTGGAGCTTCAGCGCGTCGCCGCCGAGCAGCGTCAGGGCGCGTGCAACGCTCCCTTCCGAAGCTTCCGCCGCCTCGCGCAGCGCAGGATCGTTCGGATCGAGCTCGGCCGCCGCAGCGGCAGCCCCGATCACATCGTCCGTTGCGAGCGGCCGCAGGCGGAGCTTGCGACAGCGCGACTGGATCGTGGTAAGCACGCGCGCGGGCGCGTGGCTCACCAGCAGGAACAACGACTGCTGCGGCGGCTCCTCCAGGATCTTCAGGAGCGCATTGGCCGCATTCGGGTTGAGCTCGTCCACGGTGTCGACGATGCAGACGCGCCAGCCCTCGGCCGCCGCGGTCGAGCCGAAGAAGCCGATCGTCTCGCGCGTCTCGTCCACGGTGATCACGGTGCGCATCACGCCGCGATCGTTGGCGGTACGCTCCAGCGTCAGCAGGCCGCCATGCGAGCTCGCCGCAACCTGCCGCGCCACGGGGTCGTCGGGATCGATCGCGAGATCCTCGGCGCGCTGCACGGCTTCCGCCAGTGGCTGGCCATGGGCCAGCACGAAGCGCGCCATGCGATAGGCCAGCGTCGCCTTGCCGATCCCCTGGGCCCCGCCGATCAGCCAGGCATGCGGAATCCGCCCGCTGCGATAGGCCGTCAGCAGCGCTGCCTCGGCCTCACGATGGCCGAACAGACGACTGGTCTCGCGCGGATGCGGAATGGCGCTGTCGCGCTCGGCCTGACGCGGGCTCATGCGGACACCACCGAGGCGGGCGTCGGAAGCAGGCGATCGCGCAGCGCCGTCCAGATGCGGCCTGCGACCGTGTCGGGATCGGAATTGGCGTCGATCAGCACGCAGCGTGCGGGCTCGTCCGCAGCGATCTTGCGATAGGCTTCGCGCAGGCCCTGATGGAAACTGAGCTGCTCGCTCTCGAACCGGTCGGGCGTGCCGTTGCCGCGGCGCGCGGCTGCGCGCTGCAGGCCGATCTCGACAGGCAAATCGAGGATGATGGTAAGGTCCGGCTTGAGATCGCCGATCGTCACCCGCTGCATCGCGTTGATCAGCCCGGCCGGGACGCGGCCGAGGCTGCCCTGATAGGCCCGCGTCGAGTCGGCGAAACGGTCGCACAGCACCCAGGTGCCCTGGTTGAGCGCAGGCAGGATCACGGTGCGGACATGGTCATCGCGCGCGGCGGCAAACAGCAGCGTCTCCGCCTCGGGGCCGAGCAGCCTGCCCATGCCCGACAACACCAGATGACGCATGATCTCTGCGCCCGGCGAGCCGCCCGGCTCACGCGTGACGCGGATGCGCAGCTTGGCCGCCTTGAGGCGGTCGGCGAGTTTCTTGATCTGGGTCGATTTGCCGGCGCCCTCACCGCCTTCAAAGGTGATGAAGCGTCCGCGTCCGGACGGCCGCTGTGCCGCGCTGTCACTCATGATCAGAGCTTCTCGGCGCCTGCGCGGAACATGCCGATCACGAGCTCGCTGGCACCGTCGATCGCCCGGCGCACGGTCGAGCCGGTGCCGATCGCTTCGGCCGCATAGACCGGCGTCTCCACCGCGATGTTGCCGCTCCGCCAGACCCTGACCACACCGACCCGCTGGCCGGCCTCGACCGGCGCCCGCACAGGGCCGCTATAGACGATGCGCGCGATCAGCTTGTCGCTGCCGTTCTTGTGCACCATCACCTTCACAGCAGTCTTGGCGACGAGCTTCACCGAGCGGCTCTCGCCACCGAACACCTTGGCATAGCCGACGGGCTGGTCGGCCGCGATCAGCGTGCGGGTCTCGAAATTGCGGAACCCCCATTCCAGCATCTTCTTGGCTTCCGTGGCGCGATCCTCGGGATCTTCCAGCCCGTTGATGACGACGATCAGGCGCGTGCCGTTCTGCACGGCCGAGCCGACCATGCCGTAGCCGCCTTCCTTGGTGTAGCCGGTCTTGAGGCCGTCAGCGCCCTCCATCGAATTGAGCAGCGGATTGCGGTTGGGCTGGCGGATCTTGTTCCAGGTGTACTCCTTCTCGCCGAACAGTTTGTAGAACTCCGGAAAGTCCAGGATGATGTGCCGGGCGAGGATTCCGAGCTCGCGTACCGTCATCTTGTTGCCGGGGTCGGGCAACCCGTTGGAGTTGCCGAAAGTCGATCTGGTCATGCCGAGCTCGCGGGCGCGCTTGGTCATGAAGTCGGCCGCGAAGATCTTCTCGTTGCCCGCCATGGCTTCGGCCAGTGCGATGCAGGCGTCGTTACCGCTCTGGATGATCGCGCCATGCAGGAGATCGTCGACCGAGACCTTGCTGTTGATGGCGGCGAACATGGTCGAGCCGCCCGAGGGTGCGCCGCCCCGGCGCCAGGCGTTCTCGCTGATCCGGTATTCGTCCGTGAGCTTGATGTCGCCCTTCTTGATGGCGTTGAAGACGACCTCCGCGGTCATCAGCTTCATCATGCTGGAGGGCGCGCGCAGCTCGTCGGCGTTCTTCTCGAACAGCACGCTGCCACTGGAGGCTTCGATCAGGATCGCGGTCGGGGCATCGCCATCGAAGCCGGCATCCTCCGTTTTCTTCGCGCCCTGAACGCTCTGGTTGGCGGCCCAAAGCGCCCCGCCCCAACCGATGCTTGCCACCAGAACCGCCGCGATCAGGCCGCGCGCCAGCGCTCCGGCGGTAAACCGGGTGCGACGGTGCGAAGGAAGACGGTTTGCCATGGCCAAGCCCTGAGAGCAGCGTTCTAACAGCTGGAATTGGCGCGAACAACGCGAGGTTGGGCGCCTGTGCAGAGATTGCACGATTCTCGCCGCGCCCCTATCGTGGCACCTCATGTTTCTCGACCAAACCCCTGAAACAAGGCGGAAAAGCGATGTCCTCCACCCGCGTGATCAAGGCCAACGGCATCGACCTGTTCATCCGCGAAGCCGGCCAGGGTCCGCTGGTGGTGCTGTGCCATGGCTGGCCGGAGCTCTCCTACTCTTGGCGCCACCAGATCCCGGCGCTGGCGGACGCCGGGTTTCACGTCGTCGCCCCCGACATGCGTGGCTACGGTCAGAGCGCGGCGCCGCCTGACATTGCCGCCTACTCGATCTTCGACACGGTCGGCGACATCGTCGGCCTGGTGCAGGCACTCGGCGAAACCAGGGCGATGGTGGTCGGCCACGATTGGGGCGCGCCGGTCGCCTGGCACGCGGCGCTGTTCCGGCCCGACATCTTCACGGCGGTCGCGGGCCTGAGCGTGCCGCCGCCATTCCGCGGCCGCGGCAAGCCGCTCGACCTGTTGCGCCAGGGCGGCGTCACCAATTTCTACTGGCAGTACTTCCAGGCCCCCGGCATCGCCGAGGCCGAGCTCGAGCGCGACGTCGCCCGCACCATGCGCATCGTGCTTGGTGGGCGAGGCCTTGCCGATCCCTCCGCTGCCATGTTCGTGCAGGAGGGCCAAGGCTTCCTCAGCCACGCGACCATCGAGGAGCCCCTGCCCGCATGGCTCAGCGAGGCGGACCTGGCCTATTTCACCGAGAGCTTCCGCAAATCAGGCTTTCGCGGCGGGCTGAACTGGTACCGCAACATCGACCGCAATTGGGAGCTGACGGCGCCCTGGCAGGACGCACAGATCCGTCAGCCCTCGCTGTTCATTGCCGGCTCCCGGGACGCCGTCATCACCGGCTTGATCGGCGCCAAGCGCGTCAACGAGCTCGAGCGCGTGCTGCCGAACCTGAAGCAAAAGCTGATCATCGAGGGCGCCGGCCATTGGGTGCAGCAGGAACGGCCCGACGAGGTGAACGCGGCCCTGGTGAAGTTCCTGAAGGAGAACGGGACCTAGTAGAGCCCGCGGCCGCTCAGGATGCTGCGGGCCTCGGCGGCGCCGTCGGCGGATGAGGACGCGCGCTCGGCGGCATAGCGGCCGTCCGCATCGTAGGACACGCTGCGGACGTTCTGGAGCGCCCGGCCCCGGCCGCGGCTCGAGGCCGACATCTCCGAGGTCGCGTTGAGCGAGGCCATGTCGGCGGAGGTGTTGCCGAGATTATAGGGCCGCCCCTCCGGCATCGGCACGTCGCCGCGAATGGCTCCGCGGCTCGATCCCGGCAATTCCGGCACGAAGGGTCTTGCCGAGGCGACCCGGACCATCGAGGGCGACGGCGCCGGAACGCCGGTGCGCAGGGTCGCCAGAAGCTGGCGGTCGTCGGAGCCTTCGAGGGGCGCCCGGCCGACATATTCGACACGAACCTTGGCGACACCATTTCCTTTGAATTCAAGGAGTTCGGCGGCCTTGTTCGAGACGTCGATGAGGCGGTTGCCGTGATAGGGCCCGCGGTCATTGACGCGGACGATCAGCGACTTGCCGTTCGAAATGTTGGTCACCCGGGCGTAGGACGGCATCGGCAAGGTCGGATGCGCCGCGGTCAGCGAGGTCATGTCGAACACCTCGCCATTGGCGGTCAGGCGGCCGTGGAAGTCATCGCCGTACCAGGACGCCATGCCCTCGGCGCGGTAATTGACGTCTTCCTCCGGCACGTAGGTCTTGCCGGCCACGACATAGGGCTTGCCGACGCGATAGGTGCCGCCGCCCTTCGGGACCGGCTCGCCGAAGGCCACCACCCGGGGGCTCGACGACACGCCGTATTTCGGATCGACGCGGCTGGCGAACTTGTTGGACGAGGCGCAATTGGCCAGCACAATGCAGGTTGCGACCGCCGCAACACCGCGCGCGGCCCGCAAAACCGAATCTGACCGTCGGATCCCCATTCGCCCCAAATACCATTCCGCGGAACGTCTGCCCAATCCGCTGTGCAACGGGCAGCCTGTTCGGTCCTTTGATCCGAACCGGCCCACCACCGCCTCGGAAGCAGTAAGGATAACGCAACCCGAACGCGGCGGAAATGGGGAGCCCGCGGCGATCCCGCCGGGATGGTAAACAGGACGTTCGCATTTTTCCGTTGTTCTACGGGGCATCCCCGAGATTCTGTTGCGCTGAATCCTCACTCCACCCCCATTGTCATTGGCCTCATTGGAATTCTTTTGACTGTGCAAGGCCGCCCGCGTTCTCTCGGATGCAAGGGCGGGATTTGGAATTTAACGATGATCGAGACGGTTTCGGCACTGATGGGTCTGGTAAGCGCGGGGATCTTCCTGGCCCATGCGTTTGAAGGCTACCGCACGAGGGCCTGACGGCACTCGCGCAGACGGCAAGCATCACCTCTTTCAAGGCGGCACGTTCGGACAATTTTAATCAATCCGGCCGAGCATCGAAGGCGAGAGCGGCAGGTGTCCCATGCGCAACCATGATCTGGTCTCTGACGGCTTCCTGGCATTGACCGCCGGCGGTTTGGTCCTGCTCTGCTCGAGCCTGATGGCACTGGCCTTCGCCTGAGCGCCACACTCTCCTTCCGAATTTCCAACCCACCGCATCACTGCGACTGCAGCACGTGACGCTGCCGCTCTCGTTCAGTTGATTGAATTCCCGCGTTCGGCGCCTCGACCTACATTTCAAGAGGCCATCACCGACAGGGGTGACGCACATGCTTGCCGAGAAATTCTTTCTGGTCCTGGAATCGCTGATCCGCAGCGACCGCACCTATCCTGACGGAAGCCCCCGGGTCATCAGCACCTCGCCGCACGTCCCGGTGAAGCTGCCGCGCCGGACATAACCGGCCCGTTGCGCGAGCGCGGGTCACGCGACGCTCAACGCAGGCCCAGCAGGGAGCGGCGGTAGCGGCCGTCGCGAGCCTCGGCCTGGCAGACGAAGCTGCCGTCGAATCCCTGGCCGTACCGCTTCTGACCCTTGCGGTAGTAGACGCCCTTGCGGAAATCCAGCCAGACCACCCTGTCGTGCGGACAATGACGCTGTGCCTGCGCCTCGTAGCGGAACGGCGTCAGTGGTGTCGCCGACAGGTCCGTGGCGCCGGCGCCCATCATGATCGCACCGGCGAGCGCGACCCCGCCCGTCAACCTGCCGAAGCCGCGCTGAATCACTCCCCGCCTCCCGATCCGGGCCGCCACGCGACGGCCGCGCCGCACGCTAACACGAAATGGCGCGATCCGCCGAAGGCGAGGCGCGCGACGTCTTCCGCCGGCCATCTTGTCGGGCTACATGAAAGCGATCGTTGCGATTGCGAGGATGCCGCCTGAATGTCGGTTGAGCCTGGACACCAATCCGAACCTCGTATCGAACCGCGCCCGCCCCTGCCGCGCCTCGGTCTGCTGCCGATGATCATCTTCGGCTCGCGCTGGCTGCAGCTGCCGCTCTACCTCGGACTGATCGTGGCGCAATGCGTCTACATCGCGCTGTTCCTGAAGGAGCTCTGGCACCTCTCCTGGCACGCCCTCGATCTCACCGAGCAGCAGATCATGATGAGCGTGCTCGCGCTGATCGACGTCGTGATGATCTCGAACCTGCTCGTGATGGTGATCGTCGGCGGCTACGAGACCTTCGTCTCGCGGCTCGACCTGCAGGGCCATCCGGACGAGCCGGAATGGCTCGGCCACGTCAATGCCAGCGTCCTCAAGATCAAGCTCGCGATGGCCATCATCGGCATCTCCTCGATCGCGCTGCTGCGCACCTTCATCGAGGCCGGCAATCTCGGCTCGAACCGCGCCGGCTACACCGAGACGGGGGTGATGTGGCAGGTGCTGATCCACATCACCTTCATCGTCTCGGCGCTCGGCATCGCCTATGTCGACAAGCTCAGCGAGTCCGGGATGCGCAAGCACGCCGAATGAGGCGCAACGCCGTCCCTCATTGCTTATCCGCTTCGAGCTGCGCGAGCGCCTGATGCAGGCACTCCTGAAGCTTCTGCGCGACCTGCTCGCGCCCAAGGCCCTTGGCGGCCAGGTCGCCCGACACCTTCTCCACGACCTCGTTCATCGTCTGGTTCTGCAGATGGTCCGTCACCAGCGCCGTCGCGTAGCTCGCCGCGGCATCGCCGCTCAGCCCAAGCTCGCTTGCGGCCCAGAGCCCGAGCAGCTTGTTGGACCGGGCCGTAGCCCTGAATATGAGCTCCTCGTCGTGGGCAAATTTGGCCTCGAAGCCCTGCTCGCGCTTGTCGAACGTGGTCATGGTCAGCTCCATTGCGCTTTTCGCTGATAGGGGTCGGACTGGCTGGGCGAACGTCTCCCGCGGCTTCACGTCAGTTTAGGATCATTTGAAGCTTCCGGCGGAAGCTGGACGCCGTCAAGCCTGCCGGATCAGCCGCAGGCCCGGTTGCACCGCCAGCACAATCCCCGGGCCAGCCAGGCCGGCTAGACAGAGGGATATTTACCATTCGTTAAGCAGACTCAGCGCCGCATGGCTTGGGGCACACCGAGAGCTGACGCATGAACAAAGAGCTGCGGGAGTTTCGACGGCTTGAGCGGGTCTGTCTGGAGCAGGCAGCCCTTTCCATGGACCTCACGCGAAGCGGGCTGCTCAAGGTTGCCGAGGATTGCCGGGTCGCAGCCGAAGCCATCGAGGCGCAATTGCCCCGGAGGCCCTTCGCAGGAGCCTTACAGACGCTCGTACTGACTTTAAACGCAACGCGGATGTCCAACCGGCACTAAAGCGCGACGCGATCACGACGAACCGTCATCGCGCGCACGAATGCCATTGGATCAGGCCTTTGCTGCCGCGGCTTCGCGCGCCAGCCGCTCGGCTTTCAGCCGCTCCTTGTTGGCGTAAAACGCCTTCTGCGCCTCTTCATGGTCGCGCATGGCCTTGTCGGCCTCGATCCGGCGTGCCGCATCGCGCGCCTGGCGCTGTTCCGGGGTCAGGGGTTTGCGTCGGAAGGAAAGGTCTTCAGTCATGCCGAGATAACGCGGAGGTGAGGAAAGAGTTCCTCTCCTCCCCCAAATGCGTCTCAACAAAATATCGAAAAACAACCCCATGCACAGTAGACATGTAATTGTAAAACAAAGAGTTTTTGCAAAGGCTCGCGAGCGATCGACTTGCCCCGTCGGGCAAAACAGCAGCCCATTGCTAGATCTCGATGTCTGCGATGACGGGCAGATGGTCGGAGAACGCCCTCGCCTCCGTATCGGTCCAAACCTTTCCGATCCGGCTGTCGCGCGTCGCATAGATCCGGTCGAGCCGCATCAGGGGTACGCGCGACGGGAAGGTACGTAAGCGCGTGCGGTTCGGGCAAACCTGCGCCAGCACGCGCCGCACCGACTTGACCCAAAACCAGTCGTTGAAGTCGCCGAGGACGACGGTCCTTGCCGGCCTCACGAGGCTGACCAGGGCCTGTGCCTGGGCATAGCGCTCATGAATGCTCAGGCCGAGATGCGTCGCCACCACGCGCACGTCGCCGGCCGGTGTCAGCAGGCTGGTGGCAATGGCCCGGCGCGGCTCGCGCTCCCGGTACGACACGTCGACGATTTCAGGCATCTCCGTGAACGGAAACCGGCTCAGGAGCATCTGACCGTAGTCGCCATCCTCGGTCACGATCGACTTGGCGTGAACGCGGTGATCGCCGACGACACTCGCCAGCTGCGTAAACGGATCGTCCGTCCTCGACCGCGAATCCACCTCCTGAAGCGCGACGACGTCGGGACTCCATTTGCGTATGATGGCGCACACGCCCTCCAGATCGAACTTCGGATTGAGATTGAACGTGCCGTGGACATTCCACGTCATGAAGCGCATCAGCGCCTCCCGGCAAGCCAGGTGGCGACGAATTGCGCGCCCGCGCAGATGCCGAGCCAGCCCAGGAACGCCAGCACCAGCAGCAACATGCTGCTCCAGGATGCATTGCGGGCGACATCCGCGATCTGAGCACCCAGAACCGCCATCGTGAGAATACCTGGCGTCATGCCGAGCGCGGTTCCGACCAGGAAGTCACGCAGAGGCAGCGTGCTCGCGCCGGCCACGACATTCACCACCGAAAAGGGCGCGATCGGAATCATCCGGATCATGACCACGGCAAGTACCCCCTTCCCGACCACGCGGTCCTGGATCCGCGCCGCGCGTCGCCCGAGCAATTGCTGGAGCCGCTCTCGTCCGAGGGCCCGTCCGATCACGAATAGGATGAAGGCGCTGAGCAACACGCCTGATGTCGCCGTGACGAATCCCAACCAGGGGCCAAGGGCAGCGGCCGTTGCCGCGATGAGCACGAGCACCGGAAACACCACGAGCCCGCCGACGACAAAAGCCGCGATCGCAAGCGGCGGCCCCCAGCCGGACTGGGAATAGGCGGACAGCAGGGTCGCGATGCGCCCCGTGTCGGCGAAACCGCTGAGAGATGTGTATGACCAAGCCAACGCGAGACCAAGGAGCGCCACGGCGATCGCTGCGATGCCGATGATCGTCTTCGTGCTCCACATGCGCGAGGCCGCCCGCTCGAGATGAAGAGGCCGCTCAGGATCGGCCACCGGCTGAACCATGCTGGCGAGCGTGCCGGTCGGGACCGCGGCCTCCACGGCCCGCAGCGTCTTCGCTCCATCGGCTTTCGACACCTCGTCGAGGAGAGCAAAGAGATGGTCGTCGTTCTGCGTCACGCTTCGTGCGTCGAGGCCGCAGAAATGAGCGATCAGGCGCCGGCGAACCGACGCGATGAACTGTCGATGCTCGTCGGATGCGGCCTCGAAGATCAGGTCACATTCGCTGTCGGCGCCCATCGACCTGTTGTTCAGGTTGGCCGAGCCGATCCGCAAGGTCTGATCGTCGACGATCATGAGCTTGCTGTGCACCATCACGGCCGCTTCCGTCTCCCCCTCGCGCGAAACCGGGTAGACGAAGCGGATCCGATCGGCCACGCCCGCTTCACTGAAGCAATCGATGAAGGCCCCACGGCCGTTCTGCATGGCCTGGGATTCCAGCCACGAGGAATGCAATTTGGGAGCAACGACCAGAACCCGAAGCGACGGCACGCGCTGCATCTGCTCGGCCAGCACCTCGGCAATCCTGGTGGCGCTGGTGAACTGGTTCTCGATGTAGATGAACCTCGTCGCCGACCGGATCGCCGCGATCAGCGAGCGTTCGACCTCCCTGGTGGTCGACCCTGCGGGGGAGACCACCTCGGTCCGGGCGATCCCCACCGGAATCTGCTCGGCATCGACCGGCACGTTCGACGGCCAGCGCAGTCGCTTCAGTGCGCGCCGATCATGCGTCTGTTGGCCTGCCGCACGCCACCGCGCCTCCGCGAGCTCGAATACCGAGGCGGCTGCATCGCCGTCGACCAGGCATTGGACGTCATGAAACGGCGGGTATGGCTTGCCTTGCGGATCGCAGCGCGAGGCGAGAGCGGCGCAATGGTCGCTCGTGTCCCAGCGCCGGATCGTCAGATCCAGACCGCCGACGAACGCCAATGATCCGTCGATACAGACGATCTTCTGGTGCTGCGCCGAGCCGAACGGAAGCGTGGAATCCAAGACGAATTGGACCCTGCCCTCGGTATCGGCGGTGAATTTCGCCGCGGAATTCCATTCCCGTTCGGACGCGTAGAACGAGACGAAATCCCAGACCAGGATGTTGATCCGTAAGCCCGACCGCCGCTGAACCAGGGCGCGCAGGAACGGACCGAGCTGATCCGGCAGGCCATCCTCGGCGCGCCCGGAAGCTCCGACCAAATTGGTCTCGCTATGGATATCCCACCCCACGATGTAGACGATCTCCTGCGCATCGAGCAGCGCCTCGCGCAGGGCCGCGAAATAGGTCGCGGCATCATTGAGAACCGCCACGCGCCGCGCCTCGCAGCGTCGCCAGACGGTGTCGCCGGGGATCAGGGTCGATGAACTCTTGAGCAGGGGGACCTCGCAAATCGCGTTCGCGGCTAAACGCGCTGAAGGCTCAATGGGTTCCACGAGGAACAGAAGCGCGCTGCTCGACGCGACACCAAGCGCTCCGCTCTTGCACCGGCGCCGATGCGGCGTTGCCCGGTGCGGCAATCGCAATTGCGTGAGACCGCAACGTCATTGAGACATGTCAATACCAGCAAGCCCGAGCTCTGGGATCGTCACTCCGGCAAGCAAATTGGAGACCGCCATGTCAGAGCAGAGCAGCGTGCATTTCTACCTGAACTGGACCAAGGAGCGGATCGACGAAATGGATGCCGCCCTCGCCTCCTTCGAGGTCAAGGCCGGCCAGGCCAAGGCCGAGTCCAAGGTCAAAACGGATCAGCTGCTGCAGGATCTGACCAAGCGCCGTGATGAATTCAAGGCGATGCTCAAGACCCAGGCAGAAGCAGGTGAAGCCGCCTGGGCGAGCGCCAAGACCGACCTCGACAAGCAATGGGCCGGATTCGAAGCCCAGGTGAAAACCTACTTCGAGGGCGCCGGCAAACAATTCGAGCAGCAGCAGGCGACGTTCAAGGACGTTGCCGCGGCTCAAGCCAAGGCCTGGCGCGAAGCCGCGGACAAATTCCGCGAGGCCGCCGGCAAAGTCGCCGCAGCCCACACCGGCGACATCGACGCCGCACTCAAGCAGATGAAATCCGATGCGTCCGAAGCGGAGGCGCGCCTGCAGAAGCTGAAGCAGGCCGGGAGCGAATCGTGGTCGGTCCTGAGCGCGGCGCTCGCTGAATCCCGCAAGGCTTTCGATGAGGCGAACAAGGCGGCGTGGAATGCGCTGAAGGGCGGCAATGTGAAGAGCTGAGGATTTCGCTTCGCTCGTGCTGCCCGCTCAGGAAGGCAGACGTAGCGGTCGAAGCCGGGCCCCGCCCCGATGCGCGCTCAACTTCCTCTGCGAGTGGTACCTGACTGCGACCCGCCAAGCCCCGGATTGATCGCCAGCGACGCGCCGGCAGCGCCGCCGGCTTCATAGGCGGTCATCGACACCATCCGGCTGGCGCTGCGCACGGTCCGGAGCTTGAGGTCGAGCTTATCCAGTTCTGCGTCGACCACCGAGGTCTTGAGGACGACCAGCCCACGGCCAGTGCTTTCGTTGACCTGATCGCGAGTGGCCTTGATCGCCACCAGCCTGTCCGCGATAGACGCCACCATCCCGAGCGCGAAGGAGGCGTTGGCCAGATGCCGCTCCTGGTGCCGGAACCTGCCGTAGTCGACCGAGGTCTTGAAGCGGCCGAGTTCGGCGCGCACGGCGCCGTCGATCAACTCGGCCAGGTAATGCGCGACCTCGATATCCGCAGCCAGACCGAAGAACACGTAGATGTTCTCGCCGGCCGCGTTCTTCTCCCGCCAGACCCGGCAATCGCAGAACTGAGCGATCGCGCCGATGCAGTCGTCAAGCGGAATGCGCTTCTTGCGATGGGTCTCGAAAACCCTGCGTTCGCAGGGCGAGGCGCGCAGCTCGACGTCGGAGAGCGACAGATCGTGGCGATCCAGGAGCTCGGCGACCTTGGCGGCGGCCGACAGCGCCTCGTCCTCGGTGCAGCCATTGGCGATGGTCTTGGCACGCAGCGCCTGAATGCGGAGCTTGAGCTTGTCGAGGGAGGCGGGAGTGGAGGTCTGGTTCACGGATTACCTGTCTGGGAGAGCCCGACCGACGGACCCCGGACGGATCGATTGGCGGAAGGGGTGGGATTCGAACCCACGGTACCCTTGCGGGCACGCCGGTTTTCAAGACCGGTGCCTTAAACCACTCGGCCACCCTTCCAAACCCGGAATGGCTGTCGCTTAACGCAGTCGACCGCGTAAGGCAACGCGAAGTTGGGCGGCCCTGCCGCGGGACTTGGTGGGCCCCTGCTCCGACCTTCGTTTTGGACGCCGCTGGGGCCTTGCTCGCATCTCGTTGGCGGCGGGCTGCTGAGGATGCCCCTCCGTTGACCAGGATCAAAGGATGTTCCTTCGCCCGCTCTAGCGTTGGTTGACACCATGGACGGAGGATGAGGATGAGGCTGAAGCGACTCCTGGCCGCCGTTGCGCTGCTGGTAGGATTTGCGACGCCCGCGCTGGCGCAGCGGTTTCCGCCGCCGGTGCTGCAATATACCGGGCAACTGGTTTTTGGCCCGACACTCATCGTCGGGTTGACGGTGGTCAACTGGCGCGATTACGCGCCTGCGCTCTTCGCGGCATCGCCAAATCTGCCGCCGTGCGGGCTCACTCCCTCGGCATCGCGGACCTGGGTCGACATCTACAACGCCAGGAAGCAAAGGCTCTACGGATTCTGCGGCTTCACCGATCCGTCCAATCTGTCGCAGCTCTTTTTCTCGGTTCCCAACACCCAGCGGCCCAGAGCGGTTTTCATCACCCTCAACGACCGGTTGAAGCACCGGATCGTCGTGTCGAACAAGGTGGCGATTCCGTGAGCGGTGCAAAAGAAAACGCGGCGCCCTTTGAGAGCGCCGCGTCAAATCCGTTTCTGACGATGTCGGCTCAGTAGCCGCAGGACGCGCAGCCCATCTGCACCGGGGCGTAATAGGAATAGCCGGGCGAGACCATCTCGACGCGCTGGCGGGTGGCGTATTGCGGCGGGATGCGCTGGTACTGGACGCTCGGCGGCGCGACCATCACGGTCTGCGGCACCATCACGGTGCGGTACTGCGCGGGCGTACGGTGCGCGACCACCGAGCCCGGAGAGACCATCACGGTCTCGTCGACGGTGCGGTACTGCGGCGCGACGTATTGCTGCTGATAGCAGGTCTGGCACGGCGGCGGTGCGTAGCAATTGTAGCAGCCGGCCGAGGCCGCGCCCGTCATGGAAATCGCGGCGACGGCGGTGGAGAAAACAACAGCAAGCGTACGCGACATTATTTTGGTGCCCCAATTGCCCGAAATGGATTTGCGAAGGTCGCCGCATTATACGCCGCAAAACCCTGCTTTGCCGAACTTCGTGGAGGCATCCTTAACGCGAGCGGCCGGCTTGCGCCGGCCGTTCAGGACTCGTTGACCATCTGCGTACCGCGCGAACGCGGCGCGCGCTCACTTCGGGCGACGCTTCACCTCGCGCACCGCGCCGCGCGCGGCGCTGGTGGTGAGCGCGGCGTAGGCCTGCAGCGCGGTCGAGACGTTGCGCTTGCGGCCCACCGCCTGCCAGGCCGCATCGCCCTTCGCCTCTTCCGCGGCGCGGCGCTTGGCAAGCTCCTCGTCGGAGACTTCCAGGGTGATGCTGCGGTTCGGGATGTCGATGGCGATGATATCGCCGGTGCGCACGAGACCGATGTTGCCGCCCTCTGCCGCTTCCGGCGACAGATGGCCGATCGACAGGCCCGAGGAGCCGCCCGAGAAGCGGCCGTCGGTGACGAGCGCGCAGGCCTTACCTAAGCCCATCGATTTCAGATAGCTCGTGGGATAGAGCATCTCCTGCATGCCGGGGCCGCCGCGCGGGCCTTCATAGATGATGACCACCACCTCGCCGGCAACGACCTTGCCGCCGAGAATACCCTCGACCGCCGCGTCCTGGCTCTCGAACACGCGCGCCGGGCCGGAGAACTTCAGGATCGAGGCGTCGACGCCGGCCGTCTTCACGATGCAGCCGTCCTGCGCGAGGTTGCCGTAGAGCACGGCAAGGCCGCCGTCCTTGCTGAAGGCATGCGCGAGATTGCGGACGACGCCCTTCTCGCGGTCGGCATCGAGCTCGTCATAGCGGCGCTCCTGGCTGAACGCGACCTGGGTCGGGATGCCGCCGGGCGAGGCGCGATAGAAGGTGCGCACCGTCTCGCTCTTGGTGCGCGTGATGTCCCAGCGCTCCAGCGCGTCCTTCATGGTCGGCGCATGCACGGTCGTAACAGAGGTGTCGATCAGCCCGGCACGATCGAGCTCGCCCAGGATGCCCAAGATGCCGCCGGCGCGATGCACGTCCTCGACATGGACGTCGGCGACCGAGGGAGCGACCTTGCACAGCACGGGCACGCGGCGCGACAGGCGATCGATGTCCTGCATGCTGAACTTGACCTCGCCTTCATGGGCGGCGGCGAGCAGATGCAGCACGGTGTTGGTCGAGCCGCCCATGGCGATGTCGAGCGTCATTGCGTTCTCGAACGCCTTGAAATTCGCGACGTTGCGCGGAAGCACCGACGCATCGTCCTGCTCGTAGTAGCGGCGGACGAGATCGACGATGGTGTGGCCGGCCTCGACGAACAGGCGCTTGCGGTCGGCATGGGTGGCAACCACCGTGCCGTTGCCGGGCAGCGCAAGGCCGAGCGCCTCGGTCAGGCAGTTCATGGAATTGGCGGTGAACATGCCCGAGCAGGAGCCGCAGGTCGGGCACGCCGAACGCTCGATCACCTTGACGTCCTCGTCGCTGACCTTGCTATCGGCCGCAGCCACCATGGCATCGATGAGGTCGACGGCCTTGGTCTTGCCGGCCAGCTTGACCTTGCCGGCTTCCATCGGGCCGCCCGAGACGAACACGGCGGGGATGTTGAGGCGCAGCGCGGCCATCAGCATGCCGGGCGTGATCTTGTCGCAGTTGGAGATGCAGACGAGGCCGTCGGCGCAATGCGCATTGGCCATGTACTCGACGCTGTCGGCGATCAGCTCGCGCGACGGCAGGCTATAGAGCATGCCGTCATGGCCCATGGCGATGCCGTCGTCGACCGCGATGGTGTTGAACTCCTTGGCGACGCCGCCAGCCTGCTCGATCTCGCGGGCGACGAGCTGGCCGAGGTCCTTGAGGTGGACGTGGCCGGGCACGAACTGGGTGAAGGAGTTGACGACCGCGATGATCGGCTTGCCGAAGTCGCCGTCCTTCATGCCCGTCGCGCGCCAGAGGCCGCGAGCGCCCGCCATGTTACGGCCGTGGGTGGTGGTGCGGGAGCGATAGGCTGGCATGGCTGTTTCCGTCCTCGGGTTTGGGGCCGGGCGGGAAAATATGGTGCCGCCTCAGGCCTTTGTGGCCGGATAGCGCAGCCGGGGAACGCGCGCAACGGGAACTTGGGGCTGACAGGGCTCCCCTGCTCCCGGCGCGGGGGCGCTCGTGCCCCGGACGCAGCGCAGCGCTGTCCCGGCGATGCGGAGCATCGTCCGGTCAGCGCTGCGCTGCAGAGCCGGGGCCCATGTGGCAGCGCGTGCTGGGGCCTTCTGGGTCCCGGCTCGCGCTTCGCGCGTCCGGGACACGAGACCGCCTATTGCAGCGTCGGATCAAGCCGGTCACGCAGCCAGTCGCCGATGACCGAGACCGCCAGCGTGGTCACCACGATGGTGGTCGCCGGGGCCAGCATGATCCAGGGGGCCCGGGTCAGGTACTCGCGGCCGTAGCCGACCATGTTGCCGAGGCTGGTCATCGGCGGCTGCACGCCGAGGCCGAGGAAGGACAGGCCCGACTCCATCAGGATCACCTCGGGGAAGACCAGCGTGGTCGAGACGATCAGGGTCGAGGCGATGTTGGGCAAGATGTGCCTGAGGTAAATCCGCGACGGCGTGGCGCCGAGTTGGCGGACCGCTGCGGCGTAGCCCTGCGCATTGGCGGAGATGGCAAGGCCGCGGGCGATGCGGGCGTAACGCTCCCAGCCGAACAGGCCCATCAGGCCGATCAGGAGCGGCAGCGAATTGCCGAAGAAGGCGAGCACGGCAAGCGCCATGATCAGGAACGGCATGCTGGCCTGGAAATCGGTCAGCATCAGCACGAGCTGCTCGACGAGCCCGCGGAAATGCGCGGCGAGGAAGCCGAGCGTGGTGCCGACGATCGCGGAGATGGCGGTGGCGCCGAAGGCGATCAGCAGCGAGATGCGGATGGAGACGAGGAGCCGCGACAGCACATCCCGGCCAAGCTCGTCGGTGCCGAGCCAGTGCGCGACATTGCCGGGTGCAGCGAGCCGGTTGCGCAGGTCGAGCTGGGTGTAGCCATAGGGCGCGATCTTCTCGGCGAAGGCTGCGACCACGAGCATCGCGACGATCCAGCTGATCGCAAGGAGGACCGAGATCGGGATCGCCGGCAGGCTGATGTGGCGGGTGGTGTCCTTCAGCGTCGCGTCGGTCATGCGTGCGCTCCCTTCGCGCGCAGGCGCGGATCGAGGAAGCCGTAGAGGAAGTCGACGATCAGGTTGGAGGTGACCATGGTCATCGCCACCAGCAGCAGGATACATTGCACGACGGCAAGATCGCGGTTGGCGACGGCAACGACGAGCAGCCGCCCTACCCCCGGCCAGGCAAACACGCTCTCGACCACGACCGCGCCAGCGATCAGCGTACCAACCATGAATCCCAGGATGGTCACGGTCGGGATCGCCGCATTCGGCAGCGCATGCGAGGTCACCACCTTGCGCCACGGCACGCCCTTGGCCGAGGCGGTGCGGATATAGGGCTGGCCGAGCACCTCCAGCATGGCGCTGCGGGTGAAGCGCGCCAGCACGGCGGCGCCGCCGAGGCTCAGCGTTGCAATCGGCAAGATGGCGTGGCGCCAGCTATCTTGTCCACCCGACGGCAGCCAGCCGAGCTGCACGGCGAAGACGAGCACGAGGATCAGCGCCAGCACGAAGCTCGGCACGGTGAAGCCGGCGACTGCCGTCATCATCACGGCACGGTCGATGGCGGAGCCGCGATGCAGCGCAGCGTAGATTCCGGCGGGA
Organism: uncultured Bradyrhizobium sp.; assembly: GCF_936943645.1. Classification (GTDB taxonomy): domain Bacteria; phylum Pseudomonadota; class Alphaproteobacteria; order Rhizobiales; family Xanthobacteraceae; genus Bradyrhizobium. The sequence continues at coordinate 21,388 of NZ_CAKZJO010000108.1, read as the reverse complement.
ACGCCGAGCGCGACTTTGAAGACAAAGGCCGGCAGCGTCAGCGCCAGCGTCGCCGGAATGCGCTCCAGCACCAGCTCGATCGCAGGCCGCCCGTCGCGCATGGAGCGGCCGAGCTCGCCCTTGGCGATGGCATGGAAGTAATCGAGATACTGGAACCAGATGGGATCATCGAGGCCCCAGGCCTTGCGGAACGCCGCGAGCACCTCGGGCGGCGCCTCAGGTCCCAAAATCATCAGCGCGGGATCGCCTGACAGCCGCAACACGACGAAGGCGAAAGTGACGACGAGCACGATGGTGAGCGCGGCGCGTCCGATCCTGATGGCGAAATAGCGTCCCATCACGCGGCGTCCCGCGTTTGCGCGCCGGTCACGAGATGACAGGCCACCTGCCTGTCGCCGCCGACGGCCGAAAGCGCCGGCACCTCGCTCGCACAGCGGGCGACGGCGCGCGGGCAGCGCGGATGGAAGGCGCAGCCTTGGGGGCGCGCTGCCGGGTTCGGCGGATCGCCTGCCAGCACGATACGGCCGGCACTGCGGCGGCCCGGCGCGGGCGACGCCGAGACCAGCGCCTGCGTATAAGGGTGCTCGGGACGCGCAAAGAGATCGTCGGCGCTGCCGATCTCGACGATGCGGCCGAGATACATCACGGCGACGATCGTGCTGATCTGCCTGACGACCCGCAGGTCGTGGCTGATGAACAGCAGCGTCAGCCCGAGCTGCGCCTGGAGATCGCAAAGCAGGTTCACCACCTGCGCCTGGATCGAGACGTCGAGCGCGCTCACCGGCTCGTCGCAGACCAGGAAATCGGGCTTTGTCGCAAGCGCCCGCGCCAACACGATGCGCTGGCGCTGGCCGCCGGACAGCGCCCCCGGATAGCGCGTGCCATGCGCCGGCATCAGTTCGACCGCGCGCAGCAATTCGCGCACGCGCTCCTCGCGCATCGCCGGCGTGCCGATGCCGTGAATGTCGAGCGGCTCGCGGATCTGCGTTGCGACCGGCAGGCGCCGATCCAGCGCGCCTAGCGGGTCCTGGAAGATCATCTGCATCCGCGCGCGCTGCGCACGCCACGCGGCCGTCCCTGGCGTGGCCATCGCCTTGCCGTCGAAGCGCACCTCGCCCCGATCGGGCGGCTCCAGCCCAAGCACGATACGGCCGGTGGTCGACTTGCCCGAGCCGGACTCGCCGACAAGGCCCAGCGTCTCGCCTCTGGGAATGGTCAGCGACACGCCGTCGACGGCATGGACGGCCGCAGCCCGGCCGAACATGCCCGAGCGCATGCTGTAGCTGCGGGAGATCGCGGACACCTCGACGAGCGGCGGGCTCATTCGGCGGCGATCCCGAGCAGCGCGCAGCGCGAGGCTTCGGCTCGGATGCAGGCGACGGCCCGATCATCGGCGATGCGCGCCAGACTCGGCGCGGAAACACTGCACGCCTCGGCCACCATCGCGCAACGCGGCGCGAAGGCGCAACCGTCAGGCATTTGCGCGGGATCAGGCACCGTGCCTGGGATGGCGGTGAGGCGGCGGCGTGGCCCATCGAGCGGCGGCAGCGCGCCGATCAGGCCTTGCGCGTAGGGATGAACAGGGTCGGCGAAGAGCTGGTTGCTGGGCGCCTGCTCGACGATGCGGCCGGCATACATCACCGCGACGCGGTCGCAGTTTTCCGCGACGACGCCGAGATCGTGGCTGATCAGCACCATCGCAATGTTCATCTCGCGGCGGATGGCGGAGAGCAGCTCCAGGATTTGCGCCTGGATGGTGGCATCGAGCGCGGTGGTCGGCTCGTCCGCGATCAGCAGGTCCGGATTTCCGGCGAGCGCCATCGCGATCATGATGCGCTGGACCTGGCCGCCGGAGAATTCATGCGGATAGGCCTCCAGCCGCCGGCCGGCGTCGGGAATGCCGACGACATCGAGCAGCCGCCGAGCTTCCGCCTTCGCGGCCTCACCGGAGAGGTTTCGATGCAGAATCAGCGCCTCGCAAAGCTGTCTGCGGATGGTCAGCACCGGATTGAGCGCGCTCGCGGGATCCTGGAAGATCATGGCGATGCGCCCGCCCCTGACCTGGTCGAGCTCGGAAGCCGGCGCGCCGAGGAGCTCGCGGCCATCGAGCCGGACCGAGCCGGAGACTTGCGCGTGCCGCGGCAACAGCCCGAGCGCGGCAAGCCACGTGACCGACTTGCCGGAGCCGGACTCGCCGACGAGGCCGACGGCCTCGCCCTCCTGCAGGATGATATCGACGCCGCGCAGGACCGGCACGCCGCCGAAGGCGACGCGCAGGTCCCGGATACTGACCAGCGGCGACATCTCAGGCCTCGAAATTGCCGGCGCGGAAATCCATCGCGAAGGCGGGCGAGGCCTTCCACTTGATCGATTTCGGCTTGGCCGTGAAGGTCGCGTTCTGGTGCAGCACCGTATAGGCGGGATCCTCGCGCTCGGCGATCTCCAGCATGCGGCGGAACGCCTTCTTGCGGGCGGCGCGATCGGTCGAGGTCTCCAGGAACTCCGAGAGCTTGTTCAGCTCGGCATTGGTCCATTCGCCGATCTGCTGTTGCTGGCCGTTCGGGCCATGCTGGGCCACCAGCGAGGACACGGGGTCGTTGAAGGCAGCCGAGTTCGACCAGTCGCGCACGGCGCGGGTCGGCGCGCGTTCCATGATCTGCGACCAGTTCTCCTTGGTCTCGATCTGGACGTTGAGGCCGACCGACTTCCACATCTCCACCAGCACCTGCGCGGTCGCGACCTGGTTGGTATAGTAGTTGTTGAGCAGGCGATACGGGATCGGATCGCCCTTGTAGTTCGCTTGTTTGAGCAAATCCTGGGCGAGCTTGGGATCGTAGGCCGGCACGTCCCAATCGGCATTGAACATGTCGCCGTAGAATTCCCATTGCAGGCCCTTCGGCACGCGGGTGCGGCCGGCCCACAGGCTGTCGACGATGGCCTGGCGATCGATCGCGTGGGTGAAGGCGCGGCGCACCAGCGGATTGGCGAGCACGGCATGGTTCTTGTCGAACACGGTGAGGCGGTGATTGAGGATGGTGCCGCCCTGCACTTCGAACGCCGAATTCTTCTCGATGCCGGCGATCTGGTCCGGCGGGATGTCGCAAGCGAACTGGTATTCGCCCGAGAGCAGTCCATTGATGCGGCTCGCCACTTCAGGCACTTCGAGGAAGCGGATGCGCTTGAGCGGCGGACGGCCGCCCCAATATTCGTCGTGGGCTTCGAGCGTCAGCGAGACGTCGGGCTTGAGCTCGACGACCTTGTACGGACCCGTGGTGACAGGCTTGCGCGCCCAGTCGAGATAGCTGGCGGACTCTTCCCAGGCGCGGCGGTTCATGATGTCGGAGCCGTAGCGCGACAGCCGGCCCTCGATGGTGACGTCGGGCGTCGCGTTGTAGAAGCGCACGGTGTATTTATCGACGGCATCGACGCGGACGAGGTCCGGCCAGATGCGGCGCGCGACCGCGGGCACGTCGGGCGGCAGCTCCTTGCCCGGCCGCGGCGTCGGGATCTTCTCGAAGGCCTGGATGGTCGAGCGGCTCTTGGCCTCGGTCTCGCCGAACATGCGCTCGCGGCTGAAGGTGAAGACGACGTCTTCGGCCGTTAGCTCGTCGCCATTGTGGAACTTGACGCCCTGGCGCAGCTTCACCTCGACGGTCTGGTCGTCGATGCGGCGCCATTCGGTGGCAAGGCCGGGCACGGCCTCGAGATTGCCGCGCCAGTTCTTCGAGATCAGGCCTTCCCAGATCGAGGAGAAGAACACGCGCTCGCCGACATTGGACTGCTCGCGCAGCACGTCGAGCACGTTCGCATTGGTCACTTTCTGCACGGCGACCGTCACCGACGGACGGTTATCGCCTTGCGCGATGGCAAAGCGCGGCAGCAGCAGCGTGCTTGCGGCGGCGCCGCCGGATTTCAGGATGGTGCGACGGGTAAGTTTGCTCATGGCGGTGACCCCTGCCCTGGATGATGCTGGTTATTCGGCGAGACCGAGCGCGGCGAGATAGCCTGCGCCCTTGCGGACGTCGTCGTGGTTGCGCAGTTCGAGGATCAGCCGCGGGTTGGAATTCAGCCGTCCCAGCGCGCGGAATACGGCAACCCACGGAATGTTGCCTTCGCCCGGCGCCCAGTGCCGGTCGGCAAAGCCGTCGGTGTCCTGAAGATGCACATGCGTCAGCATGTCGCCGGCGGTCTCGACGTAGTAATCGACAGGCGGCGCACCGGTGGAAATGTGGGCGTAGTTGGCGTGGCCGGTGTCGAGCGAGACGCGGACCTTGGCGCTTTCCAGCGCCTTGGCGAGGCGGACGCGGTCGCGCGGATCCTTGTCCTCGATGTTCTCCATGACGATCTCGCAGCCGATCGTCTCGGCGCGCGCGATCAATTCGGCGAGCGTCGCCTTGACGCGCTCGACGATGTTGGTGCGATTGTCGGGATAGAGATCGAGATTGTTGTGGTCCCAGGTCGTGAACGGCGAATGGATCACCATCTGCGTCGCGCCGAGGAACTCGGCGGCATCGAGGCCCTGGAGCAGGCGCTTGGTCACCGCCTGGCGGATCATGGGATCGTGGCTGTCGATCTTGAAGCCCCAGAACGGGCCGTGGATGCCGAGCCGACCGGTATGGCCCGACAGCATCTGCTTGATCTCGCTGGCGGTGCTGCGCCAGTCGCTGTCGAGCAGATCGGCGCGGAAGAAGTCCTGGATCTCGAGGTCGCGCTGCCGGTCCAGAAGCCAGTCGCGATGCGCGGGGATCGATTTGATGGACAATGCGGCGCCCAGCACCGGCTTCGACATGGCTTGCTCCTTGACCGTCAGCGATGACGGGGAGCAGCGCTAGACCAGTTCAATGACAGGCCCGTGAAGCGCGGATTTCGCAGCGCGGACGAATTGTGGACATCTCGCCGACTACGCGCCGGATTCGCACAAGGGCGGCGGCTGCGATGTCGAGCGAGCACATGGCAAGCGGTATCCTTGTCCGTAGTGATCCGGAATGGAATCCTAACCATAGTTCGCGTACATCGCGGGACATCGATCGGCGGCCACTTCCACGGGCATCACCCTCTGATCGCGCTACATGGGGTTGGGGGACCACATGGGGCGGGGGATTGAAGCTGGGGCAAGGTGACGAGGTCCGGACTCCTAGGCACTCCGGACCTCGAAACTTTCTAAGATTGAACGCAACTTCGCGCCGTCCGGCTGGGGCATCCGGGCGGCGCGTTGTCGCTTCGGCAGGTGCTGTCGCTCCTGGCGCGAGAGCGATCGGTGCGGACGAGCCGCCGTCAGCTCACATCGCATCCTTCAACGTCAGCCGTGCCGTGAACGTGACGCTGATCTTGCCGACCAGCGCCATGCCTTCGACTTCGGCGCCGCCCGGGTAATAATCACCGGAGAAACCACAGGTCACCTCCCTGCCTCCGAAGACGAGCGTCTTGCCGACAGCTTCCGTGTGCTGGTTGACGATCATGTCGCCGCGCCACTTACCGTTCCGGAAGGTGTAGCTGCCGGTGTAGTAGAAATAGCTGTCGCCGCCCATGATGCGCCCGTCGCAGAGCACGACGACGCCCCTCGCCTGACCGCGCTTGCCGTCGCGCATCTCGATGTCGAAGATGTAGAGGCCGTTGACGACCTTGGCCTCGTCCGCTTCCGCCCGATCCCCCGCCGACATCCGATCCTCTCCCCCGCCCGATCCCGTTGATCAGTTCGGCACGTTCCGCTCGAGGTCCTCGAGCCACGCCGCCGCACTCGAATCCGATGGCGCGCGCCAGTCGCCGCGGGGCGACAACGAGCCGCCCGACGAGACCTTCGGGCCATTCGGCATCGCCGAACGCTTGAACTGACTGAAGGCGAAGAAGCGGCGCAGGAACACCTCGAGCCAGCGCCTGATCTCCTCGAGCTCGTAGGCCCTGCGACGATCAGCCGGAAAGGCCGGCGGCCATTCGCCCTTGGCCACGTCCTTCCAGGCGTGCTGCGCCATGAAGGCGATCTTGGATGGGCGCATGCCGAAGCGCAACGTGTAGAACAGGTTGAAATCCTGCAGCTCGTACGGCCCGACCGAGGCTTCCGTGCTCTGCGGCTTCTGGCCGGGCTCGACCGGCACCAGCTCGGGTGAGATCTCGGCGACCAGGATCGAGCCGAGCGTGCGGTTGACGTCACCGCTGAACTGCTGTGATGAGATCACCCAGCGGATCAGGTGCTGGATCAGCGTCTTCGGCACGCCGGCATTGACGTTGTAATGCGCCATCTGGTCGCCGACGCCATAGGTGCACCAGCCGAGCGCGAGCTCGGAGAGATCGCCGGTTCCGATCACGATGCCGCCGTGATGGTTGGCGAGCCGGAACAGATAATCCGTGCGCAGCCCCGCCTGCACGTTCTCGAAGGTGACGTCGTAGACTTTCTCGCCATTCCCGAAGGGATGGCCGATGTCCTTCAGCATCTGCGTCGCGGTGGTGCGGATGTCGAGCTCCTGCCAGCTCGTGTGCAACGCCTGCATCAAGGCCAGCGCATGGCTCTTGCTCTCGCTGCCGGTGGCAAAGCCCGGCATGGTGTAGGCCAGAATGTTCTCGCGCGGCAGGCCGAGCAGATCGACCGCCTTGGCGGCGACGATCAATGCGTGGGTGGAATCGAGTCCGCCCGAGACGCCGATCACGACGCGCTTGGTGCCGGTGGCGCGCATGCGCTGCACGAGGCCGGCGACCTGGATGTTGTAGGCTTCGTAGCAATCCTGCTCGAGCAGGCCTTCGTCGCTCGGCACGAACGGGAAGCGTTCGATCTTGCGCAGGAAGCCGATGTCGGCGGACGGCGGTTTCAGGGCAAACGTCACCTTGCGATAGAACGCCTCGCGCTGCCTGCGGTTGTCGTCGAACGTGCCCATCAGCGCGCGTTCCTGCCGGAGCAGATCGAGATCGACGTCGGCTGTCGTGACCTGGCCGCCCTGGCGGAAGCGCTCGCCCTCGGCCAGCAGCACGCCGTTCTCGTAGATCGAGGTCTGGCCGTCCCAGGACAGATCCGTGGTGGACTCCCCGGCGCCGGCGGCCGCGTAAACGTAAGCCGCAAGGCAGCGTGCGGAGGTCGATTGGCACAGCAGCGCGCGCGAGCGCGCCCGGCCGATTGTGATCGGGCTGCCCGAGAGATTGATGAGAACACTGGCCCCCGCCAGCGCCAGCTCCGAGGCCGGCGTCACCGGGATCCACATGTCCTCGCAGATCTCGACGCCGATGGTGAGGCCCGGAACGTCCTCGGCCGCGAACAGCAGGTCGACGCCGAATGGCGCGTGCAGCCCGCCGAAGCTGATCGTCTCCCCGGCCATGCCGGCGCCCGAGGCGAAATGCCGGCCCTCGTAGAATTCGCGGTAGGTCGGCAGATAGGATTTCGGCACCACGCCGAGCAAATTGCCGCGATGAATGACGACGGCGCAATTGTAGATGCGATGACCAAAGCGCAGCGGCGCGCCGACGATCAGGACCGGCATCAGCCCCGCGGAGGCCTCGACGATGCCGGCAAGGCCCCGCTCGACGGCGTCCAGCAGCGGATCCTGCTTGACCAGATCCTCGATCGCATATCCGGACAGGCACAGCTCGGGAAACACGGCGACCGCCACCGACTGCTCGTGACAGGCATTGGCCGCCGCCAGCACCGCCTTGGCGTTGGCCGCGGGATCGGCGACATGGGAGGTGGTGACGCAGGCCGCGACGCGCGCAAATCCGTGAGCGTAGATCGAGTGGAAAGTCATCGAGCGCAGTACCCTTAATCTCTTCTCGGCCGAAGCCGTCAGCTCCGAACCCTATGTAGCCCATCGGCCGCGGCCCGTGCAGGCCATCCGCCGTCATGCATAACGGATTTGCAGGGCCGCTTGGCCTGCGCCTGGCGATTTCAGGCGCGGTGGGCCAGTGCGCCGGACAGATCGTCGCGCAGCCACGCGGCGATGCGCGGCCAGGCATGCGCGTGGGTGCGCGCGCCCATGAAGAGGCCGAGGTGATTGCTCGGCTCGGAGGCCGCCGCAATGAAGGCCGGCGGCGTGCCGAGGAGCCCCGCGGTGGCAAGCGCCTGCGCAGCCGGCACGACCTCGTCGTCAAGCCCGGCCAGCAGGAAGACCGGTGCCTTGACGTCCTTCAGATCGATCGTGCGACCAAGTGCGACGAAACTGCCGCCGGCGATCCGGTTCTCCCGGAATATCCGTTTGACGATCTCCAGATAATATTTGCCCGGCAGATCGAGCGTCTCCGCGTTCCAGCGGTCGAAGCGCGCGAGCAGAGCCGCGCCCTCCTCGTCCGACAGGTCTCGCTGAAGCGCCGCGACGATATCATCGCGGTTCGGCGCCTTGGACCACAGGCGCAGCATCTCCCCGCCGCTGACATTGCCGCCGCCGCGCGCGACGAGCTGGTCGTAGACCATACCGGGCGCGTTGCGGGTAAGCCGGCACAACGAGGACTCGATCGACAGGTCGACGGGGGCGCCTGCGAGCACCAGCCGCCGCACCTTGGCCGGAAACCGCGCCGCATAGAGCAGCGACAGCCAGCCGCCCTGGCACAGGCCGACCAGATCCACCGGCGCGCCGATCTCGTCGATGGCGACGTTGAGATCGCCGAGATAGCTGTCGATCGAGAGATAGCGCATATCCGGCGTCGCCGAGCGCCAATCGGTCAGATAGACTCGGTCGATGCCGCCGGCTTGCAGGGACTGCACCACGCTGTGGCCGGGCGCGAAATCGGCGATCAGCGCCCGATGCAATGCATAGGGCGCACAGACCAGCGCCGGCGGGCCGGACTTGTCTTTCGAGCAATCGCGCAGTCGCATGGTCGCGAGCTCGAGCGCGACGTCGTTCGGCGTCGTCCAGGCCAGACCGCTGTCGTCCTGCTCCACCGGGCCGCGCTCCAGCCACCAGAAGCAGGAATCCATGGCAAGACGCGCCGCCGCAAACGGCCACAGCAGCGGATCCTCCGGGTTGGCGTCCTGGGCGTTTCTCTCTTTGCGGGCCTTTCCCACCATGACTATCTCACGATCCCTAAAGGAACGCCTCCAGCCCGACCACCGAGATGCCGCGCTGTCGAAAGCTCTGATGTGTCGCGGCCACCGAACCGTCGAGATCGATGCCGCGGCAGGCCTCCGCGATGACGACGACCTCGAATCCCGCCTTGCGGGCGTCCTCTGCCGAGAAGCGGACGCAGAAATCGAGCGCAAGCCCGGTGACGAAGACGGTCTTCAGCTCGCGCTCGCGCAAATAGCCGAGCAGGCCCGTCGGCGTCCTCTTGTCGTTCTCGAACAAGGCCGAATAGGAATCGATGCCGCGGCGAAAGCCCTTGCGCACCACGAGGCTCGCGCGCGTCTCGTCGAGATCGCGATGAAATTCGGCACCGGAGGTGCCCTGCACGCAATGCGCCGGCCAGAGCACCTGGGTGCCGTAGTCAAGCTCAATGGTCTGGAACGGCTGCTTGCCCGCATGGTTCGGCGCAAACGAGACGTGGTCGCGCGGATGCCAATCCTGGGTCAGCACCATATTGCCGAATCTTTGGGCGATGCGGTTGATGGCGGGGACGACCTTCTCGCCGCCGGGAACGGCGAGCGATCCGCCGCTGCAGAAGTCGTTCTGCACGTCGATCGCCAGCAGCACATCGCGGTCGGAAATCTTCATCACCGGTCTCGTTTGAAGGGTCCGGCACGCCTGCGCCGGACAAGCCCCCCTTAGTGTCGGTCTTCCCGCGCTGCTTCGCAACCGCTGGCGCCTTGCGACGCGAATTGGTCGCCGGGCGCCCGCCAGCATGCAACGGTTTCGCCCCGTCCGTGTTGACTAGGCGCATCCTGGGGCGGATTCTCGCATCATCCGCGACAGGCGGATCGGGTCGAATGTGTGGAGGACAGGGTGCCGCGGCCAGCGGGCGGCGGCAGCCACGAGGTCATGAATACCGGCATGGATATCGGCAAGACTGGACAGATACTTCTCGCCGATATCGGCGGCACCAATGCGCGCTTCGCGCTGAGCCGGAGCGAATTGGGCCAACTCGATCAGGCCCAACCGATCGACTACGTGAAGGTTGCCGATTTCCCAACCGTCCGGGACGCCATTGCGGACGTCCTGGCGCGGCGGGCCGGCGGCCAGCGCCCCCAAAGAGCCGTGCTGGCCGTAGCGGGGCCTGTCACCAACAATCGCTGCGTCATGACCAACAGTCCCTGGGTCATCGACGGCAACGAGCTGCAGCCGGCGCTCGGCTTCGACAGCGTCCATGTGCTCAACGATTTCGAGGTGGTCGCCTGGTCCCTGCCCGCCCTGCATCCTGCCGATCTGATTCCGCTGGGTGGACAAAATGGCCTGCCCGGAGAGCCGCTGCTGGTGGTCGGACCGGGAACCGGCTTTGGCGTCTCCTGTCTGGTCGAGCGCCATGGCGCGCGGCTGGCCATCGTCACGGAAGCCGGACATGCGACCCTGCCGGCCGAGAACGAGCATGAGGAACGCGTGATCGCGTCCTTGCGCCGGCGCCTGGGCCATGTCGACATTGAATTCGGCGCGCTGTCCGGTACCGGCCTGCAAAATCTCTACGACGCGCTGGCCGAGGTCGACGGCGCAAACGTGCCGCGGCGCGACGCGGCTGGCATCACCAAGGCGGCCCTGGATGGCAGCTGTGCGCACAGCCGTGCGACGCTGGATATGTTCTGCGCCATTCTCGGTTCCGTTGCGGGGAATCTTGCGCTGACGTTCGGCGCTCGCGGCGGCGTGTACATCGCCGGCGGCATCGCGCCCCGCTTCCCCGAGTTCCTTGCGGCCTCCGCCTTTCGTGCGCGCTTCGAGGCGAAGGGGCGCTTCGAGAATTACTTGCGCAATATCCCGGCCTGGCTGGTGACGAAGCCCGATGCGAGCTTCCTCGGCCTGAAGATGTTTGCCGATTCACAGGCGGGTTGAGATCCGGTCGTCTCCGCTGCTCACGGTTCCAGTCATGCACAGCTGATTGCTGCGCATGCACGCCTCCGGACGGGATCGCGCTTGCACGCCTGTTTCGGATGAGAAACAATCCCGCCGTGTGTGTGGCGTAGTTGCGGGGGCGTGACATGCGTAAGCAGGATTTGGGTTTCGACTATCACCGCTATCACCGCCTGCTGTGCGAGGCGGACGACGAAGACAAGCGGCTGGCACTGATCGACCTCTTGATCGAGGAAAAGGCGCGGGACCGGCTGGCCGCCCAGCGCGCTTCGGACCGGGCCGCCATGACCGCCCAGACCATTGCCACGGTGCTGAAGAACGGCCGCAACTGAGGCGTGCAATCCGGCCGCAGCCGGTGAGGACGCGAGCCTCGATTGCGACTCCGTTAACGACGCCTCGCAATCTGATGTCAAACTTTTTGCTCTAGAAGTTCCCTCACCTGATGCAATTCAGGATCAACAAGGGGGGAATGAAACATGAGCATGATTTCGCTTGCCGCGATGCCGGCCGCCGTCGAAACCCGTTTTTCCGATTCGTCGTTCAAGACCATCTTGCTGCTGTGCTGCACGGGCCTGGTCGCCTCGTTCGGCCTGATGGCATACGGCATCGACCTCGGCGCCGGCCTGGTCTGAGACCGCCACAAGTTCCATCGCCAAATGGCCGCCCTTGACGGGCGGCCATTTTCGTTCTGGCTCAATGCGGCGCTTGGGGCGCAGGGCCCGGAAACATCGAATCGATCATCGCCTTGAGCTGGTCCATCGCAATGGGCTTGCGCAGGATCGGCCTGCGCCGGAGCAAGGATGGCAGCAGTTCCGGACCGTAGCCGGTGGCGAACAGAAACGGCTTGCCACGGCGCTCGATCAGGTCGGCGACGGGATCGACGTAGACGCCCATGAGATTGATGTCGAGGATGGCCAGATCATATTGAGCGGTCATCGCGAACGCACTGGCGTCCCGGACATTATCCGCTTCCGCGACGACGTGGTGGCCGAGTTCCACCACCATGTCGGCGATCATCATCCGGATCAACGCCTCGTCTTCGACCAGGAAAACGGAGAGTCCGTCCGCCATATCAACCCCGCAGTCAGCTTGCCAAGATAATCATACCTCAATTCCGGAGGGGATTCACGAATTCGTGGCAGGCGCCGTTAATTCAGACGCGCCCGATCCGATTCAACTTGATCAATCCAATCCCCGCTCGTGGCTCAGGCGCACCATCTCCTGGATGAAGACCTGCTTCTGCTTGTCGTCGAGGCTCGAATACAGCGGCTCGGCGGCATCGGCGACATTGCGCTGGTCGGCGGCGCGGTCGATCAGGAACTGCGCCTCGTTGCGCATCTGCTCGATGATGTCATCGGGCGGATCCCGCTTGGCGCGGGCAACCCGCAAGTTGAGCCGCTCTGCACCATTATGCCCCAGGTAGTGCATTGCGCTCGAGAAACCGTACCAATGCTTTTCCTGGTCGGGTGTCAGGTTCAGCTCGGTCTTGATCCGCTCGATATAGGAATCGCTGTTGGCAACGATCTGTTCGGCGGTCTGCTGCGGGGCGCCGGGCTGGGTGAGGACCGTGACGTCCTTGTTGTCCTTGCCCTGTGGTGCGTTCTTCGCCTCCTTGCTCGCCTTGGCGCCCTTCCCCCCCTTGGCGCTCTTGGCGTCCTTGTCCTTATCCTTTTCCTTGGCGGCGCCCTGCTGCTTGGCATCCTTGCCCGTATTGTCCTTGGCGGCCGGAGCCTGATTGCCGTTGTTGTTGCCGACACCGAGCACGCCGGTGAAGACGCCGACCACGCCGCCGATTGCGCCGCCGAGCACGCCACCGACGGGACCCGCCGCCTTGTTTCCGGCCGCCGCGCCATCCTGAACGCCTTTGACCAAACCTTGAGCATCGGCCACTGCGGCGCCACCGAGCAGCAGCGCGAGCACGGCCCCCAGCGCAAACCATCGCCGCAAGTGAAGCCGCGCTGACGGCGCCGGGTTGATCATTCTCGTCTCCATCGTCGATATGACTGGCCTGTTGGAGCGGGAGCCCCCGCAACTGCAACTCTATCGTTTCCGCCGCGATCCGGTCCAGACGCAGCCAAGTGCTGTCCACGTCCGAAAACTCTTTCGCACGAAGCGGTTATGCAGGCTCATTCGAAACTGCGGCGTAATTGCGCACGGATCGTTCCAGACCGGTTCACGTCAAGTGTGCATCGCAAAACGAGCGAGCGCAGCTGACGACCGGCGCACGATTGCTGCCTTCCAACACGCAACGTTAGTTCTATGCGCGGGCACGTTCGGCTTTCTCGACAGACGCGACCAATCATGATCTGATCGCGCTACCAATTTGCTGCGGCCTGCGTGAATTTCGATTGAGCCGACGGCACCAATAAGAAAATCGAACAACAAGAACTCGGAAAAAAGAAGTCTTAGAGGAAACTCCAACAACAACACCCAGGCGAGGAAACGAGATGTCACGCAAGAAACTGACGCGACGTCAATTTGTGGCTGCCACTGCAATGTCCTCCGCGGCGCTGATCACGGCGCCCTATGTCCGGGGCGCTTACGCCGCCGGCAAACTCTCGATCGGCTTCTGGGACCATTGGGTCCCCGGCGCCAACAAGGCTTCGACCGACCTCGTCAACGAATGGGCGGCGAAGGAGAAGGTCGAAGTTACGATCGACTACATCCCAAGTCAGGGCAACAAGAACCTGCTGACGATTGCCGCCGAAGCGCAGGCCAAGTCGGGCCATGATATTTTCGCGATGCCGACATGGTGGGCCCACTCCAACGCCGAGCAATTGGAAGATGTCAGCGACATCATGAAGCCGATCATCGCCGAGAACGGAGAGGTGAACGGCACAGCCAAGTATCTCGGCACGTCAGGGACCAAATGGCTCGGCGTTCCCGCCTGCGTCGGCAGTCAAATCAAGGGCCCCTGCTCCCGCATCGATTTGATGAAGAAGCACGCGGGCATCGACGTCCAGGAGATGTATCCGGCCGGTTCTCAACCAAAGGCCGACAACTGGACGCTCGAAACATTCCTGAAGGCTGCCGAAGCCTGTCACAAGGCAGGCTTCCCGTTCGGAATCGGCCTCGGCGAGACGACCGACAATGTCGATACGGCGGGCGCGATCTTCCTCTCGTTCGGCGCCCAGCTCGTCGATGCCAAGGGCAATCTCACGGTCAAGACCGATGCGGTTCGTCAGGCACTCGACTTCTACAAGAAGCTGATCAGCTTCCTGCCGCCCGACGTCGCCGCCTGGGACGACGCATCCAACAACAAATGGCTGGTCTCCGGCAGGGGTGCGATGATCATGAACCCGCCCAGCGCCTGGGCCGTCGCCAAGCGCGACGCGCCGCAGGTCGCGGAGCAATGCTGGACGCACGGATTCCCGGCCGGACCAAAGGGGCGTTTTGCTCCCTACCTGCCGTATTTCTGGAGCATCTGGAACTTCTCGAAGAACAAGGAGGCGGCGAAGAATCTCCTGGTCCATTTGTCGAAGCCGGCGGCGATCGAAAAGATGGTGGTCGCGAGCGGCGGCTACGACCTACCGGCCTATGAGAAGCTGACGACGTTGAAGGTTTGGCAGGAGGAAGGGCCGCCGAAAGGCACGCTCTATCACTATCCGAACCCCTACAAGCATCAGACGCTGTCGATTGCAGCCTCTCCCGCGCCGCCGAAGATCGCCCAGCAGATCTATGCGCAGGCCACACTGACCAAGATGTGCTTGCGGTATCATCAGGGCGAAGCGATGGAGAAGACGCTCGCCTGGGCCGAAGGCGAATGCGAAGGCTTCATGCGGAGCTAGACCGGAAAGGCTCGCCGCGACGGCCTTAGGCCGCCTGCGGCGAGTGTTCCGTCTCATCCACCTGTCGAGAGCCGACAGCTTCGGCTCTCGACCCTCCCAAGAGTCGGGTCCACCGACAAAACCGCGCGAGGAAATGCACCATGGCGGATGTCGCATTGCAGCCGGACAGGGTTGGCGCAGCGCAACCTGCGCGAAAACGCTCTAGTCTGCAAAAGGCGCTCAAACGCAAATCGACTGCGGCGTTCCTGATGACCCTGCCGCTGATCATTCTTATCGCGCTTCTGGTGCTTTACCCTGCGTTCTACTCGCTTCATCTGGCGACGCTCAACAAGTCGATGCAGAGATTCGTCGGTCTCGGCAACTTCGAGTTCCTGTTCAAGCGCGACACGTTCTGGCTGGTGGTCAAGCAATCCTGCATCTTCGCGATCACGGCCGTGTTCTTCAAGGCGCTGATCGGCTTCATCGTCGCGCACTTCGTCCATAACATTCCGGCCAAGGGTCAGCGCAAATGGCGCGGCATGCTGCTGGTGCCCTGGGTGATCCCACCTGCGATGAGTACGCTCGCATGGCTGTGGCTGTTCGATCCCTCCTACAGTGCATTCAACTATACGCTGTCGTTCTTCGGAATCGGACCGATCCCGTGGACCGGCGACGCGGCCTGGGCGCGCTTCTCCGTCATCTTGGTCAACGTCTGGTACGGCGCACCGTTCTTCATGATCATGTATCTGGCGTCCCTGAAATCGGTGCCCGACCAGCTCTATGAAGCCGCAGCGATCGACGGCGCCAATTGGTGGCAGCGCATCTGGTACGTGACGCTGCCGATGATGCGCAACATCATCGCGATCACGACGCTGTTCTCGCTGATCGTGACGTTCGCCAATTTCGACATCGTGCGGATCCTGACCGCCGGCGGCCCTCTCGACCACACTCACATCTTCGCCACCTGGGCCTTCAGGATCGGCATCGAGGGAAGCGACATTCCGCTTGGTGCCAGCGTCTCCCTGTTCATGGTGCCGATCCTGGCGGTCGCAGCGATATTCATCCTGCGGGATGTCAACAAGCGCGGGAATGAAGCCTGATGAGCTCAGTCACGATAGACAAGGCCGCGCCGACGCGCACCGTCAAGTATGGAAGCATGAGCCGCGACCGCAAATGGGCGCTGCGATGGTCGTACTTCTTTCTGACGCTGTTTGCGATCTTCTCGCTGCTGCCGCCGATCTACATGCTGGTCACCTCGCTCAAGAGCAGCGCCGAAATCTCGGCGGCGACCAATCCATGGTGGGTGTTCCACCCGACGCTCGAGAACTATATCGGCCTGCTGACATCGAACCAGTTCCTGAGGTTCTTCTGGAATTCCGCGCTGGTTTCGATATTCGTGGTCACCATCACGATGCTGATCAGCGTGCCCGCGGCATTTGCCCTGGCGCGGATGCGGTTCTGGGGGTCGGCCACGCTGGCGACCGGCGTGTTCCTGACCTATCTCATCCCGGACAGCCTGCTGTTCATTCCGCTGTTCAAGGTGTTTGCGCTCTTCGGCGATTGGACCGGCATCCAGCTCATCAACCGCTGGTACGTGCTGCTGTTCATCTATCCGACGCTGACGGTCCCGTTCTGCACCTGGATCATGATCGGCTACTTCGCCTCGATCCCCAAAGAGCTCGACGAGGCCGCGATCATCGACGGAGCATCCTGGTTTCAGACGCTGACCCGGATCTTCATTCCGGTGGCGCTGCCCGGGCTGATCGCCGCGACCATCTTCGCCTTCACCGTGTCCTGGGCGCAATTTCTCTATCCGCTCGTGTTCACCACCTCCACGGACCAGCTCGTGCTGCCGGTCGGCATCATCACCACGCTGATCAAGGGCGACGTATTCAACTGGGGACAGATCATGACCGGCGCGCTGCTCGGCGCGGCACCGCCGCTGATCATCTATGCGTTCCTGATGGACTACTACATTGCCGGCCTGACCGCCGGTGCGACAAAGGGTTGATGGCGAGGAGCTGAAGTTCGATGGCTGACGTTGCTTTGCGGAAGGTAGTCAAGCGTTACGACGACGTCGAAGCCGTGCGCGGCATCGACCTCGACATCGCCGACCACGAGTTCATCGTGCTGGTCGGCCCCTCCGGCTGCGGCAAGTCGACGACGCTGCGGATGATCGCCGGGCTCGAGGACATCAGCGACGGCGACATCATGATCGGCGGCGACGTCGTCAACGACGTGCCGCCGAAGGACCGCGACATCGCGATGGTGTTCCAGAACTACGCGCTCTATCCGCACATGACGGTCGCGGAGAACATGTCGTTCGGGCTGCGCCTGAAGCATTATCCCAAGGCCGAGATCAAGGCGCGGGTGACGGAGGCTGCCCGCCTGCTCGACATCACCGACCTGATCGACCGCAAGCCGAAGCAGCTCTCCGGCGGCCAGCGCCAGCGCGTCGCGATGGGCCGGGCCATCGTCCGCAACCCGAAGGTCTTCCTGTTCGACGAGCCGCTGTCCAATCTCGACGCGAAACTCCGCGTGCAGATGCGGATCGAGATCAAGAAGGTGCACCAGAAGGTGCGCACCACCACCGTCTACGTCACCCACGACCAGGTCGAGGCGATGACCCTGGCCGACCGCGTCGTGGTGATGAACAAGGGCAAGATCGAGCAGATCGGCACGCCGAACGAGCTCTACCACAAGCCGGCCACGCGCTTCGTCGCCGGTTTCATCGGCTCGCCCGCGATGAACTTCATCCCGTGCCGGCTCGAGGATGTCGGCGGCACGCTGCAGATCCGCCTCACCGACCGCATCGCCTTTGCGCTGCCGCCGGCCCGCGCTGCGCGTTACAACGCGTTGCCGCGCACCGAGAAGCTCCTGCTCGGCATCCGGCCTGAGCATCTCACCGAGTCGCACGCCCATCACGGACCGGGCGTCGAGTCCTTCGACACCGTGCTCGACGTCACCGAGCCGATGGGCATGGAGACTCTGGTCTATTTCGGGCTCGACGGCACGCCGGTCTGCGGCCGCGTCGATCCCAATGCCGGCGCCACGGACGGGGCTCCCATGCGTTTGGCGATGGACCTCAATAACATGCACCTGCTAAACGAGGCGACCGGCGTCGTGTTGTGACGCCGGTTCAAGAAACTCGTGCAGGCAGGGGACGATGGCGACCAACAAGAAGAAGATTTTCGTTACGCAAACTTTGTCGCAAGGGGCCCGCGCCCTCCTCACCCAGCGCGACGACATCGAGCTCGTCGAGTTCGCCAACCTGATCTCGGCCCGGGATTTCGAGGCCCTGCTGAAGAGCCATGCGCCGGTCCATGGCGTTGCGCTCGGCGCGACCGCCTTCGGCGAGACCGAGCTCGAAGCCGCCAAGGACATGAAGGTGGTGACCCGCATCGGCGTCGGCTACGACGCCGTCGACGTGCCCGCCCTCTCCCGCCGCAAGGTGCCGCTGATGGTGGCAGGCAGCGCCAACTCGCCCTCGGTCGCCGAACAGGCCCTGTTCATGATGTTGACGCTGGCCAAGCGCGCGCAGGAGCTGCATGCCTGCGTCAAGGACGGCAAATGGGCCGACCGGCTCGGCATGCTGCCGTTCGATCTCTACGGCAAGACCGTGCTGATCATCGGCTTCGGCCGCATCGGCAGCCGCACCGCCAAGCGGTGCCTTGCCATGGAAATGAAGGTGCAGGTCTACGATCCCTACAAGCCTGCAGCCGAGATCAAGGCCGCCGGCTGCGAGCCGGTCGCGGACCTCGACGCGGCGCTGCCTCACGCCGATTTCGTCACCATCCACTGCCCGAAGACGCCGGAGACCGTCGGCCTGTTCGATGCTGACAGGATCGGCCGCATGAAGCCGAAATCCTATCTCATCAACACCGCGCGCGGCGGCATCGTGAAGGAAGCCGCGCTCTATGACGCGCTGACGTCCGGCAAGCTCGCCGGCGCCGGCATCGACGTGTTCGAGGTGGAGCCGCCGCCGGTCAGCAACGCGCTGTTCGCGCTGCCCAACGTCATCATCGCCCCGCACGTCGCCGGCGTCACGGTCGAGGCGGTCCAGCGCATGAGCGAGCAGACCGCGCGCAACATCCTGAGTGTGCTGGACGGGGATCCCATCACGCAGAACGTCATCAATCAGGACGTGCTGGGCTGAACGCGACCCGAGGCGGATGGTCAACCCATCCGCCTTCGGATGGCCAGAATGCGTCCCATTTTGGTGCAGATCGAGCCCCAACTCAGCCTTAATCAAACGCGCCTAATGTTCCCGGCCGCGGCGGCAGTGGGACAAACTAGCCGGCCGCGTCGAGCTGGAGGATGGACCCTTGTCAGAGATCGACCCGACCGACCACGCGCTGGCGACCATCGCCAGCATCCTGGAAAACCCCGAGCCCGTTCTCGTCGTTCGCCAGACCGAGACCGAAGTCGTGGTCGCCGGAGAGCGTGAGCACCTGGCTTCGGACGAGCAGGCGGACATCGACGAGCAGCCGGCTCTCGACGACCATCCTGTCGTCGAGGAGCAGCCGCTGGTGCCGGAGCACACCGACGCCGATGGCTATAGCAAGGTCGGGCCCGGCCCCATGGTGGCGATCCGGCTCAAATGGACGGTCCATCGCGGCGATGACGGCCAGTACTACGTGCACGAGACCATCGGCGAACAATCCGCGCCGGTTGTCAGCGGCCCCATGACGAGCGAGGCCGCCGTGCATTTCGTCGACGTCCAGGAGGACGAGGCGCAAAGGCGCTTCGAGCTGCTGCGCAGCGAGATCGCCGGCCGCAGCTCGCTCGCCGACTACGAGCGCAAGGGCGAAGCCTGAAGCGCGGCGAGTCAGCGCTCGCGCGGGCCGAGGAAGTCCCGCTTCACCAGCTCGACGCCTGCGTGCCGCAACAGGTCGTAGGCGGTCGTGACGTGAAAGAAGAACTGCGGAACGCTGAACGTCAGCAGCAGCGTCCGCCCGGTGAAGGGCAGCTCCGTCCCGTTCTTCAGCTTGAAGAAGACATTCCGCTCGGCCGCCGCGTCGATCTCTGCACGCGGCAGGCTTTCGATGAACTCGATCGACGTCGCAATGCGCGCCTGCAGCCCGGCCATGTCGTGCTCGAGCGGGGGCAGCGCGACCGGCTCGCATTCTGCCAGCAGGGCCGGCGCGACCACGGCATGGCGGCAGGCCTCTCCCACCTGCTGCGCCAGATCGTACATGTTCGGCGCAAGGCGCATGCCGAGCAGGACCGCCGGGTTGAACTTGCGGGCCTCCGCATAGACGACGCCCTTGTCCAGCAGGACCGACAGGTTGCGCAAATGGGGTACGAAGAGGCCGACCGAGGCCTCGTGCATCGAGATCGTCACGTCGAGATTCCTTTCAATTCCGCCTCGCCAGACGCGCGCATCTGGTCTAAATCCACGCCGTAAAGAGCTGCACAATGACAGCTTGCGCAGGGGTGGAGAAGAGATGTCCGTTCGAATTGCAGTGGCTTTGGTTGTGGCGGTGTCGGCAATTGTTTCGGCCCATGCGCAACAGGCATCCCCCTCGCGCCTCGACGAGATCGTCAAGCGCGGCACCTTGCGCGTCGGCATGACCGGCGATTACAAGCCCTTCACCTATCTGGACAAGACGACGCAGAAATTCAGCGGCTTCGACGTCGACATGGCGGAAGCACTCGGCAAGGCGCTCGGGGTCAAGGTCGAGTTCGTGCCCACGGCCTGGCCGAAGCTGATGAAGGATTTCGAGGCCGACCAGTTCGACATCGCCATGGGCGGCGTCTCGGTCACGCTCGACCGGCAGAAGAAGGGCTTCTTCTCCACGCCCATCATGCGCGAGGGCAAGACGCCGATCACGCGCTGCGCCGACGTCGGCAAGTACCAGAGCATTGCCGACATCGACAAGAAAGGCACCCGCGTCATCGTCAATCCCGGCGGCACCAACGAGCGCTTCGCGCGCGCCAACATCAAGGATGCCGACATCACCGTCTTTCCCGACAACACGGTGATCTTCGACGAGATCGCCAAGGGCAAAGCCGACCTGATGATGACGGACGCCTCGGAGACGCGCTACCAGCAGAAGCAGCATCAGGGCGTGCTCTGCGCGGTGCATCCGGAAAAACCGTTCGACTTCTCCGAGAAGGCCTATTGGCTTCAGCGCGACATGGCCCTGAAGGCCTTCGTCGACCAATGGCTGCACATTTCCATGGAAGACGGCAGCTACAGGAAGATCTACGCCGCCTGGTTCGACTAGGGCGTTTGTCGCGCGACGCAAGGGACCGGTCGCGTCGGGAAGGACTCGATGACGTGGAAAGCCGGGATGCCGTTCTGATTCCGCTGGAACGGCGCTTCAGGCCGCGTCCTCGTGTCGCTTGCCGCGGCCTCACTTTGGACTGGCCCCTGGGCTATTGAACCCGGAACAGCAGGACGACGACTCATACCGAGACAGTGATCTAGATCACTTTTTGCGATCGGACCGGCGCCTAAGCGTCGGTGCGGGGACCATCTGTTGAGGAGATCCGAAATGAGGAAGCTGTTGGCTGCGGCCACATTCCTTTTGTTGGCGAGCACAGCTGCCCAGGCGCAGTACACTTTCGAATATGGCGGACGCACCATCCGCATCGATCCGGACCGTGGCACGGTGCAGATTCCCGGCGTCTACGACAACACCGGCCAGCCCAAGGCCAAGAAGGCCAAGAAGAACGAAACGGCGCCGGGCCAGCAGCCGCCGCAGCAAGCTA
>NZ_CAKZJO010000107.1 GCF_936943645.1 uncultured Bradyrhizobium sp. | reverse complement strand
TTCCGGCCTCTCCCCGCACGCGGGGAGAGGCGAAGAGCGCCGCAGCATCAGCGACGTCTAAAGACTGGACGAAGCGTCGATCTCGACGCTGGCTTCGACCTGCATTTCGACCTCGGTGACCGCAAACAGATCCGGCACCGGCTCGATCGTCCAGGGCATATGCTTGGCGCGGGCAGCAGCGACGGGGGCGAAGAAGCTGCGATGGTGGACGGTGGGACCGAGGCGGTTCAGCGCATCGAGGTGCTCGGGGACGCCGTAGCCCTTGTGCTGCTCGAAACCGTAGCCGGGACAATCCTGCGCCAGCGCGCACATCAGGCGGTCGCGCGTCACCTTGGCGACGATGGAAGCCGCGGCGATCGACAGCACGATCCCGTCGCCGCCGATCACGGCCTCGCAATCGCAAGCCGTGTCGAGCCGGTCGCGGCCGTCGACGAAGACATGCCTTGGCGCCTCCGGCAGCGCCACCACGGCGCGCTTCAGCGCCCACAGCGAGGCGCGCAAGATGTTGTCGCGATCGATTCGCGACGGTGAGGCGACGGCAACGGAGACCTGCGCGGTCGCACAGATCTTGTCGAACAGCTTTTCGCGCTCCTCGGCCGTCAGGCGCTTGGAATCGTCGATGCCGCGCGGGATACGGTCGGGATCGAGAATCACGGCGGCTGCCACCACGGGACCTGCGAGCGGCCCACGGCCGGCCTCGTCGCAGCCGGCAACCGGCCAGATGCCGCGCTTGATCAGCGCGCGCTCGCGGCGGAAGCTCGGGGATGCGACGGCGATGATGCCCTTCTTCCCAGCGAGAGCCTTCGTCGTCTTGGCCACATCCGCTTTGGCTGCCTTTGCGGGCGCAGTCTTCTTGGCAGCGCCCTTCCTCGGCGCGCCTTTGGCTGGTTTCGTCGCGGACTTGTCCCGAATCATGGCCGGGATGGTGCGCAAGCGCCCCGGCCGGCGCAACCGGGAACCCCTCGCAATTCCCGTTATTCAGGCTGGTGCCCTACTCCGCCAGATGCACCCGCCGGTCGTCGCCGACCTCGATGCCGGGCGCGACCACGACCTCCCAGGGATGGCCGTCCGGATCAGTGAAATAACCGGAATAGCCGCCGTAATCGGTCTCGTGCGCGGCCTTCAGCAGCCTCCCGCCCTTGCCGAGGGCGAAGGCCAGCACCGCATCCACTTCCTCACGCGTGGCACAGTTCCAGGCGAGCGTCATGCCGCGGAAGGTCGATGGCCTGGGATCGTCAGGCAGCTTGGCGTCGGCCGCGAGCTGATCCCAAGGATACAGCGCCAGCACCGGACCGCCGGTATCGTAGAACGCCACCGCCTCGCCGGTCGCCTTCAGCCGGCGCGAGAAACCGAGCGCGTCGTAAAAGGCGATGCTGGCGCGGATATCGCTGACGCCGAGCGTGATGACGGTGAGCCGTGGCACCGGCACGGTGAGTTCCTTACTCATACGACACCTCTTGCACTTGCTCGCTCAGAACAGGCTGAGCTGATCGCCGTTCCGCTTCGGCCGCGCAAAGTGATCCGCAGTCAGCTTGGAGCGCCGCTTGTTGAGCCCAAGCCGGTCGCAGGCGATCTCGAAGCGGCGACCGATGGTCCAGGCCATCGGTCCCGTCCCCTTCATCCGCTCGCCCCATTTCGCGTCGTAGTCGCGGCCGCCGCGCATGTCGCGGATCAGCGTGAAGACGTGGCGATAACGGTCCGGATAGTTCGCCATCAGCCATTCCCGGAAGAGATCGCGCACCTCCAGCGGCAGCCGCAGCAGCACATAGGAGGCTTCCTTGACGCCGGCATGGGCGGCGGCATCGAGAATGCGCTCGATCTCGGAATCGTTCAGCGCGGGGATCACGGGCGCGACCATCACGGTGGTGGGAATGCCGGCCTCCGAGAGCTGCTTCAGCGCCTCCAGCCGCTTCGGCGGCGTCGAGGCCCGCGGCTCCATGGTGCGCGCCAGTTTTGGATCGAGCGACGTCACTGATATCGCGACCTTGGCGAGGTTGCGCTTGGCCATGCGCTGGAGAATGTCGATGTCGCGCACGACCAGCGCCGATTTGGTGACGATGCCGACGGGATGGCCGGCGCGTTCCAGCACTTCGAGAATACCGCGCATGATTTTGCGCTCGCGCTCGATCGGCTGGTAGGGATCGGTGTTGGTGCCGATCGCGATCATCCGCGGCTCGTAGCCGGGCGCGGCCAGCTCCTTCTCGAGCAGCGACGGTGCCTCCGGCTTCACGAACAGCTTGGATTCGAAATCCAGTCCCGGCGACAGGCCGAGATAGGCATGGGTCGGCCGCGCGAAGCAATAGACGCAGCCATGCTCGCAGCCGCGATAGGGATTGATCGAGCGGTCGAAGCCGATATCGGGGGAATCGTTGCGGGTGATCACCTTGCGCGAGGTGTCGACCGCAACCGTCGTCTTGAAGGGCGGCAGCTCTTCCAGGCTCTGCCAGCCGTCGTCGAAGGCGACGCGCGCCTCGGCTTCGTACCGGCCGCTGGCGTTGGACTGTGCCCCGCGCCCTCGCCGGCGCGCGCGGTCGATGGCAACGCCAAGCTCCGGGAAATCAGAGTCCACACCCGCCGGCTCGGAGGGCGCCTTGACCGGCGGGTGCTTGAGAGCATGAGAGGATGCTGCTGGACTCATGAAGCCAAGATAGCATGCCAAAGGAACAAATCAAGAACACAAACGAAAATCTGGAAAACAACCCCATGCACAGTAGCCCGCCCAAATTTCGGGCGCGGTCATTTGACCTCACGCAACATGCCTGTCGCAACGGTCCCGTTTGATGACACCAGGGATCGATCGCGCCGGACCATCGTTGGTGACGATCGCGGGGCGTGGCTCGGCAACAATCGGCAAGAATATGACAAATCAACAACAATCGGCCTCAGCGAGCAATGACCTTGACCTCCTTGATCGCTACTGGCGTGCCGCAAACTATCTCTCCGTCGGGCAAATCTACCTGCTCGACAATCCGCTGCTGCGCGAGCCCTTGCGCGCCGAGCACATCAAGCCGCGCTTGCTCGGCCATTGGGGCACGACGCCCGGCCTCAACTTCATCTACGCCCATCTCAACCGCGTCATCCGGGCGCAGGATCTCAACGTGATCTATGTCTGCGGCCCCGGCCATGGCGGACCCGGCATGGTCGCCAACACCTATCTGGAAGGCAGCTACAGCGAGATCTACCCTGATATCGCGCGCGATGCGGACGGCATGCGCAAGCTGTTCAGGCAGTTCTCCTTCCCTGGCGGCATTCCGAGCCACGCCGCGCCGGAAACGCCGGGCTCGATCCACGAAGGCGGCGAGCTCGGCTACGCGCTGGTGCACGCCTATGGCGCGGCGCTGGACAATCCCGATCTGATCGTTGCCTGCGTCGTCGGCGACGGCGAAGCCGAGACCGGCCCGCTCGCCGCATCCTGGCACTCCAACAAGTTCCTCAACCCCGCCCATGACGGCGCGGTGCTGCCGATCCTGCATCTCAACGGCTACAAGATCGCCAATCCGACCGTGCTCGGGCGGATGCCTGACAGCGAGATCCGCGATCTCTTCCGCGGATTCGGCCACGAGCCGCTGTTCGTTGCGGGTGACGATCCCAAACTGATGCACCAGGCCATGGCGGACGCGCTCGACGTCGCGCTCGCCAGTATCCGCTCGATCCAGCAGCATGCCCGCGACGGACGCGACAACGTCGAGCGGCCGCGTTGGCCGATGATCGTGCTGCGCAGCCCGAAGGGGTGGACCGGCCCGAAAGAGGTCGACGGCAAGAAGGTCGAAGGTTTTTGGCGCGCGCATCAGGTTCCTGTTGCAGGTTGCCGCGAAAATCCGGCGCATCTGAAAATTCTCGAAGACTGGATGCGCAGCTACGAACCGGAAAAGCTGTTCGATGCGAAGGGCACGCTCGTTCCTGAGTTGCAGGCGCTGGCCCCGGAAGGCGCCCGCCGCATGGGCGCCAATCCGCATGCCAACGGCGGCCTGCTGAAGAAGGAGCTGAAGCTGCCGGACTTCCGCGACTTCGCCGTGAAGGTGCCGCAGCCCGGCGCCGTCACCGGCGAAGCGACGCGCGAGCTCGGCAAATTCCTGCGCGACGTCATTCGCCTCAACGCGCAAGAGCGCAACTTCCGCATCATGGGCCCGGACGAGACCGCGTCAAACCGGCTGGATGCCGTGTTCGAGGAGACCGAGCGGGTCTGGATGGAGCCGATCGAGCCCCACGACGTGCATCTGGCGCAAGACGGCCGGGTGATGGAGGTCTTGAGCGAGCATCTCTGCCAGGGCTGGCTCGAGGGCTATCTGCTCACCGGGCGGCACGGCTTCTTCTCCTGCTATGAGGCCTTCATCCACATCGTGGATTCCATGTTCAACCAGCACGCCAAATGGCTGAAGGTGACGCGGCACCTGCCATGGCGGCGGCCGATCGCCTCGCTCAATTATCTGCTGACCTCGCATGTCTGGCGTCAGGACCATAACGGCTTCAGCCATCAGGACCCCGGCTTCGTCGATCTCGTCGCCAACAAGAAGGCCGACGTCGTCCGCATCTACTTCCCGCCGGATGCCAACACGCTGCTGTGGATCGCCGACCATTGCCTGCGAACCTATAACCGCATCAACGTCATCGTCGCCGGCAAGCAGCCGGCGCCGCAATGGCTGTCGATGCAGGACGCCGCCACGCATTGCGATGCCGGCATCGGCATCTGGAGCTGGGCCGGCAACGAGGACGCAGGCAGCGAGCCCGACGTGGTGATGGCCTGCGCCGGCGACGTGCCGACGCTGGAGACGCTCGCCGCCGTCGACCTCCTGCGCAAGGCGCTACCAGATCTGAAGATCCGCGTCGTCAACGTCGTCGACCTCATGACGCTGCAGCCGAAGGAGCAGCATCCGCATGGACTTTCGGATCGCGACTTCGACAGCCTGTTCACGACGGACAAGCCCGTCATCTTCGCCTATCACGGCTATCCCTATCTGATCCACCGCCTGACCTATAACCGCACCAACCATGCCGGCCTGCACGTGCGCGGCTTTGCCGAGGAAGGCACCACCACGACGCCATTCGACATGGTCGTGCTCAACGAGCTCGACCGCTACCACCTCGCGATCGAGGCGATCGAACGCGTGCCCGGGCTTGCGGCCAGGGCCGCGCAGGCCAAGCAGCAATTCCGCGACAAGCTGATCGAGCATTCGCGCTACGTACGGGAGCACGGCGAGGACATGCCGGAGATCCAGGACTGGGTCTGGCCCAACAGCTCCGGCGGCTAGCCATGTCTGACACGGTCCTCGTTCTCAATTCGGGATCGTCGAGCATCAAGTTCGGTGTGTTCGAGATTTCGGCAACCGAGCCCAGCCTGCTTTGCAGGGGCCTGCTCGACGAGCACGAGGCCAAACCTCGTCTGGTGGTGAAGGGCCCCGCGGGCGAAGACCTGTTCGAGACCCGAAGAGACGCGACAGATACCAACCATCTGTTCGCCGACGTGCTCGGCTTCATCGAGGACCGGTTCGGCGAACGCAGCCTGAGCGCCGTCGGCCATCGCGTCGTTCATGGCGGGCCGGATTATTCAGGCCCGGTCGTTCTGACGGACGACGTCATCGCGAAACTGGAGGCATTGACGCCGCTGGCGCCGCTGCACCAGCCGCGCTGCCTCGCGCCGGTCCGCACGCTCGCGGCGATCCGGCCGGCGCTGACGCAGATCGCGTGTTTCGACACCGCCTTCCATCACGGCCTCGCACCGCCCGCGAGCCGCTTCGCGCTTCCGCGGCGCTTCGAGCAGCGCGGCATCCGGCGCTATGGGTTTCACGGGCTCTCCTTCGAATATGTCGCGGGCCGTCTAGGCGAGATCGCGCCAGAGCTTGTCGCCAGGCGCACCGTCATCGCCCATCTCGGCAACGGCGCCAGCCTGTGCGCGCTATGCAACGGCCGCAGCATCGACACCACGATGGGATTGACGCCGCTCGACGGCCTCGTGATGGGCACGCGCAGCGGCACGATCGATCCCGGCGTGCTGCTCTATCTGCAGCAGCACGAGAAGATGTCGCTCGAAGAGGTCCAACACCTGCTCTATCACGAGTCCGGCCTGCTCGGCGTCTCCGGCCTCTCCGCGGACATGCGCACGCTGCTGGCGAGCGGCGAGCCAGCGGCGCGAGAGGCGGTCGATCTCTTCACCTTCCGCGCGGCGCAAGCGATCGCGATGATGGCGACCACGCTCGGCGGACTCGACTGCGTGGTCTTCACGGGCGGCATCGGCGAACACGCCAGGGAGATCCGCAGCGCGATCGGCGAGCGGCTCGGCTGGCTCGGCGTGCGGATCGATGCCGCCGCGAACGACGCGGCGCGCGAGCGGATCAGCGATGGCGGCAGTGCGGTCGACGTGTTCGTCATTGCAACCAATGAAGAGCTGACGATCGCACGCCACTCCGCCGCTCTGATCCGCGGACGCAACGTCACGTGACATTTTTATGAATGATCTGCCGCAACGAGGCCGTCAAAGTCTCGTGGCATAGAGCCCGCATCCATCATCGAGCGGACAGATCATGAAGACCCACATCATCGAGGAGCTCGGACAAGGCGGCATCCTGCTGCCCGCGCTGGTCGCGGAAGGCCTCGCCGCCAACGACCGCATCAAGGTGCGGATGAGCGCATTGCAGGCGGCGGCCCAGCATGCGCAGGAGCCGAACCGGCCCGCGAGTGACCTTGCCGTCGAAAGCCAGACGGCGGGCATCGCCCCCACCGCGATCGCGACGCTGATCGGCGGCGCGCATCTGGTCGGGCACGGCCGGCTCGCGGCGCCCGAACTTGCAAAGCTGATGCAGGAGATCGCGGACGACGCGGCGACCATGATCCGCGCCGTCGGCGCCGGCGCTGCGAGCGAAGGCGAGAGGGCGCAGGCGCGCCTCGGGGCGATCCGCGCAGCCGGCCTGCTCGAATCCACCGGCGAGATCGCAATGTCCCACATCGCGCGCCTGACGGGCGTCGCGGATGCGGGCGGCGACAGCCTGCATCGCCTCGTCATGGATCTGCACAAGCAGCTCAACAGGCTGGCAACAGCTTGCGCGGAAGAAACGCTCGACGGCGCCCATGTGTTCGGCCTGCACGGCGAGGACCGGACGGCGGTCACAGCTTTCATGAAGGGCCTGAACGCGACGCGCGGCCTCAAATTCAATCATCCGGGCCTCGACACCATGGCCACGCGCACCGACGGCCGGCTGCTGATCCAGAACGACATCGGCACCACGGACGCCCATGTCGTCGTGATCGCGGTGAAGAAGAACGCGGTCACGGTCACCTACACCGACGTGCACCTGGCCCGCGCGAAATTCTTCATCTCGCTGTTCGACAGGTTCGAAGCGAATTGGAGCGGCCTCGACCGTCACACCGCCGCAGGGCTCGGCGAGGACAATTCCTTCTATCTCGTCACCGGCCAGTATCAGAGCGGACACGCCGCCGATCGCAACGAATTCCTCGCGGCGGTCGGCGCCGCGCTGGTGTTTCTGATCGACTGGAACAAGGCGCGCAAGCTGCTCAGGACGTGGGTCGCCAAGGAGGACGCGGTCCACATCCTGGAATGGGCGGCGCGGCAGCGAATCGGCCATCGCGGCTTCCTCGAGCTCGGCGGGAACGATCTGCTGGGCTCTGCGGTGCGAAACGCCGCCCCGGCGCGGATCGGCTTCGGCGAGCGGCTCGACCAGGCGCTCGGCCGCAGCGCCGCCATCGATTTTCTCAAGGCATCGCTGCGTGCCTCCACCGAGGCACTTCTCGCGGGCCGCTCGGTCAGGACGGTGCGCGACCAGATCGAAGCCGATCTGATGCGGCACCTGGACCGCGTCGACGGAGCGTTGCTGGCAGCGGTGCTGCGCCAGATCGGCCTCGCCCATGATCTCGTCGCGGCGATCTCGCGCCATGTCGCCACCTTGCGCGCCGGCCAGCCCGCCGACGCCGCCCTGCTGACGCAGCGCTGCGGCATGATCGAGCAGAAGGCCGACAGAATCGCATTGGAGGGCCGCAACGAGGTCGACCGCCTCAACGCGCGCCCGCTGATCGGGCAATTGATCGATCGCGCCGAGGAAGCCGTCGACGAGCTGGAGCAGGCCGCGTTCATCGCCTCGCTGATGCCGGGAAGGAGCGATCCGTCCCTGCTGACGGCGCTGGCCGAGCTTTGCGCCGTGGTAGCGACCGCGACCGAAGTCGCCGCGAGTGGCGTTGCCGCCGCGATCGACGTGCCGGAGGGACGGCACGCCGATTCCGAGGACGCGCTCGCCGCCGTGAGCCGCCTGATCGATGCCGAACACGCTGCCGACACCCGCGAGCGCGCGATCACCGCACTGGTCTTCGGCGGCGGCTTCGACGTCGCGACCTCGCTATCGGTGCTTGAGCTCGCCCGCGCCGTCGAGCGCGCCACCGACCGCTTCGCCGCGTTCGGCCATCTGCTCCGCCGTCACATCATGATCGATCTCGCAGCTTGAGGAAGCCACCATGCATATCGTGCGTATCGGCGCTGACGCCTCCAAATTGCGCCCCGCCGAAGAGATCGGCGCCAAGGCCGCCAACCTTGCCCGCATGGCGTCGCTGGGCCTGCCGGTGCCGCCAGCCTTCGTGCTCCCGGTCAAGCTCTGCGCCGACATCGTTGCCGGCCATGCCCACGCCGCGCGACATTTGCGCGACGGCCTGGAGGACGGCATTTCGTTCCTGGAGGGCGTCACCGGAAAGCGCTTTGGCGACCGCCGGCGGCCGCTCCTGGTATCGGTGCGCTCGGGTGCGGCGCGATCGATGCCAGGCATGCTCGACACCGTTCTTAATGTCGGCTGCACGTCCGATGCCGTGCATGGCCTGATCCGTGCGACCGGCCGGCCGCGGCTCGCCTGGGATTGCCGGCGCCGCTTCCTGGAGAGCTTTGGCGAGACGGTGCTCGCTATCGACCAGGCCGAATTTGCCGCGCACGTCAGCGAGCTCGTCGCAGCCGAAAACGCCGGCAGCGACCGCGAGCTCGACAGCGAAGCGCTCGCACGGCTCGCCAGCCGCGAGCAGGCGCTGATCGAGGATCGCGCCGATGGGGCGCTGGAGGATGCCTTCGCGCAGCTGGAGGCGGCAGCCCGAGCCGTCTACCAATCCTGGACGAGCGAACGTGCGCAGACTTATCGAAACCTGCAGCATCTCGATTCGCTCGAAGGCACCGCGGTGACCGTGCAGGCGATGGTCTTCGGCAATGGCGGTCTTGCCTCCGGCGCGGGCGTGGCATTCTCGCGCGATCCGTCCACGGGCGCACCGCGCCCGATGATCGACCTCGTGCTCGACGCGCAGGGCGAAGACGTCGTGTCCGGAAGGCGCGTTCCCGATACGGCCGAGGCGATCGCACGCGAGCTGCCGAAACTCGAAGCGGAGCTTGGCGATGTCCTGAAGCGGCTCGAGCACGCCTTCGCCGATGTCCAGGACGTCGAGTTCACGGTCGAGAACGGCCGGCTCTGGATCCTCCAGACCCGCACCGCCAAGCGCACGCCGCGGGCCGCCGCCAGGATCGCGATCGACCTCGTGCATGAAGGCCTGATCTCGAAGGACGAGGCCTTGGGACGGATCGCGGAGATCGACCTCGCCTCGCTGAGCGAAACCCGACTGGTGTCATCAGGCAAGCCCGCGACGACCGGCATCGGCGCCTCCGGCGGCATTGGAATCGGACGGGCCGCGTTCTCGTCCGAAGGCGCTCAAAGCCTCTCGGCGGCGGGTGAACCGGTCATCCTGCTGCGGCCCGATACCAGCACGGCCGACGTCGCCGGCTTTGCCCTGTCGGCGGGCATCGTCACGTCAGTCGGTGCGCGCACCTCGCACGCAGCTCTCGTGGCGCGGCAAATGGGCAAGCCCTGCGTCGTCGGCTGTCGCGAACTGAGGATCGATCCTGTCGCGAAGCGCGCCCAGGTCGGCAATCTCACCTTTGCCGAAGGCGAGTGGATCACGATCGAGGGCGATGCCGGAGAGCTCTATCTCGGACGCTGCGAGACGATCCGGACACGGCCCGAAGCCGAGCTTGCCGAGATCGCGTCGTGGCGGACGCAATCCGGCCACCACGACCGGCACGCCACTGCGCCTCAGTGAACGCCGGTCAGGATCTGAAAACACCCGATCGCGACCTCGATCACGATCAGAACCACGACCGCGATCTCCAGGCGGAGCGAGCGCTGGGTGTCGATGATGTCGGTCAGTGCGTTGGCGGTCTCCGATACCGCGGAGAGCTTGCGCTCGAGCGTGTCGAGGCGCTCCTTCAACTCATATTCGTCCTCGAGACGCGAATAGAGCCGATCGAGCTCGGGCTTCTCCCAGAGCACGTCGGGCTTCTCGGCGATCGCGACGCGGCCGGCGACGCGCTGCTGCACCAAGAGGGCATTGCCGATCAATTGCAGGATGCCCTTGCGCCGGCGCGGCGTCCGGCCGTGCTCGGCAAGCTCCCGCGCAAACGGCTCGATCACGTCGAACACCGCGGCGACGCGGCGTTCGTCGCGCGCCAGCGACGTGCTCTTGGCGAGCGCATCCGCAACCAGCAGCAACCGGTCGTCGGAGAATTTGGCAAGGCAGATCGGCCCGCCCGGCTGGATCGCCTCGGCGGCCTCGTCGTTGCAAAGCTGCGCCTGCGCGATCTCCTCCTCATACGGGCTGAGCTCGCCGGTCACGCGCGACTTCAAATTGTCGATGACGACCTTCTCCTCCGAAGGCAGCAGGCCGATCAGCACCACGACGCCGTAACGGAAGATCACGACAAGGCCGGCGTGGACGCGGAAGGCAGCCGGAGTGGACGAGACCAGCGTCCCGATCTCCAGGCCGGAAGCATTGATGCGGTCTCCCAGCATCAGCGCGCGGATCCGTAAGGTCGGCGCAGTCCCCTGCTTCGGCGATGTTGGCGCCATACCAACGGCGAGTTGATCGGCGATCATGCAAGGCCTCCGTCACGGCGCAGCTACGAGTTAACGCGGTCGGGATCATGCCGAAACATTCGGCAATATTGCGGGCCCGCCCGTGACACATTTGGCTGCGATAGCGGGCGGCGGTTTACCATCGCACGCCGAAGCGCCGCCGGAAAGTTGCACTCGGCAACGCCGCGTGTTTATGACATCATCATAACGAGCTCCGCTTCCTTCCGAAGTGCAGACATTGAAGCCTCAATCATGTTGAGCGTCATCATTCCGACCGAAGGCGTCGAGCAGACGGCGGTCGCCACTCTGGCCGCGCTGGTTCCCGGTGCCGCCGCCGGAATCATCCGGGAAGTGCTCCTGGTCGACGGCACCCGCAACGGCGTCATCGAGCGCGTTGCCGACGTCGCAGGCTGCCGTTTCGTCGGCTTCGAGGGATCCTCGCAAGGCGCCGCACTCGCGGCCGGCGCGCTCCAGGCCCGCTCGCCCTGGCTGATGTTCCTGCCCGCGGGCGCGGTGCTGGAAACCGGCTGGATCGAGGAAACCACCCAATTCATCCAGGCCGTTGCGACCAGCGGCCGGGACCGGGCCGCGGTCTTCCGTTATGCGCGCTCGCCTTACGCCGATACCGGCTTGCGGGACATCCTCCGGGCCCTGGCGCGCAAGTTGGTCGGCCCGCTCGGCGACCAGGGACTTTTGATCGCGCGTGATCATTACGACCGGATCGGCGGCTACCCGCCGCAGGCCCGCCATTCCGAAGCGCGGCTGCTCCGGCGGCTCGGCCGTTCGTCCCGGACCATGCTGCGCAGCCGGATCGTCATGGTCACCTGAGGTCGCCGGATACTTGCCAAAGTCAAATAATTAATTGACAATGGCAATTATCGAGGTGCCCCCATGACGTTCACCAAGCCATTCGAAGCTACCGACCCCATCACCGCGGTCCGCGCCTTCAACCGCTTCTATACCCGCAAGCTCGGGGTGCTGGACCAACACCTTGGAAAGAGCCCGTTTTCGCTCAGCGAAGCCCGGGTCCTCTATGAACTCGCTCACCGCGACGACATGGCGGCGAAAGAGATCGGAATCGAGCTTGGTCTCGACCCCGGCTATCTCAGCCGCATCGTCCAGAACTTCGACGAGAAGGGGCTGATCACGCGAAAGCCCCTGCCCGCAGATCGCAGGCAACACCAGCTCAGCCTCACCGCCAAGGGCCGCCAGACCTTCGCCAAGCTCAATCAGAGCTCGCAAAGCGAGGTCGCCGCCATGCTGGCCGAGCTTTCTTCCGATGACGCAACGCGCCTCACGCAGGCGATGGCGACCATCGAGACCGTGCTGGAGCGACGTCGCAGCCAGCCTGCGGCCGTCATGCTGCGCAGCCATCGCGTCGGCGACATGGGCTGGGTCATCTCCCGGCAGGGCGCCGCCTATGCTGCGGACTACGGCTGGGATATCAGCTACGAGGCGCTGGTCGCTGAAATCTGCGCACAGTTCATCAAGAACTACGACGCCGCGCGCGAGCATTGCTGGATCGCGGAAGTGGACGGTGAGCCGGTCGGATCGATCTTCCTGGTCAAGGCCACGGACGAGATCGCGAAACTCCGCCTGTTGCAGGTCGAGAAGAAAGCACGGGGCCTCGGTGTCGGCCGTGCGCTGGTGGAGCAATGCCTTCAGGGCGCGCGTGAGAGGGGCTACAGCAAGATGACGCTGTGGACGCAGAGCATCCTGGTGGCCGCGCGCGGCATCTACAAGAGCGCCGGATTCAAGCTCGTGAAGGAGGAGAAGCACCACAGCTTCGGTGCTGATCTGGTGGGCGAGACCTGGGAGCGGGATCTGTGACTGTCTTTATCTAACAACGCGCGCCGTGACCTTACCCTCCCCTGGAGGGTAATCCGTGCCGCGATCAGCTGGACATCATCCGCAGCACACTACGCCGTCGCGCCTTGCGCCTTCGGCCGGCGCAAATGCTCGTCCAGCCGCGGCATGATCTCGACGAAATTGCAGGGGCGCGTGCGGTAGTCGAGTTGGGCGGCCAGGATGCCGTCCCAGCCGTCGCGGCAGGCGCCGGGCGAGCCCGGCAGGCAGAAGATGTAGGTGGCACCGGCGACGCCCGCGGTGGCGCGGCTCTGGATCGTCGAGGTCCCGATCTTGGCGTGGCTCAGCATGTGGAAGGCAATCGAGAAACCGTCCATGCGCTTCTCGAACAGCGGCTCGATCGCCTCCGGCGTGACGTCGCGCCCCGTAAAGCCGGTGCCGCCGGTGGTGATGACGACGTCGACGCCGCTATCTGCGATCCAGCGACGGACGACGGCACGGATCGCCTCGACGTCGTCGGTGACGATCTCGCGCGCGGCGAGATGATGGCCGGCCGCGGTGAGACGATCGGCCAGCGTCTGGCCGGACTTGTCATCGCTGAGCGCGCGCGTGTCGGAGACGGTGAGCACCGCGATATTGAGCGGGATGAACTGCTTGGTTTCGTCGATCGAGGCCACGTCTTCACTCCTGCTTCCCAACCACCGCCGTCATCCTGAGGTGCGCGCTGTGCAGTGCAAACACTGCGCAGCGAGCCTCGAAGGATGGGCCGCGAGCTCCGCCATCCTTCGAGGCTCGCCAAGAGGCGAGCACCTCAGGATGACGCCACTACTCCTGGAGTTCCCGCTGCGCAATTGCGCATCATAGTTCACGCGGCGCACGTCCAGGAGCGGAGACTACAGCGCCCCGCCGCCGAACGTGTTGCAGGCCTGGACCGTGCCCTGCTGGTAGCCGGTCATGAACCATTGCTTGCGTTGCGCCGCCGAGCCGTGGGTGAAGGAGTCCGGCACGACGCGCCCCGTGGCCTGGCGCTGCAGCGTATCGTCGCCGATCGCGCTTGCCGTGGTCAGCGCGGCGTCGATGTCACCGGCTTCCAGGAAGTTGGGACGCTTCTTCGCCTCGCGGTTGACCCAGACGCCGGACAGGCAGTCGGCCTGCAGCTCGACCTTGACCTGGAGCGCGTTGGCCTCCGCCTTGGAGCCGGCCTGCTGCTGCAGGCGCGTCACGCGCGGGATGATGCCGAGCAGGTTCTGGATGTGATGCCCGGCTTCATGCGCGATGATGTAGGCGGTCGTGAAATTGCACGCCGACTTGCCGGAGCAACCGCGGAAGCGCGTCTCGACCTCGCGGAAGAACGAGGTGTCGAGGAAGATGGTGCGGTCCGGCGGGCAGTAGAACGGCCCCATCGCCGACTCTGCCCGGCCGCAGCGGCCGCCATTGGTGACGTTGCGGAACAGCACGACCTTCGGGCCGGTGTAGGACTGGCCCGAGGCCTGGAAGATCTCGCTCCAACGGTCGTCGATCTCGCCGAGAATGCCTGATATCATGCTGCCCATCTCGTCGGTCGGCGCGCCGCGCTTGGCGGTCGAAGACGACTGGCGATCGGTCTGGTAGCTCGGCGCCTGGCCGCCGCCGGTGAGGATCTCGGCGCCGCCGATCAGGATGCGCGGATCGATGCCGAAGGCATAGCCGACCAGACCGAGCACGATGATCGTGCCGATGCCGAGCCCACCGCCGCCCATGGGCAGGCCGAACCCGCCTCCGCCACCGCCGCCTCCACCATCGTCGCGACGATCCTCGATGTCGTCGCTGCGGCGGAAATCATCGTAGCGCATGGCGGGTTTCCCTCAGTCCTCGATTGGCATCAATTGGGCGCAGAAGCGCGAAAGCTCAACGCGCCACACACGTAAAATTTCCGTTGCTTTTATCAATATCCCGCTCGGCAATTATTGCCTAGTGCGACAGCACGCCGATGCCAGCAATTTTTTCCGAGGGTCTGGCAATTTTTTCCGAGAGAAATTTGTAGCCTTTTTGAAGCCATGATTGCTTCCGCGGCCCGAGCAAACACGAAATCCACTATAAAACACGGCGAATGCGCGCGACGAGATGCACGCAGAACGCGACGCGCGGTCTGCTCAACAAAACGGCGGGTTAAGTCGATTTTTACTTTGCCGCTTCATTGTAACGGTCAGTCGGTTGTTTGGTCCCGCGTCGCCGACAGCGTCGCCTGAGTCAGAGTTCTTGAGTCATGGTAGAGTCGCGTCGCGGGGCGTCTGCAAGGGCGCCCCGCACAAATTTTGAGTCTCCGTCGCATCGAATCATCCTCGGCGATTGCGTCGCCGAGATGTCGAAGCTTCAGGCAGGTTCGGTCGATCTCGTGTTCGCCGATCCGCCCTACAATCTCCAGCTCAAGGGCGATCTCAAGCGCCCCGACGAGTCCCACGTCGACGCCGTCGACGACGACTGGGACAAGTTCGATTCATTCTCCGCCTATGACGATTTCACCCGCGCCTGGCTGCTTGCCGCACGCCGCGCGATGAAGCCGTCGGCGACGATCTGGGTGATCGGCTCCTACCACAACATCTTCCGCGTCGGCGCGATCATGCAGGATCTCGGCTTCTGGCTCCTGAACGACATCGTGTGGCGCAAGTCGAACCCGATGCCGAATTTCCGCGGCCGTCGCTTCACCAACGCGCACGAGACCATGATCTGGGCCGCGCGTGACGAGAAGGCCAAGGGCTACACGTTCAATTACGAGGCGCTGAAGGCCGCCAATGAGGACGTGCAGGCACGCTCCGACTGGCTGATCCCGCTCTGCACCGGCGAGGAGCGCCTGAAGGGCGCCGACGGAAAGAAAGTGCACCCGACGCAGAAGCCGGAAGGCCTGCTGGCGCGCGTGCTGCTGTCCTCCTCGAAGCCCGGCGATCTCGTGATCGATCCCTTCAACGGCACCGGCACCACCGGCGCCGTCGCAAAGCGCCTCGGCCGTTCCTATATCGGCTTCGAGCGCGACAAGACCTATGCAAAGGCCGCCGAGCAGCGCATCGCCAAGGTCGAGCCGCTGCCGGAAGAGAGCCTCGCCCCGTTCATGACCGCGCGCGAAGCCCCGCGCGTGGCGTTCTCCGAATTGATCGAGCGCGGCATGATCATGCCGGGCACGAAGCTGTTCGACGCCAAGAAGAAGCTCGGCGCGCTGGTCCGTGCCGACGGCGCCATCATGTTCGGCGACAAGGTCGGCTCGATCCACCGTATCGGCGCGGTGGCGCAAGGCGCCCAGGCCTGCAACGGCTGGACGTTCTGGCATATCGAGACCAAGAAGGGTCTCAAGCTGATCGACGAGCTGCGCGCCGAAATCCGCGCCGGCATGGCGGCGGAGTAGCCGCCTTACCGGTCTCGGGTGGGCAAAGCAAAGCCTGCCTACGCTTTCATCATGATTATAGAAAGATCGCGGGCATGGCGCTTTGCGCCTTTGCTCACCCTACGGCACCTTGAATGCCGCAAGAGCCGGGACTAGATTCCCCCGATCAGCCCGTCCTGATCGGTCCTCCCATGCGACGACAGTCCGAGACATTGCTGCTGGTGCCGCTGCTGCCGATCTTCCTGCTCGGCATGTTCCCGATGTTCCTGATCGCCCTGCTCGGATTCTTCGGCCTCGCGCTGTTTGGCGTGCTCGTGATCTCTGTCGGGCTCGCCAGCAGCAACGAGGCGCACGACAATTTCAATCACGACGTCATCGTGCACGGCTATGCCCGCGGCTCGGAGCGCGCCGCGCGGGCCTCCGACATGCATCTGGCCGCGCGGCTCGGGCTGCGCCTGGAGGCGGTCGGCGCGGCGATGGTCCTTACGGCGGCGATCGGCCTTTGTTACGCCGGCTGATCTGCGCACAGCGCAGATACCGCCCGGCAAACTCGCCGGTTGCCCTCTCCGACGAGGTTCGGGCAAGAGAAAGGCGCCAGCGGCAACGATGCTGCGTTCGCTCTCGGCACGAAATATTGGCAACAAACTCTGGGGAGATGTGTGATGCTCAAATTCTATTTCAACGGCTCGCCGAACCCGACCAAGGTCGCGCTCTACCTGGAAGAGGTCGGCCTTCCCTTCGAGCCGGTGAAGATCGACACCCGCAAGGGCGAGCAGTTCACATCCGACTATCTGAAGGTCAATCCGAACGGCAAGGTGCCGGCGATCGACGACAACGGGACGATCGTGTTCGACTCGAACGCCATCCTGCTCTATCTCGCCGAGAAGACCGGCAAGTTCCTGCCCGCCGCCAGCGTGCGCGGCGAGACGCTGTCATGGCTGATGTTCATCGCGACCGGCGTCGGGCCGTATTCGGGCCAGGCCGTGCACTTCAAGCACTTCGCGCCGAAGGACCAGAACCACGACTACGCCCATAACCGCTATCAGTACGAGACCGATCGCCACTACAAGATTCTCGACGCGCACCTCAAAGGCCGCCGCTACATGGTCGGCGACGACTATTCCATCGTCGACATGGCGCTGTGGGGCTGGGCGCGGATGCTGCCGTTCAAGCTCGGCGACGACGCCTTCGCGCGCTATCCCAACGTGAAACGGCTGGTGGACGAAATCTCGGCACGGCCCGCGGCCGCCCGCGCGATCGCGCTGAAGGACAAGTTCACCTTCAAGGCCGAGATGGACGACGAGGCGCGCGCCAACATGTTCAAGCACATGACGACCAAGGTCGCCTGATCGCACCGCGCTTGTCGGGCCACGCGCATGCGCGTGGCCCTTTGCTTTTCAGTCCTCAGGCGGCGTGGACCGAGCTCAGGAATTTTGCGACTTCCTGCTTCAGGCGGTTGCTGTCCGCCGACAGCGAGCGCGCCGCGGACAGCACCTGCGATGACGCCGATCCGGTGTCGGAAGCGCCGCGCTGCACGTCGCCGATATTGGACGACACCCGCTCCGTGCCATGCGCGGCCTGCTGGACGTTGCGCGAAATCTCCTGCGTCGCCGCGCCCTGCTGCTCCACGGCGGCCGCGACCGTCGAGGAGATCTCCGACAGCCGCTCGATGGTGCCGCTGATTTCCCGGATGGCGCCGACGGATTGCTCGGTGGCGGCCTGGATGTTGGAGATCTGCTGGCCGATTTCGCCGGTGGCCTTGGCGGTCTGCTCGGCGAGCGCCTTTACCTCGGAGGCGACCACGGCAAAGCCGCGGCCGGCATCGCCCGCGCGCGCCGCCTCGATGGTGGCGTTCAGTGCCAGCAGATTGGTCTGGCCGGCGATCGTGCTGATCAGCTCGACCACGTCGCCGATCCGTGCCGCGGCCTTGGAGAGCTCCCCGACGCGCGCGTTGGTCCGGCTCGCCTGACCGACGGCCTCGCCGGCGATGCGCGCGGATTCCTGCACCTGCCGCGCGATCTCGGACACCGAGGAGGAGAGTTCCTCGGTCGCCGAGGCCACCGCCTGGACATTGGCCGAGGCCTCCTGCGAGGCGCTGGCAACCTCCGTCGACAAATCCTGCGCCCGCGAGGCGGTCGTGGTCAGCGTGCCGGCGGAGGCTTCGAGCTCATTCGATGCCGACGACACCGTATTCACGATCTCGCCCACCGCCTGCTCGAACTGGTCGGCCAGCCTGACCATGTCCTTCTTGCGGCTTTCGGCCTGCCGCGCCTCGAGCTCGGACTGTTCGCCGCGCATCCGCTCGGTCTCGACCATGTTGTCCTTGAAGACCTGGATCGCCTTGGCCATGTCGCCGATCTCGTCGGCCTTGCCGCGGCCGGGGATTTCGACCGCGAGATTGCCGCCGGCGAGCAACCCCATCGCACGCGTCATCGAAGCCAGGGGGCCAACGATGCTGCGGGCAATCAGGAAGGCGACGATACCGCCGAACAGGACGGCAAGGACGCCCGCGATGATCTGCACCGAGGTCGTTCCCTCGATCACGGCCTCGGCCGCAGTGCGCGATTCCTTGTAATCCTTCTTCAGAGTCGTTTCGGCGACCTTGAGCTTGCCGATGCTCTCGACGATGAGCGGCGCCAGGTTCTTGTGGTAGATCTCGTCGGCCTGGAGCATCGCGGCGGAAGTCGTCTCGAATGCGGATTTGTAGATCCCGAGCGCGGTCTTCACCGGGCCAAGTGTGTTGCGCAGCTCGCTCGCCTGCGGATTCTTTTCGAGCGCGGAAAGCCGCTGCATCGCCCTGTCCACATTGGTCCTGAACGTCGCGGGCCCCTTGGTGTCGCGCAGGGCCAGGAAGCGCCAGCTTGCGATCTGGACCTGGAGCAGCCTGGATTCGAGGTCGGCGACGATGGCCGCGGTATCCTCGTCGACGGCCGCACGCGCCACATCGACGAGCTTGGCCATCTTGACGGCCAGGTCCTCGCCGCTCGGCAGCAACGTCGCCTTGCCCGTCCTTGCCTCGTTGACGGCGTCTCCGAGATTGTCACGCAGCCGTCGCATCTTGCCGATTTCGTCGATCAGGCCGTTGTAGAGCGCGCGGCGCTCTTCCGAGAGCGTCCCCTTCGCGCCGACCCGCAGCAGTTCGGTCGCCGCGGTTTCCCGCTCCTGCGCCTCCTTCATCGCCGGCTCATTGGCATCGTAGACGTAGCGCAGATTGGCGCGCTGGATCGCCTGCAGATGGGTGGATATCTCCAACACCCGTGCCGTGCTGTCCGAAAGCGCGGATTGTCTTGCGACCTGATCCTGCACCGAGCGCAAATTCCAGACGGCGACCACCGCCATCACGAGACCAACCGCCACCAAGGCCATGAAGCCTGCGTACAGGCGTCCCCTGATCCGCAAACGAAACTTCGGCATTCCCACTGTCCACCCAGATGCATTCCACTTCGAGCGGCCGAACGATTCCGGCGATCGTCACCGGCCACCCCGGCAGCCGCGCGTCGCGTCCTTGCGACCCACGCTGCACCGCGACACAATGGGGGACACTCGTTAATTGAACCTTCAAATTCTTCGCGCGTGCGCGCATCGGCGCACCTAAGGTCTGCTGATTTTATCGGCAGCCATGCAAAGTCGTGCGGGAATTCGCGAGGCGCGTGCACAGCTCATGTCGGCTCGGCGCTGGCCTGCTGCAATTTGCCGAGCGCGTTCTCGACCACTTCGAGCGTATACGGCTTCTGGACGACCGGAGCCGATGCCAGTTGCTCCGGGATCGGCGCGCGTTCGCCATAGCCGGTTGCGAAGATGAAGGGCACGCCGATCTCCTTCAGCTTCTGCGCCACCTTGATGCTGCTCTCGGTGCCGAGGTTGAGATCGAGCAGGGCAAAGCTCGGCCGCGTGCGCTCGATCGAGCGCAGCGCCTGGTCGACGGTTGCGGCGGTGTCGACGTGGCGGGCCCCGAGATCGAGCAGGATGACCTCCGCCGCCATCGCGATGATCAAATTGTCCTCGACGATCAGCGCAGTCTCGGAGATCCGGGGACGGCTGGACTGCTGCTCCTCGATACGCATGGCGGCTCCTGCTATTGACGGGACCAGTTCGACGAAATTGGGGGGAATGACGAACTTCGCCTGCACGCCCAGAAGATCGAAGCGGATCTCGGCATCGCCCTTGAGATCGAACGGCACCGAGCGCTCGATGATGGTGGTGCCGAAGCCACGCCGCGAGGGTGGCTGCACCGGCGGTCCGCCGGTTTCCTTCCATTCGATCACGAGGCTCGACGAAGGGTCGAGGCGCCAGACCACCTCGACGCTTCCCGTGGAATCGGCGAGCGCGCCGTATTTGGCGGAATTGGTCATCATCTCGTGGACGACGAGGGCCAGCGTGGCAAACGCCTTGGGATCGAGCGCGACGTCCGGCCCGCCCATCTTCACCCGGCCGGCGCGCGCCCCGAGATAGGCGCCGGCCTCCGATTCGACGAGGGTCCGCAGCGCCACCGGCGCCCAGTTCAGATTGGTGATCTGGTCGTGGGCGCGGGCCAGGGCCTGGATGCGACCGCCGAGAACGCCGGCAAACTCGTCCACGCTCGTCGCCGTGTCCTTGCTTTGCGCCACCAGCGCCCGGACCAGGCTCAGGATGTTGCGGACACGGTGATTGAGCTCGGCGATCATCAGCTCCTGCCGCTCCTGCGCACCACGGCGCTCGCGGGCGGCAAGGTCCGACAATTGCAGGATCACTTCCAGCAGCGTGACGCGCAAGCTCTCGGCGATGCGGATGTCGGCCGCCGACCACGGCTTCGACTGTCCTGCCACCGTCTCCTGCCAGAGCTCGAAACTCTTGCGCGGCGTCAGCCGCGGCCCGTTCGGGCCCTCGTCGTAGACCTTGTCGGGAGCGCCGGCCCAGTTCACCGAGCGCGTGACCTCGCGCCGGAAGAAGATCAGGCAGTCGCGCGGCGTCCGTGAGATCGGAATGGCGAGAAAGCCCGCCGCGCGGTCGCGGAACGCCTGGCCGGCGGCATAGACCTTGGCGATCTCGGCGCTGGCGAAGATCCGTCCCGGGGAGGCCCGGTTGATGAAGGCGACGAGATCCTTCACCTCGTCCTCGGTCGGCGTCTCGCCCTGGAGCGCGATCTTGTTGTCGGACCACACCGCGACGCCGTCGCAGTCGATCATGTTACGGTAGTCCCCGAGGAAGTCGACAATGGCGCGGCGGCTGTGCTCGTGCGAGGCCGCGGTCTCGATCAAGCGCTCCTGGACCTGATGGGCGCGGGCCTCATAGCTGACGTCGCCCTCGCGCTCGCGGCCCTCGACGATCCAGGAAAACATCTGCCCGAATAGCTCGGCCGCGGTGCGCTTCTCGAACGAGATGTAACGCGACGAATAATGATGGCAGGCGAACAGGCCCCAGAGCTTGCCGTCGCGCAAGATCGACACCGACATCGACGCGCCGACGCCCATGTTGCGCAGATATTCGATGTGGATCGGCGAGACCGAGCGCAGCACGCTCATCGAGAGGTCGAGCAGCCCGGCATTGTGCGTCGGGATGGACACCAGCGCAGCCGGCCTGGCGTCGATGTCGGCGATGATGCGCAGCCAGTTGCGCTGATAGAGGATGCGGGCCTGCCGGGGAATGTCGGAGGCCGGATAATGCAGGCCGAGGAAGGATTCGAGCCCGGCTTCCGCAGTCTCGGCGATGACCTCCCCGGACCCGTCCGGATGAAACTGATAGACCATGACCCGGTCGAAGCCGGTCAGCACCTTGAGCTGGCGCGCTGCCTCGCGGGCAAGCTCGCTCATGCCCCGCGTCTTGCGGACGCGCTCCAGCATCAGGCGAACGAGCTCACCGGAATTGACGCCGGGCTCGTTGACGCTGGGCTCCGCC
Source organism: uncultured Bradyrhizobium sp. (assembly GCF_936943645.1). Taxonomy (GTDB): domain Bacteria; phylum Pseudomonadota; class Alphaproteobacteria; order Rhizobiales; family Xanthobacteraceae; genus Bradyrhizobium. Next base: position 75,437 of record NZ_CAKZJO010000107.1, on the reverse strand, counting down.
TCGATCACGAGATAGACGCCGGAGAAATGGATCGAGAGATCGTAGACCGGCTTGCCGTCCTGCAGCACGACGCCGAACATGCGCTCCGTCGCATCCGGGCCGCTCAGATGATCGACGCGGCCGCGGATGGCCTCGACCGCGGCCTCCGAGAACACCCGCGACAGGGGCTGCTGGAGCAGATCGGCGATCTCGGTCCCGAGAAAGCTGCCGGCATTCTCGGACGCCATGCAGATCGTGAAATCGGAAAGCACCGTGAGCAGGAAACCGAACGGCTGCACGCTGCCGGGAACGTGGATCGGCTCACGATCGCAATTGGTGAGATTGACCGCCTCGTTCATGCGCGGTCCGCCGCACGCTCGAACGCGGCGAAAGCGGCCCGCGCCGCCGCGATCACCTCGACCTCGTCGCAGACCTCTTCGCTTTCCAGCTTGGACAGGAAGCTCTGCCAGAGCCGCTTGCCTGCCCCGTGGCGAAGATAGCTGGTGGCCTCCGTCATGCGCGGATCGCTGGCCTCCGCGACCTCCTTCAGCAGGAACTTGGCCCCGAGCCGGGAGCCCTCCAGCACATACATCGTACCGAGCATTCCGCCGGGCGTCAGCGGCGGTACCGACACGGTGGATTGCGCGGCGCTGCCGAGCCGTCCGAGATCAGCCGCGATCGCGGCACTGCGCGACCGCTCCGGCCAGTCCGGAAACATGCCGGCGACACCCGCTTCGACAAGCGCGGCTTCGAGCGGAAGAAGCGCGCCGGCGCTGGCTTCGAGAAAGCGACGATAGCCCGCCACGACGGTGAGATCGAATGAGGATAGTTGCGCATCGAGCTCTCGATGCACGGCCGAGGTCGCATCTCTCAATCGTTCACGGAGTCCGGGAAAGCTGCAGCCAACCTGTGTCGAAACGTCCGAAACCCCAGCCAGCATGAAATTCCCAAGCGCGCGCGATGTCGAGGGCGCAATTGCCCCGGAAGCGAGGGAAACGCCGGCGGAACCGAAAAGGTTCCGCCGGCCCTGGAAAATCCGGGACGCGATCGTCGGCCTCCTATTTCCGTCGGCGGGGCTTGCGGAGCTCGTACATGATCTCCGCCCTGGTCATCCCGCAATCCAGAAGCTCCCGTTCGGTCATGGTGGCGAGTTGATCCCGGGCCCGGGACCGTTCGCGCCTGACACGGACCATCTCGATCAGGGCCTGCCAGGCCCGCACGAGCCTCACCGGCTCGGCCTGATGACATCGGCCGGCGGTGACGGCGCTCACGCCCCTCAGCTCGCAGCCCTCACCTGCGCCTGCGGAAAAGGTCCGAGCGCTTTCTCCGTCAGGATCGAGTCGCAATATTCCCGGATTTCCTTGATCCTTCCGTCCTCCAGACGAAACACCAGGCAATAGTCGTTGTCGTAACGCACGCCCTCAGGCGTGACGTTGTCGCCCTTGGCTTCCACGACGACCACATCGCCGTCGGCGATGAAGCGGTGCGCGACCGTGCGCGTGCGGTCGCGCAGGCGGCTGCGCACATAGCCGTGGAGATCGTTGAGGATCGCCGCCTTGCCCGAAAAGGTGCGCGACCAGGAATACTGACCCGTCACGATCCATTTGGCATCTTCGGCAAGGCTTGTGGTGAACAGGGCGCGATCGCGTGCGGCCGGATCGGGATTGGCGGCGGCGGCGAAAATGTCCTGCAGCAGTTTCTTGTTGGCGGCAGCGCTCATGGCGGCATCTCCGTGTTGTGGGAACGCCCCGATGATCGCCGCGGCATCGAAATTCTTCAAATCGATAGAGAATATGATATCTATTCGTCCTATGAATTTGACTTCCCTCGACCTCAACTTGTTGACCGCGCTCGATGCGCTGTTGCGCGAGGCCAATGTCAGCCGCGCGGCCATGCGCATCGGCCTGTCACAGCCCGCGACCAGCCACGCGCTGCAGCGCCTGCGCGACATCTTCGGCGATCCGCTGCTGGTACGCACCGGCGCCCGCATGGAGCTGACGCCGCGGGCCCAGGCCCTGCGCGCGCCGCTGGCGCAGGCGCTCGACCAGGTGCGCGGACTGTTCGTGCCCGACGACTTCGACGCGGCACGCAGCGAGCGGCAATTCCGCCTGATGATGCCCGATCTCGCCGTCGAACTGTTGATGCCGCCGCTGATGGAGAAGGTGACGCGCCGCCCCCAACGTGCGCATCGACGTGGTGCCGTGGCGGGGATCGGCGATCTTCCACGCCGAGTTCGCCCGCACGATCGACCTCGTGATCTCGATCGGCAACGCCTTCAAGGGCTTTCACCGCCAGTTGCTCTACACCGACAGCGATGCCCTCGCCGTCCGACGCGGCCACCCCCTGGCCGCGAAGCTGAAGCGGCGCGAGACCTTCCTGGCGGCGCGCCATGTCGGCGTGATCATCCGCGGCAGCAATGAGGATCTGATCGACACCTGGCTGCGCGCCAAGGGCATCGAGCGGCACATCTCGCTGGTCGTGTCAGGCTATCTCGAAGCGCTGCACGTCACCGCTCGCACCGACCTCGTCGCCTTCGTGCCGCGCCGGCTGATCGCGGCGCTGTCGAAGCAGCTCGGCCTCGTCACGGTGACGCCGCCGCTCGACCCGGGGATCGACGAGCAGTTCATGTTCCACCCGACGCGGGCACAGATGGACCCCGGCTCGATCTGGCTGCGGCGGGTGATGCTGGAAACGGGGCGGGAGCTGGAGAAACGAAGGACTGGGTAGGTGGAGTTTCAACAAACTCGATGTCGTCCCGGACAAGCGCAGCAAAGCGGAGCGCCGATCCGGGACCCATAATCACAGGATGCGGTTCGGCGAAGACTGGTCGTTCGGGATCGCTACCGATCGCAATCGATGGATTCCGCGGTATGGGTCCCGGGTCTGCGCTCGCGCTTGCCCGGGACGACACCGCGTATTTGTCACGCCTTCTGCGCGGCCATCACCTTGGCCACGGCAGGACGGTCCGACATGCGCTTGAAATGATCGGCGATCTTCGGCGTCGCGTTGATGTCGACGCTGTCGCCTTCGAGCCAGGTCGAAAGCGTAAAGAGATAGGGATCGCAGATCGTGTACTGCTCGCCCATCACCCACGGCCCCCTGAACATCTTCTGCTCCATCAGCGCGAAACAGGCGGCCATGGTCTGGGGGACCTTCGCCTTCATGTCGGCGAACGAGCTCTCCTGCGTCGCCCAGCGCGCGCCGCGCATCTTGTGGGCATGATTGATGTGCACGGTCGAGCACAGATACGAGTTGAACGACTGCACCTGGGCGAAATCGAAGGGATCGTCGAGCGGCGCCAGCTTCGCCTTGGCGAACGTCTGGGCGACGTAGGCCAGCATCGCCGGCGTCTCGGTCAGGATGCCGCGATCGGTCACGAGCGCCGGCACGCGGCCCTTCGGGTTGATCTTGAGATAGTCCGGGCTGTTCTGCTGGTTGTCCTTGAAGCTCAGCCGTTCGGCCGTGTAGTCGGCGCCGGCCTCCTCCAGGGTGATGTAGGTGGCGAGCGCGCAGGTGCCGGTGGCGTAGTAGAGCTTGAGCATGTCGGACCTCATGGGGGAAAACCCGAGGTTAACGGCCCTCAGCGGCGCCGTCCATAGGGACCTCTTCGCAGTTGCCCACCGCCATCAGGCTGTGCGAAGACGCCGTCAATCGGAGGGGGATTGGTCATGACGGTACTCATCGCCGGTGGGGGCATCGGCGGGTTGACGCTTGCGCTCAGCCTGCACGAAATCGGCGTTCCCGTAAAAGTGTTCGAGAGCGTCGCCGAACTGAAGCCGCTCGGCGTCGGCATCAACGTGCTGCCGCATGCAGTGCGCGAGCTGATCGAGCTCGGGCTGCTGGACAGACTGGACGCCAGCGGCGTGCGGACGCGCGAGCTCGCCTATTTCTCCAAGCACGGCAAGCCGATCTGGAGCGAGCCGCGCGGGCTCGAGGCCGGCTACAAATGGCCGCAATTCTCGATCCACCGCGGCACGCTGCAGCAGCTCCTGCTCGACACAGCGGTCGAGCGGCTCGGCCGCGACAACATCCTCACCAGCCATCATCTGACCGGCTGGACCGAAACCGCGAACGGCGTGCGCGCCGACTTCATCGACCGGGCGACCGGCAAGGCGGCCGGGACTTACGAAGGCGCGATCCTGATCGCCGCCGACGGCATCCATTCCGCCGCGCGAGAAAAGCTCTATCCGAACGAGGGGCCACCGATCTGGAACGGCCGCATCCTCTGGCGCGGCGTCACGCCGGCGAAGGCCTTCCTCACCGGCCGCACCATGATCATGGCCGGCCACGAGATCCTGAAATTCGTCTGCTATCCCATCAGCAAGGAGCCGGACGCAAACGGCAACCATCTGATCAACTGGGTCGCCGAACGCCATATGCCGCCGACCTACCAGTGGCGGCGCGAGGACTATAACCGCACGGCGCGGCTGGAGGAGTTCCTGCCCTGGTTCGAGAGCTGGCAGTTCGACTGGCTTGACGTACCCGGCCTGATCCGAAACTGCCCGCATGCCTACGAATATCCGCTGGTGGACCGCGATCCGGTCTCGCAATGGACCTTCGGCAAGGTCACGCTGATGGGCGATGCCGCGCATCCGATGTACCCGATCGGCTCCAACGGCGCCTCGCAGGCGATCCTCGATGCCCGCACCATCACCCGCGAGATCCTGGCGCACGGCCCGACGACCGCAGCGCTGCTCGCCTATGAGGCCGAACGGCGGCCCGCGACCACCGACCTCGTCCTGCTTAACCGCAAGAACGGCCCCGAGCAGGTGATGCAACTGGTCGAGGAGCGCGCGCCCGACGGATACAAGGTAGTCACCGACGTGCTGTCGCAAAAGGAGTTGGAAGACATCGCCGCCAACTACAAGCGCGTCGCCGGCTTCCAGGTCGAGGCGCTGAATGCCAAACCGCCGATCGTGAGCAGGAACGCGCGGGCGAGTAGCTGAACTCTCGCACCACGCGAGATGCGCATGAATGTGCCCTCGCCCCTTGCGGGAGAGGGCAGCGACGCAGGTAGATGCGAGCTCACTCGGGTGAGGGTTGTCTCGGCGAGTTCGTCTCTCGCGATTTGAACTCGCGGAGAGATACCCCTTATCCGGCGCTTCGCGCCACCTTCTCCCGCAAGGGGAGAAGGGAAGTGGCGCGCGTGGCTAGCTCATCACTTCACCACCCGCGCCGCCTCCAGCAGCCGCTCGCTCGCGCTCGCCGTCGCCAGCACAGTCCCGTCCTCCGACATCAGCCTGGCCTCGACGAAGGCGATGGTCTTGCCGAGCTGGGTCACCCTGGCTTCGCCAATGATCGGCCCGGGTTTTGCGGGGCTGAGGAAATTCACGGTCATGCTGATTGTGGTGGTGTAGAGCCGGCCTCCGCTCATCACCAGCACGGCCGGACCCATGGTGTCATCGAGCATGGCCGAGAGCATGCCGCCCTGGATGAAGCCCGCCGGATTGCAGAACTCAGGCTTGCCCTCGAAGGAGAGCCTGATCCAGCCCTCCTCGGGCCGGGCATCGAGCAGCCGCCAGCCGAGCAACTCGGCGCAGGGCGGTCTTGGAAAATCGTCGAGCGCGGTCTTGACCATGCGGCACCTCCACTGCTTCGAGGCATAGCGCAGGCCTGCTGACAGCCTCCTGTCAGCAGCGACAGGCGACAGCCCGGCTCGGCCGCAGCAATGGAACTCGTGGAACCCGAAGCATTCAGCTCGCTTCAACCAAACGGATTCACGACCGATTCAATACGATCCAATTGGGAAATCCGCCGGTAAGCGGTTGGCAGTTACCTCATGAGACAAGCGATGGCGAAACCGGAGCTTTTCCATGCGGACCTTCCTGCAACGGGCAATTGACCGCCTGCACGCCATCGAAGATCGACTGACGGTGCGGACGCAGATCGCCGCGGCCGTTGCCGCGATGTCGATCGTGCTGGTCGGGACACTGGCCGCCGGCGCGGCGCTCATCAGCTACAGAAACACCTCGGCCTTGATCGAGAGCAGCCTGGCGGGGATCGCCTCCAGCACCTCCGGCCGGCTCGATCGCTTCATGGCGACGCGGCAGCAGGAAATGAAATTGTTCGCCGAGCTCCAGCCCATGCAGCGGCTCTGGCAGGGCAATCCCGACGAGTTGCGCAGCGCGCTCGAGGCGCTCCAGCATTCCTTCGATTTCGCCTGGATCGGCTTTGCTGATCTCGACGGCAACGTCGTCGCCTCGACCGGCGGCCTGCTGCAAGGAAAGTCGGTGGCCGCGCGCCCCTGGTTCAAGCAGGGCCTTGAAAAAATAGCCGTCGGCGACGTGCATGAGGCGATCCTGCTGGCCTCGTTGCTGATGCAGCGCGCCAACAACGAGCCCTATCGCTTCGTCGACATCGCCGTTCCCGTCCATGATGCCTCCGGCAATCTGCTCGGCGTGCTCGGCGGGCATCTGGATTGGACCTGGGCTTCCAGCCTGATCAAGGACGTCGAAGCCAATGACGGCAACACCGACACGCAGCTCTCGATCCTCAGCAAGGGCGGCATGGTGCTGGTCGGGCCGCAGAAGGAAACCATCCGCTATGCCGGCAATGAGCTCACCGACATCCTGAAGGCCCGCGACGGCACGTTCCAGGAGACGGCGGACGGGCGGCGAATGCTGACCGCGTTCCATGTCGGCCGCGGCTACCGCGACTATCAGGGATTGAACTGGATCGTCACCGCGAGCCAGCCGGCAAGCGTGGCGCTCAAGGCCGCGATCTCGTCGGCGCAGACGATCCTCGCGATCGGCGCGGTCATCGCCCTGATCGCGCTGTCGCTGGCCTGGCTGGTTTCGCGCCGGATCGCGGGTCCCATCATCGCCATCACCCAGGAAGCCGATCGCATCGGGCGCGCCCATGGCCCGACCATGCTGGCGCGGCAGAGCGGCTCCGCCGAGGTCGTCCAGCTCTCGCGCGCGTTGCGCTCGCTGCTTCGCCGCATCGGCCTCGCCGAAGAGCGCACCAAGGAAGCCGAGCTGCGCGCGACCGAAAACGCGATGCAGCTTCAGGAGGACATGCTGAAGCTGCGCCAGCTCGCCGACACCGATTTCATGACCGGCCTGATGAAACGCCGCTCGTTCCTCGCCGTTGCCGACGACGCCCTGGCGTTCTGCCGCCGCTACAAGCGCAACATGGCGACGCTGATGATCGACATCGACCATTTCAAGAAGATCAACGACACCCATGGCCACGCCGCCGGCGACGACGCCATCAGGCACGTCGCCGAGATCGTCAACCAGTCGATCCGGACCACCGACAAGGCCGCCCGCTTCGGGGGCGAGGAGTTCGTGGTGCTGCTGCGCGAGATCGACCAGGAGACGGCGGTGCTGCTCGCCGACCGCATCCGGACCTCGATCGAGAGCGCAAGGGTCAGCCACGACAACGTCGTCATCCCCCTCACCGTGTCGGTCGGGCTCGCCCTGTTCGACGAGAGCGACCGCGACGTGCAGGACGTGATCGAGCGCGCCGACCAGGGCCTCTATGTCGCCAAGAAGACCGGTCGCAACCGCACCTTCCTGATGCCGGCGGAGGACCAGCGCGCCGCACGCGCGGCCTGACGGGGTTTAGTCGAGCGCGTGCGCAATCACCTTGCGCATGACGTTCGGCAGCGCTTCATCGGCCAGCGTCGCGAGCGGGACCCAGCGCATGCCGGCCGGCGCCCGCGCGCGCGCCTTCGCCTTCGCGGTGTAGACCACCAACTCCAGCGGAAAATGCGTGAAGACGTGGGTGACCAGGCCCACCCTGCGCTGCCAGCGCGACAGCCCCTTCAATTCCGGCGCTTGCTGCTCCGCGGCCGAATCCTCCTGCCCTGCGAGCCAGTCCGAGCCTGGTACCTCGGTCATGCCGCCGAGCAGACCTTTTTCCGGCCGCGAGCGGACCAGCAATTCGTCGCCGCGCGTCACCACGAAAGCGGCGCCACGTCGCAGCGTTCCGCTCTTCTTCGGCGCCTTGCGCGGGAACGTCTCCTGCGTGCCTTGCTCACGCGCCGCGCAATCCTCGGTGAACGGACAGAGCGAGCAGGCCGGCTTCTTCGGCGTGCAGATCGAAGAGCCGAGATCCATCAGTGCCTGCGCGCTGTCGCCGGCGCGTGAATTGGCAAGCAGTGTCGATGCCAGTTGCTGGATCAGCGGCTTGGCTTGCGGCAGTTCCTCCTCGACCGCAAACAGGCGCGACACCACGCGCTCGATATTGCCGTCGACAGGCATGGTGTGGCGATCGAACGCGATCGCCGCGATCGCCGCCGCCGTGTACGGCCCGATCCCCGGCAGCGCGCGAAGCCCCTCCTCCGTGTCCGGAAAGCTGCCGCCATGCTCGCGCGTCACCGCAACCGCGCAGGCATGGAGATTGCGCGCACGCGAATAGTAGCCGAGCCCGGCCCACATCCTGAGCACGTCGTCCTGCGAGGCGTTGCCGAGCGCCGTCACATCGGGCCAGCGCGCGACGAATTTTTCGAAATAGGGTCCAACCGCCTTCACCGTGGTCTGCTGCAGCATGATCTCCGACAGCCAGACGCGGTAGGGATCCGACACCTCGCCGGGCATCGCGCGCCATGGCAGGCGGCGGCGGTGGCGGTCGTACCAGGAGAGCAGCAAGGTGGGACGGGCCGAACCTGCCGACTGCACTGGTTCCGGCTTGGCCTTGCGGGCGGATCTGGGGCTCATGCCTCCACTCTAGCGACCTCACGCCGATCTCTCCACGCCATGCCCGCGCTCGCCGCGGACATCCACGTCTTTCTTCGTGGCGGCTCACCCGAGATGCTATAAGGCCCCCCATGTCCAAATCCGGTCCCATCTTCAAACCCGGCCCGATCAGCGCCAAGCCGCTCGGGATCCTGCTCGACGACGTCTTTGCCGAGGCCTATGCCAAGCAGGGCTTTGCGGCGCGTGAGCTGGTGACGCGGTGGGCGCAGATTGCCGGGCCCGAGATCGCGGCCCATGCCGAGCCGCTGAAGATGCAGTGGCCGCGGCCGGTGGAGGGCCAGCCGCAGGAGCCGGCGACCCTGGTGCTGCGGGTCGAGGGGCCGATGGCGCTGGAGATCCAGCACTCGGCCGACGTGATCCTGGAGCGGGTCAACCGCTTCTTCGGCTGGAGCGCGGTCGGCAAGCTCGCCTTCCGCCAGGCCCCGCTGTCGCGGCCCCGCGCCCGGAGGCGACCCGGCCCGCCGGACCCCAAGAGCGTCGCCCAGGTGGCGGAGACCCTGGGGAAGATCGAGGATGAAGAACTGAAGACGGCGCTGGCCCGGCTCGGGGCCGCCATCAAGCGAAATTGAGCCTTATTTCGCGGCCAATCTGGACCCGTTTCTGCCGCTCGCCATTGCCTCAAACCACGTTTCAAGCTAGCGACAGGCCGCCTGAGCGGGAACCCCGACAGGCCCTTGGGCGAGACCACACCAATCCGGGAGCCGACCTTGATCATCACCCGCCGCGCCTTCACCACGATGCTGTCGCTGACCGGGCTTGCCGCGCTCGCCGGGCTCTCGCCGCTGCGGTTCGTCTCGGAGGCCTTCGCGCAATCGGCCGCCGACGTCGCCAAGCCGGTCTCGCTGCCCGACATGGCGCTCGGCCCCAAGGACGCCGCCGTCACCATCACCGAATACGCCTCGATGACCTGCCCGCACTGCGCCGCTTTCAACGAGCAGGTCTTCCCGAAGATCAAGAAGGAATACATCGACGCCGGCAAGGTGCGTTACATCTTCCGCGAGTTCCCGCTCGACATCAAAGCCGCCGCCGGCTCGATGCTGTCGCGCTGCATCGCCAAGGACGACGCACCGAAATACTTCGCCGTCACCGACATGCTGTTCCGCCAGCAGAACGACTGGGTGGTGAAGAACACCACCGAGACCCTGACGCGGATCGGCAAGCAGGCCGGCCTCACGCAAGCGCAGGTCGAAGCCTGCCTGAAGGACCAGGCGCTGCTCGACAAGATCGCCGCCGACCAGAAATACGCCAGCGACGTGCTGAAGGTCGATTCGACGCCGACCTTCTTCATCAACGGCGAGAAGATCAAGGGCGAGGCCTCGTTCGAGGAGTTCGCCAAGAAGATCAATCCGCTGCTGAAGAGCTGATTCGCTCGTCAAGATCCTGATTCGCATCTCGAAAGCCGTATCTTTCCCGGCATAAATCCCTTGGGAAAAGCGGCTTTCGCCGGTTGCCCTCGCGGCGCACCGCGGCCATTGTCCAGCCGCATGAGGCGCCTCGCGCGACTCGCCCCGGATAGCGACACTGCCTTCCATGGTATTGTCCCGGCAGGGGGATTCGCGCCTGCCAACAGAGATGCGTGCTTATGAAAATCACCCGCCTGCGACTTCACGGCTTCAAGTCCTTCGTTGAGCCCACGGACTTCGTCATCGAGCCCGGCCTGACCGGCGTGGTCGGGCCCAACGGTTGCGGCAAGTCGAATCTCGTCGAAGCGCTGCGCTGGGCGATGGGTGAAACCTCCTACAAGTCGCTACGCGCCGCCGACATGGACGCGGTGATCTTCGCCGGCTCCGGCAACCGTCCTGCGCGCAACCACGCCGAAGTGACGATGACGATCGACAACGCCGATCGCACCGCGCCCGCGGCGATGAACGACAGCCAGCTGCTCGAAATCTCCCGCCGCATCGAGCGCGAAGCCGGATCGGTCTATCGCATCAACGGCCGCGACGTGCGCGCCCGCGACGTGCAGATCCTGTTCGCCGACGCCGCCACCGGCGCGCGCTCGCCCGCGCTCGTCCACCAGGGCAAGATCGGCGAGATCATCCAGGCCAAGCCCGAGCAGCGCCGCCGCGTGCTGGAAGACGCCGCCGGTGTCGCCGGCCTGCACGCCCGCCGTCACGAGGCCGAGCTGCGGCTGAAGGCCGCTGAGACCAACCTCACCCGCGTCGAGGACGTGATCGGCCAGCTCTCCGGCCAGATGGAAGGCTTGAAGAAGCAGGCCCGCCAGGCCGTTCGCTATCGCGAGGTCGCGGCGAAGGTCCGTAAAGCGGAAGCCACGCTGTTTCATCTGCGCTGGATCGGCGCCCATGCCGACGTCAACGAATCCGGCCAGACCCATGACCTCGCCGTGCGCGAGATGGCCGAACGCACCCAGCACCAGGCCGAAGCGGCCCGCATCCAGGCGATCCGCGCCGCGGAGATGCCGGCGCTGCGCGATGCCGAAGCGCGCGCCGCAGCAGGCCTTCAGCGCCTGACCAATGCCCGCGAGTTGCTCGACCGCGAGGAAGAGCGCGCCAAGGAGCGCGTCGCCGAGCTCGAGCGCCGTCTCGCCCAGTTCGAAGGCGACATCTCGCGCGCTCAGCAGCAGACCATGGACGCCGACGTCGCGTTGCAGCGGCTCGACACCGAAGATGCCGAGTTGAAGGAAGAGATCAAGTCGCGCGTCGAGAAGCGCTCCGGCGTCGATGAACGCGTCGGCGAGGCCGAGGCGGTGCTGACCGAGACCGAGGCGCAGTTCGCCGAGCTCACCACGCAGCTCGCCGACCTCACCGCGAAGCGCAACCAGCTCGAAGCCAACGTCCGCACCCATCGCGACAAGCTCGCCCGGCTCGACCAGGAGATCGCGAACGTCGCCGCGGAAGAGCAGAAGCTCACCGAGGCGACCGGCGGTTTCGGCGATCTCGACGAGCTGACTGCTCTGGTGGAGACTGCGGAAGAGACGCTCGCGGCCTCGGAAGCCGCGGCACAGGCCAGCGAAGCTGCCCACGTCGCCGCGCGCCAGACGCTGGAATCCTCGCGCTCGCCGCTGGTCGAGGCCGACAAGCGCGCACAGCGGCTCGAAACCGAAGCGCGCACCATCTCCAAGATCCTCAACGGCGAGACCAAGAATCTGTGGCCGCCGATCATCGACGGCATCACCGTCGACAAGGGCTATGAGAAGGCCATCGGCGCCGCGCTCGGCGACGACCTCGATGCGCCGATCGATCCGTCGGCGCCGATGCGCTGGACCAATGTCGGTCACACCGAAGACGATCCGGCCCTGCCCGAAGGCGTCGAGCCGCTCGCGAGCCACGTTCAGGCCCCGGCCGAGCTGACGCGCCGCCTGGCGCAGATCGGCGTGGTGCCGCGCGAGCGCGGTGCCGAGCTGGTCTCGCAGCTCAAGACCGGCCAGCGTCTGGTCTCGCCCGAGGGCGACGTCTGGCGTTGGGACGGCTTCGTTGCCGCAGCTCACGCGCCAACCGGCGCCGCGCGGCGCCTCGCCGAGCGCGCCCGCCTCGTCGACATCGAGAACGAGCTGGAGCAGGCCCGCATCGACGCGCAGATCAAGCGTCAGGCGCTGGAGAACGCCGAGTCCGAGCTGCAGGTGGCGGCCAGCACCGAAGGTGCCAGCCGCGAAGCCTGGCGCGCCGCGCAGCGCGAGCTGAACGTCGCCCGCGAGCGCCACGCCAATGCCGAGCGCGAGATCAGCCGCCATGCCGCGCGCAAGGCGACGCTGTCCGAAGCACACAGCCGCCTCGCCGCCGACCGCGCCGAGGCCGAAGCGGCCTATGAATATGCCGAAGCGGGCATCTCCGAGCTGCCGTCGAGCGAGGACACCGAGACCCGTCTCGCCGCCGTCCGCAGCGACATCGAGGGCCACCGCCGCATGGCCGCGCAGGTTCGTGCCGAAGCGCAGGCGCTGGCCCGCGAGGCCGAGCTTGCCGACCGCCGCGTGCAGGCGATCCTCGCCGAGCGCACCGAGTGGGCGAACCGCAAGGAGAGCGCGGCCTCCCACATCGACACCATCCAGGCCCGTATCGCCGAGCTGACGATCGAGCGCGGCGAGCTCGAGAACGCGCCGGCCGTGTTCGCCGAGAAGCGCAGCGCGCTGATCACCGAGATCGAATACGCCGAAAACGACCGCCGCATGGCCGCCGACGCGCTCGCCACGGCCGAAAGCGCGATGGCGGAAACAGACCGCGTCGCCAAGCTGACGCTCGAAGCCCTCTCCAGTGCCCGCGAGGCCACCGCCCGCGCCGAGGAGCGCATGGAAGGCGCCCGTCGCCGGCTCGATGACATCGAGCGCGAGATCCGCGACATGCTCGAGGTCGAGCCGCAGGCCGTCGCCGGTCTCGCCGAGCTCGAGCCGGGTGCCGAGCTGCCGCCGCTGCACGACATCGAGGAAGACCTCGAAAAGATGCGCCGCGACCGCGAGCGCCTCGGCGCCGTCAATCTGCGCGCCGAGGAAGAGCTGCGCGAGGTCGAGACCCAGCACACGGGTCTGGTCACCGAACGCGACGACCTCGTGGAAGCCATCAAGCGGCTGCGCCAGGGCATCCAGAGCCTCAACAAGGAAGCGCGCGAGCGCCTCCTGACCTCGTTCGAGGTCGTCAACAACCACTTCAAGCGCCTGTTCGTCGAGCTGTTCGGCGGCGGCGAGGCCGCGCTGCACCTGATCGAGAGCGACGATCCGCTGGAAGCCGGTCTCGAAATCATCGCCAAGCCGCCGGGCAAGAAGCCGCAGACGCTGTCGCTGCTCTCGGGCGGCGAACAGGCCCTGACCGCGATGGCGCTGATCTTCGCGGTGTTCCTGACCAACCCGTCTCCGATCTGCGTGCTGGACGAAGTCGACGCGCCGCTCGACGACCACAACGTCGAACGGTACTGCAACCTGCTGCACGAGATGACCGGCTCGACCGACACGCGCTTCATCATCATCACGCACAACCCGATCACCATGGCGCGCATGAACCGTCTGTTCGGCGTCACCATGGCCGAGCGTGGCGTGTCGCAGCTGGTGTCGGTGAGCCTGTCCGAAGCGGTGGACATTCTCGACCAGAACGTGGCGTGAGGCGGCGGTTGCGCCACCCCCGCCGATGTCATCATCCGCCTTGTGCGCAAAATTGCGCACTGGGGCGAATGATCCAGTACGCCGCAGCGTCTCGATTTGACGGCACCGCCTCGGACTACTGGATGCCCCGCCTGCGCGGGGCATGACCGCGGAAGATGATCTCCCCCACCCTCCCCGCCGAACTCAAGGCCGCCCTCGACGGCAAGCTGCAGGGCTTCTCACGCACCGACGCGGCGCAGCGCTCGCAGAAGATCTCGACCAGCTACCGCGCCGGCGGCACCTCCGGCACGATCAAGTCCGAGGCCGATGCGCTCGCCTATGCGCTGGCGCGCATGCCCGCGACCTACGCGGCGGTGGCCGCGAGCCTCAATGCGCTGACGGAGATCGCGCCTGACCTCGCCCCGGAGACTCTGCTCGACGTGGGCGCCGGTCCGGGCACCGCGAGCTGGGCGGCGGCGGAAGCGTTTCCATCACTGCAGGATTTCACCCTGCTCGACGCCAACGCCACGCTCAGCCGGCTCGCGCTCGAACTGGCGCGCGACAGCACGCGATTGGCGGAGTGCCGCTATCTGCCCGGCGATGCCGGCGGCAACCTCGCCGAGGTCACGCAAGCCGATCTCGTGATCGCGAGCTATGTCATCGGCGAGCTCAGTGAGAGCGACCAGCGCGCCCTCGCCGCGGCGATGTGGGCCAAAGCGCGCCACGCGCTGCTCGTGATCGAGCCCGGCACGCCGGCCGGCTATGCCCGCATCCTCGCCCTGCGCCAGCAATTGATCGCCGCCGGCGCCTACGTCGCCACGCCCTGCCCGCACGAAAAGCCGTGCCCGCTCGTCGCGCCCGACTGGTGTCATTTCAACCAGCGCCTGCCGCGCTCTCAGGCGCACCGCCAGATCAAGGGCGCCGAGGTGCCGTTCGAGGACGAGCGCTTCATCTACGTCGCGCTGACCCGCACCCCGCCCACAACGCGCGCCGCGCGAGTGTTGGCGCCGCCGGATATCGGCAAGGCCGAGATCACCGCGAAACTCTGCACGGAGCAAGGCATCGAGCTCGCAAAGGTCCCGCGGCGCGACAAGGCGGCCTATGCAAGCGCCCGGCGCTGGCGCTGGGGCGACGCCGTCATTGCCGAAAGTTAACCTCGCGACCCGCTTTTGCCTTGAACGCGGGCGGCTCCCCATTCGACCAAGTCTTACCTCCCCTCTGCGCCGGGCTCTCAATCCGCGCCAATTTGGTCTAGGCTAGGCCCGCCTTCTTCCCCCTTCAGGAGTTCTCCATGTCGACCGGCTGGATCGTTCTCGGCGTCATCGTCGTTCTCGCTTTCGTGGCCTTCAGCGCCTACAACCGCCTGGTGGCGCTGAGCCAGCGCGTCGGCCAGGCCTTTGCCGATATCGACGTGCAACTCAAGCAGCGCCACGATCTGATCCCGAACCTCGTCGAGACGGTGAAGGGCTATGCCTCGCATGAGCGTGGCACGCTCGACGACGTCATCAAGGCGCGCAATTCGGCAATGTCGGCGCAAGGGCCTGCGCAGGTGTCCGCGGCCGAGAACCAGCTCTCCGGCGCGCTCGGCCGGCTGATCGCGCTGTCGGAGGCCTATCCGGATCTCAAGGCCAACGCCAATTTCCAGCAGCTCGCATCCGAGCTCTCCGACCTCGAGAACAAGATCGCGGCGAGCCGCCGCTTCTTCAACAACGCGGTCCAGGAATACAACACCGGCATCCAGCAGCTGCCCGCCGCCCTGTTCGCCGGCATGTTCGGCTTCACCAAGAAGGACTTCTTCGATCTCGGCGCGAGCCGTACCGAGGTCGAGGCCGCGCCGCAGGTGAAGTTCTGATCTCACGCCGATAGGCCGGCAGGGCACCCGCGTCATGGCCGCGTATGGTCTCTACACGCACATCGCCTCGAACAAGTTTCGTTCGATGCTCTTGCTGGGCGGCCTGTTCGCCCTGGTCTATGTGCTGGTCTATGCCGGCGCGCTGGTCGCCGAAGTCGTCATCAACGGCAACGGCACGGTCGCCTACTATCTGAGCCATGCCTTCCAGGACCTGAAAGTCGCCGCGCCCGTCGCGACGGTCGTGGCGGCGGTCTGGATCGTGATCGCCTATTTCTTCCACCAGTCGATGATCGACGCGGTGACCGGCGGCCACGACGTCACCCGGAAGGAAGAGCCGCGGCTCTACAATCTGCTCGAAAACCTCTGCATCTCGCGCGGCATCACCATGCCGAAGCTGAAGATCATGGAGAGCCCGGCGCTGAACGCTTTCGCGACCGGCCTCAATCCCCGGCAATATTCCATCACCGTCACCACGGGTCTCCTCGATGCGCTCGACGACAAGGAGATCGAGGCGGTGCTGGGCCACGAGCTGACCCACATCAAGAACGGCGACGTGCAGCTGATGGTGGTCGCCGTCATCATCGCCGGCGTGGTCGGCTTCTTCGGCGAATTGTTCTTCCGCCTGTTCACGAATTTCAGCTGGAGCTCCGGCTCCGGCGGCTCGTGGTCCTCGTCCTCGTCGTCGCGGTCGTCCTCGTCGTCGAGCGACAACAAGAATTCCGGCGGCGGCGCGGTGATCGTGATCATCATCGCGATCGTGCTGATCGTCGTGGCCTGGCTGCTGTCCCAGGTGGTCAAGCTCGCTCTGTCGCGGTCGCGCGAATATCTTGCCGACGCCGGCTCTGTCGAGCTGACGAAAGATCCCGACGCCATGATCTCGGCGCTGCGCAAGATCGAGAATCGCGGCGAGCTCCCCGGCGCGACCTCGGCGGTGATGGAGCTCTGCGTCGACAATCCCCGCGAGGGCTTTGCCGATCTGTTCGCAACCCACCCCTCGGTGCAATCCAGGGTCGATGCCTTGGTCAAGTTTGCCGGCGGCCACGACCCCGGCCCGCTACCGGACCTCGCTGAAGAGACGGAGCATCTCGAGCCGGAACAAGCCGAGGCGCAAGCCGCGCCGCAGGGCGGCCCAGCGCCGTCGCCGCATGGCCCGTGGGGCGACGCAAGCAGCACGGCCAGTCCGCCGCCCGTGCCCGCGTCAAGCCCTTCAGCCCCCTCGACAGGCAATCCCGCGGGAAACCCCATGGGTCCCTGGGGCCGCCACTGAGCCTCGCGTTTGGCCGCGGTTCGCGGCGGGTTTCGCCACGATCGGGAAAAACCTCGGGGAATTGCCGCGACGAGGTGCCAGAGATTTGAATTCTCCCTTGTTTCTGCCATGTTCGCGCCCAACAGCAGACTCGGGACGTCCTGTGGGACATCGATTTGGGGCCCGGCCGATTGCGATCTCGCGATCGGGGGCGCGCGTTAGGGGACAGCAATGGCAAAGCCGGCAGTGGTTGTGGTGGGCGCGGACAAGGGCGGGGTCGGCAAGACCACGGTGTCGCGCACCTTGCTCGATTATTTCTCAGCCAACAACGTGCCGACGCGCGCCTTCGACACGGAGTCGCCGCGCGGAACCCTGAAGCGCTTCCACCCTGATATCACCGAGATCGTCGACATGACGACGACGGCCGATCAGATGAAGATCTTCGACACGCTCAACGCGGTCAGCCCTTCGGTCACCGTCATCGACGTTCGCGCCGGCCTGCTCTCGCCTGCACTGGCTTCGCTGCGCGACATCGGCTTCCTTGACGCTGCCAAGGCCGGCCAGATCACCTTCGCGGTGTTCCACATCCTGGGCCCCTCGATTGCTTCGCTGGAGGAGATCGCGGAGACCGCAGGCTTCATGACCGGTGCGAAATATTTCCTGGTCAAGAACTTCATCAACGACACCCAATTCTTCCAGTGGGACCAGGCGACCTACAATTCCTATTTCCACCGCATCAAGGACGCCACCGAGCTGACCATCCCCAAGCTCAACGAAATGGCCTATGAGCAGGTCGAGGTGTCCTCCGTTCCGTTCCTGAAATTCGTCGCCAACAAGGGCATCAACGACGAGGCCGCGAACTACTCCTTCGTGCTGCGCGGCTATGTCCGGCACTGGCTGGCGAACGTCTGGAGCGAGTTCGACCGCATCCGCCTGACCGACATCGTCGGCTCGAAGTCCGTCACCCGCAACAGCGAAAAATAGTTGCGAAGTGCGGGCTGATACGGCTGGATTGGTCGCCAAGTTCGACTGATATAGCTGTCGATGCCCGCAACGCCCGTCTACATCATCTGCTCGCCCCGCCCGCAGGTCGGCAAGACCCTGCTGGCGCGGCTTTTGAGCGAATTCCTGCTGCTCAAGAACGGCAATGTCGCGGCTTTCGACGTCAATCTGAAAGAGCCCTCGCTGCTCGACTATCTGCCCGGGATCACCGAGACCGCCGACGTGATCGACACCTTCGGCAAGATGCAGCTGATGGACCGCGTCATCGTCGACGACGGGCTCGCCAAGGTGATCGACCTCGGCTTCCATGCCTTCGACGAGTTCTTCAAGATGACCGAGGAGATCGGCCTGCTCAAGGAAGCGGCGCGCCGCCATGTCGCGCCCCAGATCCTGTTCATCGCCGATACCGACCGCGTCTCGGCGCGCGCCCATGAGATGCTGCGCGGCCAGATCCCGCGCATGAACCTGATCACGGTGGACAACGAATACGTCGTGCGCGGCGAGCTGCCGACCGCGATGGAAGGCGGCCGGGTGTTTCGCCTGCCCGCACTGCCCGGCTTCCTCAAGACCTATGTCGACCGGCTGAACTTCTCCTTCACCCGCTACCTGCGCCAGGAGAAGGATTCGTCTACCGAGCTGCACCAATGGACCCGGCGCAATTACCTCGCCTTCCGCGAGCTCGAGCTCAGCCTGATCCTGCAGCGCTCCTGAATAATTATACCCGGGTAATATTGACTGTGGGCTGAAGCCGGCCTATTGAGGCGGGCATCGACATCCCCTCAGCAAGGCCAGTCCCCCGTGAGCATCGACCGGAAAGCAGCGATCGCCGCCTACAAGGAGCGTAAGACCATTGCGGGCATCTACGTCGTGCGCTGCGCGGCGTCAGGGCAGGCCTGGGTCGGCCAGGCGCCCAACCTGGAGACGATCCAGAACCGCATCTGGTTCTCGCTGCGCCAGGGCGCCCACCCCTGCCGCAGCCTCCAGGCGGCCTGGAAAGCGCATGGCGAGGCCGGCTTGGCCTTTGGCGAATGCGAGCGGCTGGAGGATGAGGAGAGCGCCTATGTCAGGAACGCGCTCCTGAAGGAGCGCCTGCTGCATTGGCGGGACGAGCTGAAGGCCGAGGTGGTCTGACCACCGCGGCGGGGGCTCAATGCCCCTCGAACGTCATCAGCGTGCGCACCGGCACGTCCATGGCGCGCAGCTTGGCGGCGCCACCCAGCTCGGGCAGGTCGATGATGAAGCAGGCGGCGACGACGTTGGCGCCGATCTGGCGCAGCAGCTTCACCGCGCCTTCCGCGGTGCCGCCGGTGGCGATGAGGTCGTCCACCAGGATGACGCGCTCGCCGGGCGCGATCGCGTCGACATGCATCTCCATCTCGTCGATGCCGTATTCGAGCGAGTAGGCGATGCGCACGGTGGTGTGCGGCAGCTTGCCCTTCTTGCGGATCGGCACGAAGCCGGCCGAGAGCTGATGCGCCACCGCGCCGCCGATGATGAAGCCCCTCGCCTCCATGCCGGCGACCTTGTCGATCTTGTTGCCGGCCCAGGGATTGACGAGCTCGTCCACCGCGCGGCGAAAGGCGCGCGCGTCGGCAAGCAGGGTCGTGATGTCGCGGAACATGATCCCGGGCTTGGGATAGTCGGGGATGGTGCGGACGCTCGCCTTGATGTCGTGGTCAAAGGTCATGGTTATCTCGCTCTGGCTTTTCCACCGTCATTGCGAGCGAAGCGAAGCAATCCAGATCTTCCCCGCGGCAGCAGTCTGGATTGCTTCGTCGCCAGCGCAAAATTGCTTCGCAATTTGTCGCGGGCTCCTCGCAATGACGGTCCTTACTCAATTCGTCCCAGCATCCAGCCGGAACGCATTTTCGACAATACGTAGTCCCACCTCGTTACCGAGCGACATCAGCGATTCCGGGTGGAATTGCACGCCAGCGACCGGCAGGGTCTTGTGCTCGAGCGCCATGGCGACGCCGTCCTCCGTGCTGGCGGTGACGGACAGAACCTCCGGCATGCTGTCGCGCTCGACGAAGAGCGAGTGATAGCGGCCGATGACGATCTCGTTCGGCAGGTTGCGCATCAGGCGCCCACCCCGCACCTGCACCCGCGAGGGGCGGCCGTGGGCGGGATGGGTGAGCTGGCCGAGCTCGCCGCCGAAATATTCGCCGATGGCCTGTACGCCCAAGCAGACGCCGAACACCGGCAGCTTCTTCTCCAGCGCGGCATCGATCGTCGTCTTGATCTTGAAGTCCTCCGGACGCCCGGGGCCGGGCGACAGCACCAGCAAGTCCCATGTCCTCTGCTTGAGCATGTCCAGCGCATGCACATAGCGCACCACGGTGACCTCGGCGCCGACCTGGCGGAAATAGTCGGCCAGCATGTGCACGAAGCTGTCGTCGTGGTCGATCAGCAGCACCCGCTTGCCCGAGCCGGTCGCATCGGGCGCGAAGGTCGAGAGCGGCTTCGGCGGATCGCCGCGCAGAGCCTGGAACAGCGCGGCGGCCTTGACCTGGCACTCGCGATCTTCGGCGGCAGGATCGGAATCGAACAGGCAGGTGGCGCCGACGCGCACTTCGGCAAGGCCATCCTTCATGCGGATGGTGCGGATGGTGAGGCCGGTGTTGATGCTGCCGTCGAAGTTCACCGCGCCGATCGCGCCGGCATACCAGCGCCGCGGCGAGCGCTCGTGATCCTCGACGAACTGCATCGCCCAGAGCTTTGGCGCGCCGGTGACGGTCACCGCCCAGGCGTGGGTGAGGAAGGCATCGAGCGCGTCGAAGCCGGGGCGCAGCATGCCCTCGACGTGATCGACGGTGTGGAACAGTTTTGAGTAGGTCTCGATCTGCCGACGCGCCAGCACCTTGATGGTGCCGGGCACGCAGACGCGCGCCTTGTCGTTGCGATCGACGTCGGTGCACATGTTGAGCTCGAACTCGTCCTTCTCCGAGTTCAGAAGCTGGCGGATCTGCTCGGCATCGCCGATCGCGTCGCTGCCGCGCGCGATCGTGCCCGAGATCGGGCAGGTCTCGACCCGGCGCCCGTCGGAACGCACGAACATTTCCGGAGAGGCCGAGACGAGAAACTCGCCCTCGCCGAGATTCATCAGCGCGCCGTAGGGCGATGGGTTGATGACGCAGAGGCGCTGGAACACTTCGGCCGGTGAGCGGTCGCAGGGCTCGGCGAACAGCTGGCCGGGCACGGCCTCGAACAGATCGCCGCGGGCGAACGCGGCGCGCGCCGTCTCCACCGTCGCCTGATATTCGCCGGGCGCGTGATCGGCAAAGCCCTGGCGCGGCGTCTTCAGATACGGGCTCTCCGCGGTCTCGCGCGGCAGGCCGGCGGTGGATTTGCCCTTCCATGCGAAATCGTAAGTGAGCACGACGCCGCGACCGGTGGCGCGGTCATAGGCCAGCAGGCGATCAGGTACGTACAGCACGATGTCACGCTGGTCGGCCTCACGCGGGCGCTTCTGCACGAGGTCCTCGATCTGAAACACGAGGTCATAGGCGAAGGCGCCGAACAGGCCGAGCAGCCCGTCGTCATTGGCGGAGAAAGCGGCGATGATGTCGCGCACCAGCGACATCACGCTGGCGCGCCGCGTGCGCTGATCCTCTTCGACGGGCGCCTCGCCACGGACGATGTGGCCGGCAAGGCGCGTGACGGTCTTCTCGGAAATCACGACGCAGGGCTCGCGCAGGACGTCGCCGAGGAAGGCAATCAGCACCTCTCCGCGCGCGTTGAGCGCTTCGAGCTTGAAATCGACGCCCGTGGTCTCGAGCTTGAGCGGCGGATCGGAAAAGCCGAGGTCAAAACTCTCGTAGCGGCCCGGCACGGTCGTGCCCGAGGACAGCACCACGCCACGGCGGCGGTCGAGCAGGTTGATCAGGTCGTCGAGCCGGTTGGCGCCGCCGGTAAACTGCTCCGCCACGCGCGTGATCGCCAGCCCCGCGCGGGTCGCGTACTCACTTCTGGCCGGGAGGGCAAAGACTGTCCTGTTCATGTCGTCCTCTTACGAAACTTGCCGAGGGAACGCCACACAGGACAAACGAGAAGGCCGCCGCGCTGTGCAGGCGACCTCAGACGATTTGGGAAAGGAAAATCGCACCGGCCACCTCTTTAGGAGGTGCGCCACCAACGACGGGCTGGGCAGGCTGCGGTGCTCATGGGCGGATACTCACCATGGCCGGGGGACGGCGTCAAGGGTGGCGGGGGTGCCGCAGACCGGATGGAGCGCAGCGCAATCCGGGGTTCATGCCACGACGAGACAGTCCCGGATTACGCTGCGCTCCATCCGGGCTACAGGCTGGGTTAGGCTGCGCTGTTACCGCCGAGATGATTGGCGAAGAACTTGGTCGCCCTACCCCAGGCGAGCTCGGCGGCTTCGCGGTCATGCACGGCCTGGCGCTGCTCGTTGACGAAGGCGTGCTCGGCGTCATAGCGGAACAGCTCCAGCGACTTGCCGGCGGCCTTCATGGCCTTCTCGAAGCCGCTCACCAGCTCCGGCGTGCACCAATCGTCCTTGTTGGCGAAATGGGCCTGGAGCGGGATCTTGACGTCGGCTGGCTTGGCCGCCTGCTCCGGCGGAATGCCGTAGAACACGACGCCGGCCGCGAGCTCCGGCACATGCACCGCGCCGATGATGGTGACGGCGCCGCCGAGACAGAAGCCGGTCAGGCCGACCTTGGCGCCATTGCGCGACAAATATTGCGCGGCGCCGCGCACGGTCTGCGTGGTGGCGTCCATGAAGTCGAGCGAGTTCATCTCCTTGTTGGCGCTGTCAGTGTCGTGATAAGGCACCACCTTGCCCTTGTAGAGATCGGGCGCCAGCACATCGAAGCCGGCCAGCGCAAAGCGGTCGCACAGGCCCTTGATCTGGTCCGACAGGCCCCACCATTCCTGGATCACGACGACACCCGGCGCATTGCCGCGCGCTGCGTTGGCGAGATAGCCCGAGGCGTCCTTGCCGTCCGGACGCTTGAAGGTGATGGCGGTTCCCATGGTGTCCTCCGATGAGTTTCTGGGGGAGCGGTTGGCGGCATTTTGGCCGGTGAGAGGGCGATACGCAATCGCGCCAAGCAACACACTCTCGTGCCCCGGATGCAATGCAATGCGCCACGCCTTCGCGGCGTGGTGCGTTGCTGATCCGGGGCTCAGCCACGAGCACGCTGGGTCCCGGCTCTGCGCAGCGGCGTTGCACGCTGCAGCGCGTCCGGGACACCGGCTCAATAAAAAAGCCCCCTCGCGGGGGCTTTTTCATTTCGTTTCGTTCGGCTGCGCTCAGTGCGAGTCGGCCCAGACCTTCTTCTTGGTGAAGTACATCAGGCCCGCGAACAGGATCAGGAACACGAACACTTGGAAGCCCAAGCGCTTGCGCGCTTCCATGTGGGGCTCGGCCGTCCACATCAGGAAGGTGGTGACGTCCTTGGCATACTGCGCGACCGTGGTCGGCGAGCCGTCGTCATAGGTCACCTGGCCGTCGCTGAGCGGCTTCGGCATCTTGATGGCGTGGCCAGGGAAGTACTTGTTGTAGTACGAGCCTTCCGGAATGGTCACACCCTCGGGGACATGATCGTCAAACCCCTGAAGCACCGCCGAGACGTAGTCCGGGCCCTGCTCCTGGTACTGGGTGAAGAAGTCGAAGATGAACCAGGGGAAGCCGCGGCCATAGGAGCGCGCCTTCGTGATCAGCGACAGGTCGGGCGGCGCCGCGCCGCCGTTCGCCGCACGGGCGGCCTGCTCGTTCGGGAACGGCGAGGGGAAATAGTCCGCCGGGCGACCCGGACGCTCGAACATGTCGCCGGCATCGTTCGGACCGTCCTTGACCTTGTACTCGGACGCGAAGGCCGCGGCCTGCGCCACCGAATAGCCGGGACCGCCGGCTTCCGCGAGGTTGCGGAAGGCGACGTAGGACAGGCCGTGGCAGCTGGCGCAGACTTCCTTGTAGACCTTCAGGCCGCGCTGCAGCGCGCCGCGGTCGAACTTGCCGAACGGACCGGAGAACGACCATTTGTTGCCGGGCGGCTTATCGCTGCCTTCGGAGGCACGGGCATCCTGCAGGCTGCCGAGGAACAGCGCGCCGGCGGCGACGAGCACCACCGCGATGGAGGCCACGGCCTTGCCGCCCTTGGCGAGGATCGCCTCCGAGATCGAGTTCGGCACCGGCCGCGGTCTCTCGATGCGAGAGAGCAGCGGCAGCACGATCAGGAAGTAGGCGAAGTAGCAAACCGTCAGGACCCGGCCGGCGATCACGTAGATGCCTTCCGGCGGCTGCGCGCCGAGATAGCCGAGCAGGATGCAGACCACGACGAAGATCCAGAAGAACTGCTTGGCCAGCGGGCGGTACTTCGACGACCTGGTCCTGGCAGCGTCGAGCCAGGGCAGGAAGCACAGCACGATGATCGCCGAGAACATCCCGATGACGCCCGCGAGCTTGTTCGGGATCGAACGCAGGATGGCGTAGAACGGCAGGTAATACCATTCCGGCACGATGTGCGGCGGCGTCACGCCCGGGTTCGCCGGAATGTAGTTGTCGGCGTCGCCGAGATAGTTCGGCATGTAGAAGATGAACCAGGCGTAGAGCAGCAGGAAGCAGGCAACGCCGAACCCGTCCTTGATGGTCGCATGCGGCGTGAACGGCACCGTGTCCTTTTCCGTCTTCGGCTCGACGCCGTCAGGATTGTTCTGGCCGGCGACGTGCAGCGCCCAGACGTGGAGCACGACGACGCCCGCGATCAGGAACGGCAGCAGATAGTGCAGCGAGAAGAACCGGTTCAGCGTCGGGTTGCCGACCGAATAGCCGCCCCAGAGCAGCGTCACGATGCTCTCGCCGAAATAGGGAATGGCGGAGAACAGATTGGTGATGACGGTGGCGCCCCAGAAGCTCATCTGGCCCCACGGCAGCACGTAACCCATGAAGCCCGTCGCCATCATCAGGAGGTAGATGATGACGCCGAGGATCCACAGCACCTCGCGCGGCTCCTTGTAGGAGCCGTAATAGAGGCCGCGCAGCATGTGGACGTAGACCGCGAAGAAGAACATCGACGCGCCGCAGGCGTGCATGTTGCGCAGCAGCCAGCCATAGTTCACGTCGCGGACGATCAGCTCGACCGACTTGAAGGCGAGATCGGCATGCGGCGTATAGTGCATCGCCAGGATCACGCCGGTCAGGATCTGCATCCCGAGCATGAAGGAGAGGATGGCGCCGAAGGTCCACCAATAGTTCAGATTGCGCGGGGTGGGATAGACGACGAACGAGGAGTGCATGAGGCCGAGAATCGGCAGGCGCCGCTCAAGCCATTGCAGGGCCGGATTACTCGGCTGGAAGTCGGATGGTCCGCTCATGATGCGATCCTGAAGAAGTAAAACGACGAGACGGCGCGAAGCTTCGGAAGCGGGTCCGAAGCTCAGCCGATCTGGATTTTGGTGTCGGAAACGAAAGTGTACGGCGGCACCGGCAGGTTCGCGGGCGCGGGCCCCTGGCGGATGCGGCCGGACGAATCGTACTGCGAACCATGGCAGGGGCAGAAGAACCCGTCGTAATTGCCTTCGTGGGCGATCGGGATGCAGCCGAGATGGGTGCAGATGCCGATCACGACCAGCCATTGCTCGTGGCCCGACTTCACGCGGGCCTCATCGGTCTCCGGATCGGGCAGGCTCGCCACGTTAACGCCGCGCGCCTCGTCGATCTGCTTCTTGGTGCGATGGCTGATGTAGATCGGCTTGCCACGCCAGAACACCTTGATGTCCTGGCCCTCGGCGACCGGGCTGAGATCGACCTCGATCGGCGCGCCGGCGGCGATGGTCGACGCGTCCGGATTCATCTGGGAAATGAAGGGCCAGAGCGCGGCCGCGCCCCCTACTGCTGCAGCTGCCCCGGTTGCAACGAATAAGAAATCACGGCGTGTCGGATGGTCCGCCGAAGACGCTGTCGTCACGATTCCAACCCTTTCTTCTTGTGCAGCCGGAGGAACCGCTCCGGGGGGCGCCCATGAGGTCCCCGGAAAGGCTGCCGGCGCCCGCGGCCCCCCGCGGCGGCAGAACTTCGCTCATTCGCCTCTAAACAGGCGAAACAGCAGTCCAGAATCGTTCTATTGGCACCCTTGCCGGGCGAGCGCAAGCCCGCTATCGGCGCGGGAGCGTGCCATGCACGAATTCCCGGGCAGACGATGTTTTATTGAGACATTTCCGACCCGCAACCAACCCGCCAGCCCCGATGCAGATAGCGCTTTTCCAGCCCGACATCCCTCAGAACACCGGCACGATTCTCAGGCTCTGCGCCTGCCTGGGACTGGCCGCCCATATCATCGAACCGGCGGGGTTCCCGGTCTCCGACCGCGCGTTCCGCCGGGCGGGAATGGATTACCTCGACCACGTCAGCATCCTCAGGCATGACTCCTGGCTGAAATTCGAGGAGTGGCGCGCCGGGCATGGCTACCGCCTGCTGCTGTTCACCACCAAGGCCGCCACCGACTATCGCGATTTCCGTTACCAGACGTCGGACATCCTGCTATTCGGGCGCGAGAGCGCCGGTGTCACCGACGCGGTGGTCGAGGCCGCGGATGCGCGGCTGGTGATCCCGATCAGGGCCGGGCTGCGGTCGCTCAATGTCGCCATGTCGGCGGCGATGGCCGCGGGCGAGGCGCTGCGGCAGACCCGGAACCCGCACGTTTGACAGGTTGAGGAGAGACCATTGAGTTACGCGGTCAAGGAAATCTTCCTGACCCTGCAAGGCGAAGGCGCCCATGCCGGGCGCGCCTCCGTGTTCTGCCGTTTTGCCGGCTGCAACCTCTGGAGCGGGCGCGAGGCCGACCGCCTCGAGGCCACCTGCAAGTTCTGCGACACGGATTTCGTCGGGACCGACGGCACCCTCGGTGGCCGCTACGGCTCCGCCGCCGAGCTCGCCGACACCATCGCCGCGCAATGGCAAGCCTCCGAAGCCGACCGCTACGTGGTGCTCACCGGCGGCGAACCGCTGCTCCAGGTCGACACTGCCTTGATCGAGGCGCTGCACGCCCGCGGCTTCGAGATCGGCGTCGAGACCAACGGCACCATCGCCGCGCCCGAGGGGCTCGACTGGATCTGCGTCAGCCCCAAGGGCGGCAGCGAGCTGGTGCTGCGCCAGGGCCACGAGCTGAAGCTGGTGTATCCGCAGGCCCTCGCCGCGCCCGAAGCCTTCGAGAACCTCGCCTTCGAGCGCTTCTCGCTGCAGCCGATGGACGGCCCCGAAATCATCGAGAACACCGCGCGCGCGATCGACTATTGCCTGCAGCATCCGCAGTGGCGGCTCAGCGTGCAGACGCACAAATCGCTCGGCATCAGATAGGACGCGACCCTCGAATGCAGATGGACCTGTCGACGATCGAAGACCGCAAGACCCGCGCCCGCACCTGGTTCGAGGCCTTGCGCGACGATATCTGCGCGAGCTTCGAGAAGCTCGAGGACGACGCCCCGCAAAGCCTCTATCCGGGCGAGGCCGGCCGCTTCAAGCGCACGCCCTGGCAGCGCACCGATCATACCGGCGCGCCCGGCGGCGGCGGGGTGATGTCGATGATGTCGGGCCGCCTGTTCGAGAAGGTCGGCGTGCATTGCTCGACCGTGCACGGCGAGTTCGCGCCCGAATTTCGGGCTCAAATTCCCGGTGCCGCGGACGATCCAAAATTCTGGGCCTCCGGCATCTCGCTGATCGCGCATATGCGCAATCCGAACGTGCCCGCCGTGCACATGAACACGCGCTTCGTCGTCACCACCAAAGCCTGGTTCGGCGGCGGCGCCGACTTGACGCCGGTGCTCGACCGGCGGCGCACGCAGGAGGATTCCGACAGCATCGCCTTCCACGCGGCGATGAAGGAGGCCTGCACCGGCCCGAACGGCGTTGCCGACTACGACAAGTACAAGAAATGGTGCGACGAGTATTTCTATCTGCCGCATCGGAAAGAGGCGCGCGGCATCGGCGGTATCTTCTACGACTGGCACGACAGCGGCGACTGGGAGGCCGACCTCGCCTTCACCAAGGACGTCGGCCGCGCCTTCCTGAAGATCTACCCCGAGATCGTCAGGCGCAATTTTGCCAGCGCCTGGACCGCCGCCGACCGCGAGGAGCAATTGATCCGACGCGGACGCTATGTCGAATTCAACCTGCTCTATGATCGCGGCACCATTTTCGGGCTCAAGACCGGCGGCAATGTCGATTCGATCCTGTCGTCGATGCCGCCGGAGGTGAAATGGCCGTGACGACGATGAAGCCCGCCACGAGGCCCCTTCCCCGCGCCATGCTGATCGACATGGACGACACCATCCTGTCGGCCTATGGCCGGCCCGAGATCGCCTGGAATACGATCGCGAAGGAGTTCGCCGACGAGCTCGCGCCGCTGCCGCCCGAGCTGGTTGCAACAACGGTCCTGGCTTTCGCGCGAAACTTCTGGGCGAATGCCGAAGCTGCATGGCGGATGAGGCTCGCCGAAGCGCGGCACCTCACGGTCAAGGGCGGCTTTGCCGCGCTCGCGGCGGCCGGCCATCGCGCCCTGCCGGACGATCTCGCCGTCCGCCTCGCCGACCGCTTCACCGCCTATCGCGAGGAGGAGATGTTCGTCTTCCCCGGCGCGCATGAGGCGATCGATCAATTCAAGGCGCTCGGCATCAAGCTCGCGCTCGTCACCAACGGCGCCGCCGACATGCAGCGTGCCAAGGTCGAGCGGTTCGAGCTGGCGCATCGCTTCGACCACATCCAGATCGAGGGCGAGCACGGCTTCGGCAAGCCCGAGGAGCGCGCCTATCTGCACGCGATGGAGGCGCTGGGCGTCTCCGCGAAGGACACCTGGATGATCGGCGACAATCTGGAATGGGAAGTCGTGACGCCGCAGCGGCTCGGCATCTATTCGATCTGGATCGACGTGCATGGTGAGGGCCTGCCCGAAGGCTCGACAATCAAGCCCGACCGCATCATCCGTTCGCTGACTGAGCTGGTGCCGGGCCGCTCCTGAGCCGAGCCCAACCCCAAATATCGCAAAACAACCCCATGCACAGTAGACGGCCCCTTTAAGATCAAGCACTTACGGATTTTTCGAAACGAATCCGGATCCGTCGGGCAAAACAGGGGTATGATGCCATCGTCGAAACTCGCGATGGACGCGCGTTGACCTGAGCCAAAGCCATCGGCGGATGTTCCGCTGGTTCGCGGCGCCGTCGGCCATTTCAGCAACCAGTGCCTGCCGAACCGCCGACCGTAGGGAGCGCAACTAAGTCGACATCGCAAGTTCGCATTGTCGCCATTCGTTCGACCTGCTCGTTTTGGCGGGCCTCTTGGGACAAGAGCGACGTTTACGGTATCAGGCGCCACCAATTCTTTCGCACGCTGACGTAACGATCCCACGGCCTTGCACGTAGATCACCCCGCGGGCGCCTTCAGCGCCCACGGAAGCTTCAAGCAAGGCGCAAAAGAGAGGGCACGGCATCGTGAGTGGAGAATTGAGCATCCGGAGGGCTCTGGAGAGCGACTATGCCGCTGTGCGCAGCCTCGCGGACGCATTGGCGGCCCATATCGAAGAACCGCCACCACCACTGACACTCGATCGCTATGTCGCATTCTATATCCGCGAGCATGCGCCGGTGCACCTCTTCGTCGCGCAGCTCGAGGATCGCGTCGTGGGCATGATCGCCTGGATCCTGACCCACGAGCTCTACAGCGCTCGGGCCGGCATGTATATCAGCGACATTGCGGTACATGCCGACGCGCGCCGGCAGGGCGTCGGCAGCGCTCTGATGACGAAGGCAAAGGAATGGGCCGCCGATCACGGCGTCACCAGGCTCGGCTGGGATGTCTGGAAGCACAATACCTCTGCGATGCAATTCTACGCGCGCCTGGGCGCGGCCCCCGACACCGAGGCCGTGCCGCATCTTCTGCGGCTGACGAACGGCTAGCTTCATCATGGCCGATCGTGAGGGGCGAACTTATCCGCTGCTGCGAATGCGGCGGGAGATGCCTCACGATCTCCCCTGATCTGCCCCAACCACAGAATTCCTCGCACGGCCGGCGTGATCAGGGTGTCATGACCGCTTGCTAGGTTCCTTCCGGGTCAATCATTCGAAAGGAGCATGCCATGGACTTGAAAGCCGGCGACGTCGTGATGCTGAAATCCGGCGGCCAGCCGCTGACGGTTGCGGAAGTGAAGCAGGACGAGGTGCTCTGCGTCTGGATGGGCATGGAAGGCGACCTGTTCCGCGAGACGCTGCCGCTGGCCGTGCTGGTGCAAGTGGAAGAGGAAGAGGATGAAGACGAGGAAGACGACGAGGACGAGGAATAGGCTCGCCCGAGACCGCATCCGGGTCGGAATGGCGCGCCCACTCGCGCGGCTGATGTCCGCTTCTCTGCCAATCGCAGCGAAGCAGCGGAGCACGAGCAGACGCGAGCGCTAGTGCCGCGGCGTTCGTCCGCGGATGCGGTCGAAGCCCTGCTTGATCGCTGCGAAGCGCTTGTCGATGAAGGGTTCGTGCTCGGTATCGGTGAAGATGTAGGGCCAGTCGTTTTCGATGGCCTCGCAAACCAATTCACCCACATAGAGCGGATCAATGCCGTTGTTGATCCGTTGCCGCAACGCCATGATGAACTCGGCGCGGGGTCCTTCCTTCGGCGGAGGATTGCCGACAGCCCCGGCAAATCGCTGCGGCACGTTGCGCCGGGAACTCATGATCTGCGTGCGGATGATGCCCGGACACAGAACGGATACCCCGATCTTCCTCGGCGCGAGCGCGCTGCGCATCCCCTCGGACAACGCCACCACGCCATATTTGCTCACATCGTACGCCGGACTTGGCCCCGCAATCAGTCCGGAGACGGAGGCCGTGGAAACGACCTGTCCTCCTTCGCCATGCGCTTCGATCAGCGGGCCGAAGATCTCGAAGCCCCAGATCACCGACATCAGGTTGACGCCGAGCACCCAGTTCCAGCCTGCATCCGTCCACTCGCCATAGGGGCCGCCGCCGCCCACGCCCGCATTGTTGACCAGGATGTGGATCTTGCCATACCGCGCGACGGTGGCGTCCGCTGCCGCCTGAAGCTCGGCTTTGAGCGAGACGTCGGCTCTCACGCCATCGACATCGACGTTGCTCCGTGTCTTCAGGTCCGCGACCGCCCTGTTGAGCGCCTCTTCCTCGATATCGCAGAGCATGACCTTCACCCCCGCCTGTGACAGCGCGGTCGCGATCCCCAGTCCGATTCCCGAGGCGGCGCCTGTCACGAATGCGGTCCGTCCAGCCAAGTCCCTCATGCGCTGTCCTCCCTCGTTTGCACGGAACGATCGCCCTGCCCGACTGTGCCGGCGAGTCGGGAGCCGCGTCGTTCAGATCGCTGATCTCAAACTACCACATCGGATACCGGCTGAATAACGACGAGCAGGGTCGCAGTGCTGGCTCCACGGCTTTCGAAAGTCCAATGGCGGCCGTGCTTTTCCGGAGGCGCGCGGCTTGCAAGGGTGCAACCTGTAGGGTACGACCAATCGAAAGTTGATGGGGCACCAACTCTTATTTAGATGAAACCGATAGCTGAACGGCTGCTTTTTCCCAAAGGCCGCATTCACCAATTCCTCGTCGTCGCGATGCTGGCTTGCGCCTTTTCTCTCGCGCTGACGGGTAGGCAGATCACCCAGGCGAACTGGGGCTTGATCGACGACCACGAGGTCTTCACCTATCTGGGGTCCGATCTGCGACTGCCGTTCGGCGAGATATGGCAAACGCTGATCACCAAGACCGAGGTCGGCCAGTTGCAGGGCCGTTTTCGTCCGACCTTCTACATCCTGAAACTCACGGAAACATCCCTGTTCGGCGCGGATGTCCACCTCTGGTATCTGGTGAACAGCGCCTGCTTCGCCATCTTCCTCGCTTCGATCTGGTGGGGGCTTGTGCGGTTCATCGGCGTGTGGCTCAGCGGCGCCCTGACCGCGGCCATCGCGGTCCTGCCCATGTGGGCCGATGTCTGGTCGCGGCTGGGGCCTTCGGAGATCTTCGGCACGGCCTGTCTTGGGCTGATGCTGTTCGCAGCCGACGCCATCCTGTTTGCCGAAGGGCGCAGGTCGAGGCTCTGCGCAGCCGTCGCGCTCATCCTGTTTGCCATCATCCTCGCGGGTCTCAAGGAAACCTTCGTCCCGGTCGCCGCTGGCCTCCCGGCTTTTGTCCTTGGCTATGCGGTCGTGACCCGCCGCCTGCCCCTGTTGTTTGTCGCTGCGCTCGGGCTGCTGCTGATGGCTTATATTGTGGCCATCGGCGTTGTCGTCGTTCGGGAGATGCGCTCGGCAGGCGCGGATTATTACGGTCGATCCGCCGGCCCCATCGTCACGGTGCGTTACGCGCTGCTCGGCCTGATCGACGGCGTTGCGCGCACCTGGTGGGTGTGGGTCCTGCCGATCGCCGTCCTTCAACTGCTCAAGATCATCCCGGCCCGCAGCTGGAAGGAGCGGGTTCGGGACTCGGCGCCGGCGTTCGCGGCCTATGCCTTCCTGCTCGCCATGTACGCCGCCCAGTGCGGGCTCTACCGCATGCTGTTTCCGCACAACAACCGCTATGACTTTCCGGCGATGCTGCTGATCCCGCTCACGGCATGCATCCTGATCGCCGAGATCGCGCACAAGGTGGGGCCTCGTTACCCCAAGCGAACCGTGGATCATGCACTGTGCGCCGCCGCCTTCTTCGTCGTCTTCTTCCTGGTGACGAGCCATCTCGGCCAGCCGCCAGCGCTCGCCTCGGCCGTCAAACGCAATATCGAAACCACCAACGGGTTCTTCACGGAAGTGCAGAGGCTCGCGCAGCTTGCGAAGGCGTCGCCCGACCAGCCCATCATCATCGAGGCCGGAGGACCGCTCGCCTATGAAGGCGTCCACTCGCTCCCGCAATTTCTGACGGCCCTCGGCGTGACCAATACGATTTCCGTCCGCTACCGCGGGGACGAACCTTCACGCGGCCCCCTTCTCGAAACCCTGCAACGGCAGTTGATGAACATGGAGACGGCGCGGACCGGCACCCTCACACCGCTGGCAGAGGCATGGGCGAAACATGCCGGAGGCTGCCTCAGCGTCGGACTCTATACGCGTCCCGACCCTGCCTGCGTGGGGTTTCAGATCATCAACGGTTTGGATCCCGCAGCGCTGCGTTCGTCGCCCTGAGGTACGGTGTTCCATGACACACGCATCGCTTACGACTTCGCCTGACACGCCGTTCCTGTCGATCGTGGTGCCCTGCTTCAACGAGCAGGAAGGAATTGCACATCTCGTCGAGCGCTGCCGCGCCAGCGCGGCGGCCATCTTCGGCGACGACTACGAGATCATTCTCATCGACGACGGCTCGACCGACAACACATGGGACGCGATCCGCGACGAGATCGCAAAGTGCGGCCAGGTTACGGGCATCCGGTTGTCGCGGAATTTCGGGCATCAGATCGCACTCACCGCAGGCCTCGCTGCCGTCAAGGGAAGCGTGGTTCTGGTCATCGACGCCGATCTGCAGGACCCGCCGGAGCTGGTCGGCCCGATGCTGGAGCGCATGCGGGAAACCCGCGCCGATGTGGTTTACGGCCAGAGGCGCAGCCGAGCCGGCGAAGGCTGGTTCAAGAAGAAGTCCGCCAGCCTGTTCTATCGCCTGCTCGAACGCACCACCGACATCATCATCCCCAGGGATACCGGCGACTTCCGCCTGATGTCCCGTCGCGTTGCCGACCTCGTTGCCCGGATGCCGGAGCGGGACAGGTTCATCCGCGGCATGGTCGCTTCGCTCGGTTTCAGGCAGGTGCCGTTCGTCTATGACCGGCAGGAACGCTTCGCCGGGAGGACCAAATACCCGCTCCGCAAGATGCTCGCCTTCGCGACTGACGCCTTTCTCGGCTATTCCATGGTGCTGCTGCGGTTCTCGTCGCTGGCAGCGCTCGGCATGTTTCTGGTTCTGCAGGTCGTCGCCGGCTATTCCCTCTATTCCTGGATGTATCTGGAGGTCGTGCCGGGCTGGACCAGCCTGATGATCTCGACGATTTTGGCCTCGCTTTTCCAGCTCGTTTCGCTCAGCATCATCGGCGAATATGTCGGCAGGATCTATCTGAGCAGCAAGGAGAGGCCGCTGTTTGTCGTCGATGCGATCGAACGGCGCGGGCATGACGGCGAGGAGCCGGCCACGCCCGCTGGCGTCAATCCGCAAGCGCGCACACCGCGGGGGGATGGAGACCTGAATGGCCTCAGCGTCCCCCCGCAGGACAAGCGGCCTTGACCCGATCTGAAGGCTCGCTGCGTCTCGGCAAGGCGATCGGCATCCTGCTCTGTGCCGCGATCCTTGCCAGCCACCTGTTCTCGATGTCGCGATGGTCCGAAGATCGCGGCGTCAACGACGACATCTGCTACCTCAGGCAAGCGCATCTGTTCCAGCGCTTTGGTCTCGACGGCCTCGATACGAGCTTCGCGCGGGATGACGATGGTTATTTCGTCGCAAAGATGAAGAAGCTGCCGACCTGGCGCGATGGCCAGGGCCCGGTGTGCCACACGGCAATGCCGGAGACCGGCAAGCTGGTCCTGCAGTACCCTCCCGGCACCGGCCTCGTGCTGGCACTGTTCCCCTCCGGCCATCAGGTCGTTCCGCTTTATGCCATCTGCACGCTGGTGATCTTCCTGTTTGCCGGCGCCGCGATCTGGCTGTCGCGATCGAGAGCGCAACTGGCCATCGCGACCGCCTTTGGCTTTGTCGCCATCTACGTGATGATCAATCCAGTCAAGGCGAGTTACTCGATCGCACCGACCATGGTGCTCTGCGCCGCCGCCGGATGGCTGACGGCCCGGCTGTTCGCCGAAGAACGGCAAATGCCGAGAATGCTTCTCATTCTGGTCACCGGCTTCTTGATCGGCATCGCGGTCAACATGCGGGTGCCGAACCTGCTGCTGTCGGCCGGCTATTGCATCTACCTGCTGATCGCCTTTCTGGCGGCACGCAAGACGCCGCAATTTCTCGAAGGAGCGCTGTTCGCCGTCGCGCTCGTGATCGGCATGATGCCGACCCTCGCGGCCAACGCCATCAACGCCGGCAGTCCCTTCGCGACCACCTATAGCGCCGGCGATGTGGTTCCTCCTTCGCTCGACGCTGAGACCATTCGATCCTATCTCGGCGACCCGCAGTCGCTCCTGATTCTTCTTTCCGCCGGTTGGACCGTATGGATCTGGCGGCGGGGTCGGAGCCGTCTCGGGCTGCTGCTCGGAAGCGGACTTGCGATCAATCTGGCCTTCTTCGTCACCCACCCGATCTACACCCAGTACTATGTGATCCCGATCTGCGCGCTGACTCTCTGGACGCTCTTGTTTGCGCAGCTGATGCCGATCGAGGCGTCTACCCGACGAGTTGCCTCGCCGCCGCCGAGATCATCACCAGCCCGCCCGTGATCACCGCGACATCGAGGATCGCGGTGTGGATGTGCACCGGCATCCGCTCGACAAAAGCCTTTGCGAGGAAGGCGCCGGGGATCGCGATCCCTCCGATCAGCAGCGCGAAGGCGAGCACCTGCGCGGTGACGGCACCGGCGAGCCCGAACACCGAGATCTTGATGAGTCCGGTACCGAGCGAGATCATCGCGTCGGTCGCGATCACGGCCGCGCCTTCGAGGCCCGCGGCCATCAACAGCGAGAGCAGGATCACGCCGGAGCCGGAGGTGCCGCCGACCAGCACGCCGTAGCCGACAGAACCGGCGGCAAGGCCGCCGTCGCCGATCCGCACGCTTCGGCGGCGGAGCACCCGGCGCAGCGGCACGCTCAGGATCAGCATGGTGCCGATCACGAGCGCCGCTCCCGCGTTGGTCAGCCGCGTGTAGCCGTAGGCGCCGAGTGCGGTCGTCAGCGCGGCACAGGCCAGCACAATCAGCGCACGGCGGCGGTCGGCGTAGCGCAGGTAAGCGATCGCGCGACTGCAATTGGTGAAGATGGCCGAGATCGCGATGATCGGCACCACGGGCTCGGCGCCGACCAGCGGCACCAGCACCAGCGGCATCAGCGCGCCGGTGCCGTAACCGGCGAGACCACCGATGATCGAAGCAAACAACGCCATCAACGCGACCAGCAGGAGCTGAAAGATCGAGATGTCGGCGAAGGCTGAGACGATGGTCACGTTCTCTCATCGCGGCTGACGCGGGCCGCAGCTTGATCGGCGATGGCAGCGAGCGCGGCTTCCTCCAAGGGAAAATCCGCCGCAAGCCAAGCGTCCTCGGCGAGCGTCAACACATGTCCAAGCGCAGGTCCTTCGGCGAGTCCGCGCGCGATGAAGTCGGCGGCCTTCAGCGGGAATTTCGGCGCAATCCAGCGCTGCGGCAGCTCGGCGAGCGCGCGCCAATGCGTTGAAGTGACGTCGCCGCCGCTCCTCGCCCAGCCGAGCAACACGCGATCGTGATAGCGCTCGGCACCGAGCCGGTAGAGCAGTCGCCGCGCATTGGCTTCGTCCTTGGTGGCGAGGCGCCACCACCGGTGCCCCATCGAATCCAGCGCCTTGGTCTCGGCGTTGGAGAGCCGCAGGCGCGCGGCGACGCGCTTGGCATCCTCGGTCACGGCGACGGTCAGCGCGGCGAGGCGCCGCGTGCTGCTGGCGGCGAGGCCGAGCTCGCGCTCGATCGCGATCATCGTCGCCAGCGGCCCGGTGTAGACGACGCCACCGACCAGCGCCTGCAGCAAGCCGCCCTCGGCCATGGCCAGCGCGGCCGCGGATGCGCCCGATGTCACCAGCAGCTTCAGCATCTCCATCCGCACGCGCTCGGCCGACAGGCTGGCAAGTCCGGCGCGGCCACGGATGCAGGCGAGCGTGCCGTCACGATCGGGCTCGCCGGCGCCGAAGGCGGCGTGGATGCGGAAGAAGCGCAGGATGCGCAGATAGTCTTCGGCGATACGCTGGTCGGGATCGCCGATGAAGCGCACGCGGCGGGCCTTCGCGTCGGCGATGCCGCCGACATGGTCATAGACCACGCCGCGCGCGTCGACCGACAGGCCGTTCATGGTGAAGTCGCGCCGCTCGGCATCCTTCACCCAGTCGCGGCCGAACGCCACCTTGGCCTTGCGGCCGAAGGTCTCGGTATCCTCGCGCAGAGTCGTGACCTCATAGGGATGGCTGTCGATGACCAGCGTGACGGTGCCGTGATCGATGCCGGTCGGCACAGCCTTGATGCCGGCGGCCTTGGCGCGCCGCACCACCTCCTCGGGCCGCGCCGTGGTCGCGATGTCGATGTCGCCGGGCACAAGACCGAGCAGCGCGTTGCGCACCGCGCCGCCGACGACGCGGGCCTCCTCGCCGTCCGCGTTGAGCAGCGAAAGGACACGCGCGGTCCCGCCTGCGGTCAGCCAGGGCGCATCAGCGAGTATCGGCTCCGCGCTCATCGTGCTGTCCCTATTTCTCCACGCCCGGCACCAGCCTGCCGTTCTCGATATGGGCGGGAACGTAGGTCGAATCCGGGGCGGCGCCGGAGAAATGCGCAAAGCCGATCAGCCCCGCGATGACAAGCACGAGCGCAGCCAGGACGAGGCGCGCGACCACGGTGACCGGCCAGGACGAGCGCGCGAACAGGCCGGAGCGCGTCGCGGCCAGGAACAGCGCATAGACGGCAAAGGGAATGAGGAAGATTCCGATCTCGGTCAGAACCGGCCGGATCATGATGAATAGATCCGCTCATACAGCACACGCAGCATTCCGGCGGTCGCGCCCCAGATGTAACGTTCCGCGAACGGCATGGCGTAATAGAACCGCTCCATGCCGCGGAATTCCTTGCTGTGCACCTGATGGTTCACCGGGTTCATCAGGAAGGATAGCGGCACCTCGAAGGCGTCATCAACCTCGGATTGGTTGATGGTGAGCGAAAAGCCCGGCCGCACCTTTGCAACCGTCGGCAGGATGCGGAAGCCGAACGCGGTGCCGTAGAGATCGAGATAGCCGATCGGCTCGACGTAATCCCTGGAGAGCCCGACCTCCTCCTCGGCCTCGCGCAGCGCCGCGTCGAGCGGCGAGGAATCGGTCGCATCGATCTTGCCGCCGGGAAAGGCGATCTGGCCGGCATGGTCGTTCAGATGCGCCGAGCGCTGCGTCAGGAGAATAGTCGGCTCCGGATGGTCGACCACCGCGATCAGGACCGCCGCGGGGCGCACCGGCTGCTCGCGCGCGACGATCTCCAGCATCTTGTCGGTGCCGGGATCGCCCGAGGCCGGAACGATGTTGGGATCGTAGAGGGCGGCCGGTACGTCGAAGCCGAGCTTCGCCTTCGAGCGGGCGAAGAAATCCGCCGCACCCAAAGTCGCCGGATCACTCTTCAGGATAGGCTTGGTCAAAGCGCGGCCCTCACCTGCTCCGCATCGGCCATGGCGAAGAATTCGCCGGATGATTCGACGCCGAACATCGGCTGGCCATCGACCGTCCGCTCCTCGCCCATGTCAACCAGGTCGTAATACAGCGCCCTTGTCACCTTGGCCCAGAGATCGGCGCGGACGTGCAGATACGGCGTCAGCCCGCCGTCCTTGGCCTGCTCGAAACGCAGCCGGTGCGCGGCATCGCAGGTGACCCAGTCGTCGACATTGGTGCGGAATCGCAGCACGCGATGCTTCCCCTC
The DNA here is from genome assembly GCF_936943645.1 of uncultured Bradyrhizobium sp. Lineage (GTDB taxonomy): Bacteria > Pseudomonadota > Alphaproteobacteria > Rhizobiales > Xanthobacteraceae > Bradyrhizobium. The sequence continues at coordinate 37,043 of NZ_CAKZJO010000107.1, read as the reverse complement.
GCCGTCCTTCTGCATCTCGACCGCCATGAAGGGCGCGTCATCGACGCGGATGCCGACCTTCTCCACCGGCGTGACCAGAAAATGCTTGTCACCTTCGCGCTTGAGGACGGTCGAAAACAGGCGCACCAGCGCGGGACGTCCGATTGGCGTCCCCAAGTAGAACCAAGTACCATCGGAAGCGATTCGGATGTCGAGATCGCCGCAAAACGGCGGATTCCACAGATGGACCGGCGGCAGGCCTTTCTTGCCGCCTTCGGCATTGGCAGCATTTTTGGCAGCGGCCGTCAGCCCCTCGAGACCACGATCGGCGCTCTGCCCTTGGTTCGCCATGGTTTGCCCTGACTTTGTCTTTGGCACGATTGGTGCAGGTCTACGTTGTACTCGGGTCAACGGTTCCACCCCGGATTGGCCCGGTGTGGAAGTCGCCACTTCGTGATGCCGTACATAACCCGAAGCCGATAAGGTGGGGATAGGTTAATTCAACGAATACATGGCCTTCCTGCAAGTCTAGCATAAGGCCCATGAGCTGAAATGATGACCTGCGCGATGTGGTGACATGACGGCCCGAGCCGCATGGCGGGCTTAAGGAGCGAACGGATGGCGGAGAGTGTCGAGAAACTCGAGGACGGGATCGTCCGTTCGGCCGAGCAGGTGTCGAGCCAGATTCGCGCCGCGAAGGATGCGATCGCGTCCATCATCTTCGGCCAGGACCGGGTGATCGAGAACACGCTGGTCACCATCCTCTCCGGCGGCCACGCGCTGCTGATCGGCGTGCCCGGCCTTGCCAAGACCAAGCTGGTCGAGACGCTCGGCGTCACGCTCGGCCTCGATGCCAAGCGCATCCAGTTCACGCCCGATCTGATGCCGTCGGACATCCTCGGCGCCGAAGTGCTGGACGAGAGCACCGCGGGCAAGCGCGCCTTCCGCTTCATTTCGGGGCCGGTGTTCGCGCAGCTGCTGATGGCCGACGAGATCAACCGCGCCTCACCGCGCACGCAATCGGCGCTGCTGCAGGCGATGCAGGAGCAGCACATCACCGTCGCCGGCGCGCGCCACGATCTGCCAAAGCCCTTCCACGTGCTCGCGACGCAAAATCCGCTTGAGCAGGAAGGCACCTACCCGCTGCCCGAAGCGCAGCTCGACCGCTTCTTGATGGAAATCGACGTCGACTATCCCGATCGCGACGCCGAACGCCGCATCCTGTTCGAGACGACCGGCGCCGAGGAAACGCTTGCCAAGGGCGCGATGACGGCGGACGCGCTGATCACCGCGCAGCGGCTAATCCGCCGCCTGCCGGTCGGCGATTCCGTGGTCGAAGCCATCCTGTCGCTGGTGCGCTCGGCCCGCCCGGGTCCGGACGCCGGCGAAGCCGGCAAGTTCATCGCCTGGGGCCCCGGCCCGCGCGCCAGCCAATCCCTCATGCTGGCGGTGCGCGCGCGTGCGCTGATCGACGGGCGCCTTGCGCCCTCGGTCGACGACGTGCTCGACCTCGCCGAGCCCGTGCTGAAGCATCGTATGGCGCTGACGTTCCAGGCGCGCGCCGAGGGGCGCACGATTCCGGACGTGATCAAGCAGCTCAAGACACGGATCGGTTGATGGCCGCAGAGACCGGGCACACAGCGAAGGAGATCATCGCGATCCGACGTGCCGATGGCGAAAGCCGCACGCTCGCAGCCTCCTTGCCGCGCCTGGTGCTCGAGGCCCGCCGCATCGCCGCCAACGTCATCCACGGCCTGCACGGCCGGCGCCGCGCCGGCTCCGGGGAGAATTTCTGGCAATACCGCCGCTTCGTCTCGGGCGAGCCGGCGCAGAACGTCGACTGGCGCCGCTCGGCGCGCGACGACCATCTCTATGTCCGCGAGCTCGAATGGGAAGCCTCGCACACGGTCTGGATCTGGCCCGACCGCTCGCCGTCGATGGCGTTCGCCTCGAAGACCGCACGTGAGTCCAAGCTGGAGCGCACGCTGATCGTCGCCTTCGCGCTGGCCGAGCTGCTGGTGTCGGGCGGCGAGCGCGTCGGCATTCCCGGACTGATGGCGCCGACCGCGAGCGGCAGCGTCATCGACAAGATGGCGCAGGCGATGCTGCATGACGATGCCGACAGGCTGAGCCTGCCGCCGTCCTTCGTCCCCGCGGCGCTGGCCGAAACCATCGTGCTGTCGGATTTCTGGTCGCCGATCTCCGAGATCAGGACCACCCTCGCAGGGCTCTCCGGCTCGGGCGCGCATGGCACGCTGGTGCAAATCGTCGATCCCGCCGAAGAGAGCTTCCCCTATTCCGGACGCGTCGAGTTCGTCGAGCCCGAGGGCTTTGGCGTCATCACCGCCGGCCGCGCCGAGAGCTGGGCGCAGGATTATACCGCGCGGCTCGCATTGCACCGCGACCAGATCCGCGCCGAGACCAACAAGCTCGACTGGCTGTTCACCACGCACGCCACCGACCGCTCCGCGGCCGAGCTGCTGCTATTCCTGCATGCCGGCATGCAGGTGAGCAAGTCGGGCACGCGCATCACCACGATCAAGGCGGGGCCGGCCGCATGATGGGACTGCCGCTCGCCTTCACCGAACCGCTGCTCCTGATCGGCCTGGTCAGCCTTCCGGTGCTGTGGTGGCTGCTGCGCGTGATGCCGCCGCGGCCGCGCCGCATCGAGTTTCCGCCGACACGCCTGCTGTTCGACATCGCCCCGCGCGAAGAGACGCCGTCGCGAACGCCGTGGTGGTTGACCGCGCTCCGCCTACTCGCCGCAGCCCTCGTCATCTTTGCCGCCGCCGGCCCGATCTGGAATCCGCAAACCGGGCTTGCCGGCAGCAAGGCGCCGCTGATGATCATGCTCGACGATGGCTGGAGCGCAGCCTCGCACTGGGACGTCAGGATCAGGGCCGCCGACGAGCTGATCGCCAATGCCGACAACGACCGCCGCGCCATCGCGCTGGTGCCGCTGTCCGAGCCGAACCGCGACATCACGCTGATGCCGGCGGGCGCCGCGCGCGTCGCGCTGCGCCAGCTCGCGCCGAAGGCCTATTCGATCGATCGTGTGGAGACGCTGGCCGCGGTCGACCGCTTTCTCAAGGCGACCGGCGATTGCGAGATCGCCTGGCTGTCCGACGGCGTCGACACCGGCCGCGGCGAGGAGTTCGTGGCCGGTCTCGGCAAGACCATCGGCGAGCGCAGCCTGACCATCTTCGAAGGCGGCACCTCCGCGCCGCTGGCGCTGGTCGCGGCCGAGAACGCGGCGGCAAAGATGACCGTGAAGGTACTGCGCACCGACAGCGGCATCGCCATGGGCACCGTACGCGCGCTGGACCAGAAGGCCTCGCCGATCGGCGAAGCGCGTTTCTCGTTCGGCCCGCAGGACAAGGAGACCGAGGCCGCATTCGACCTGCCGGTCGAGCTGCGCAACGACATCACCCGGCTCGAAATCTCGGGCGAGCGCTCCGCCGGCGCGGTGCAGCTGCTCGACAAGCGCTGGCGCCGCCGCGCCATCGGCATCGTCTCGGGCTCGACCAGCGAGACCGCGCAGCCGCTGCTGGCGCCGACCTTCTATCTCACGCGCGCGCTGGCGCCGTTCGCCGACGTCAGGCTTGCCGACAAGGGCTCGCCGCAGCAGGGCATCACACAGTTTCTGGACCAGAAGCTGCCGATGATCATCCTCGCCGATGTCGGCACCATCGCCCCGGAGCTGCGCGAGCGCCTCAATGCCTGGATCGACCAGGGCGGCGTGCTGGTGCGGTTCGCTGGGCCCCGCCTGGCGCAGGCCGAGGACGATCTCGTGCCGGTCAAGCTGCGCAAGGGCGGCCGCACGCTCGGCGGCAGCCTGACCTGGGAGAAGCCGCAGCATCTCGCCTCTTTCGCGGGCGACGGCCCGTTCGCCGGCGTTGCGGTCCCCAAGGACGTCACCGTGAGCCGCCAGGTGCTGGCCGAGCCGGATGCCGTGCTCGCCACCAAGAGCTGGGCCTCGCTCGAAGACGGCACGCCGCTCGTCACCGGCGAGCATCGCGGCAAGGGCCTGGTCAGCCTGTTCCACGTCAGCGCCGACATGCGCTGGTCTGACCTGCCGATGTCGGGCACCTTCGTCGAAATGCTGCGGCGGGTGGTCGACATGTCCGGCTACACGTCCAAGCCCGGCGCCGGCGTCGCCAGCGAAGCGACCACCGAGACGGTGGCGCCGCTGCACATCCTCGACGGCTTTGGCGCGTTCGGCCCGCCGCCGGCGACCGCCAAGCCCCTCCCTGCGGACTATCGCGACCGCGCCACATCAGATCATCCGCCGGGCTTCTATGGTCCCGCCGAAGGACCGCTCGCCGTGAACACGCTTGCTGCCGCCGACCGCATCGCGGCCCTCAACACAGCGAGCCTGCGCGCCCGGCACGCCACCTACACCAATGCCGAGCCGCGGGACTTGCGCGGCTGGCTGCTGTCGACGGCGCTCGCGCTGTTCCTGATCGACGCCATCATCGTCGCGGTGCTCGGCGGCGGGATTGCCGCGCTGCTGCGCCGCCGCGCCGCGCCCGCCATGATCGTCCTCGGCCTCGTGTTTGCGGGCCTCGTCGCGCTCGCGCCGACGCCGTCACGCGCCGACAGCGCCGCGGACGATTTCGCGATGAGAGCGACGGCGCAGACCCGCCTCGCCTATGTCGTGACAGGCAATGCCGACGTCGATTCCATCGTCAAGGCCGGCATGTCCGGACTGACGCTGTTTCTGGCGCAGCGCACCGCGCTCGAGGCCGGCGACCCCGTCGGGATCGACCCCGCGCGCGACGAGCTCGCCTTCTTCCCGCTGATCTACTGGCCGATCGTGCCGGGCGCGCCGAAGCCGCCGCAGGACGCCATCAACAAGATCGACGCCTACATGAAGCAGGGCGGCACCGTGCTGTTCGACACCCGCGACGCGATCGAGGCACCGCCCGGCGCGAACGGCGCGGCGCAGACCCCGGGCATGCAGACGCTGCGCGAGATCCTGTCCTCGCTCGACGTGCCCGAGCTCGAGCCGGTACCGCGCGAGCACGTGCTGACCAAGACCTTCTATCTTCTGCGCGACTTCCCCGGCCGCTTCGTGACCGGCCAGACCTGGGTCGAGACCCTGCCGCGCGAAGACGAGGACGAGGACAGCGCACAGCGGCCGGCGCGCGGCGGCGACGGTGTCTCGCCGATCATCATCACCTCGAACGATCTTGCCGGCGCCTGGGCCGTGCGGCCCGACGGCCAGGCGATGCTGCCGGTGACCGGCGGCGACACCCGCCAGCGCGAATTCGCCTACCGCGCCGGCGCCAACATCGTGATGTACACGCTGACCGGCAACTACAAGGCCGACCAGGTGCACGCACCGGCCCTGATCGAACGGCTGGGGCAATAGGATCGATATGAACTACGGCATCGCATTCACGCCGCTTGTCCCCGCGATCGTGCTGTGGCTCGCGCTCGCCGCGATCGTCGTCATCGCGCTCGTGCTGCTGGTGGCACGCGCGCGCGGCGCTGCCGTGCGCGTGGCCGCGCTGGCGCTGTTCCTGCTCGCGCTCGCCAATCCCTCCTTCACCCGCGAGGAGCGCGAGCCCCTGACCTCGGTCGCAGCCGTCGTCGTCGACAAGAGCCCGAGCCAGAATTTCGGCAACCGCAATCGCGAGGCCGCGCAGGCGCAGGAAGCGCTGGTCGACAACCTGAAGAAGATCAAGGGGCTCGAGGTGCGTGTCGTCGATGCCGGGCAGGCCGACGGCGAGACCGACGGCACAAAACTGTTCGGCGCGCTTGCCTCGGCCTTGTCGGACGTTCCGGTCGACCGCGTCGCCGGCGCGTTCCTGATCACCGACGGCCGCGTCCACGACATTCCGGCGAATGCCGCCGCGCTCGGCTTCCAGGCGCCGGTGCATGCGCTGATCACCGGCCAAAAGGACGAGCGGGACCGGCGCATCGCGATCACGGCCGCGCCGCGCTTCGGCATCGTCGGCCAGACCCAGACCATCTCCTACCGCCTCGACGACCAGGGCGTCACGGGCGAGCGCGCCAAGGTCACGATCCGCAGGGACGGCGAGGTTATCAACGAGCGCACGCTCTCGAGCGGCCAGAGCGCGAGCGTCGACGTCGACATCAAACACGCCGGCCCGAACATCGTCGAGATCGAGGCCTCCCCGCTCGAGCGAGAATTGACGCCGGTGAACAACCGCGCGGTCGTCGCCATCGACGGCGTGCGCGACAAGCTCCGCGTCCTGCTGGTCTCGGGCGAGCCGCATTCCGGCGAGCGCACCTGGCGCAATCTCCTGAAGTCCGACGCCAGCGTCGATCTCGTGCATTTCACCATTCTGCGTCCGCCGGAGAAGCAGGACGGCACGCCGATCAACGAATTGTCGCTGATCGCGTTTCCGACCCGCGAGCTGTTCCAGCAGAAGATCAATGAATTCCAGCTGATCATCTTCGACCGCTATGCTCGCCAGGGCGTGCTGCCGATTGCCTATTTCGACAATATCGCGCGCTATGTGCGCTCGGGCGGCGCCGTGCTGGTCTCGGCCGGCCCCGACTACGCCTCCAACACCAGCATCTGGCGTACGCCGCTGGATTCGGTGCTGCCGGCCGAGCCGGTCGGCGTGACCGAGAAGCCGTTCTACGCGCATCTGTCCGACGTCGGCAGACGCCATCCCGTCACGCGCGGACTGGAGGGTTCGGCCTCCGAGCCGCCGCGCTGGAGCCGGTTCTTCCGCACGGTCGACACCCGTAATTCCGTCAACCCGCCGGTGATGACGGGGGCGGACGGCAAGCCGCTTCTGTTCCTGTCGCGCTTCGGCGAGGGCCGCGTCGCGCTGCTGCTGTCGGATCACATCTGGCTGTGGGCGCGCGGCTATGAGGGCGGCGGGCCGCACCTGGACCTGCTGCGGCGGATGTCGCACTGGCTGATGAAGCAGCCTGATCTGGACGAGGAAGCGCTGCGTCTGCAGGTGCAAGGCAAGGATCTCGTCGTGGTGCGCCAGACCATGGCGGACAGCGTCCAGCCAGTGAGCGTGACCTCGCCGTCCGGCGTGTCGCGCGATTTGACGCTGAGCCCCGGCGAGCCCGGCGAATGGCGGGCCAACCTGCCGGCGAGCGAGCTCGGGCTGTGGCAGGCCACCGACGGTACGCTGAAGGCGCTGATCAATGTCGGCCCGACCAATCCGAAGGAGTTTTCGGAGGTCACCTCCACCACCGACACATTGAAGCCGCTCACCCAGGCGACCGGCGGCAACGCCGTGCGGGTGGCCAGCGGCACCAGCGTCGAGCTGCCGCGCATCCTCCCGGTGCGTTCGGCCAGCGTCTTTGCCGGCGACGGCTGGATGGGCGTGCGGATGCGCGATGCCAGCGTGGTGAAGGGCGTCGGCGTGTTGCCGATCTTTGCCGGCCTGATCGGCCTTCTGCTGCTGCTGGGTGCGTTTGCGGCGACCTGGGTGCGCGAGGGGCGGTAACGCTCCGTTGCCCGAACGCCACATCAGCCCGCCACCCGCACTGGCCGGCTTGAGGGTCGTTGACATCCGCCAACGGGTCGAGCGATGTTACATTATAACATCGCGACGCCAAGGCGGGCGCCTCGCGATGTGGGGGTAGCTTTTTCCGATGAAGTGGTTCCGGTCGAATATCAGGCACGGCGCCCGGCTCGCGTTGTTCGCGATGCTGGTGCAGTTCGCGCTGACGTTCGGCCACAGCCATTGGTTCGCGCAGGCTGCGCCGCTGGCCCAGGCCGCGCTTCAGCAGACCAACAGTGCCAAGGACGGCGTCAGGAACGTTGCTGCGGTCGATCGGGCCGGGGTGCAGAAGCAATCGCCCACAAGCCCCGACCACGAGCATCCGGGCGAGGATAATTGCGCGATCTGCGCATTGGTCGCGATGGCAGGCACGATCCTGTTCGCGACGCCGCCCCTGTTGCAGCTTCCGCATGCGATCGACCTGCTCTACCGCACCACCGATGCCGAGTTTCTCCATCTGAAATCGGCCGGCACGGCATTTCAGCCGCGCGCTCCTCCCGCATCCTGACCTCCAACGCTTGATCACACCCAGCCTCGCCGCTTTCAGGCGAAGGCCTGGGATCCGTTGAAGTCGAATTCCGTCGCGCCGCGACGGCAGGCCGCCTCCGATCAGCACATCACATGCGGACGGCGCCTGACTGGAATCAGGATCATGTCATTTCAATCGCGACGCGCGCAGCGTCTTGGCGGAGCAAGCCTGCTCCTGCTCGGCGCCGCCGCCACGCCCGCTTTCGCCCAAACACCTGCGCAGGACACATCGTCGACCGAGATCCCCGCCGTCACCGTGACGGCCCCTAGCCCGATCGTGCGCAGTGCGGTGGTGCCGTCCCGCAACGCAGGCCGCGGCACGCGGACCGCACGGGCGCGCAACCGCGAGCAAACGGCGGACGCAACGCCGGCAAGCTCCGCGCCCGCCGCACCCCAGCAGGGCCAGTTGCCCATCGTGACCAACCAGTTCGCGACGGTCACCGTGGTGCCGAACGAGGAGATCCGCCGCGAGGGCGGCGGCCAGCTCGGCGATCTGCTGTTTTCCAAGCCCGGCATCACCGGATCGGGCTTCGCACCCGGCGCCTCCAGCCGGCCGATCATCAGGGGTCTCGACGTCAACCGCGTCGGCATCGTCGAGAACGGCACCAATTCCGGCGGCGCCTCCGACCTCGGCGAGGATCATTTCGTCCCGATCGATCCGCTGGCGACCAACCAGGTCGAAGTGGTGCGCGGGCCGGCCGCATTGCGCTACGGCTCGACCTCGATCGGCGGCGTCGTCAGCGCCACCAATAGCCGGATTCCGGATGCGCTGCCGTCCTGCGCACCGTCGTTCCAGGCTTACGGCCTGCCGACCAAGGCGCCGCTCGCAGGCGCCGCGACCTCGCCTTGCGTCACCGCAGAGACGCGCACCGCGTTCTCTTCGGTCGACCGCGGCGTCGAAAGCGGCGTGCTGCTCGATACCGGCGGCGGCAATTTTGCCTTCCACGCCGACGCCTACGGCCGCACCACCTCGGACTATTCCATTCCGAGCTATCCCTACCTGAACGACCAGTCGCGCCCCGTGAACGGCCGCCAGCCGAATTCGGCGACGCGCTCGGACGGCGCCTCGATCGGCGGCTCCTACTTCTTCCAGGGCGGCTATATCGGCGCGTCGATCACCCAGAACGACTCGCTCTACCACATCCCCGGCATCGACGGCGCCGACCACAAGACGCGGATCGACGGCCACCAGACCAAGATCAACGTCAAGGGCGAATACCACCCCGATGCGGCCGCGATCGACACGGTCCGCTTCTGGGCCGGCGCGACCGACTATCGGCACAACGAGATCGGCCTTGCCGATCCCACCGACCTCAACAGCGACGGCATCCGCCAGACCTTCACCAACAAAGAGCAGGAGATCCGCACCGAGGTGCAGCTGATGCCGTTCAACGCGCGCTTCGCCGAGGTGACCACGGCGCTGGGCTTCCAGGTCGGGCATCAGGAATTGAGCGCGCCGAGCCCGGACAATCCCGGCACGCTGTTCAACGGGTTGTGGGACCCGAACAACAGCAACCGCGTTGCCGGCTACGCCTTCAACGAGTTCAAGTTCACGGAAGCGACGCGGGCGCAGGTCGCCGGCCGCATCGAGCATGTCGAGCTGCACGGCACGACGCCGGATTTTCCAGCGGACTATCTGCCCGACGGTACGCCGCAGGCGGCGATCTCGCGCAATCCGTCCTTCACGCCGAAGAGCGGCAGCATCGGGCTGCTGCAGGACCTGCCGGGCGGCATGGTCGGCAGCATCACCGCGCAATATGTCGAGCGCGCGCCGAAGGCGGCCGAATTGTTCTCGCGCGGCGGTCATGACGCGACGGCGACGTTCGACATCGGCAATCCCAATCTCACCATCGAGACCGCGAAGTCGGTCGAGCTCGGCGTCCGCCGGGCAACGGGGCCGTTCCGCTTCGAGGCGACGGTGTACTACACGCATTTCGACAATTTCATCTATCGCCGCCTCACCGGCGTGTCCTGCGACGACGACTTCGCCTCCTGCGGCACGCCGGGCGCCGAGCTGAACCAGGCCGTCTACTCGCAGCGCAACGCCAATTTCCGCGGCGGCGAATTCCAGTCGCAGCTCGACGTCGGCGCATTCCAGGGCGGCATCTGGGGCATCGAGAACCAGTTCGACATGGTCCGCGCCACCTTCAGCGACGGCACCAACGTGCCGCGGATTCCCCCCATGCGAATGGGCGGCGGCGTGTTCTGGCGCGACGACAACTGGCTGATGCGGGTCAACCTGCTGCATGCGTTCGCGCAGAGCAACGTCGCTGTGATCGCGGAGACGCCGACGGCGGGTTACAATCTGCTGAAGGCCGAAATCAGCTACAAGACCAAGCTCGATCGCAACTGGTTCGGCGCGCGCGAGATGATGGCCGGCATCGTCGGCAACAATCTCCTCAACGAGAACATTCGCAACTCGGTGTCCTACACCAAGGACGAGGTGCTGATGCCCGGCATCGGAGTGCGGGCGTTCGCCAACTTCAAGTTCTGAGCTGCGGATCGAGCCGGGGCCTGCGGGCCCCGGCCCAAACGCCGTCATTGCGAGCGTAGCGAAACAATCCGGAATCTTTCCGCGGAAAAATTCTGGATTGATTCGCTGCGCGCGCAATGACGGTGGTTGAGCGCAACTGCTCGTCCCGTTACGGCCTCGTAGCCCGAACCGAGCTACCCCGCCCGCGCCTTGCTCCAGTCCGGCGCGACCTGCCCCGACACACCCTCGAAGGCGCCGTCGACGAGCTCGAACACCAGGATGCGCGCGGCGTCCACCGGGCCCGGCATGGTGACGCGGCCCTTCGGGACCGGCTTGAAGCCGGCACGGCTGTAATAAGGCTCGTCGCCGACCAGCAGCACGAGGCGATGGCCTTTCGCCCTCGCGTCCTTGAGCGCGCGCTCCATCAACAGACGGCCGACACCGCGGCCGCGGAACGGCGGCTCGACCGTGAGCGGCCCGAGCAGCAGCGCCGGCGTCTCGCCGACCAGCACCGGCAATTGCCTGACCGAGCCGACCAGCAGCGTACCGATGCGGGCGGTGAAGGACAGTTCGAGCAGATGGTCGACATGCTCGCGGATCCGGTAGGCACTGAGCACGAAGCGGCCGGGACCGAAGGTACGTTCGTGCAGCCGCTCGATCGCCTGAGCGTCGCCGGCGGCTTCGGGAAGGATGGTGAGTGAAAGGTCAGTCATGTCAATCGCGGGATAGCACCTGAACGCTGCGCGGTCCATCGGGCAGCAAAGCCGCTCCGCTCCTTTTCAACGCCGGTTGGGACAGATAGGCCAGCATCTTCATCTCCCGCCGCCCACGCGTCACCGTGTCGAGAACGAGTCCCGACGACACCGAGAGCAGGGCCATGATCATCAGACCCATCGCCAGCACCGCGGTCGGCAGGCGCGGCACGAGGCCCGTCTCGATGAAGGTGATCAGAACCGGGATCGCAAGGATCACCGAGGCCGCCGCCAGCAGGATTCCGATCGCCGCGAAGAAGCGCAGCGGTCGCTCCGAGCGATAGAGCTTGAGCATGGTGCCGAGGATGCGAAACCCGTCGCGCCAGGTGTTGAGCTTCGAAAACGAGCCTTCGGGACGCGCGTAGTAGGGCGTCTCGACCTCGGCAACGGGCAGAGACAGTTCCAGCGCATAGACGGCCAGCTCGGTCTCGATCTCGAAGCCGTCGGAGAGAACCGGAAAGGACTTGACGAAGCGGCGCGAGAACACCCGGTAGCCGGACAGGATGTCCTTGAAGGCGTGACCGAAGGTCGACGCCAGAAAGCCGGTCAGCATGCGGTTGCCGGTGCGGTGGCCGAGCCGGTAGGCGGCCTGGACCTGATCGACGCGAAGGCCGACGACCATGTCGAGGTGATCATCGAGCAGCCTGTCGATCATGCGCGGCGCGCTCGGTGCGTCGTAGGTGGCGTCGCCGTCGACCAGCACATAGACGTCGGCCTCGACGTCGGCGAACATGCGACGCACCACATGGCCCTTGCCCTGCCGGCGCTCGCTGCGCACGATCGCACCCGCTTCGCGCGCGAGCATTGCGGTGCGGTCGCGCGAATTGTTGTCGTAGACGTAGATCTCGGCCGCAGGCAGCGCCTTGCGGAGGGCTGGCCGTCCAGCACCTCCGCGATCCGCAGCCTTGTACCGGATGTGGTCCCCTCCGGCAGCGCATTGATCGCGAAGAAACCGCATTCGACGATCTCGCGGTTGGGCTCAGGGAGGCGGTCCTGCCTGAACTGCCGGACCACGTAGACCGCGACATGGTCGCGGCGGGAGACGTGGCTGTTGAGGAAGATGCCGTGCAGCGCCGCATCTGCGGTGAGGTCGATGTCGCCCTCCTCCTTGAGCTCGCGCCGCATCGCCTGCTCCATGGTCTCACCGTGGTCGACGCCGCCTCCGGGCAGGTACCAGCCGCTGACATAGCTGTGCCTGACCAGGAACACCCGATTCTCGTCGTCCAGCACCACGGCACGCACGCCGAGGGTCATGCCGCGGACCACGAGGAAATAGGCGTGGAAGAATCGCCGCAGCAGCGGCTCGCATTTCCGTCGGATCCGGTTCAGACGTTCTCCCATCAGGCTTCCTCAACGCCCCGGTTCAGGCTCCGCTTGCGCGTTCCTTTCGACCTTGCCATTACAGCGGAGCAATAGCGAGGCAATCGCGCGCCATGACTCCCAACACGTTGGCTCCCTTCACGCTCGCCCACCTGTCCGATCCGCATCTGGCGCCCTTGCCGAAGCCGCGGTTGATCGAGCTCGCGGGCAAGCGCGCGCTCGGCTACGTCAACTGGACGCGCAACCGCCATAAATACCAGCGCCGCGAGGTGCTCGACGCGCTGGTCGCCGACATAAAGGCGCAGGCGCCGGACCACATCGCAGTGACCGGCGATCTCGTCAACCTCGCGCTGGAAGCCGAGTTCGCACCGGCCCGCGCCTGGCTCGACGAGGTCGGCCCGCCCGACCGCGTCACCACGATTCCAGGCAATCACGACGCCTATGTCCGCGCCACCGCGCATCGCTTCGGCGAGACGTTTGCGCCCTATCTCGCCGGCGACGACGGCCGCATCGGCTTTCCCTCGGTGCGCCGGCGCGGGCCGCTGGCGCTGATCAGCCTGTCGACAGCGGTGCCGACCCTGCCGCTGATGGCGACGGGCACGCTCGGGCATGACCAGCTCGCAGCCCTCGAAGCGCTTCTCGAAAGCCTCGCGGCCGAGGATATCTTCCGCGTGCTGCTGGTGCATCATCCGCTGAAATCCGGCGCGCGGCAGAAGCGGATGACGGACGCGCCCGCCCTGCTGGCACTGCTCAAGCGCCACGGCGTGGAGCTGGTCCTGCACGGACACGACCACATTCATTCGACGATATGGGTCGAAGGTCCGAACGGCAACATTCCCGTGCTCGGCGTGCCCTCGGCTTCCGCGCTCGCGCACGGGCACTACCCGGCGGCGGCGTACAATCTGCTCACGATCGAGAAGGACAATGCCGGCTGGCGCTGCGAGCAGACGGTGCGGGGGCTCGGCGCGGGATTTCAGATCGGGCAGATCAAGCATGTGAGGTTGGTTTAATTGTCCGTCATTGCGAGCGAAGCGAAGCAATCCAGAAATCTGTCCGCTGGGGGATCATGGATTGCTTCGTCGCAAGGGCTCCTCGCAATGACGACCGAGGCCGCCTCACCAGCTCCGCAAGGCTGCCACCACGGCAAGCCCGAACAGCGCGGCGGCACCGAGCAGGAAGCCGAAGAGGAACGGCCAGAAGCGTGAACGGCGCGGCGGCGGCTCGACGGCCGGAGCTTGCGGTTCGGGCGGGATCACCATCGCGCGCTCGCGCTCGATCATGCGGCGCGCGACATAGTCGGTCACGGCTTCGACGATAACAGCGGTGTCGTGCGATTCGGCGAGCACGATGCGGCCGAACCGGGTGTCCTGGACGAAGCGGTACATCCGCTTGTCGCGCCCCATCACGATGTGGGCGACGACGTCGATCCAGAGGCGCGGCGTATCGCCCTGGCTGATGCCGCGGTCGAACAGATCGATCCGGTCAGGCACCTGCGCGAACAGGGGATCGAGAGCGTCGTTGAGTATCTCGAGCCGCGCCACCTCGGCGTCCCTGAGATCGACGACAACGCCGGTCCGGTCGGCGGCCTCGATCCGCGCGCGCAGCAGCGCATCGCGCAGCCGCACCGGGCGCGGCTGGCCGGGATGGGTCCCGCTGGTCTCGGGCTCTGACATTGTCGGCCTCGTCCTCGACTGATCCCCGTTAACCTATCAGCAACCACACTCTCCGCAAAGACCCACAATTCCAGAGGCTTAGAGGCACCCACAGGCGTTTCACCTGTGCCAAAAACAGACGATCCCACCCAGGCAGCGCCTGGATGGGAGCATCCGTCCTTGGACGTCTTCTTAATTGAGGCGATCAGGCCGACACGCGCGAGGGCTCTTCCACGATCGAGAAGCGGACGCCGGCCTTGTGGCGGCTCTCTTCCGAGACCTCCTTCCAGCAGTCCTCGGCTTCCTTGCGGGTCTTGAACGGACCTTTGACCTGGGCCGAGCCTTCCACGAGCTTGTGGAAGTTCATCGAACCGAACTCGCCGCCGATCACCCAGAAATTGCTGCCTTTGGTCATTGTCAGTCTCCTGTCGAAGTCGAGATTCGTTAGCCGAACTGGTTCATCGTGTTGTGAGCGCCGCCCGCCTTCAGGGCAGCCTCGCCGGCGAAGTACTCCTTGTGGTCGTCGCCGATGTCGGAGCCGGCCATGTTCTGGTGCTTGGCGCAGGCGATGCCCTGACGGATCTCCTGACGCTGCACGTTCTTGACGTAGCCGAGCATGCCCTGGTCGCCGAAATATTCCTTGGCGAGGTTGTCGGTGGACAGCGCGGCCGTATGATAGGTCGGCAGCGTGATCAGGTGGTGGAAGATGCCGGCGCGCTTGGCCGAATCCGCCTGGAAGGTGCGGATGCGCTCGTCGGCCTCGATGGCCAGCGGCGTATCATCGTATTCCGGCTTCATCAGCTCGGCGCGGTTGTACTTGCTGACATCCTTGCCGGCTTCCTTCATCGCGTCGTAGACCTGCTGGCGGAAGTTGATGGTCCAGTTGAACGACGGCGAGTTGTTGTAGGCGAGCTTCGCGTTCGGGATGACCTTGCGGATGCGGTCGACCATCTTGGCGATCTGCTCGATATGCGGCTTCTCGGTCTCGATCCACAGCAGGTCGGCGCCGTTCTGCAGCGAGGTGATGCTGTCGAGCACGCAGCGGTCTTCGCCAGTGCCGGGACGGAACTGGTAGAGGTTCGAGGGCAGCCGCTTCGGACGCATCATCTTGCCGTTGCGGTTGATGATGACGTCGCCATTGCGGGCGTTCTCAGCGGTGATTTCCTCGCAATCGAGGAAGCTGTTGTACTGGTCGCCGATATCACCGGGCTTGTGGCTGACGGCGATCTGCTGCGTGAGACCAGCGCCGAGCGAGTCGGTGCGGGTCACGATGACGCCGTCTTCGACGCCGAGCTCGAGGAAGGCGTGGCGGCACGCACGGATCTTCGCGATGAACACCTCGTGCGGCACGGTGACCTTGCCGTCCTGGTGACCGCACTGCTTCTCGTCCGAGACCTGGTTCTCGATCTGCAGCGCGCAGGCGCCCGCCTCGATCATCTTCTTGGCGAGCAGATAGGTCGCTTCCGCGTTGCCGAAGCCGGCGTCGATGTCGGCGATGACGGGGACGACATGGGTCTGGAAGTTGTCGATCTTCGCGATCAGCTCCTGCTCGCGGGTCTTGTCGCCTTCCTTGCGCGCCTTGTCGAGCAGACGGAAGATGTCGTTGAGCTCACGGGAATCCGCCTGACGCAGGAAGGTGTAGAGTTCTTCGATCAGCGCCGGCACCGAGGTCTTCTCGTGCATCGACTGGTCGGGCAGCGGGCCGAACTCGGAGCGCAGCGCCGCGATCATCCAGCCCGAGAGGTACAGATAGGTGCGATCGGTCTTGCCGCCGAAATGCTTCTTGACCGAGATCAGCTTCTGCTGGGCGATGAAGCCATGCCAGCAACCCAGCGACTGCGTGTACTTGGTCGGGTCCTTGTCATAGGCCGCCATGTCGGCCCGCATCAGCGCCGCGGTGTAACGGGCGACGTCGAGGCCGGTCTTGAAACGGTTCTGCAGGCGCATGCGCGCGACGGCCTCGGCCGACACGCCGTTCCAGGTCGGCTGGGTCTCGAGGAGCGCCTGGGCTGCCTTGACCTCGTCCTGATAGGACGACGGGCCCTGGAGGGTGCTGATGCCGCGCGGCTGGTAGTTCATGTGCCTGATCCTTTCGCTGACGATGGCGATGGCTGGCCATCGACATTCTTGACACTGCATTGCGAGATGCGTGTCAGGAGCTAAACGCGAAAACAGAAACTTCGTATAGATGGCTTGTTTTTTATTGGTGATGTCATGTAACATAAGAACATGTAATAGATGTTATTTTGTAAAGCTTGTAAAATATAGGTCAGTGAAGCTGTCCTTCATGCACGCGGAGATCTGAGACATGGCGGCCGAATCCGGCAAGAAACTCTTCGTCGGGCCCCGCTTCCGCAGGATCCGGCAGCAATTGGGTCTGTCGCAGACCCAGATCGCCGAGGGGCTTGGGATCTCACCGAGCTATGTCAACCTGATCGAGCGGAACCAGCGCCCGGTGACGGCGCAGATTCTGCTGCGGCTGGCGGAAACCTACGACCTCGATCTGCGCGATCTCGCCACCGCCGACGAGGATCGCTTCTTCGCCGAGCTGAACGAAATCTTCTCCGATCCGCTGTTCCGCCAGATCGACGTGCCCAAGCAGGAGCTGCGCGACCTCGCCGAGCTCTGCCCGGGCGTCACCCATGCGCTGCAACGGCTCTATGCGGCCTATACCGAGGCCCGGCAGGGCGAGACGCTGGCGGCTGCCCAGATGGCCGACCGCGACGTCGGCACGCGCTATGAGGCCAATCCGGTCGAGCGCGTGCGCGAGCTGATCGAGGCCAACCGCAATTATTTCCCGGAACTGGAGCAGGCCGCGGAGAATCTTCGCGACGAGCTGAACGTGCCGGCCGAGGAGCTTTACGCGGCACTCGCAGCGCGGCTGCGGGAAAAGCATTCGATCCAGACCCGCATCATGCCCGTCGACGTGATGCGCGAGACGCTGCGCCGCTTCGATCGCCACCGCCGCCAGCTCCTGATTTCCGAGCTGGTCGATCCGCCCGGCCGCGCGTTCCAGCTCGCCTTCCAGCTGGGCCTGGGGGAATGCGCGCAAGCCCTGGAGACCATCATCGGCCGCGCCGGCCCGCTCGACGATGCGCCGCGCCGGCTGTTCCGCATCACGCTCGGCAACTATTTTGCGGCGGCCGTGATGATGCCCTACCCGACGTTTCTCGCCGCCGCCGAAGCGTTGAACTACGACATCCACGTGCTGGCGCAGCGCTTCAATTCCGGCTTCGAGCAGGTCTGCCACCGCCTCACCACGCTGCAGCGGCCGAACGCGCGCGGCATTCCGTTCTTCCTCTTGCGCGTCGACAATGCCGGCAACGTCTCCAAGCGCTTCTCATCGGGCACCTTCCCGTTCTCGAAGTTCGGCGGCACTTGTCCGCTCTGGAACGTGCACTCGACCTTCGACACGCCGGATCGCCTGCTCAAGCAGGTGATCGAGCTCTCCGACGGCACGCGCTATTTCTCGATCGCGCAGATGGTGCGCCGCCCGGTCGCGCCGCACCCGTTGCCGCAACCGCGCTTCGCCATCGGCCTCGGCTGCGAAATCCGCCACGCCGCGCGCCTGACCTACGCCGCCGGCATGGACCTGGAGAAGACCGAGGGCACGCCGATCGGCGTCAACTGCCGCCTTTGCGAGCGCGAGAACTGCTCCCAGCGCGCCGAGCCGCCGATCACGCGCACGCTGATTTTGGACGAGACGACGCGGCGCGTGTCGAGTTTTGCGTTCTCGAATGCGCGGGAGTTGTGAGGCGATCCAGCTCTCGTGTCCCGGACGCGCTGCAGCGCTCTTGCGCTCTTGCGCTGCTGCGCAGAGCCGGGACCCAGCACGCCACGCGCACCCGCACGACATGGGCCCCGGCTCTGCAGCGCACCGCCAAAAGGGCGCTGCGCTGCGTCCGGGGCACCAGACCGTCGCCAATCCCGAATCTCACGCCAGCGTATGCACGATCACCGGCCCGGCGGCCGCGCTCGCATGCCCCGCCAGCAGCGGGCCGAGATCTTTCTCGATCCAGGCGATGGCGCGCTTGTTGGCTTCCTCGGCCTGCTCGAACTTGTCGAAGATGGAGATCGCGGTGACCGTGTCGTCGCCGGCATAGACGACGTAATAGGCACGGAAACCGTCGACGTCGCTGATGATCGGCACGGCGCCGTCCTTGATGCGGCGCGCCAGCTCCTCCGCGCTCCCGCTTTTCGCCTTGGCCTGACGGATGGCGGCATACATGGCATCCTCCCTTCCGGCTGAAGATTTGTGCTGCAAACTTACACCCGACAGCAAATCCCGTCATCCTGAGGTGCGAGGCATGGGACGCATCGCGTCCCATGAGGAGCCTCGAAGGATGGAAGGCCTGGATGCAGCCGGGCCGTGGCCCTTCGAGGGCCGCTGAAAAAGCGGCCACCTCAGGGTGACGGTGACAGGCCGGCAATGGCGGCCTCCTTGGTTAACCCCGCCCTAATCCAACGGCGTGATCTGCAACCAACGGTTAAGCACGCCTCAACATCGGCGCCTTAGTCTCGCCCCACTCACTTTTCGCAAACAACGGCGGCCTATTCTGCCGGGCGAAGTGACATCAGGGGGTTCATCATGCGCATTGCGTTGCTGCTGACCGCGACCATCGTCGGCGCGCTCTTTGCCGGTCCAACTCGTGCCGGCTCGCTCGATGCCGACGCGGCGCAGCCGCTGCCGCCGGGCTTCCAGAGCTACCGCGGCTTCATGTTCGACCTGTCGGAGAATTCCGACCGCAAGGACGTCGACAAGCTCACCGACAATCTGAAGCAGCAGATCGATCTCGTCGAAGGCGCGGGCCTGTCGCCGCGCGTGCTGCGTTTCTTCCATACCGTGCCGATCGTCGCGAGCGAGCTGGCTTGCCTCGACGAAGGCGCCGCGACCGCGTGCTACGGCCGGGTCACGCCCGACATCCGCCGCACCGTTCCGCGGACGCTGACGGTGTGGGATCCGAACAAGCAGCGCTGGACCAATCCGAACGCCGTCGACCTCGCGGTCGATTCCGGGCTCGGCGTGATCATGCTGCGGCCGGACATGATGCGCTACGAGAAGGAGGCCGTGCTGCTGCACGAGCTGCTCCACGCCTATCACGCGCGACTGCTGCCGGACGGCTATGCGAACAAGGGCGTGATCGGCTATTACGCCCTGGCCAAGTCGAAGGACATGCTGCCCAAGGAGTCCTATGCGATGAAGAACCCGATGGAGTTCTTTGCCGTGACCTCCAGCATCTTCCTGTCCGGAAAGAGCGAATTCCACGATCCGAAGTCGCGCGCGGCGCTCAAGGAGAAGATGCCGGACTATTACAAATATCTGGTCGGCGTGTTCGGCTTCGACCCCGAGCCGGCGGCGGCAAACGGCCCGGTTGCCTCGCTGAAGTGAGGCGCCCCGCCGAGACATCCAAAAAGCCGCGCGATCTGCGCGGCTTTTCCAGTTTTGGCCGTTGGAAGCTGCGGATGACGCACAGCCGGGAATTGCCAAGGTGGGGCCCGATCTGCATAGTCCCGCCCGCATCGATACCGATTTTCGAAGGGGATAAGAGAACATGGCGGACGCCGACCTGGATGTCGTGATCCGGCAACTGGCCAGACAGCTGCATACGGGCCTGATGACCCGCGCCAAGGAGCGGCGGGATCGCTTCAACGGCCTTGCGGCCAAGGCCAAGAGCAAGGAGACCGCCGACCGCTTCAAGATGATGGCCAAGGCCACGCTGGAGCAGGCCGCCGCCGCCGCCAAGCGCCTGCAGATGTCCGCCGACAACGTCGCCGACAGCTACGCGCGGTCGATGCGGATCGCGGCCAGCATGCCGATTGCCGTGAAGGTCGAGAAGAAGGCCAAGGAAGAGAAGGCGCCGAAGAAGGCCGCAAAGGCCAAGAAGGCGAAAGCCAAGAAGGCGAAGTAGCCGCTGTTCTCTTCCTTCTCCCCTTGCGGGAGAAGGTGGCGCGAATGCAGCTTCAGAATTTCCCTCACCGCCTCGGCAACGCTACCGGGGCCGGCTCGGCGCTTGCAAGTTCGGCGAGCTTGGCGCGGGCGGCTTCGCGGGCGTGGTCGTCCTTGCCTGATGGCAGCGCCAGCGCCGCCTCGAAATCGGCGCGCGCATCATCGGCCTGGCCACGGGCGAGGAACGCCAGGCCGCGGTCGAGGCGGGCCTCGGCGTCCCGGGGATCGAGGCGAACCGCCGTATTGTAGCTCAGGATAGCGCGGTCGAGATCGCCGGTGGCGGCGAGCGCGAGGCCGCGCTGATGATAGGGTGCGGCGAGCCTGGGATTATGCGCGATCGCCTCGTCATAGTCGGCGATGGCGAGCTCGAAGTCGCCGTTGAGACGGCGCGCAAGCGCGCGATCGCGATAGAGCGCAGCACGGTTGGGATTGAGATGGATGGCCTCGTCGAAATCGGCGATCGCCCGCTTGACGTCGCCATGGCGCAGCGCGATCCGTCCGCGCCCCTCATAGGCAAAGGCGATCAGCGATCCCCGCAGCGGCGAGAAGCCGATGACGGCCGAGCAGATGTCGGGCTCGTCCTCGTCGCCGCAATTGACGACCATGTGCGTCGACAAACCGACGAGCACGCACAGGACGATCAGCAATGGCACGGCAGCTCTGGTCATCTTCGACGGCGGCCGACATTGTGCCGGCCACCCATCCCCTTTCGAAGAAAGCATCTCCCGTGCGTGTTATCACCGCCTCTGGCCATCCTGTGTGCGCCAGGTCACAAAAGCCGGTTTTCAAGTCCTAACCGGTTCCGTCAGCCCCAAGGACCCCGAGACGGACCGCGTGAGGACGAGCGTCCCCACGGGCCGCGCGGGGGATAATTCTCGTTGGCGCCGACCGACGGAGCGGCCCGCGCACCGAGCTCGGCCGCAAGCTGCTGGAGCGCGGCAATGCGGTTCTGCGTCGAGGGATGGGTGGCGAACAGATTGTCCACGCCATGGCCCGACAGCGGATTGATGATGAACATGTGCGCGGTCGCGGGGTTTCGCTCGGCCTCGTAGTTTGGCACTTGATGCGCGGCGCCCTCGATCTTCACCAGCGCAGAGGCCAACCACATCGGCTGTCCCGCGATGCGCGCACCGAGATTGTCCGCTGCATATTCGCGGGTGCGGCTGATCGCCATCTGCACCAGCATGGCGCCGATCGGAGCGAGGATCATCATCAGGATCGAGCCGACGATGCCGAGACCATTGTTGTTCTCGCGATTCCCGCCGAAGAACATGCCGAACTGCGCCAGCATCGAGATCGCGCCGGCGATGGTCGCAGTGATCGTCATCAGCAGGGTGTCGTGATTCTTGATATGGGCGAGCTCGTGCGCGACCACGCCGGCGAGCTCCTCGCGGCTGAGCTGGCGCATCAGGCCGGTGGTGACGGCGACCGCGGCATTTTCGGGATTGCGGCCGGTCGCGAACGCGTTCGGCTGCACCTCGTCCATCAGGAACACGCGCGGCATCGGCAGGCCGGCACGGCTCGCAAGCTCGGCGACGAGCCCGACCAGCTCCGGCGCGGTCGAACGATCGACCTCGTGGGCGCCGTACATCGACAGCACCATGCGGTCGGAGTTCCAGTAGGTGAAGACATTCGTCGCGGCGGCAATGACAAGCGCGATCATGGCGCCCGAGGCGCCGCCGATCAGATAGCCGACGCCCATGAACAGGGCGGTCAGGCCGGCGAGCAGCATTGCGGTACGAAGATAGTTCATGGCCGTCTCCTGGAGCCCGCCGCGGCCGCTGGAGGCGTCCGCAGGCCGGCAAACATGAGGTAGGGATGACCCCGGCCGGAGTGCAAGGTTTCGAGGTGCGTCGCGGAGCCGCGGCAGTGGTTCGCGCACCATACTTCCATTAAACTTCATCCAGAATCCAAGCGTTCCCTCCCCGCCGGAAACTCCATGCTCCAGACCCGACTTGCGATCGCGGCCGTTGCTCTCGCTGCGCTGTCCTTTCCCGCCTCCGCCCAGCTCCAGCCGCCGCCCGGAAGGACCGCTGCGCCCAAGGCAAACGCCCCCTCGCCGCGCGCCGCCTCATGCCACAATGGCGCAAGCTTCGATCGTTTCCTGGCCGAGGTGAAGCAACAGGCGGTCGCCGCCGGCGTGTCGCAGCGGACGGTCGCGGAGACCTCGCCCTATCTCGTCTACGACCAGGGCATCGTGAACCGCGACCGCGGCCAGCGGGTGTTCGGCCAGCTCTTCACCGAATTCGCCGGACGCATGGCGGCGCCCTATCGCATGCAGAACGGCCAGCAGCACATCAGGCAGCACGCCGCGGCGTTCGCGCGCGCGGAAAAGGAATATGGCGTGCCGCCGGCGGTGATCGCGGCATTCTGGGGCCTGGAGAGCGACTTCGGCGCCAACATGGGCAATCTGCCGACGCTGAAATCGCTGGTGTCGCTGGCCTATGACTGCCGCCGCTCAGAGATGTTCGTGAACGAAACCATCGCCGCGCTGAAGATCATCGACCGCGGCGATCTGCATCCCGACGAGATGATCGGCTCCTGGGCCGGCGAGCTCGGGCAGACCCAGTTCCTGCCGGTGCATTACGTCAACTACGCCGTCGACTATGACGGCGATGGACGGCGCGATCTGCTGCGCTCGCCCGCCGACGTGATCGGCTCGACCGCGAACTACATCGCCAACGGCTTGAAATGGCGGCGCGGCGAGCCGTGGCTGGAAGAGATCAAGGTGCCGCCAAACCTGCCGTGGGAGAAGACCGACCTCACGGTGAAGGAGCCGCGCTCGACCTGGGCGCAGCTCGGCGTCACCTATCCCGACGGACGGCCGCTGCCGAACGACAATCTTGCCGCCTCCGTCCTGCTGCCGATGGGACGCTTTGGTCCGGCCTTCATGGCCTATGCGAATTTCGCGGCCTACACCGAGTGGAACAACTCGCTGATCTATTCGACCACCGCGGGCTATCTCGCCTCGCGCATCGCGGGCGCAGCTCCGATGCGCAAGCCGGCCCAACCGGTGCCGCAGCTGCCGTTCCACGAGCTCAAGGAATTGCAGCAGCTGCTGGTGCGCGCCGGCTTCAATGTCGGCAAGGTCGACGGTGTGCTGGGCCAGCAGAGCCGGGCCGCCGTGAAGGCGATGCAGGTCAAGTTCGGCCTGCCCGCCGATTCCTGGCCGACCGCCGAGCTGCTCGCCCGCATGCGCGGCGGCACGGCACAGGCGCAGCCGGCGGGAGCTGTCCGCTAAGACAGTTTCTCCGTAGTCATGCCCCGCCTAGTGCGCAATTGCGCAAGGGGGCGGGGCATCCAGTACGCCGCAGCCTTTCGATTTTGTCACAGCCGTCTCGGAATACCGGATCGCCCGGTCAAGCCGGGCGATGACGGCGGAGTGCGTGGTGACGACGACGGGAGCTTTGGCACGGGTAGAATTTTCGCACTGCAAACGTCGCTTTGCACGATTGCATTTTTCCATGAGCCTCCCATGTGAGTGGCTCAGGTTTTCTCCTGAGATTTCCCATTCACAAGCGAGCATCACATGTCCTTCTACGACGCCGTCGTCCCCGCCTATTTGCAGATGTTGAACAGCGTGACCGGGCTGCTCACCAAAGCCGAGGCGCATTGCGCGGCGAAGAAGATCGATCCGAGCGTCCTGCTCGGCTCCCGCCTGTTTCCGGACATGCTGCCGCTGTCGCGCCAGATCCAGCTCGTCAGCGATTTCGCCACCAAGGGCTGCGCGCGGCTGACCCACAGCGAGGTGCCCTCGACGCCCGACACCGAGACCAGCTTCGCGGAGTTGAAGCAGCGGCTGGCGAAGACGATCGACTACGTGAAATCGTTCAAGCCCGAGCAGTTCGAAGGCGCAGAGACCCGCGACGTGACCTTCCCGTCCGGCCCCAACAAGACCACCACGATGAAGGGCCAGGAATTCCTCAGCGCGTTCTCGCTGCCGAACTTCTATTTCCACGCCACGACCGCCCACGGCATTTTGCGCAACAACGGCGTCGAGATCGGCAAGCGCGATTTCCTGGGGGCGAACTGATTTTCGAAATCGCACGGTCGCGGTAGTCGAACTTCGCTGCCGCGGCCGAAATTGCACATGAATTATGCTACGCGGTACTTGCCGCGTAGCTCGCCTGCACTTTCCGTATGGCTCGTCTCTTGCGCTCGATGTCGCGATGCACAAGTGTTCCTGACCTTTCACCGTCTGGAACATCCTCATGAGCCGTTCGACCAAATTGTTTGAGACCTACAAGCTCGGCCCGATCACGCTGGCCAACCGCCTCGTCATGGCGCCGCTGACGCGCAACCGCGCGGTGCCCGGCACGTTCGTGCCCGGTGCGCTCGCGGCCGACTATTACGGCCAGCGCGCCTCCGCAGGCCTCCTGATCACCGAAGCGAGCCAGGTCTCGCAACAAGGCCAGGGCTACCAGGACACCCCCGGCATCTATTCGAAGGACCAGGTCGCCGGCTGGCGCAAGGTCACCGACAAGGTTCATGCGCGCGGCGGCAAGATCTTCATCCAGCTCTGGCATGTCGGCCGCATTTCGCATGTCGATCTGCAGGCGGGTGGCGCAGCGCCGGTGGCGCCGAGCGCGATCCGCGCCAAGGGCAAGACCTTCGTGAACGGCACCTTTGCCGACGTCTCCGAGCCGCGTGCGCTCGAGCTCGCCGAAATTCCGGGGATTATCGACGATTTCAAGCGCGCCACCAAGAACGCGCTGGAGGCCGGCTTCGACGGCGTCGAGATCCACGGCGCCAACGGCTACCTGCTCGAGCAGTTCGCCAAGGACGGCACCAACAAGCGCACGGATGCCTATGGCGGCTCGATCGAGAACCGCGCGCGGCTGATGCTGGAGGTGTCCAGGGCCGTCGTCGCCGAGGCCGGCGCCGAGCGCACCGGCATCCGCATCTCGCCGGTGACGCCGGCCAACGACATCTCGGATTCCAACCCGCAGGCGCTGTACGATCACATCGTCGACGGGCTCAGCGCGCTCAAGCTGGTCTATCTGCACGTGGTCGAAGGCGCCACGGGTGGGCCGCGCGACATCGCGCCGTTCGACTATGCATCCTTGCGCAAGCGCTTCTCCGGCGCCTACGTCGCCAACAACGGCTATGATTTCGATCTCGCCACCAAGGTGCTGGACGCCAACGCGGCCGATCTCATCGCCTTCGGCAAGCCGTTCATCTCCAACCCCGACCTCGTCGAGCGGCTGAAGCAGGGCGCGGCGCTGAACGATTGGGACAAGAACACGTTCTACGGCGGCGGTGCCAAGGGCTACACGGACTATCCGACGCTGGCGGCCGAGCCGGCGGAGTAATCCACTCCCTCCTCCGTCATTGCGAGGAGCTCTTGCGACGAAGCAATCCAGACTGCCGCCGCGGAAAGATTCTGGATTGCTTCGCTTCGCTCGCAATGACGACGCAGAAGCAGTCGGGCTCAGTAAAAAGCAAAAAAAGGCCGGGATCGCTCCCGGCCTTTCGTGTTTGGATGGATGGCCGGGTCAAGCCCGGCCATGACGTCTACGACGTCACTTCGCTTCCGCGCGCTTCGGGGGGGTTGCCGGCCACGACTTGATCAGCGTGTCGTAGTCGACCGTCTCACCCTTCGGCTTCTCGTTGGCGAGCTTGCGCTGGGGCGCGATGGTGCCGTCCTTCTCGGCCTTCGCGAACCAGTACTCCGGCTTCTCCTTCTTGTGGAGCTTCGGACCACAGGCCCCCTGCACGCCGGACTTCTCGAGGCGCTCCATGACGGAGTCCTGAGCAGCGGCCAGTGCATCCATCGCCGCTTGCGGCGTCTTCGCACCGGACGACGCATCGCCGATGTTCTGCCACCACAGCTGCGCGAGCTTCGGATAGTCGGGCACGTTGTTGCCGGTCGGGGTCCACTGCACGCGCGCGGGCGAGCGGTAGAACTCGATCAGGCCGCCGAGCTTCGGCGCACGCTCGGTGAACGACTTGTCCCAGATGTCGGATTCACGGATGAAGGTGAGACCGACATGGCTCTTCTTCAAGCTCACCGACTTGGAGATGATGAACTGGAGATAGAGCCAAGCCGCCTTGCGGCGATCCGCCGGGGTCGACTTCAGCAGCGTCACGGAGCCGGCGTCCTGGTAGCCGAGCTTCATGCCTTCCTTCCAGTACGCACCGTGCGGCGACGGAGCCATACGCCATTTCGGCGTACCGTCCGCGTTCATCACGGCGATGCCCGGCTTCACCATGTCGGCGGTGAAGGCGGTGTACCAGAACATCTGCTGGGCGATGTTGCCCTGGGCCGGCACCGGACCAGCTTCAGAGAACGTCATGCCCTGCGCCTGCGGCGGCGCATACTTCTTCAGCCACTCGAGGTACTTGGTGATCGAGTAGACCGCGGCCGGACCGTTGGTGTCGCCACCACGCTCGACCGAGGAGCC
The DNA here is from genome assembly GCF_936943645.1 of uncultured Bradyrhizobium sp. Lineage (GTDB taxonomy): Bacteria > Pseudomonadota > Alphaproteobacteria > Rhizobiales > Xanthobacteraceae > Bradyrhizobium. The sequence continues at coordinate 10,486 of NZ_CAKZJO010000107.1, read as the reverse complement.
GACCGGGCGGCAGCCTTCCATGCGGATGCCCCACTCGTCGACCGGCAGACCGTTCGGAATGCCCTTGTCGCCGTTGCCGGCCATCGACAGCCAGGCGTCGGTGAAGCGCCATCCGAGCGAAGGGTCCTTCTTGCCATAGTCCATATGGCCGTAGACCTTGACGCCGTTGATCTCCTTGATGTCGTTGGTGAAGAACTCGGCGATGTCCTCATAGGCGGACCAGTTCACGGGCACGCCGAGCTCATAGCCATACTTGGCCTTGAACTTGGCCTTGTAGTCGGGGTTGGTGAACCAGTCGTAGCGGAACCAGTAGAGGTTCGCGAACTGCTGGTCGGGCAGCTGGTAGAGCTTGCCGTCGGGGCCGGTCGTGAACGACTTGCCGATGAAGTCGTTGACGTCGAGCATGGGGTCGGTGACGTCCTTGCCCTCGCCGGTCATGTAGTCCGACAGCACGATCGTCTGGCCGTAGCGGAAGTGGGTGCCGATCAGGTCGGAATCGTTGATCCAGCCATCATAGACGTTCTTGCCGGACTGCATCTGGGTCTGCAGCTTCTCGACGACGTCACCTTCCTGGATGAGGTCGTGCTTGAGCTTGATGCCGGTGAGCTCGGAGAACGCCTTGGCCAGCGTCTGCGATTCATATTCGTGGGTGGTGATGGTCTCGGAGACGACGTTGATCTCCATGCCCTTGAAGGGTTCGGCGGCCTTGGCGAACCACTCCAGCTCCTTCTTCTGGTCTTCCTTCGACAGCGTCGAGGGCTGGAATTCCGCGATCCACTTCTGGATCACGGCCTCGTCGGCGGCGCGGACCGGCGCCGAGACGGCGAACGACACCGCCATGATGGCGGCGGCGCTGGACATGGTCAGAAAACTGCTCTTGGTCAATGGACCTTTCCTTCTCCTAAACTGTCGCATGTTGTTCCTCCGTTGCAGCGACAAACTTTTATACAGACCCGGATTGCCCCCGGATCTGGCCGTCCCTTCGCCAGCTTCAGACCGTGCGGAAAATGAGCACGGCCGTCACCAGCGAAATTCCACTTGCGAGCCACAGGCGCGAGATCTCGACGCCCTCCTCGCCGATCGGCAGCGTTGCGATCGCATCGGTGCCGAAGAAGCCGATCCAGAGAAGGTGGATGACCGCCGCCGTGATCAGCGAGATGAACAGGCGATCGCCGCGCGTGGTCGGGATGCGCAGCACGCCGACGCGCTCGGCCTCAGGATAGACAGCCGCAAGCCATGTCATCACGGCGAGCGTGCAGGCGAGCGCGGCGAAGAAGATCGCCGTCGGCAGCGTCCAGGCCATCCATGCGATGGATTCCATTGATGCCTCCCTAGACGCGACCGAGCGCGAAACCGCTCGCGATGTAGTTACGGACGAACCAGATCACGAGCGCGCCCGGGATGATAGTGAGCACGCCGGCGGCGGCCAGCAGGCCCCAATCCATGCCCGACGCCGACACCGTGCGCGTCATGATCGCGGCGATGGGTTTGGCCGACACCGAGGTCAGCGTACGCGCGAGCAGCAGCTCGACCCAGGAGAACATGAAGCAGAAGAAGGCGGCGACGCCGATGCCGCTCGCGATCAGCGGCACCAGGATCTTGATGAAGAAGCGGGGGAAGGAATAGCCGTCCAGGAAGGCGGTCTCGTCGATCTCGCGCGGTACGCCCGAGACGAAGCCTTCGAGGATCCACACCGCCAGTGGCACGTTGAAGATGCAGTGCGCGAGCGCGACGGCCCAGGGCGTATCGAACAGGCCGATCGCCGAATAGAGGTTGAAGAACGGCAGCGCGTAGACCGCGGCCGGCGCCATGCGGTTCGACAGCAGCCAGAAGAACAGGTGCTTGTCGCCGAGGAAGCGGTAGCGCGAGAACGCGTAGGCCGCCGGCAGCGCCACCGAGATCGAGATGATGGTGTTGAGAACGACGTATTCCAGCGAGTTGATGTAGCCGGAATACCAGCTCTCGTCGGTGAAGATGCGCTTGTAATGCTGCAGCGTCGGCGTGTGCGGCCACAGCGTCATCGTCGAGACGATCTCGCTGTTGGTCTTGAAGCTCATGTTGACGAGCCAGTAGATCGGCAGCAGCAGGAAGATCAGGAACAGCCCCATGATGAGGCGGCGGCCGGGAATCGAGTGCATCACACGGCTCCTTCCTGGGGCTTCCGCTCGGCGCCCGCATTGGTCATGACGGTGTAGAAGATCCAGCAGACGATCAGGATGATGAGGTTGTAGACCAGCGACAGCGCCGCGGCCTTGCCGAGGTCGAACTGGCCGAGCGCGATCTTGACGAGCTCGATCGACACGAAGGTGGTGGAGTTGCCGGGGCCGCCGCCGGTGACGACGAACGGCTCGGTGTAGATCATGAAGCTGTCCATGAAGCGCAGCAGCACCGCGATCAGGAGCACGCGGTTCATCTTCGGCAGCTGGATCGCCTTGAACACGGCCCAGCGCGAGGCGCCGTCGATCTGCGCGGCCTGGTAATACGCCTCGGGAATCGACTTCAGGCCGGCATAGCACAGCAGCGCGACGAGGCTGGTCCAGTGCCAGACGTCCATCACGATGACGGTGACCCAGGCATCGATGTCGTTGGAGACGTAATTGTAGTCGATGCCCGCGGCGTTCAGCACATATCCGAGCAACCCGATGTCGGGCCGGCCGAAAATCTGCCAGATCGTGCCGACCACGTTCCACGGAATGAGCAGCGGCAGCGCGAGGATGACGAGGCAGGCCGCCACCGTCCAGCCCTCGCGCGGCATCGACAGCGCAACGACGATGCCGAGCGGCACTTCGATGGCGAGGATCACCATCGAGAAGAACAGGTTGCGGCCGAGCGAAGCGAGGAAACGACCGCCGAGATCGGTCGAGGGATCGAGCAATTCTTTGAACCAGCCCACGCCGTTCCAGAAGAACTGGTTGTTGCCGAAGGTGTCCTGCATCGAATAGTTCACCACCGTCATCAGCGGCAGCACCGCCGAGAAGGCGACGACCAGGAACACCGGCAGCACCAGGAACCAGGCTTTTTGGTTGACGGTCTTGTCCATCAGGCGGCTCCCTCCACCAGAAGGCTGTCGGCATAGACGTGAACGTGGGACGGGTCGAACTTCAGTCCGGCCATACCGTCCGAGCTGACGAAGCCGGCGGGCGCGCGCGCTGCGAGCTTTGCCTCACCGAAGCGGGCGCGCGCGAAACGGATGCGGCCGAGATCGTCGAGGCGTTCGATTTTGGCTGTGAGCAAGCCGGGCGCAGGCGCGACGACCTCGACGAATTCGGGGCGGACGCCGATCTCGATCTTGGCTCCCGCAGGCAGATTGTCGTAGGCGCGGTTGAGCGCGATGACGTGGCCGCCGATGTGCGCCTCACGTCCCCTCACCTCCGCCGGCAGGATGTTCATGCCGGGCGAGCCGATGAAATAGCCGACAAAGGTATGCGCCGGCTTGTCGAACAGCTCGGCCGGCGTGCCGCTCTGCACCACGCGGCCGTCATGCATGACGACGACGGTGTCGGCGAAGGTCAGCGCCTCGGTCTGGTCGTGGGTGACGTAGATCATCGTGAGGTCGAGCTCGCGATGCAGCGCTTTCAGCTTGGAGCGCAGCTGCCATTTCAGCTCGGGGTCGATCACGGTCAGCGGCTCGTCGAACAGCACGGCGGCGACGTCGGAGCGAACGAGGCCGCGGCCGAGCGAGATTTTCTGCTTGGCGTCAGCCGTCAGCCGCGTCGCCTTGCGGTTCAGATAAGGCTCGAGATCGAGCAGGCGGCCGATCTCGGCGACGCGCTTGTCGATCTCGGCCTTCGGCACGCCGCGATTCTTCAGCGGAAACGCCAGGTTCTGTCCGACCGTCATGGTGTCGTAGATCACCGGAAACTGGAATACCTGGGCAATGTTGCGCTTCTGGGTTGACAGCGGTGTGATGTCCACGCCGTCGAACAGGATTTTCCCTCGCGACGGCGTGATGATGCCGGAGATGACGTTGAGCAGCGTGGTCTTGCCGCAACCGCTCGGCCCGAGCAGCGCGTACGCGCCGCCCTGCCGCCAGGTCATGGTGACAGGCTTCAGCGCAAAGCTTTCCTGCGGCGCATCGTTGCCGCCGTAGGAATGGGCGAGATCGACGAGGTCAATGCGAGCCATCGCGCGCTCCCCTCAAGATCCGGGAGCGGCGACCAGACGGTCGGCCGCATCGAACACGAAAACATCATTGGGATCGAGCACGGCGTCGAGCGTCTGGCCGGGCTCGAACTCGTGCACGCCGTGCAGCACCGCCACCCAGTTCGATCCCTCGCGGGTCAGATGCACGAAACTCTCCGAACCGGTGATCTCGGTCACCGTGACAGTGGCGTGGAACGCATGGCGGTCGGCCTCGCCATTGGCGAGCGCGAGCTGATGCGCGCGGAAGCCGACGCGATAGGTGCCGTCGGCAAGGCCCGAATAAAGGCCGGAGGCTGGCGATGCCGTGCCGCCGGCATATTGCACGGAGCCGTTCTTCTTCTCGATGCCGACGAGGTTGAGCGGCGGATCGGAGAACACCTGCGCCACACGCAAGGTCTGCGGCCGGCGGTAGACGTTGGCGGTCTCGCCCATCTGCAGGGCCTGGCCTTCCCACATGCAGACCGTGTTGCCGCCGAGCAGCAGCGCCTCGGTCGGCTCGGTGGTGGCATAGACGAAGATCGCGCCTGAGGCCTCGAAGATACGCGGCAGCTCGGCGCGCAGCTCCTCGCGCAGCTTGTAATCGAGATTGGCGAGCGGCTCGTCGAGCAGCACGAGATCGGCGCCCTTGACCAGCGCGCGCGCGATCGCGGTGCGCTGCTGCTGGCCGCCGGAGAGCTGGAGCGGGGTTCGCTTCAGGAACGGTTCGAGCCGCAGCAACTTTGCGGCCTCGGCGACGCGCGCCTCGATCTCGTCACGCGGCTTGCCCTGCACGCGCAGGGGCGAAGCGATGTTCTCGTAGACCGTCAGCGAGGGGTAGTTGATGAACTGCTGGTAGACCATCGCCACCGAACGCTGGCGCACGTCGGCGCCGGTGACGTCCTTGCCGTTCACCACCACCTTGCCGCTGGTCGGCTTGTCGAGGCCGGCGAGCAGCCGCATGATCGAGGTCTTGCCGGACAGCGTCGGCCCGAGCAGCACGTTCAACGTGCCGCTCTCAAGCGTCAGCGAGACATCGCGGATGTGCGGAACGCCCTCGACGGTCCGGGTCACGTGGTCGAGTGTCACGGTCATGGGCGTCCTCCCGCTTCCAGCAGGGGACTTTGCGGCACGACGTGGGTCCTGATCCAGTCGTCCAGCACGGCGATCTCGTCGGCAGATAGTCGCAGGCCGAGCTTGGACCGGCGCCAGACCACGTCTTCCGCAGTGACGGCCCATTCATTGGCCACGAGGTAGCGAACCTCGCGCTCGGTCAACGTGGCACCGAAGGCCTGGCCCATGTCGGCCGCCGATTTCGCATCGCCGAGCAGCTTCGCGGCCCGGGTTCCATAGGCCCGTGCGAGCCTGCGGGCGTGCTCGTGGCTGAGGAAGGGATAGCCGCGCTGAAGCTCGGCGATCAGGGCATCGACGTCGGAGACGCTCATGTCGCCGCCCGGCAGCGAGGCCTTGCCGGTCCACCCCTCGCGCGCCTTTGCGCTGCGAAGATAGGGCGCGAGCCGTTCCAGCGCCTCTTCGGCGAGACGGCGATAGGTGGTGATCTTGCCGCCATAGATCGACAGCAGCGGCACGCCGCCGGGCGTGTCGAGCTCGAACACGTAATCGCGGGTGGCGGCCTTGGCTTCGCTGGCGCCGTCGTCATAGAGCGGACGTACGCCGGAATAGGTCCAGACCACGTCGTCCGGCTTCACGGGCTTGGCCAGGTATTCGCTCGCTGCCGTGCAGAGATATTCGATCTCCTCAGCCGTCGCCTTCACCTTGGCCGGATCGCCGTCATAGTCGCGATCGGTGGTGCCGATCAGGGTGAAATCGTCCTGATACGGGATCACGAAAATGATGCGGCCGTCCGCGTTCTGGAACATATAGGCGCGGTCGTGGTCGTAGAGCTTCCTGACCACGATGTGCGAGCCCTGCACCAGGCGCACCTTGGCTTTCGCATTGACGCCGGCGCCGCGGCCGAGCACGTCCTCGACCCAGGGTCCGCCCGCATTGACCAGAGCCTTTGCCTGGATCTGCGAGCGCTCACCGGTCAGCGTGTTGACCATGCTCACGGTCCAGAGGCCGTCGGACTGCCTGATATCCGTTGCACGGGTGCGGGTGCGAATCTCGGCACCCTTGTCGGCGGCATCGCGCGCATTGAGGACGACGAGACGCGCGTCGTCGACGAAACAGTCGGAGTATTCGAAGGCGCGGCTGTAGCGATTCGGGATCAGCGGCTTGCCGACCTCGTCGCGCCTGAGGTCGACCGAGCGGGTCGCCGGCAGCAGATGCCGGCCGCCGATATGGTCGTAGAGGAAGAGGCCGAGCCGCAGCAGCCAGGCGGGCCGCAGGCCAGCATGGTGCGGCAGAACGAAACGAAGGGGACGGATGATGTGGGGTGCGATGCCCCAGAGAATCTCGCGCTCGATCAGCGCCTCGCGGACCAGCCGAAACTCGTAATATTCGAGATAGCGCAGGCCGCCATGCACCAGCTTGGTCGACCAGGACGATGTCCCGCTCGCCAGATCGTTCATTTCGCACAGGAAAACGGTATTGCCGCGGCCCACCGCGTCGCGCGCGATACCGCAACCGTTAACACCGCCTCCGATGATGGCGAGGTCGAAAATACGCTCCAACAGACGCATCCCCCGAAGACCGCTCGTTCCGTCGAGCGGCTACTTTCGTTTTTGATTAGATCACACCAAAAAACGAAAGCAAGATGAAAGAGAGGCGAAAGGAAGCGAAAGCAGAACTTTTTGGGGAGCAGTTCGATGCGGAAACGAGCAGTTCACCCGACAATCTGAGAGGCAATACGTCGGTTGATTAGCCTGCTTAACAGGGTTATGGTCATAGTAGTCATATTGGTTTTTCGCATGGCCGATCGCTATACTGCACCTGATGCGCTTTCCGCTGATGACACGTGGACGCTGGCCAACGCGAAGGCGCGGCTATCCGAGGTAATTGATCGCGCTCAAGCCGGTCCACAGGTGATCACCCGCCATGGCAAACCCAACGCGGTTGTCGTCTCCGCCGAGGAATGGGCGCGCAAGACCGCACGCCGAGGCACGTTGGCTGAATTCCTGCTGGCCTCGCCGTTGCGCGGCGCTGAGCTCGAGCTCGAACGGGTGCACGACGCAGCGCGCAATGAGATGCCGTGAACTTGCTGCTCGACACCAATGTGCTGTCCGAGGTCCAGCGGCCGACACCCTCGCCGCAAGTCTTGGCTTGGCTTCATACGATCGACGAAGATCGTGCGTTCATCAGTGTTGCCTCCATCGCGGAGCTTCGGCGCGGCATCGCATTGCTGGAAGATGGCCGCCGTCGCACGGCGCTGGCCGCATGGCTTGCGCATGATCTCCCGGCGCGGTTTGCCGAACGTGTCTTGCCGATAGACCCCGCGGTGGCGGAGCACTGGGGCGACCTGATGGCCCAAAGCCGCAGGAGCGGCATTGCATTGTCCGTGATGGACGGCTTCTTCGCGGCGACGGCCCTCGCGCATGGCCTCACGCTCGTCACACGCAATGTGAAGGATTTTGCGGCGTGTGGTGTCACGCTATTCAATCCATGGGACGGCGCTTGAGCCCTATCGCAGCCGCACCACCGGCGCGGCTTCCGGTGCAGCGTCCTGCACCTCGGCCGGCGCATCGTCGATGTCCGCGCCCTTCGGCAGCGCTTCCACCACCTCGATGCCCTTGCTGTGGCAGATCGTGGCGAGGCGTTCGGGCAATTCCTGGTCGGTGACGAAGGTCTGGATCTGGGTGATGTGGGCGATGCGCACCGGCGCGCTGCGGCGCAGCTTTGTGGAATCGGCGACCAGCATGACGGTGCGGGCATTGGCGATGATGGCCTGCGCGACCTGCACCTCGCGATAGTCGAAGTCGAGCAGCGCGCCCTCCTCGTCGATCGCGGAGGCGCCGATGATGGCGTAATCGACCTTGAACTGGCCGATCAGTTGCGTCGCGGTCGAGCCGACCACGGCGCCGTCGGCGCGCCGGACCGTGCCGCCGGCGACCACCACCTCGATGCGCGGATGGCGGTAGAGCAGCATCGCGACGTTGAGATTGTTAGTGATGACGAGGAGATCCTCGTGCGAGGTCAGCGCGCTCGCGACCTCCTCGGTCGTGGTGCCGATGTTGATGAAGAGCGAGCAGCCGTTCGGGATCAGGGACGCGGCGGCGGCTCCGATCGCCTTCTTTTCGTCGGCGGCGACGAAGCGCCGCGCCTCATAGGCGAGGTTTTCGACGCCGGAGGCGATGATGGCGCCGCCATGGATGCGGGTCAGCGACCTCCGCTCGCAGAGGTCGTTGAGATCCTTGCGAATGGTCTGCGCCGAGACTTCGAAGCGGCGCGCGAGCTCCTCGACCATGACCCGGCCCGAGGCCCGCGCGATGTTGAGGATTTCGGCTTGGCGATGGGTCAGTCCGGTCACGGCAAGGGCCTCAAATCAGAAAGCGGCATGGTGCGGCGGTTCGCGCCCTCGGTCAATGCGGACGCCGATCACGGTTAACGGATGAGGGTTCGCCATGCCATCGCGGTGGCTAGGCGCGCGAGCAGGTCCGGATCGTCGAACGCGCTTGCGGAGCCGACGGCGCCGGCGCCAACCAGATCGGCATGGCTGAGGCTGGTCCGGATTCCGATCGTCGGAATGCCGGCGGCGGCGGCCGACTGCACGCCGGAGCGCGAATCCTCGAACGCGACCGAGGCCGCAGCGCTGCCGCCGACGAAGCGCAGCCCTTCCTGGTAGGGCAGCGGATGCGGCTTGCCGTACGGCAGCTCGTCGCCGATCACGATTGCCTTGAACCGCTCGGTGATGCCGAGGCCCGCCAGCAGCAGCTCGGCGTTAAGACGCGGCGCGTTGGTCACGGCAACCATGGGCACGCCGGCCGCATCCGCGCGGTCGAGCAGCGCCATCAGCCCCGGCAACGGCTCGATCTGCCCGGCCACGAGCGTGCGGAAAACCTCCTCCTTCTCGGCGAGGATCTCGGCGCGCCGCGCCGGCGTTTCGTCGGGCAAGAAGCGCTCGCCGATCGACACATTGGCGAAGCCCTGCAGCTCCCTGGAGAAGCGCGCGTGATCGAACACGTGGCCTCGAGGTCCCAGCACCTGGTTGAACGCCTTGAGATGCAGCGGGTCGGTGTTGGCGAGTGTGCCATCGATGTCGAACAACAATGCCCTGCCGATTGCCTCGATCATTTCCCTACTTTCCCAAATCCGCGACGCATCGATGCGAAAGACGTATCAATACGGCCTCTCGCGCGCAATGACGCCTCGACATGACGACAATGCGCCACTCGACAAAGCCGCGCGCGGCTGCAACACTCCTTGCAAGATCAAAAAGGAGGAAACGATGATCAACCGACGCGACCTGGCTCTTTCGACTCTCGCGGTATCCGCGCTTGCGCTCTCTGCACCGGCGCTCGCCGCCTCGGCAGACGAAGAGGCGGTGGCGAAAAAGGTCGAGGCCTTCCGCCTCGCCCAGATCGCGGCCGATCCCAAGGCGCTCGGCGCGCTGTGCTGGGACGATCTGAGCTACAGTCATTCCAGCGGCAAGGTCGAGGACAAGGCGACCTTCATCACCAACGCCACCGACGGCAAGTCGAAATTCCTGTCGATCGACTACAAGGACCCGACCATCAAGGTCGTCGGTCCAGCAGCAATCGTGCGCTTCCACTGGGTCGCGGAACAGGAGATGGCGGCCGATGGGAAGAAAGTGCCGACCAATCTTCACATCCTGATGAACTGGCAGAAGCAGGGCGACGAGTGGAAGCTGCTGTCGCGTTCCGCGACGAAGCTGTGATGCACCTACTCACCCTCTCCCCTGTGAGAGAGGTTGGCTCGCGGCGAGACGGGTGAGGGGTATCTCTCCTCACGAACGATCGTGCGAAGGGATAGATACCCTCATCCGGCGCTTCGCGCCACCTTCTCCCGCAAGGGGAGAAGGAAAGTGGGCGCAAGATCAGGTATGGAGCATATGATGACATTGAATCGCGATCATGCCGCCACGACGGACTACGAGGCGGTGGCAAAGAACGTCGAAGCATTTCGCCTCGCCCAGATCGCGGCAGATCCGAAGGCACTCGGTGCTTTGTGCGCGGACGAACTGAGCTACAGCCATTCCAACGGCTTCCTCGAGGACAAGGCGGCCTTCATCGCCAACGCCACCGACGGCAAGACCGAATTCTTGTCGATTGCGTACAAGGACCCAACCATCAAGATCGTCGGTCCCGCCGCGGTCGTGCGCTTCCACTGGCAGGCCGAGATGACGACCGGCGGACAGAAAGTGGCAAACAGCCTTCACATCCTGATGAACTGGCTGAAGCAGGGCGACGAGTGGAAGCTGCTGTCGCGTTCCGCGACGAAGCTGTGATGC
>NZ_CAKZJO010000106.1 GCF_936943645.1 uncultured Bradyrhizobium sp. | reverse complement strand
GATCGCGCGGGTGGCCGCCGTCCGCCGGACGTCGGACCGCCGCCGGCGCTGCCGCCCGCTCCCGGCGTGCGCGGCTTCCGCGACATTACCGCCGATGCCAACGATCTCGGCGGCGCCGCCGCGCAGGCCAGCCGCGCCGCACGCCGCACCTATGCCAACGTGCCCTCGCCCTCGCCGGAATTCGACCGGCTGGAGCCGAGCCTGGAAAGCCGCGTCGGCGAAGGCGAGGCGCCTTATTCCTATGACGAGTCGATCGAGGAGGCTGAGCGCTATGCGCCGCGGCCGGCCTCGGCGCGCCCGCACATCCCGGTGCTCGACCGCGACGGCAAGAAGCCCAAGCGCCGCGGCTCCGCGTTCCCGTTCAAGAGTGCGATCGCCCTTGGCATCGTCCTGATCCTGGTCGGCGTCGGAATTGTCGCGCGCGAGTCGCTGGTTAAGACCGCGACCAATCTGTTCAAGTCATCGCCGACCCAGGTGGTAGAGGCGCCGAAGGATACCTCGCAGCCGCAGACCAAGCCGAAGATCCCCGATCGCGTCGGCCAGCCCTCGGCGAGCGACCAGCCGGTCGCGCCGGTGGCGCAGAAGGTCGTGCTCTATGACGAGGATCCCTCCGATCCGAAGGGCAAGCAATATGTCGGCTCGGTGGTGTGGCGGCTGGAGCCGATCAAGGCCTCCGGCACCCAGAAGGCCGACGTCGCCGTGCGCGCCGACATCGAGATCCCCGACCGCAAGTTCAAGATGACGATGTCGTTCCGCCGCAACACCGACTCTTCGCTGCCGGCGAGCCACACCGCGGAATTGACCTTCATCCTGCCGCCGGATTTTCCGGGCGGCAGCGTCTCCAACGTGCCGGGCATCCTGATGAAGTCGAACGAGCAGGCGCGCGGCACGCCGCTCGCAGGGCTCGCGGTCAAGGTCACCGACGGCTTCTTCCTGGTCGGCCTGTCCAATGTCGACGCCGACCGCAGCCGCAACGTCCAGCTCCTGAAGGAGCGCTCCTGGTTCGACGTGCCGCTGGTCTACGCCAACCAGCGCCGCGCCATCATCGCCATCGAGAAGGGCGCCCCCGGCGAGCGCGCCTTCAACGACGCCTTCGCGCAGTGGGGCGACTGAGCTGTTGCTGTCATTCCGGGGCGTGCGAAGCACGAACCCGGAATCCATCGCACAGCGGGTGACGTAGATCGATGGCTTCCGGGGACGGTGCTGCGCACCGCCTCGGACAATCTGGATGAATCTTTACTGCGCCGCCGCTTCCCGCTTGCGCGATGCCGATGCGGTGGCCTCGCGGTCCATCACGGCGCGGCAGCCGGGGCTGACCTGCGCCTTGTTCCTGACCATGCAGGCCCTGACCCGGGGGATGTCGGGGATCTCGCTGGAGCACAGCCGCATCGCATCGCCCGTGCACATCTGCTGCGCTTCGGAGGAGAAGGCGAGGCCGGGTGAGGTCTGGAGCGCGATGGCGGTGGTTGCGACGGCGAGCAGCGAAGCGGTGGTCTTCAAAGGCGAGGCGATGGTCTGAGTGCGTGTCATGCAGAATGGATCCCCGAGTTCCCGTGGGCTTGAGCCACTTGGTTATTGGGACGCCGCACGCGACTTGATCTGCCGCATGTCACAGCCTTCACGCCGGGAGCTCAGTCCCGCATGTGGTCGCTCGATTTCTTGATTGTTCGAATCGAAAAGTGCTGCGCCGCCCGAGCGAAGTATGCGCCATTGTCGCGCGGCCGCAATGGTCGGCATGAAGGAAATTGCAATTGTTGCGTGGACGTCACGCACAATGCGTGCGCACGCGATCAGATCAGCCGATCGGAGGATGCGCCCGCTTGTTCGATGTCGCTCGTGCCGAGCGCGGCGGCGTGCTCCTCGACGGCAGTGACGCCCTTGGCCGTGAGCTCGAACAGGTCGCCGTCCTTCATCACGTAGCCGTCGGCGATCAGTTGCCCCATCTTGCCTTGACGATCGTCGGCGAAGGCGACGGATTGACTGATGTCCCTGAGGATCGAGAGTTGTTCGTCGCGCAACATGGCTTCCCTCTCCGTTCGTCGGGGGATGTCGAGGTCCTCACATGCCGTGGCTCTGGAAGACCTTGCTGCAAGAGCGCGACAGCTTGGCCCGGTTGGCCTGCAGGCAGCCCTGAACGGCCATGTCGTTGCCGAGATCCTTGCGACAAAAGCGCGATGCGTCCCGCGAGCAGGCTTTCTGCTCTTGCGGCGTGCCCATGTGGCCTTGGGCGAAAGCGGGTGCCGCCGAAAGATGGGTCAGGGCCGCCAGCGTGATCGTCGCGAGGATAATTTTGCGGGCCATCGGCGCTCCAATCTGCCAGGGATAAATTCAGGTCCTGCATGAACTCGTCGCCTTGCCACTTGTTCCCCTCGGGGAGCCGGCCCCCCCGCTGTTCAAGGTTCCCGCGGCGCTGCTATAACCACCGGAGAAGTGTGAGGGTGTTTGATGAAACGCTATCTGGTGTTTGCGCTGCTCGGCCCGTTCGTCGGCGGGTTCCTGTTGCTGCTGACCACGACCTATCAGTCCGGGTATTGGACCCAGACCAGTCTCGGCGAGGTCGGCAAGCTGTTCGCGGTGTTCTTCAAGACCCTGCAATACAGCTATCTGTTCGGCTTGCTGCCTTCGCTGATGATCGGCGCGATCGACGACATCCTGCTCCACATCAGGCGGATCGGCCCGAGCTTGCGGATGCTGCTGGTCGGCTTGTTCGCGTTCGTGCTGGCTTCGCTCACCTACAGCTCGCGCGGGCCGGATTCGGGTGCCGTGCAGTTCATCCTGTACGGCCTCGTCGGCTTCGTGCCGGCGGTGATGTCGTCCTGGCTCGTGCATAAATACATCAAGGAGCCGCAAGCGGTGGCGGCGCCGACCTGAGCGCGCGACGTTCGGGCGCGGCGCAGCAACTTCCGCCGCGCCGGCGCGTTTCCTCGAGGCCATGACCATGTCCGACGACGATATTCTCGCTCCACGCCGGTCCCGTTCGGGGAGCGGTGCGCGCGCGACTGCTTCGGGCGCTGAAGCCCGCGGGCCGATCATCGACCAGGACGGCCGCGAAATCCGCCCCGAGACGCTGGAGCAGGGGTTTCGCGAATTCCGGTTCGAATTCGGCCAGGGCAGCCCGTTCGGCAATTTGACGCGCGAGCAGCGCATCGCGCGGCTCGAGGCGATCGCAAAGCTGCTCGACGTCGCCTTCATCCTGCCCGGGACCAACATCCGCTACGGCATCGACGGGCTGATCGGGCTGATCCCCGTCGTCGGCGACATCATCACCACGGCGATCTCGCTGTGGCTGGTGCGCGAGGCCCGCGCACTGGGCGCGCCCTGGTACATCACCGCACGCATGCTCGGCAATGTCGCGCTCGACGGCGTGGTCGGCATGGTCCCGTTCGCCGGCGATGCCTTCGACGTCATGTTCCGCGCCAACATGCGCAACGTGCGCCTGCTCCGCCGCTGGCTCGACAAGCAGCCAAGGATGTAGCGACTTTTGTCTCCCTGCACCCTCGTTCGTGTCCCGAACAAGGCGCGGCGCGCAAGCGCTGCGCCGCCGAGCCGGGACCCAGGAGCCAAGGGGAACGTCGATGCGTGGGCCCCGGCTCTGCAGCGCATCGCTGAAGGAGCGCTGCGCTGCGTCCGGGGCACGAGAATCTTCAGCTTATTTCCATAGGCGAGGGGACGCCCCCCCAAACACAAAGAGCGCGACGACCTTTCGGCCATCGCGCCCTTTGCGCACATCGAAGGTTTTGCGGAAACTTACGCCGCGTCGGCGTCGGTCTCGGCGGCCGCGGCCGGCTTGGGACGGCGGGGCAGCGGGAAGGCTTCGCTCTCGTAGAGCGAGCGGATGCCGTTCTGGTCGAAACGCGCTTCCTCGACCTGGAGATAGGCGCCGTTCAGCGAGTCCGTCGGCAACTGCTCCATCGCGAACTGCACGGCCTCGGCCGCGGTGCCAAACCGGCGATAGGTGAAGCCGGCACGCTTCTTCTTGCGGATCGCAGCGGGGAAGAGTTCGGCGGAGGTGTTGAAGTTGAACGGACGCAGTGGACGCATGGTCAAAGACCTCGTGATCTTCTCTGGGGCTTTAAGCGCGTGGGGTTTGGGAGGGCAGCGGCCGTAATCGAGCGGGCCCGCCGCACATGTCATTTTCGCCCCCTAATATAGGCTTATCTGACAAAAATGCGACCCCTGCGATGGGAGATGATGAATCCGCGCATGGCAGGTCCGCGGACGATAAAATCTAAATTATTTCAATGTGTTATGTGGTTTACAGCTTGCCAAGAAGCAACAGGACGACCAGCACCACGAGCACGACGCCGCCAATCCCCATGCCGGAATGGCCCAGGCCATAGCCATAACCGCCCACGCGGCCGGACAGACCACCGAGCAGGTAGATGATCACCAGGATGATCAGGATGGTCCCGAGTGACATGGCTTCCTCCCTGGCGGCCGCCAAGATGCGATGATCGGCCGCACCGCCAGAGTAGAAAAGCACATCGCGCGGTTGGGTTCCATGCGGGAACCCACGGGGCGATTATTTCGGCTCCAGCTTCAAAGCGGCGGAGTTGATGCAGTAGCGCAGGCCGGTCGGCCCGGGGCCGTCCGGGAAGACATGGCCGAGATGGCCGCTGCATTTCGAGCAGAGCACCTCGGTGCGGATCATGCCGTGGCTGACGTCCCGCTCCTCGTCGATATGGCTCTCGACGGCCGGCGCGGTGAAGCTCGGCCAGCCGCAGCCGGAATCGAATTTGGCGTCCGACTCGAACAGCACATTGCCGCAGCCGGCACAGACATAGGTGCCGGCGCGGTGGTCGTGCTCATATTCGCCCGAGAAGGGACGCTCGGTCGCCTTCTCGCGCAGCACCGCGTACTGCATCGGCGACAATTCGCGCCGCCACTGCTCCTCGCTCTTGATGACCTTGTCGTCGGTGGTTTTCGTTTTGATGTCGGGCATGGGTCTCCCGTTTTTTCAGTGATCTTGTTCGCGGTGATCTCAGTTGGTGGCTTTGCTGGCACTCACCAGCGTCGGCTTTTCAATATAGTTATCCGCGAACAGCTTTTTCAGGTTCTCGACCTTCGGCAGGTCGTTATAGGCGATGTAGGGCTGGTTCGGATGCAGCGTCAGATAGTCCTGGTGGTAGGCCTCGGCCGGGTAGAACGCCTCCAGCGCGCCGACCTTGGTCACGATCGGCTTGCTGAACACCTTGGCGCCGTTGAGCTGGGCGATATAGGCCTCCGCCACTTTCTTCTGCTCGTCCGAGGTGGTGAAGATCGCAGAGCGATATTGCGGGCCGGTGTCCGGGCCCTGGCGGTTGAGCTGGGTCGGGTCGTGCACCACCGAGAAGTAGATCTGGAGGATCTTGCCGTAGGAGATCTTCTTCGGGTCGTACTTGATCTCGACCGACTCGGCGTGGCCGGTCCGGCCGCTCGAGACCGTCTGGTAGTCGGCGGTCGCCTTGGTGCCGCCGGCATAGCCGGAAACCGCGTTGACGACGCCAGCGGTGTGCTGGAAGACGCCCTGCACGCCCCAGAAGCAACCGCCGGCGATCACGGCGGTCTGGATTCCGTTTCCGGGCGCCGCGTCCATGGCCGGAGCGGGGATCACGACCGCCTCCTCCGCAGCCCGGGACGGCATCGCGAAGGCAAGCCCGAGGGCGGTGGTTGCGGCGAGCAGGGACAACAGGACAGGTCGGCGCATGGCGATCCTCTTTCGGAAGGTCTGACAGTCTACGGCGGGGACGGCCGGGCGAACAGCCTGCCCGGCCGCCTTTTCGCATCACCCGAGATACGGACGCAGCCGCCGATTGTTACGACGGCGCGGACACGAGTCCGTGAAATGAGCCGCCCGGGACGGCCCGGCGAGCGCACGCCTTGGCGAGACCGGGAACTCCGCGCTAGATGAACCCGGGCGGTCGATAATCGACTCAAGAACAACTTGCTGGCTGGAGCAGGCTGACACCATGTTGCGCGCGGCTTTCCTGACCCTTGTCAT
Source organism: uncultured Bradyrhizobium sp. (assembly GCF_936943645.1). Lineage (GTDB taxonomy): Bacteria > Pseudomonadota > Alphaproteobacteria > Rhizobiales > Xanthobacteraceae > Bradyrhizobium. Next base: position 96,098 of record NZ_CAKZJO010000106.1, on the reverse strand, counting down.
TCTGGCCGCCGGCGTGTCGAGCGCGGCGGCCGATCCGCAAGCCGACGACCTCACCATCTGCCGCGATCGCCAGGCGGACGCCCAGGCCCGCGCGAGCGCCTGCGAAGACCTGCTGAAGGCCGACAAGGTCGGTGGCAAGGACAAGGCGATCGCGCTCACCGCGCGCGGCAACACGCAGCTCAACAAGCGTGATTACGACCAGGCGATCGAGACCCTGTCCATCGCGCTCGATCTCGATCCGGACTACGTCATCGCCCTCAACCTGCGCGGCCTCGCCTATGAGCGCAAGGGCAAAGAGGACCTCGCCATGGCTGACTACAACCTCGCCCTGCAGAAGCGGCCGGCCTACGGTGTCCCCTACAACAACCGCGGCGTCATTTACGCGCGGCGCGGCGCGATGCAGAGCGCCATCGACGATTTCAGCCTGTCGATCAAGTACACGCCGAAATTCCTGCTGGGCTGGACCAATCGCGCCCGCGCGCGCACGCTGCTGAAGGATTTCGACGGCGCGATCGCCGACTTTGCCGAGGCCGAGAAGATCGACCCGTCCGCGCCGCAGATCGCGAGCAATCGCTGCATCACCTACGGCATGATGCGCAAGTTCGATCAGGCCTTTGCCGACTGCAACGGCCTGATCGAGCGGCAGCCGAAGAACGTCTATGCGATCAACAATCGCGCCGATGTCAGCATGATGAAGGGCGACCTCGATGCCGCGCTGAAGGATTACAACACGGCCATCCAGATCAACCCGAACAACATCCGCGCGCATTCCGGCCGCGGCCAGATCTACGAGCGCAAGAAGGATCTCGCCCAGGCACGCGCAGACTATCGCGCCGCGGCCTATTCGTTGACGAGGTTCGACGAGCCCGACGTCGCCCGCGCCCGTGCCATCGCACAGGATCGGCTCGCCGCGCTGACGCAGCAGGCGCCGGCCGGAGCGACGGGGCGCCGCGTCGCGCTGGTGATCGGCAACGGCGCCTACAAGAACGTCCACGCTTTGCCCAATCCGCCGCGCGATTCCAAGCTGATCGCGAGCGTGCTGCGTGACGTCGGATTCCAGACCGTAATCTCCGTCAGTGACCTCACCCGCGACAAGTTCTTTGACGCGTTGAAGGCCTTCGCGGAGGAAGCGGAGAAGGCCGACTGGGCCGTGGTCTATTACGCCGGCCACGGCTTCGAGATCGGCGGGGTGAACTATCTCGTTCCCGTCGACGCCAAGCTCGCCGCCGACAAGGATGCCGAAACGCAGGCCGTCGCCCTCGAGCAGGTCATCGCCGCGGTTGGTGCCGCGCGAAAAATGCGTCTCGTGGTGCTCGATGCCTGCCGCGACAATCCGTTCGCGCCGACCATGCAGCGTACGCTGTCGTTGAAGCTGGTCGACAAGGGCTTTTCCAACATCGAGCCCGGTGCCGGCTTCATGGTGGTCTACGCCGCCAAGCACGGCGAGACCGCGATGGACGGCGATGGTGCCGCCAACAGCCCGTTCGCCACCGCCCTCGCCCGCGAGATCAAGCAGCCCCGCGTCGAGGTCCGGAAACTGTTCGACATCATCCGCGACGACGTCTGGGCGGCGACGAAGCACGAGCAGCAGCCGTTCACCTACGGCTCCCCGCCGGGACGCGAGGATTTTTATTTTGTCGCGGGGAGATGAGGGGAATACTCGCGCCTCATCTGGGGTGCCGTAGGGTGGGCAAAGCGAAGCGTGCCCACGCGTTCATTGCTTATGGAGAGAGATCGTGGGCACGGCGCCTTGCGCCTTTGCCCACCCTACGGCAGCGGAATCCTAAACCACAATACTCAACCTTTTTGCGGCCCGCGTGATCCCCGTGTACAGCCACCGGGCCCGCGAGTCCTGGAACGCAAAGCTCTCGTCGAACAGCACGACATCGTCCCATTGCGAGCCCTGCGACTTGTGCACGGTCAGCACGTAGCCGTAGTCGAACTCGTCATAGGGCTTGCGCTGCTCCCAGGCGATTGCCTCGACGCCGCCCTCGAAGCAATCGGCACGCACGGAAACCTTCGTCACCTTGTGGCCGAAATCCTCGTCAGGTGACAGCCGCATCGAGAGGATGTGCGACTTCGAGCGCGAGGTGTTGCGCGACTTCACGCGCCACAGGCCGCCGTTGAACAGGCCCTTCTTGCGGTTGTTGCGCAGGCACACCAGCTTGTCGCCGGCGACCGGGAAGACGTCCTCGATGTTCTGGCGCTGGCGCACCCGCATGTTGTAGGCGCGGCGCGTGTTGTTGCGGCCGACCAGAACCTGGTCGGCGCCCATGACGCGGTCGGGGTCGAGCTCCTTGCGCGAGACCACCTCGCTCTCGCCGTAGCGGCCGATGTCGAGCTCGCGGCCTTCGCGCACATCCATCGACATCCGCACGATCGGGTCGTCCTGCGCCTGGCGGTGCACCTCGGTCAGCATCGCGTCCGGTGTGGTGTTGGTGAAGAAGCCGCCGCCCTGGATCGGCGGCAGCTGCGCGGGATCGCCCAGCACCAGCAGCGGGCAGTCGAACGACATCAGGTCGCGCCCCAGTTCGGCGTCGACCATCGAGCATTCGTCGATCACGATCAGCTTGGCCTTCGAGGCCGGCGCGTCGTCCCACAATTCGAAGCTCGGCTGCTCCTCGCCGGATTCGCGGGCGCGGTAGATCAGCGAGTGGATGGTGGAGGCCTCGTCGCAGCCCTTGTTGCGCATGACGAGCGCGGCCTTGCCGGTGAAGGCGGCGAACTTCACGTCGCCGTCGACGCCGTCGGCGATGTGCCGGGCCAGCGTGGTCTTGCCGGTGCCGGCAAAGCCGAACAGGCGGAACACCTGCGGCGTGCCGTTCCGGCCGGGTTTTGCTTTGAGCCAGTCGCCGACGGCTTTGAGCGCGGCGTCCTGATGCGGAGTGAATGTCGGCATGTCTGTCTTGAGGGGGGGGGGCGACGCCCGGCGATTCGCCTCCCTCCAAGGTAACCATTCGACCCCCGCTTTCAAGCCGGATGCAGCAGCGAGAATCGAGGCGGCGGCGGCCGTCCTGGCCTCCTTGAACCGCTGCCGTGGAGCCGTCCCTTGCACGCGGTCGTCGGCTTGCCATGGCCCGCTTCCCGGCTTGCGAATCCGCCTCATCACAGCGGGGGTGAAGGCGAAGTAAACGCCTGGCCCGGCTCGCGCAATTTCATGCGGCAAACGGCACGCAGGTTAATCGTTGCTTGCGCCTGTCGGGACCGCCGCTTGATCTAGCGCAATGCGATCTGGACAGCACGAACCTATGGTCCGCAGCGGTGACAACGGCGTCGACCGAGGTGTGCCCGATGGGGCGCATTCTCCTGGAAAATTCCTGAACACGGGTCTGCCCGTGGGGATTCGGATATGCCGAGACCAATGTCACGACGTTCACTGTTTTCTGCCGTTCTGCCTTTCGCATCCGGCCGCGACGCGCTTGCGCCGCGCGTCGACGCGACGCGTCCCGAACAGGTGGCGACCGTCTCCAGCGCGAGTGCCTGCGTGGAACGACATGGCGTGGTCTGTCGCCGTTGCGTCGAAGCCTGTGAGCATTCCGCCATCCGCATTCTGTCGCGCGAGAAGCTGGGCGCGGTGGTCGACGCTGCGGCCTGCACCGGCTGCGGCGATTGCATCCCGGTCTGCCCGGTCGAGGCCATCGCGCTCGCGCCGCGGGACCGGATCGCGCTGGTATCCGAACTTGCAAACCTGGTCGTGCACAATGGCTGAAACCACCAACATCTGCGGCGTTGCCGTCTATCTTGCGCCGGACTCCGCGCGCGATCTGACGGACCGGATCCTGGCGCTGCCCGGCGTCGAGCTGGAGGCCTCATCCGGCGACAACCGGCTTGCGCTGACCGTGATCGACACGTCGGCCTCGCTCGCGATCGACCAGATCGCCGCCATGCATCGCCTGCCCGGTGTCGTCAGCGCCTCGCTGATCTTTCACGCCTTCGATACGTCCGACGACGAGGGCGCCGTCGAGACCGGGCCCGCCGCGTGCTGCGGCGGCGCCTGCCAGAATTCCGGCGCGCATGCGCGCGCTTCCGCAATTTGAGATCCGTTGAGCCGGAGAGACCGACGATGGTGACGAAATCGACAAACGGGAATGAAGCCGCGGCGACCCGCCGCGATGCGTTGAAGGCGGCCGCAGCGGTTGCTGCCGCCTCGACCATCGGCGTGACGCTGCCGGAAGCTGTGAGCGCACAGCCGGGCAAGACCGACGGCATCCGCTGGGACAAGGGCGTGTGCCGCTTCTGCGGCACCGGCTGCGGCGTGATCGTCGGCACCAAGAACGGCAAGGTCGTGGCGACGCAGGGCGATCCCGACGCGCCGGTCAACCGCGGCCTCAACTGCATCAAGGGCTACTTCCTGTCCAAGATCATGTACGGCGAGGACCGGCTGACCCAGCCGATGCTGCGCATGAAGAACGGCAAGTTCGACAAGAACGGCGACTTCACGCCGATCTCGTGGGACGCAGCCTTCACGCTCATGGCCGAGAAATGGAAGACGGCACTGAAGGCGGGCGGGCCGTCGACCGTCGGCATGTTCGGCTCCGGCCAGTGGACGATCTGGGAAGGCTACGCCGCCGCCAAGCTCTACAAGGCCGGCTTCCGCTCCAACAACCTCGACCCGAATGCGCGCCATTGCATGGCCTCAGCCGTTACCGGCTTCATGCGCACCTTCGGCATCGACGAGCCGATGGGCTGCTATGACGACCTCGAGCACGCCGATGCGTTCGTGCTCTGGGGCTCGAACATGGCGGAGATGCATCCGATCCTGTGGTCGCGCCTGACCGATCGCCGGCTGACGCATGAGGGCTGCGAGGTCCACGTGCTCTCCACCTTCGAGCACCGCTCGTTCGAGCTCGCCGACAACCCGATGGTGTTCGTGCCGCAGAGCGACCTCGCCATCCTCAATTACATCCAGAACTACATCGTCAATTCGGGCGCGGTGAACAAGGACTTCGTCGAGAAGCACGTCGAGTTCGCCTCGACGGTGACCGACATCGGCTACGGATTGCGCCCGACCCACGCCCTCGAAATCAAGGCGGTCAACGCCTCGCACAAGGCCGGCAAGGACGGCGCGCTCGATCCGGCCGGCTTCAAGGACAAGATCGGCTTCGAGGAATACAAGAGGCTGCTCGAGCCCTATACGCTCGACTACGCCCACAAGATGTCGGGCGTGCCGAAGGAGAATCTCGAGCGGCTCGCAAAGCTCTACGCCGACCCGAAGAAGAAGGTCGTCTCCTACTGGACGATGGGCTTCAATCAGCACGCGCGCGGCACGTGGGTCAACAACATGATCTACAACGTGCATTTGCTGGTGGGTAAGATCTCCGAGCCCGGCAACGGCCCGTTCTCGCTGACCGGCCAGCCTTCAGCCTGCGGCACGGCGCGCGAGGTCGGCACTTTCGCGCATCGTTTGCCGGCCGATCTGCTCGTCACCAACCCGAAGCATCGCGAGACCGCCGAGAAGGTGTGGCAGCTGCCCGAAGGCACGATTCCCGGCAACATCGGCTACCACGCCGTGCTGCAGAACCGGATGCTGAAGGACGGCAAGCTGAACGCCTACTGGGTCCAGTGCAACAACAACATGCAGACGGCCCCGAACATGAACGAGGAGGGCTATCCCGGCTATCGCAACCCGGCCGCCTTCGTCGTCGTCTCCGATCCCTATCCGACCGTGACGACGCTGGCCGCGGACCTCATCCTGCCGACCGCGATGTGGATGGAGAAGGAAGGCGCCTATGGCAATGCCGAGCGGCGCACCCAGTTCTGGCGCCAGCAGGTGAAGGCGCCGGGCGAGGCGCGCTCGGATCTCTGGCAGCTGATGGAGTTCTCCAAGTACTTCAAGATCGAGGAGGTCTGGCCGGAGGAGCTGATCGCCAAGAAGCCCGAGATGCGCGGCAAGACCCTGTTCGACGTGCTCTATGGCAACGGCGAGGTGAACAAGTTCGCCGTCACCGAATGCCAGAAGGGTTTTGACAATTCCGAGAGCGCGGCGTTCGGCTTCTACGTGCAGAAGGGCCTGTTCGAGGAATACGCCAAGTTCGGTCGCGGCCACGGCCATGACCTCGCGGATTTCGAGCAATATCACCAGGCCCGCGGCCTGCGCTGGCCGGTCGTCAGCAACAAGGAGACGCTGTGGCGTTTCCGCGAAGGCTACGATCCCTACGTCAAGCCGGGAGAGGGCGTGTCGTTCTACGGCAAGCCGGACAAGAAGGCGCGCATCATCTTCTGTCCGTTCGAGCCGGCGGCCGAAACGCCCGACAAGGAGTTCGATCTGTGGCTGTGCACCGGCCGCGTGCTGGAGCACTGGCATTCCGGCTCGATGACGCGCCGCGTGCCCGAGCTGCACCGTGCCGTGCCGGCCGCGACGCTGTTCATGCATCCGGATGACGCGGCCGAGCGCAAGCTGCTGCGCGGACAGCCGGTCAAGATCCAGACGCGTCGCGGCGAAGTGGTGACGCGGGTCGAGACCAAGGGACGCAACAAGCCGCCGCGCGGCCTCGTCTACTTCCCCTTCTTCGACGAAAGCCAGCTCGCCAATCAGCTCACGCTGGACGCGACCTGTCCGATCTCGAAGGAGACCGACTTCAAGAAGTGCGCCTGCCGCGTGACGTCGGCCTAAACCCTCGATGGACGAGCCATGTCGGATTCGAGCTCAGGCATCCCGCGCGATCCGCGCCGTCGCAAGGCGATGCAGGATATGACGCGTTTCGGCGGCGGCGCAGCCGTCGCCGCGACGATGCTGACTGCGTTCGGCGTGTCCTCGCGGGCTAGACCTGCGCAGACGCTGCGGCCTCCGGGCGCGTTGCCCGAGAACGACTTTCTGGCGGCCTGCGTCCGTTGCGGTCTCTGCGTTCGCGACTGTCCTTACGACACATTGAGGCTTGCGGATTGGGCGGACGGGCCCGCCGTGGGAACGCCGTTCTACGTCGCTCGCAACGTTCCTTGCGAGATGTGCGACACCATTCCCTGCGTCAAGGCGTGCCCGACCGGCGCGCTTCAGCATGCGCTGACCGACATCGCGAAGGCTAAGATGGGCGTCGCGGTGATCACCAGCCGCGAGACCTGCCTCAATCTGCAAGGCTTGCGCTGCGACGTCTGCTATCGGGTGTGCCCGGCCATCGACAAGGCGATCACGCTCGAGATCTCGCATAACGCGCGCACGACCAAGCACGCGATCTTCGAGCCCGTCGTTCATGCCGAGTATTGCACCGGCTGCGGCAAGTGCGAGAAGTCCTGCGTGCTGACCGATTCCGCGATCAAGGTGCTGCCGATCGAGGTCGCCGCGCTGAAGCAGGACGAGCACTACAAGCGCGGTTGGGAAGAGAAGACCAAGGCGGGCGGAGCCCTCGTCGATGCGCCGCTCAAGCTGCCGGTGCGCAGACCCGAGGGGGGCACGCCATGACGGCGAATGTCAGGCCCTATGTCGAAGCGCGCGCGCAGAAGGGGCTCTGGGCGGCCTCGCGGTTTCTCGTGCTGCGCCGGACCAGCCAGCTGTTCTTCCTCGCGCTGTTCCTGTCGGGACCGTTCCTGGGCGTCTGGATCGCCAAGGGCACGCTGGCCTCGTCGATGACGCTCGGCACGCTGCCGCTCACCGATCCCTTCGTCTTCCTGCAGTCGCTCGCGGCGCGCCATTGGCCCGAGGGCCTCTCGGTGATCGGCGCGGCCATCGTGCTCGCCGCCTATCTCCTGTTCGGGGGCCGGACCTATTGCTCCTGGGTCTGCCCGATCAATCCGGCGACCGATCTGGCAGCCTGGTTGAGGCGGCGGCTGGGCATCACCTTCACGGCCAAGATCCGTCCCGACCTCAGGCTCTATTTCGTCGGCGCGGTGCTCGCGGCCTCAGCGCTGTCGGGGTCGATCGCGTGGGAGCTGATCAACCCGGTGACGGCGCTGCATCGCGCGCTGGTGTTCGGCCTGTGGTTCGGGGCCGGCGGCACGGCGGCGATCTTCGTGTTCGACCTTCTCGTCGCCAAGCACGGCTGGTGCGGCCATCTCTGCCCCGTCGGCGCGTTCTACGGCCAGATCGGCAAGGTCGCGCTGCTGCGCGTCACCGCCGACAACCGCGCCGCCTGCGACGACTGCATGGATTGCTTCGCCGTCTGCCCCGAGCCGCACGTCATCAGCCCCGCACTCAGGGGCGAGCGCAGCGGCGCCACGCCGGTCATCACCGCGGGCGATTGCACGGTCTGCGGCGCCTGTATCGACGTCTGCTCCAAGCAGGTCTTTCATCTCGGTCTGCGCGGCCGCAATGCGGTGCGTCCTGATCCCTCCATGACCGCGCCATCGCCAGCGGCGCGCGTCGTCTCTTCCCAGCCGGCCGTCCTTGAAAGGGACCTCCCATGACGTTTGTTCGACTGATTCCGTTGATCGCGGCGGCGGCCGTGACCGTCGCACTTGCAATTCCGTTCGCAGTGTCGGGGCCGCTCGCGCAGGAGGCCAAGCAGCCCAAGGCGCTGCGCGAAGCCCCGCTGACCGAAATGTCGGCGCCGCCCGACGTGACCAAGCAGTCGGTGCCGGCGAGCGGCTTCGAACGCGCCTATCGCCAGCAGCCGCCGCTGATCCCTCACAAGGTCGACGGCTACCAGATCACCACGGAAAACAACGCGTGCATGGGCTGCCACGACTGGCCCGGCAACACGCGGGTGAACGCGCCGAAGATCTCGGAGACGCATTACGTCGACCGCCAGGGCGTGCGGCTCGATAAGGTCGCCGGCACCCGCTATTTCTGCCAGCAATGCCACGTGCCGCAGGCCGACGCGAAGCCGCTGGTCGGCAACATCTTCCAGAACGCGACGCAGGCGAAGTGAGGCTGACATGCAGGACACCAGCACTTCTGCCGCCGTCGCCGCCGCGCGGCCGGGCCTCCTGAAGCGGCTGTGGCGGTGGTTCTTCTCGCCGACCGCGCGCTATGCCTGGGGACTGATCGTCGTCGTCGGATTCGTCGCCGGCGTCCTGTTCTGGGGCGGCTTCAACTGGGCGATGGAGATGACGAACAACGAGCAGTTCTGCATCTCCTGTCACGAGATGAAGGAAAACGTCTATCTCGAATACCGCAACACAGTGCACTATTCGAACCGCACCGGCGTCCGCGCCAGTTGCCCGGATTGCCACGTGCCGAAGGAGTGGAGCCACAAGGTGGTCCGCAAGATCCAGGCCTCGAATGAGGTGCTGCACAAGATCCTCGGCACCATCGGCACGCCCGAGAAGTTCAACGCGCACCGCATCGATCTCGCCAAGAGCGTGTGGCGCGGCATGAAGACGACGGATTCGCGCGAGTGCCGCAACTGCCACAAGTTCGACCACATGGAATATGCGGTGCAGGAGCCGCGCGCGTCCAAGCTGCACCAGACCGCGTTCGCGCAAGGCAAGACTTGCATCGATTGCCATCAGGGCATCGCGCACAAGCTGCCGCCCAAGGCGCAGGAAGGCTATCGCGACATGCTCGACCATATCGACGAGGTCAGCCCCGTGCAGCGCATGATTGACTTCCTGCAGGATGCCGACGTCGCCAAGGCGAAGGCGGCGAGGTGATGGACATGCTTCAGCAATCCCGAGATACGGCGGACAATGCCGCAAGGCCTTCCGCCGCCCTCAGCGTCGCCCTGGTCTATGATTCAGGTCCCGCGGTGAACCGGTGGTTCGCCGGTCTCGTCGCCGAGCTTCGCCGCTCGGGCAAGAGTCTCGCCGGCCTGATCCAGGAGGACGTACCCCAGCCGGGTCGCACGCGCTGCGACATGGTTCTGCACGAGCTCGCCACCGGCCGGGCGATGTCGATCTCCGAGGATCTCGGCGCAGGCGCGACCTCCTGTCGTCTGTCCACGCCGCGCCTGCTTGAAGCGGCGCAATTGGTCGAGGCCCAACTCACTGAGGCCGAGATCGTCTTTCTCAACAAGTTCGGCAAGGCCGAGGCCGAAGGCGGCGGGCTGCGCGATCTCATCGCCCACGGCATCGAATCCGGCAAGAGCCTCGTGATCGGTGTTCCCGCGAGCAACCTCAAGGCATGGACCGAGTTCTGCGGCGAATATTTCCGGACGGTCGCGGCGACGCCCGAGCCTGGCCAGGATGCGATCGCAGCTCTCGCGGCTCTGCTCGGTGAGCCCAAGGCCGTCAGCGAGCATCTACACGTGGTCTGAGGCGCGCCGGCTCGCGATCCAGCTTCTTCCACGCCGCGGAATTGACGGCGGGTGGACAGGATCGCCTCGCTCAATACAATACCCGCAACAACAAGACGGTAGCGGGAGAGCGAAGCCATGAAGTTCGGCATCTTCTATGAGCTGCAACTGCCGCGGCCCTGGGTGGCCGGCGATGAGCTGAGGCTCTATCAGAACGCGCTCTCGCAGATGGAGCTCGCCGACAAGCTCGGCTACGACCACGCCTGGGTGGTCGAGCATCACTTCCTCGAGGAATATTCGCACTCGCCCTCGCCGGAATCCTTCCTCGCCGCCGCCAGCCAGCGCACGAAGAACATCCGCCTCGGGCACGGCATCCTCCAGCTCACCACCAACCATCCGGCGCGCGTCGCCGAGCGCGTCGCCGTGCTCGACCTGCTCTCGAACGGCCGCTGCGAGTTCGGCATGGGCGAGAGCGCGTCCATCACCGAGCTCACCCCGTTCGGCCGCGACATGGAGACCAAGAAGGAGGTGTTTGAAGAGGCCGTGCAGGCGATCTTCCCGATGTTCAAGGATGCCGGCAGCGAGCATCACGGCAAGTACTTCGACATCCCCTTGCGCAACGTCGTGCCCAAGCCCGTGCAGAAGCCGCATCCGCCGCTGTGGATGGCCTGCTCGCAGCTGCCGACCATCGAGCGTGCGGGCCGTCACGGGTTTGGCGCGCTCGGCTTCCAGTTCGTCAGCGCCGATGCCGCGCATGCCTGGGTGCACGCCTATTACAACGCGATGACCAAGCGGCTCACCAAGCTCGCGGACTATCAGATCAACCCGAACATGGCGCTGGTGTCGTTCTTCATGTGCGCCAAGACCGATGAGGAGGCGCGTGCGCGCGCCGACGGCGCCACCTTCTTCCAGTTCGCGCTGCGCTTCTACGGCGCCTCGCAGAACCGCCAGCGTCCCGCGCCCTACACCGTCAACATGTGGGACGAGTACAACAAGTGGAAGCGCGACAATCCGGAGGCGCAGGAGGCGGCCTTGCGCGGCGGCCTGATCGGCTCGCCCGAGACGATCCGCAAGAAGCTGAAGCGCTTCCAGTCCTCGCACATCGACCAGGTCATCCTGCTGAATCAGGCGGGCAAGAACAGCCACGAGCACATCTGCGAATCGCTCGAGCTGTTCGGCCGCGAGGTGATGCCGGAATTCCAGAACGACCCGGCGCAGGCCGCATGGAAGCAGGGCGTGATGAGCGGCGAGATCAAGCTGGAGGAGATCGACACCGAGGCCTTCACCGACCGCTACGGCAAGCTGGCGATCAGCGTGGCGCCGGCGAAAGCTGCCGGGTAGGGGGCTCTGTTGCCAAAACACCGGATCTACACGACCAGCTTTGCCAGCGTTTACCCGCTCTATGTTGCGAAGGCGGAGAAGAAGGGACGCTCGAAGGCCGAGGTCGATCAGATACTGTCTTGGTTGACGGGCTATGGTCCGAAGGAACTGCAAGTCCAACTGGACAGGGAGACGGACTTTGAAACCTTCTTTGCTGAGGCTCCCGCAATCAACCCCTCGCGTGCCCTCGTCAAGGGCGTGGTGTGCGGCGTTCGGGTGGAGGACATCAAGGAGCCGACGATGCGGGAAATCCGCTACCTGGATAAGCTGATCGACGAACTGGCCCGGGGAAAGTCAATGGACCAGATCTTGCGAAGAAAGTGATTTCGGGCGGCTGCATCGGTCCATTCGGCTCGGCGAACCTTCGCGCAGTCTGCATGCAGAGCGGCCTTCCGGCGCGCCGCCATTGCTGGTAGACCACGTCAAAAGCGATAGGGAGAAGGCGATGCGCCCTCGCGGGACGTCCACGACTTCAGCCGACGGCGATGTCACGCCCGCCGTGCTCGCCATCGGCCGGCCCGACTTCCCGAAAATCCTGATCGACACGCTGCGCCGCCAGGCCGGCGTCGGCCATTGCATGGTGTTTGCGCTAACACGCTCGGGCGCGGCGCGTTGCCTGCTCGATGCCGGCAACATCCCGACCGGCAGCGATCTTGGCGCGGCCTACGCCGGCCAGTTCCACGAATCCGATCCCAATCGCGATGCGCTGTTCGAAGCCGAGACCGGTGCGCCGATCATGCTGCCGTCGTTTGCACCGCGCATGTATGGCGCGCGCTACCGCAAGATCTTCTTCAGCGATTCCGACATCGTCGACAAATGCGCCACCGCGATCTGGACCGGCGACACCTGCTTCTACGTCAATTTCTACCGCATCACCTCCCAGGGTCGCTTCGGCGATGCCGAGCGCGCGCGATTGCAGGCCAGCGCGCCCGCGATCGGCGCCAGCGTCGCCCGGCATTTCCAGCAGGCCGCGACGCCCGACCAGAACCTCGCCGCCCTATTCGCAACGCGCGCGCCGCTCTCCACGCTGACGCCGCGCGAACAGGAGGTCTGCCGCCATATCCTGCTCGGGCTCAGCTCCGAAGCAATCTCGCAAGCCCTCGGCATCAGCCTGCATTCGACCCTGACTTACCGCAAGCGCGCCTATCAGCGGCTCGGCATCTCCTCGCAGAATGAATTGTTCGGGATCGTGCTGCGCCTGCTCTCGCGGAGCCTGAACTGAGGCGGCAAGCGGCCTCAGCCTGGGAAGGGTGATAAGCTGAGGCCGCTGACGCTTCGGCACGGAGGCGAAGCCAGCCGAGGCGGGGTCAGGCTAGGCTGTCCTGCACGTCGCGCGATGTTCACATGTGAACGTCCGCGCGCCGTTGTTCTGTGCGATGCTTTACAGCTCGTGAATGGCTGGTTGCGGCTGCCGGTCCTGGTCGCCAGGCGTCAACCGCGTGCAATCAGCTTGCAGTCGTTCGAAGCGGCCAATCCGCGACGTCGCCCGACGGATTGTCCAGATGCGCCGGCCATTCGATCGGCTTGCAGAACAGCCCGCGGCGCTCGATCTCCTTGAACAGACGATCAGCGCGCTGTCTGGCGGGCAGGCCGACCAGCCGGGTGCCGGCCAACGCATCGGCCTGCACCTCGTTGCGAATGAATTCGTGCATTCGCATGATGAAATGATCGGAAAGCCCGGCAAACTCGTTCATGATGAAACGCGTACTCGCTAGAAGAAAATCCACTCGATCAGACGCCAGCCGACCCATGCGATCGCGGCGATCCATGCAATCATGGCGATGCCGATAACGCCGAGGAATGCCAGCCCGATGGCGTAGTCGTTGGCCTCGCGGCGCTTCGCCTTCGTCAGCGTGTGCTGGTCGGTCCTCTCGAGCATCTCATCCTTGCCTGGTTGCAAGGCTAGCGAGGGCAGCGTCGATGGACAAACGCCGGCTCGAATTAACCTCACCGGTCAACCTTACCTGCGCGGCACGGCGGCGGCGCGCGGACCTGTCCCTGTGGTCAAGCTCGCAGGGCGGATGCCGCGTCATTGGCGGGTCAAGGTGCGGATGGAGTCCAGGAGCCGCTCGAGGCGGTAAGGCTTGTGAAGCATGATGCTGCCCGAAACCGGGCGTGGATCAGAGAGGGTGTGGCCGGTGGCGTAGATGACGGGGATGGCGGGATGACTCTCTCTGCATTTGATCGCGACGTCCCAACCTGAAAGCGGCCCCGGCAACTTTACGTCGGTGAAAATGAGGTCTGGAGCAGCTTCAGCGCAAATCTGAAGCGCGCGCTCGCCGCTCCCGGCTTGAAGAACGTCGTGCCCGTGCCCCTCCAATATGTCCACGACCACGTCGCGGATCAGATCTTCGTCTTCAACGACCAGAATTTGCAAATCATTCTCCCGGCAGGCACGCCCTGTTTCTCCGGGCTGTCCCGGTTGTCGAACACGTCGCGAAGCGTCAGGAGCAAAAGCGTTAACCATCACCGCCGGTTCCATTCCGGCCGCCATCGCTTCGAAGTTTCTTAAATTTTGCTGGGTACCTCTTCAGGCACAGTCACGCCTGGAGAAAGACATGGCTAAGCGCGCCAAGGCCAAACGTGGGAAGGCGGAGACGCTCGCAATCCCGATGGCTGCGAGGGTTGCGATTGGCGCCGTGGCCGTCGCCGCGCTGGGGTACGGAGTGCTGTCTCAGCCGGCGAGCGTGCAGCCGGCACGGAAGCCGGCCGCGCAGGAAGCCCGGGCATCGTCGAGTCCAGTTTACGTGGCACCTCAAGTTCATGCGGCAGCGCCGGTCCCCACTCCGGTTCCTGCTCCGATCCTGGCTCCTGCGCCGCTGGCCGAACCGCCCAAAGCCGACGCCGAAGCTCCCGGAGCTCTCGTTCGGCAGGTGGTCGACTATGCCAGCCGCCAGACACCGGGCACGGTCATCATCGATACCGGAAACACGTTCCTCTATTTCGTCCTGAACGACAGGCAGGCGATGCGTTACGGCATCGGCGTCGGCCGCGAAGGTTTCACGTGGTCCGGCGAGCAGACCGTGGCGCGCAAGGCCGAATGGCCGGATTGGCATCCGCCGACCGAGATGATCGGGCGTCAGCCTTATCTGCCGCGCTTCATGGCGGGCGGCCCCGGCAATCCGCTCGGCGCGCGCGCGATGTATCTCGGCGAGACCGAATATCGCATTCACGGCACCAACAACCCCGCTACGATCGGCAAGAAGGTGTCGTCCGGCTGTATCCGGCTGACCAATGACGACGTCACGGACCTCTATGAGCGGGTGAAGGTCGGCGCGAAGGTGATCGTGCTTCCGGCAGCCGCTTCCCGCCGACCATCCCAGGGCCAGCCGTCCGATGCCGCGTCCCGATCGCCTGACCCGGCCTCGCCGTCGAAGCGGCCGTTGGCTGCCAACGCGCAGATGCTGTCGCCTGGACCGAGGGTCGCCGAGGCGCGGTAGGTTTCAGCTCCCGCCCTCTGCCAGTTGCGCAGCTCCAATGACATGCCTTCCTGGTTGGCCGGCAACAGCCGCCTCGATGAGCTGCCGGGCGACGTTGTTCACCGAGCTTAGACGCGCAACCGGTGGCAGCAGCGGGGATACGAAGTTCAGGACGTTTCGCACGGCTCGCTGCACCGGCCGGCTTTCGGCACGTTCGCCGTCCAGGAAGCCCGGCCGCAGGATCGTCAGGGACGGGAAGGCGAGCGCCCCGATCGCCTCCTCCACCTCGCCCTTCGTCCGTGTGTAGAGAAACCGCGATCGCGGGTCGGCACCCAGGGACGACACCAGGGCGAACCGGCCGACTCCAGCCTCGCGCAGCCGCCGTGCGATCAGTAGCACCCGCTCGTAATCGACCGCTCGAAATGCCGCTGCCGATCCTGCCGCCGCCCGCGTCGTTCCGAGCGCGCAGATTGCGCCGTCGGCTTGCCATTCCGCATCGCCGGCACCGGCAATCAGATCATCGAGCCGAGGATAAGCGACCCGCTCCTCGGGCGGCATCGCGCGCCGCGTCGGCGCGATGATGCGCGTGATGCGAGGGTCGGCGAGAGCGAGCGTCATCGCGCGGCCGCCAACCAGCCCCGTCGCGCCTACGATGAGCAATGTGGTCATGATCACCTGTGTTGGGTTTGCAGGCCGAGTGTACAGGAACCGGTTGCCGCGGCAAATTCGACACTGGCGTCGCGACGCTCGCCAAGCTTGGCTCGTATCGAGTTGTGAGCCGCGGAGATGTCCTTGCCGTTTTGTCCCTATCGCTAGGGACAGACGCCGGAGCCGCAATGCGTTAGTCTGGCCGCAAGGAAACAACAATCCGGGGAAACGGCCTTGAGCACCGCGCCGCGCATCGACATCGACCCTGATAAGTTCTGGGCCGATCCCTATCCGATGCTCGCGACCATGCGGAAAGAGGCGCCGATCGCCTTCGTGCCGCAGCTCGGCTCGACGCTGCTGACCAGCCGCGACGACATCTCGATCTCCGAAAAGCAGATCGACGTGTTCTCCTCGCACCAGCCCGCCGGCCTGATGAACCGGCTGATGGGCCACAACATGATGCGCAAGGACGGCGAAGCGCACCAGGTCGAGCGCCGTGCGATGTTTCCGACGGTGTCGCCGAGGACGGTAAAGGCGCATTGGACTGCGTCGTTTCAGGCGCATGCCGATCGCATCATCGATCGCATCGCGCCCGGGCGCATCGATTTCATGCGCGACTTCGCGC
Organism: uncultured Bradyrhizobium sp.; assembly: GCF_936943645.1. Taxonomy (GTDB): domain Bacteria; phylum Pseudomonadota; class Alphaproteobacteria; order Rhizobiales; family Xanthobacteraceae; genus Bradyrhizobium. The sequence continues at coordinate 79,920 of NZ_CAKZJO010000106.1, read as the reverse complement.
TGCCGTTCTCCGGCGAGTGCCTGAAGTCGATCACCGGCCTCACCAATATCGGCTTCGAGGACATGGACGCATGGTCGCAAGGCATGATCGAAGGCATCGCCAATTACGCCGGCGATCCCGCAGTCGAGGCGCGCTGCCACGCCGCGACGTCGGGCATCGATGCTGCGATCGACGACATCCTGCCGGCAATGCGCAAGAACCCGGACCAGAGCATTCTGGGCGTGCTGCTCGCCTCGGGCATGCCGATGGAGAGCGTGCGTGCCAACGTCAAGCTCGCGATCTCGGGCGGCCAGAACGAGCCGCGCAAGGCCATCGCCGGCACGGTGTGGGCGCTCCTGACCCACCCCGAACAACTCGACCTCGTCAGGCGCGGAGAAGTGTCCTGGCTGCAGGCCTTCGAGGAATACGCGCGCTGGATCTCGCCGATCGGGATGTCGCCGCGACGCATCGCAAAGCCGTGGTCCATCCGTGACGTGTCGTTCGAAACCGACGAGCGCGTATTCCTGATGTTCGGCTCCGCCAACCGCGACGAGAAACACTTTGAGCGCGCCGACGCATTCGACGTGCGCCGCGACACTTCCAAGAGCGTTGCCTTTGGCGCCGGCCCGCATTTCTGCGCCGGCGCCTTCGCCTCCCGCGCCATGATCGCCGACGTCGCGCTGCCGACCGTGTTCGCGCGGGCCGGGCAGCTGGAGCTCGCGGATGACGAGCCGGTGCGGATCGGCGGCTGGGCGTTTCGCGGCTTGCAGAATCTGCCGGTGAGATGGGGGCACTAGGCGGCTGGCTTGTCAGGCCGGACCGGCCGATTCTCACATTCGCGTGGGGAAAGAATCTTCCTGCATTGGCCCGTCGATTGAAAGATTGGCCGCGTCCGCCGCCCGCGTCACAGCATGCGCATCGTGCTTCCTGACATCTCGACGCCTTCGGCCCCGAGCGACCTGTTGTCGGCGGACGATCGTACCTAGATATAGCGAACCCCGCTTCGGGGGCCATGCCATGAATATAGTGCCCTGCGATCTCATGAGTGAAATCCCCGTCTCGTCCGCCGATTTCCGCGGCGCCATGCGTCATCTCACCGGCGGCGTCAGCGTCATCACCGCCGGGCGAGGCAAGGATATTACCGGCATGACGGTGACGTCGGTGGCCTCATTCTCGGTCGATCCGCCGACGCTGCTGGTCAGCATCAACCGCGATGCCTCGTCGTTCCCGGTGATCAAGCGCTACGGCGCCTTCGGCGTGAACATGCTCGCGGCCGACCAGCTCGGCGTCGCCGAACGCTTTGCCGGCAAGGGCGGGTTGAAGGGCGCCGATCGCTTTCCGGGCAGCCAGTGGGTGACGGCGGTCTCCGGCGTTCCGCTGCTGGTCGGCGCCTTGTCTGCGGTCGATTGCGAAGTCGAGGAGATCATCGAGCGCCACTCGCATGGCATCGTGATCGGTCGTGTTAGGTCCGTCAGGAATTCGACCCGCAACGCCGCGCTGGCCTATTGGCACGGCCAGTATGTGGCGGTCGACCAGGGCGAGGACGCCGCGACGCTTGCCGATGTCAGCGTTGCCGCCCGCAGCCGGCGTGGCGTTTGATCGGCGCGGAGAGGCTGGCCTTTTCCGCCTCATCGGCCTAGAAGCCCGCAAGCCGTCCCGTTCGGGATGCGCCATGGAGTGGACCGATGAAGCGCATCGCGACCTACGCCTTCTACGCCGTCGGCGCGCTCGCGATCGCCTATCTCGCGCTCTACGCCTACGCGATGTTCTCGGGCCAGCCCGTGATCATCCCCGGCGATCCCATCCACATCTTCCGCAAGCCGGATGCGCCGAGCTATTCGTAAGACTCTCTCCTCGTCATGGCCGGGCTTGACCCGGCCATCCACGTGCATCGGCGATTCCGGAGAGGCGGGGATGCCCGGGTCAAGCCCGGGCATGACGACGGAGTGTGCGGCTCTACCCCCGCAAGATCGCCAGCGCCAGTGTCTGCGCGCGTGGCACGATGCTGTCGACATCGAGATATTCCTCCGGCGTGTGCGCGAGGCCGCCGACCGGGCCGAGGCCGCAGATGGTCGGCGTGCCGACCGCGGCGGTGAAGCCGGAATCGGCGCAGCCGCCGGAGAACTCGCCCTGCAGCGTGGTGAGGCCGACCTGTCTTGCGGCGGCCTGATAGCCTTCGAACAGCGCCTTGGATTCCGCGCTCTGTACCACCGGCACGAACTCGCCCTTGATCGTCAGCGTTGCGCTGGTGCCCGGCACGTAAGAGGTCGCGACGATCTTTTCGATCGCCTCCATCACCCGCGCGCGATCGGCCGGATCGACATAGCGCAGGTCGATCTGACCCTCGGCGTAGGGCGCCGTGGTGTTGACGGACTGGCCGCCCGAGACCAGGCCGACATTGAGCGTGATGCCCTTGTCGAGATCGGTCAGCGCGTGGATCTGCACGATCTTGTGCGCGAGCTCGCCGATCGCGCTGACGCCTGCGGCGAAATTCGCGCCGGAATGCGCGGCCTTGCCGGTGATGGTCATGTGCATGAAGATGCCGCCCTTGCGCCCGGTCACGACGTTGCCGGTGGGACGGCCCGGCTCGGAGTTGAACACGGCGCGGGCCGAACGGCCTTCGCGCTCGATCACGGGCCGGGAGGAGGGCGAGCCGATCTCTTCGTCCGAGGTGATCAAGAGCTTGATCGGATGCGGGTTGCTGCCGAATTTGTGGAAGGCGGTCGCGACGAAGATGTTCATCACGACACCGGACTTCATGTCCGCGACGCCAGGCCCGTAAGCGCGCCCGTCCTTGATGGTGAAGGGACGGCGCCCGGCCTCGCCCTTGCCGAACACGGTGTCGCGATGCCCCATCAGCAGCACCGGCTTTTCGTTGCTGCCGGGTTTTGCCACGTCGGCGTGGATCGCATCGCCGAAGGTGGCGCTGGCCTCGCGGCGGCACGGAATGCCGTGCTCGGCAAAATACCGCTCGAACCGCGCACCGACCGCATCGACGCCTTCCTTGTCGTAGGAGCCGGAGTCGATGTTCACGACGTCGCGGAGCAGATCGATCATCGCCTGCTTCTGCGACGCCAGCCAGTCCATGATTTGAGCTTCAGACATGTGGTTCCTCGCGTGGTTCTCACGCGGGGTTATAGGGCGTTGCGCAGGCGGGACCTAGTCGGAGAACGCGGTGCCGCCATGTCCACCGCTGTGGTTTGAATGCTCACTACCTCCACGCCGTCGTCCCTGCGCACGCAGGGACCCATACCGCGGAATCTATCGGTTAGCGGCGGGAGGAGTACCGAACGGCGAGTCTTCGCCAAACACCTTTCTGTGGTTATGGGTCCCTGCTTTCGCAGGGACGACAGCGAGAGCTTGGCGGGAAGGTGCCTAAAACAAAAATGCCCGGGACCAGTCCGGGCATTCGTAGTCTCAATCCGCGTGGGCGTGGCCTACGCCCCCATCATCGGCATCCGCGGATATTCGCCCGGCGTGCCCGCGGGGGTGATCGGGATGCCGCCGTCGGAATATTCGTTGAGCTTGTTGCGCAGCGTACGGATCGAGATGCCGAGGATGTTGGCGGCATGGGTCCGGTTGCCGAGGCAGTGCTTCAGCGTCTCCAGGATCAGGTCGCGCTCGACGTCGGCGACGGTGCGCCCGACCAGCGCGCGCGTCACCTGCTCGGCGGCCATGGTGGCGTGCGCCACGGCCGGCGGGGTCTTGGCGAGGTCGAGGCGATCGCCGTCCGGGGTCAGGATCGCGTCGGGTCCGATCTCGTCGCCCTGCGCCATCAGCACTGCGCGGTGCATGGTGTTTTCGAGCTCGCGGACGTTGCCCTGCCAGCGATTGGTGGAGAGCACGCGGCGCGCTTCCGCCGAGATCGGCCGCATCGGCACGCCGTTGGCCTCGGCGTATTTCTTCACGAAGTGCTGGGCGAGCTCGAGGATGTCGAGGGGACGCTCGCGCAGCGGCGGGATCTTGAGGTTGACCACGTTGAGGCGGAACAGCAGGTCCTCGCGGAACGTGCCTTCGCGCACGGCTTCGGCCAGATTGCGGTTCGAGGTCGCGATGATGCGGATATCCACCGGCACCGGCTTGGTGCCGCCGACGCGGTCGATCACGCGCTCCTGGATGGCGCGCAGCAATTTCGATTGCAGGCGGACGTCCATCTCCGAGATTTCGTCGAGCAGCAGCGTGCCGCCGGTGGCCTCCTCGAACTTGCCGATGCGGCGTGCGATCGCGCCGGTGAAGGCACCCTTCTCGTGGCCGAACAGCTCGGACTCCAGGAGATGCTCAGGGATAGCGGCGCAGTTGATCGAGATGAAGGGACGCTTGGCGCGCGCCGAGCGGGTGTGGACGTAGCGGGCCAGCACTTCCTTGCCGGTGCCGGATTCGCCGGTGATCATCACCGAGGCGTCCGAGCCCGCGATCTGCTGCGCCAGCTTGATCACCTTGGCCATGGCTTCGTCGCGATAGACCAGTTCGCGGGAATCGTTGGCGACGGCCGCCAGCACCGCGGCGATCAGCTCGGGATCGGGCGGCAGCGGGATGTATTCCTTGGCGCCGGCATGGATCGCCGCAACCGCGGCGCGGGCGTCGTTGGTGATGCCGCAGGCGACGATCGGGGCGTGGATGTGCTCGGCCTCGAGCCGCATCACGAGGTCGCGGATGTCGAGCGCGACGTCGACCAGCAGGAGGTCGGCGCCCTTGCCGCCGCGCAGCACGCGCATCGCCTGCTCGTGGTCCTCGGCGTGGGTCACGGTGGCGCCGTTGTCCATCGCGATCTTGGTGGCGGTGGTGAGCTGGCCCTTCAATGTGCCAACGATGAGAAGCCGCATGTCAGTCTCCTGTCCGTCTGGTCGCGCTGCCGCGCGTTATTCCCTGCAATTTCGCTAGCTGCGTTCGGCCTTGATGATTTCGGTCATGGTCACGCCGAGCTTGTCCTCGACCAGGACGACTTCGCCGCGGGCGACCAGCTTGTTGTTGACGTAGATGTCGATGGCCTCGCCGACGCGCCGGTCGAGCTCGAGCACCGTGCCGGGTCCGAGCTTCAACAACTCGCTGACGTCCATCTTGGAGCGGCCGAGCACCGCCGAGACCTGCACCGGCACGTCGAACACCGCCTCGAGGTCGGCGGCGGCGCGCGTCGCGTATTCGTCCTCGTTGTAGCCGACGTCCGTGCCAGCGGGCGGCATCGGGCCGTTGAGATCGGGCAGCGGGACCTGTCCGTCGGTGTCGCTCATGGCTTAGCTCCCCCTGCGGGACGCGACATAGCGTCCGACCATTTCGTCGATCTTGGCTGCGATGGCGCCGCGTTCCAGCACGACGCCGCCATCGGCCCATTCGATCCGGCAGTCGCCGGTGGCAATCTCCGGCTCGGCCAGGATCACCAGCCGGCCCTCGAAGCCGCTCTGCTTGGCGAGCCGCTCGATCTTCTCGCGGGCGGCGTCGTAGAGCGCATCGTTGATGCGAACGACGAGATGCGGCGTGGCGACCAGATGCGAGAAGCAGTCCTTGACCAGCGCGACGATCTCGCCGAGCGGCTCGGCGGCGACGAGGTCGGCGCACAGCTTGCGCGCCACCGCGACCGCGACGTCGACTGCCTCGGTCTCCATCTTGGTTTCGATGTTGCCGATACCGGAGGCGATGCCGCGGATGCCGATGTTGATCTCCTCCATCGCGAGCGCCACGCGACGGTCGCTCTCGGCCTTGGCCTCGCTTTGGCCGGCGGCAAAGCCTTCCTGATAGGCGCGCGCCTCGGCTTCCGCGACCTTCTGGGCGATCTCGGCAGCCGTCGCCGCCTTCTCGCGCGGCGACCGCTCGGGTGCCGCGAAGTCGGTGTCGAACAGGAATTTGGCGGGAGCGCCCATCAATACACCAGCTCGTCGTCGGCGCGGTTCTTGGTCAGCATGATCTCACCCTTGGCGGCGAGGTCCTTGGCGAGGTTGACCAGCAGCGCCTGGGCCTCGTCGACGTCGCGCAGGCGGACCGGGCCCATCGCCGCCATGTCGTCCTGCAGCATCTTGGCCGCGCGCGAGGACATGTTGCCGAAGAAGAAGTTGCGGACGTCCTCGTTGGCGCTCTTGAGCGCGACGCCGAGCTTGTCCTTGTCGACGTTGCGCATCAAGGTCTGGGCCGAGCCCGAATCCAGCTTCACCAGGTCGTCGAAGGTGAACATCAGCGCCTTGATGCGCTCGGCCGATTCCCGGTTGTCCTCTTCCAGCGAGGTGATGAAGCGGGTTTCGGTCTGGCGATCGAAATTGTTGAAGATTTCCGCCATCACCTCGTGGGCGTCGCGGCGGCGGGTCTGCGACAGATTGGACATGAATTCGGTGCGCAGCGTCTTCTCCACGCTCTCGATCACCTCCTTCTGCACCGCTTCCATCTTCAGCATGCGGTTGACGACGTCGAGCGCGAGCTCCTCCGGGAAGATGCCGAGCACGCGTGCGGCGTGCTCGGGCTTCAGCTTCGACAGCACCACGGCGATGGTCTGCGGATATTCGTTCTTGAGATAGTTGGCGAGGACCTCTTCCTGCACGTTGGAGAGCTTCTCCCACATGTTGCGGCCCGCGGGGCCGCGGATTTCGTCCATGATGCCGTTGACGCGCTCGGGCGCCAGATATTGCTGCAGCAGCCGCTCGGTGGCGTCGAAATTGCCCATCAGCGCGCCCGAGGCCGACATGCGCGAAACGAATTCGAGCAGCATGTCCTCGACCGTGTCGACCTCGACGGTGCCGAGCGTCGACATCTCCAGGGACAGCTGGCGCACCTCGTCGTCGTCGAGCAGCGACCAGATCTTGCCGCCATATTGCTCGCCCAGCGCCAGCATCAGGATGGCGGCGCGCTTCGGCCCCGGCACTGCCTCGGCCGGCGTGCCCGCGCGGCTGCCGGCACGTTGGCCGAGCGTGGAGATCACGCTGGTGATGTCGTTCGAGTTGGCGTTTTGCAGGGAGGCGGCCATGTCAGATCACTTCTTGATTCACTTGGCTAGGTTTCTTCGCTGGATTACTTGGCTGGTTCGGTCAGCCACTGGCGGATGATGGCGACGGTTTCGTTGGGGTTGCGCTCGGCGAGCTCGCCGACGCGATGAACGGATTGGGCGTGGACCTGGCCCTGGATGGTGGCGACGTCGATCGCGCTCGCGGCGCCGCTCGGCAGCATCGGCTGGCCGCTGGCCGGGGCCGCCTCTTCCGAAGCGGCGGGGCCGGTCAGCACGCCGGAGATCGCGGCGGCGACCTCGTCGGAGGCGAGGATGCGCTTGACCAGCGGGCGGATCACCAGGAACAGCACGACGAGGCCGAGCAGCATCATCACGCCAAGCTCGACGAAGTACATGACGTCGTCCTTGGTGAACTGCAGCATGCCGAGGAAGCCGCTGGGTTCGCCGATCGGAGCGGTGGAGGGGGCGTCTGCGAAGCGCAGGTTGACGACCTCGACCTGGTCGCCGCGCTTCTGGTCGAAGCCGATCGCCGAGCGCACCAGGGTGGCGATGCGGTCGAGCTGCTCCTTGGTGCGGTCGGTGTAGGCCAGCTCGCCCTTGTCGTTCTTGGTGTAGATGCCGTCGACCAGCACCGCGACCGAGATGCGGTTGACCCGGCCGGCCTCGGTCACCTCGGTCTTGGTGGTGCGGGAGATCTCGTAATTGTTGGTCTCTTCGGTCTTCTTGCTCTGGTCCTTGGCCGCGACGCCGTTGTTCTGCTGGTTGCCGGGCAGCTCGTTGTTGACCGTGACCTGGCCGTTGTTGTCGGCGGTCATGCTCTGCTCTTCGCGGGTCTGGCTCGAGCGCAGCACCCGGCCTTCGGGGTCGTACTTGTCCGAGGTCTGGGTCACCTTGTTGAAGTCGAAATCGGCGGAGAGCTGAACGCGGGCGCGGCCGGAGCCGACCACCGAGGAGACGATGTCCTCGACCTGCTTGCGCATCCGCTTCTCGAAGTTGATGCGGCGCTCGTCGCCGACCGCCTGCTCCGGATCGGTCGCCGCGCCGTCGGCGAGCAGCTGGCCGGCCTCGTCGACGATCGAGACGCGCTGGGGCTTCAGGCCGTTGACGGCGGAGGCGACGAGGTGGCGGATGGCGCGGATCTGCTGGGCTTCCAGCGCGCCGCGGACGCGGACCACGATCGAGGCCGAGGGCTCCGGCGCCTCACGCGCAAACAGCGGGCGCTCGGGCAGCACCAGATGGACGCGGGCGGCCTGGATGCGGTCGATGGCGCGGATGGTGCGGGCGAGCTCGCCTTCGAGGGCGCGCAAATGATTGATGTTCTGGACGAAAGAGGTGGTGCCGAGCGCATCCGACTTGTCGAACACCTCATAGCCGACGCCGCCGCCCTTGGGCAGGCCACCCTCGGCGAGCTTCATCCGCAGGCGCGTGACCTTATCCTTGGGCACCATGATGATGGAGCCCTCATTGCGGATCTCGAACTGGATGCCCTGGCGCTCCAGGTCCTTGATAATGCTGGAGGAATCCTCGACGCTGAGGTCGGTGAACAGCGTCGTCATCTGCGGCGTGGTAACGCGCATGATGACGAACGCGAAAAAGCCGATGAGCGCGGCGGTGACCGCGATCATCGCCCCGAACCGGGCGGCGCCGATACTCTTCAAAAAGTCCGCAAGACCTTGCAAGCAACCGCCCCAACAGATTCGGCCGCTTTCACTGGAAAGGCCGACTGGGCAATTATTGCCTAGGTGATGGTTTCGATATGGTTAACGAAGGTTAAGAGGTCGGACAAAAGTAGCGAACATGAAAAAAATCGGCCTCGCGGGGCGAGGCCGATTTTCGTCAAAAGCCGCAGATTTCCGGATCGCTTACTGGCGATATTGCTGAATGCGGGTGGTGCGAAGACCCGCCAGACCATGCTGGTCGATGGAAAACTGCCAGGAGAGGAATTCGTCGACCGTCAGGGTATAACGGCTGCAGGCCTCCTCGAGGGAGAGAAGTCCACCGCGCACGGCGGCGACGACTTCGGCCTTGCGGCGGATGACCCAGCGTTTGGTGCCGGGTGCTGGCAGATCCGCGATCGTCAACGGACTGCCGTCCGGCCCGATGACGTATTTTACCCTCGGGCGATGGGGTTCTGTCATGGCGTACTCACAAACTCTCAACCACTGAACTCACGCCCGTAACCCTACGCCCGGCGGCTTAAAAATCCGCTAAGCCTAAGGCTTCAATACAATTCTCGTTGAAAATGGCCGAAGCGGCGCCGTCTCGGCCGGCGGAACGGGGCGTCCGGGCCGGTCGAGGGGGTCTGCGTCAATACTTTACTAACGAATGGAGCCCACGGCGGGCTCTCTCGGCCGTCGTCCCCGCGAAGGCAGGGACCCATACCGCGTGATCTCGCGATGGGACGCGGTACCAAAAAATGACTTTACGAACTACGGGTCTTCGCCAAATGGCGTCCTGTGGTTATGGATCCCCGCGTTCGCGGGGATGACACCGCGTTATGTGGCGAGCACCTCCCCGCCCTTAATTGCTGGTCGCGATGATGCTCTTGACCTGGCTGAGCGTGTAGCTGTTGCCGTCGATGGTCAGCAGCGGCGGCGACTGGGTCAGGTCGACGGACGACACGGTGCCCTGCACCTGCGCGGCGATGCCGACATTGTTGTTCGCCACGTCCTTGCCGGTTGCCGAGATCGTGTACTTGCCGTCGGGCCATTGCGTGCCGTCATTGCCCTGGCCGTTCCAGGTGAAGGGAATGTCGGTGCCGGCGGCGGCGGTATATTTGCCGGTGAACACGGTCTGGCCGCTGGCATTGGCGACGGTGATGTCGACGGTCGAATCCGTGGGCACGTTGAGGTGCCAGGTCGCCGAGGAGTTCTTCATGGTCGCGGTGGAGCCGTCGACCAGGGCGGTCTTGCCGACGAAGCCCAGCGCCTGGGTCGCCTGCGTGGTCTGCTGCAGGGTGACGAGCTGGGACAGCGCATCGTTGGTCTTGAGCTGCTGCTCGACGCCGGCGAACTGCACCAGCTGCTGGGTGAACTGGTTGGTGTCGAGCGGATCCAGCGGGTTCTGGTTCTGCAACTGCGTCGTCAGCAGCGTCAGGAAGGTCTGGAAGTTGCCGGCGAGCGTCGATCCCGTGGTCGAGCTCAGCGAGTTCGACGAGGAGGATTTCGGAAGGTCGGTCGTCCCGGAGACGACGGAGGGCGCGGTAGCGGCATTCGTGGTGGTCATGGCCTGATACTCCTCACACTCTGATATCGACGCCGCTGCTTGAACCGAGCATGCGGCCGTAGCTGCGTCCCACGGGCGCGGCGGGAACGCTGTCGTCCTCGCTGATGATCAGCCGGCGGGCATTGCCGCCATTGTCGTTGCCCTGGCCGGAATTCTGGCCCGACGAGTTCTGGTCGCGCAGGCTGAATGACAATCCGTTGCTGCCGGTCTTGAGGCCGGCATCATCGAGCGCGCGCTGCAATTGCGGCGCGTCCTGGCGCAGCATCTGCAGCGTCTCCGGCTTCTCCACGGTGAGATGCGAGGTGACGTTGCCGGCGCGGTCGACGTTGATGCGCACATCGATGCGGCCGAGCTCGGCCGGATCGAGGCTGATGTCGAAGCGGGACTTGCCGGAGCGGATCGCGGCCGCGATCTCGACCGGGATGCCGGTGACAGGCACGGCCATGTTGGTGGCCGCGGTCGCGGTCAACGTCGCGGTCGATGCGGACGCGGTCGAAGTCGTATTCGTCAGCGGCGCCTGCACGGCCGCAGCGGCCTGGGCGCTGGTGTCGGTCGGGGCGACCAGACCTTGCGGGCCTGCATGGGTGGGCGTGGTCGGCGCGCCCTGGGGCGCATCGGCGGTGCGGTCGGCCGCACCCGGCTTGGTCTCGGTCGCTGCGCCGTCTGCCTGCGGCTTGGCGACCTGCGGATGCGCGGCCGCATTGGCGGTCGCAGCGCCCGGCGCCTGCGCGGTGGCGGCGTTCGCCTTGCCGGTGTCCTGGCCGATATTGGAGACGTCGGACTGGCCTTGCGCGGTGGCGACGGCCTGGAACGAGGTTTTCGGCGTACCCTGATTGACGGGGATCAGTCCGGCAGTCGGCTTGGTGTCGGTCGCGGTCGCATCGGTTGCGCCGGTCGCGGCATCGCCCAGCGCCGCCGAAGTGTCGGCGTCGACCTTGGCGCCGGCGGTCTTGGCGCTCTTGTCTTCCGGCGTGGCGGTGTCGGTCTTGCCGCCCGCGATCTGCGCCGCGGTCGAGGCGCTGGCGGCGATGCCGGCGGCAGCAATCGTCAGCGGTGACGAGGTGGCGGCCTGGCTCGGCGCGGCGTTCGCATCGGTCGGGACGCTAGGTGCGGCAACCACGATGGCGTTCGGATCAGGCACGGCGGCCTGCGCCGCATCGGTCGGCGCGGTTGCCGCCGCATCCACGGCGGCGGCAAGCCCATCGGTGGCCTCGCCCTTGGTCTCGTCGGACGCGTCAGCCGATTTGGCGTCCGAGGTCTCGGACTTGTCCTTGGTCTTATCCTTGGTCTTATCCTTGGCCTTGATCCCGGCGTCCTTGGCCGGATCGGCGGTGGTATCGCCAGTCTTGTCGTCCCTGGCGGAGGCGGACGTGTCGTCGCTCGCCCTGCTCTGCGCGGGTTGATCCGTGGAGGAGGTGTCGCGCGGGCCCTTGTCGGCGGAGGACGGATCGCTCCGGCGCGGTGCGCTGTCCTGCGCGGCGGCGTTGGTGTTGATGGCCTGGGTGTTGCTGTCGACCAGCGACCCGAAGGAGTCGGGCGCCTGCTGCGCGTCCTTGGTGCTCTGCGACCGCGCAGGTTTTTGCTGCGTGCTCGGAACTTGCACGCTGGCCACGACATCTGACGTACGACTGACCACAGGCGACCCCTTGGAAACAAACTTCGGCATCAAGGGAGCAAGGAGCGGGCCAGCGCCGTCGGGCGTGATTTTATACAGCAAAATCAATATGTTGATGATTCGTGGCCGGCGCACTGGGGCCCGCCGCAACCCCGCCATTTCTGCCGCCCCGGCAAGAATTGCCCTAAGCCCGTGGCGTGCGTGATTGCTTCACCGGAATGCCGCCTATATTAAAGAGGTTACTCTCAGCCGCTTTCGACCGGGCCGCCGTGCCTTTCGGGAACTGAAGTTCCCGGGGATCGCCGATGTCCCGCGAGAGGCATGAAATCGCGGATCGCCGCACGCCGCCGTCACAACCCCTTAAGGCCCATGCTCAACAGTCTGGATCTCGAAGGCCGTCCTGAGGACACCAGGGTCGTTGTCGCCATGTCGGGCGGCGTCGATTCCTCGACGACGGCTGCGCTTCTGAAGGCGGAAGGCTACGACGTCGTCGGCATCACGCTGCAGCTCTACGACCATGGCGCGGCGACCCACCGCAAGGGCGCCTGCTGCGCCGGCCAGGACATCCACGACGCCCGCGACGTCGCCGCCAAGCTCGGCATTCCCCATTACGTGCTCGACTACGAGGACCGCTTTCGCGAGTCTGTCATCGACAATTTCGCCGACTCCTATGCGCTCGGTGAAACGCCGGTGCCCTGCATCGAGTGCAACCGCTCGGTCAAATTCCGCGACCTCCTGAAGACCGCGCGCGAGCTCGGCGCGCAGGCGCTCGCCACCGGCCATTACGTCGCCTCGCGCCGGCGCGAGGACGGCTCGCGCGCGCTGGTCTGCGCCGCCGACGCCGACCGCGACCAGAGCTATTTCCTGTTCGCGACGACGCAAGAGCAGCTCGACTTCCTGCGCTTTCCGCTCGGCGACATGACCAAGCCCGAGACGCGCGAGCTCGCGCGCCGCTTCGGCCTCAGCGTCGCCGACAAGCACGATAGCCAGGACATCTGCTTCGTGCCGACCGGCCGCTACACCGACATCATCACCCGCCTGCGGCCGAACGCGATGGATCCCGGCGACATCGTCGATCTCGAGGGACGCGTGCTCGGCCGGCACAACGGCATCGCCAATTTCACCGTCGGCCAGCGCCGCGGCCTCGGCATCGCCGCCCACGCGCCGCTGTTCGTGGTGCGGCTGGAGGCAGCGACCCGCCGCGTCGTCGTCGGCCCGCGCGATGCCCTGAAGATGCACCGCATCGCCCTGCGCGACGTCAACTGGATCGGCGGCGGCGACATCGACCGCGCCATCGGCGCCGGCCTCGAGCTGTTCGTGCGCGTCCGCTCGACGCGCGCGCCGCAGCCGGCGTGGCTGCGCGGCAGCGACGGCCATTACGAGGTCGAGCTCGTCGCCGGCGAGGAGGGCGTCTCGCCCGGCCAGGCCTGCGTGTTCTACGACGCGCCTTCGGGGCAGGCGCGCGTGCTCGGCGGCGGCTTCATTCAGAGCGCCGCCGCGAAGGTCGCAAGCAACGCAGCGAGGCCGCTCGCTGAAGCGGTGCGCGGCTAGACATTCCGGGCAGGGCAGGGGGCATGGCAGCAGACATCTCGCGGGCCGGGGTCGAGAAGGCCTATGGCCGCTGGGCACCGGTCTACGATCTCGTGTTCGGCAAGGTGTTCGACGCCGGCCGGCAATCGACCATCGCGGAGGCCGATCGCATCGGCGGGCGCATCCTCGACGTCGGCGTCGGCACCGGCCTGTCGCTGTCCGATTATTCGCGCACCACGAAGATCTGCGGCGTCGACATTTCCGAGCCGATGCTGCGCAAGGCGCAGCAGCGCGTGCGCGCGCTTCGCCTCTCCAATGTCGAAGTGCTCTCGGTGATGGACGCCAAGAACCTCGCCTTCCCATCAAACTTCTTCGACGCGGTGGTGGCGCAATACGTCATCACCGCCGTGCCCGATCCCGAAGGCACGCTCGACGAGTTCGTGCGCGTGCTCAAGCCGGGCGGCGAGCTGATCCTGGTCAACCACATCGGCGCCGAGAGTGGTCCGCGCAAACTGTTCGAGCTCGGCTTTGCCCCGATCGCCCGCCGCCTCGGCTGGCGCCCGGAATTCCCCTGGGCCCGCCTCGTCAACTGGGCCGCCAAACACGGCGGCATCACGCTGACGGAGCGCCGCCCGATGCCGCCGATGGGTCACTTTTCGCTGATCCGCTACCGCAAGGCGTAGCCGCACGAGGCGCTTGCTCGGTCATCTCCGATCACATCGCGCACCGCCCGGGAACATCGCCCCGTTCCCGCGCGTTTTGCTTCCATGCGCACGATAGCGAACATCATCCTGGCCAGCCTCGCGGTCGCCGCCTCCGGCGGTGCGATCGCGCAGGCGCCCCCCGCCCCGGCGACGCCGCCGCAAGCGACCGCGCCGCCATCCCCGCAACATGCCGCCAACTGCCTGCCGCAGGACCGGCCCAACCGGCAGGCCGACGGCACCACCACCGGCCAGTCGCGGGAACCGCTCGGCGACAAGCTGGCGAAATCCGACGGCGTGCTCTGCCCGCCCGCCGGGGTTGATCCCGAGATGCACGCCCCGGCCCCGGACGCCGGCGGCAACACCCCGGTGATCCCGCCCCCCGGCAGCCCCGGCGGCGACCCCAATGTGAGGCCGAAGTAGGAGATTTCGCGCGTCCTTCGCCTCTCCCCGCCCTTGTTCCGCCGTAGCCTTGGCGAAGGCGGATGCGGCCGAAATCCGCGCAAAAGCGCGGATTCAGGGTGAGGGGAGCGACCGCGAGTCGGACGCCCGAAATCGACTGAATCCGGCGCCGAATTCACGCGGCCAATCGCCCGACCTTAGCTTGACTTCCCGCCGCCCCCTTCTTTATATGCCGCGCGTTCGCGAGATCGGCCTTTCGCCGTTCGCGACCCTGTGGCGGGGTAGCTCAGCTGGTTAGAGCACGGGAATCATAATCCTGGGGTCGGGGGTTCGAGTCCCTCTCCCGCTACCAATTCTCATCTCCTCGCTCCCGATATCGGCAGGCACGGCTCGCGTCGCGAGCAGCACGGCGCGCCTTCGTTGCGGCGTCGCCCCGACGCGCGGCTAGGAACTCCAGGGCACGATCGACGCTTGAATCCGCGGGCCAGAGTCGCCGCCGATTGCTGGCCTGCACGGCCCGCCTCCAAGCCCCCCATGCCCCCCCAGGGTGGGCCGTGCGTCATCAGCAGGAGACACCATTGTCCGACCCGACCGAGCAGGAGATCAGAGACCGCGCGCATCGCCTCTGGGAGCAGGCCGGCAAGCCCGAAGGCCGTGACGACGAGTTCTGGCACGCCGCCGAGCAGGAGCTGCGCAACGAGGACAAGTCGAGCACCTTGCGCACGCCGGATACGCTGTGACCGAGAAGCTGTGCCCGTTCTGCCGCGGTCTCGGATGGGTCTGTGAAAACCATCCACTCCGAGCCTGGAGCGACAAGCCCGGCGGCTGCCGCTGCGGCGAGGGCATGCCCTGCACCTGCAACACCACCGAGGATCCGGAAGTCAGGGCGGTGATCGTCGAGGCCGATACGACCTGGCACTAGCGACGTCGACTTGATGTGATGCGCAGAATGGGGTGAGCCCTTGCGAAACCCGTCATGCGCCACGTCATCCAGATTCCGATGAGTTTCGCTGCGCTCTTCCCATGCCGCGCCGAGGGAACGGACCATCCCGGAAATGAATTCACTGCTTGAACAGCACGGGCTCTGACAACAACACTTTCCCACGGCAGCATCGGCGGTGGACGAGCAGAAGAAGATAGAGCACCAGATCGAACTCGCCACGCGAGCGGCCGCGCTCGTCAAGGACGAACCCACCGGCCATCGCTTCCGCAGCTTTGCCGAGGAGCTGAAGCGAAAGCTCCGCCGCATGATGCGCCGCGGCCAGGTCCGCACCCGGGCCTACGAGCTCTGGGAGCAGGCGGGACGGCCGGCGGGTCGCGATCTCGAGTTCTGGCTCGACGCGGAGCGGCAGCTGGAGGACGAGCGCGAGGAGCGCAAGGGCGCGGGCGGTCCGTAGGCGAAAGCTTCACCTCGATCGAGAAGCATCGCGTCGAGAATTCGTCATGCCCGGGCTCGTCCCGCCTGCGGGACTGAGGCCCTTCGGCGCGGCGAAGGCCCGGTCCTCCACGTCCTCAGTGCTGCGTTGCAAAGAAGAAAGCCGCCGGGCTCTTCACCCAGGCGGCCTCGAAAAGTCCGGAGCTGTCGATCGTCGCCGCAGCCTCACGCGTACCGCCGTTACCTTGTTTGCGGCCATGCAGGATGTTTGTAGGCGAAGGTGCGCGATTCTGCTGTGATCTGAACCACACAGTGCACAATTGATGGAAAGGCCAGGAGCCGCGCGAGATCCTGGACGTTGGCAGGGGGAGAGCCCTTGCGAAACCATCGCGTCTCGGAAGTGAGAATCCTGTTGAGTTTCGCTTCGCTCTTTCATCCCGCTTCGGGCACTACGGAGCGCTCCGGCGATGCGAAGCATGCCGGTGCCCGACGCGGCTTGCGGCGACAAGGCGCGCGACGGTGTGCTGGATTGGTGGAACTCCTTCCTCTCCACCGTCGTCCGAGTTTTCATGCAGAAGAAATCGGTGACTGTGACTGACATACGCGCAGCGGCTTTCTGACGCACGTCCGCGGTACGCGGTTTCGTTTCTGCTCGTTCACGCCTCAGCGCGGCAAGTGCACGATGCTCACGTGCGTCGGACCGCTCACGCAACCACCGCAGCGATCCAACGAGATTTGCCCAGCGTTCAGCGTCACATATCAAGCAGGCGCGCGCCGCTGTTCCCCTCGTCGTCGTCGAATGCATCAAATGCGAGCGATCGCCGCGCCTGCAATTCGCATTCTGCCTATGGGCTACCTCACACTTTGAAATTTAGCGGCTCACAATTTGCTGACGCGGTGCCAGGCGACGTACGTTGCTTTGTCTAATTCAGGTTGTATGGTGGCCGCGAGCATTTCGACTTGGCCGACGACGTGTGGGCGATGGGTGCTGTCCACACTTGGCGGTCGCGATCAGAAGAAAAATGTTCGCCTGTGGATGACATGAGGGACGGAAGACAATGACCGAGGATAAGGACAATGTCGCTGCTCCACATCAATCTCTTCGGCGGTGTCGAGGTTATTTCTGCTTCCGGTGAGTCGGTACCGATCCCCAGCCGCAAGGCTGCAACTCTTCTGGGCTATGTCGCGCTGAGTTCCCCACGGGCCATTTCACGCGGCAAGCTCGCCACGCTGTTATGGGACGGCCACTTCAGCGATCGCGCGCGCGCCAGCCTTCGACAAGCTCTGCTCACCTTGCGGCGCGTGCTGCCGCAATATCCCGATGTGATCTCGGCCGATCGCGGCGACATCTGGATCTGCCCGACCACGATAAGTACCGATGTCGGCGAATTCGAGCGCTTGCTGAGGGAGGGCCATCCCGAGCGGCTGGCCCGTGCGGCGGTGCTTTATCGAGGCGACCTTCTCGAGGGCCTCAGCTCGACGTCCTGCCAATTCGAGGCCTGGCTGTCGGCCGAGCGTCAGCGACTGAGGACGCAAGCGATGCAGGCGCTTGCGGGCCTGCTGGACGCCGACGGGCGCGAGCACGTGGATATCGCGATCGCACTCGCGCTGCGCATTCTCGCCATCGACCCGCTTCAGGAGGGGGTCCATCGCATATTGATGCGCTGTTATGCGAAGCACGGTCGCCGTGCCGACGCTTTGCGTCAGTATGACCTTTGCCGCTCCGTGCTGTGGCGGGACGTTCGCGCGGTGCCGGATCAGGAGACCGAACAATTGCAGCGCGAAATTCGCCGCATGTTCTGCAATTCCCCGCGATCTGCCTCACTCAAATTGCCGCTCGCCAAGAACTTTGACGCAACTTTCACGCTCGACGTGACGCCTGCATCACGATCCCTGTCGTAGCACTGGCCGACCGCACAGTGATCCCGACTCCCTTCGGGAAGCGCGTGTCGCTCGCGGGTCAGGCACTTCATCAGGAGACGTTGATCATGACTGGAACACAGCAGCAGTATGAGGACTACGGCCAACTGGACCCGCAGGGGATATTCGGCTCCATCCTCGGCGGTGCGGCCGGACGCGTTATCGGCAATCTGCTCGGCGGCAAGAATGGGAAGACCATCGGTGGTGTCGTCGGAAACATCGGCGGAGGTTTCCTGCCGTTTTCGGCCGGTCCGGAAACGCAAGGTTCGGCGCAGGTCTCCGACATGGAACTGCAGAGCTTCTGGAGCGTGCTGAAGAAGATCGGCCAGGGCGTGCAGACCGGCGTGAATATCGGTCACCAGCTCGGCGTGTTCAGCGCCCAGCCCGGCATGGAGCCGGCAGCAAGCACGCCGCCCACCGACATGGAGCTGCAGAGCTTCTGGAGCGTGCTGAAGAAGATCGGCCAGGGTGCCCAGACCGGCCTGGATATCGGTCGCCAACTCGGCGTCTTCAACGCCGGCCAGCCCGGTGGCACGATGCACTAGACCCGACACGCAGAGGGCGGGCGCACGCCCGCCCCTGCGCACAGAATGGATGGAAGCCAGATGGCGGATTCAAACACGTCGCAGCAATTCATCGTGCAGGGAGACCCGGTCCGATCCGGTCAGCTCAACGAACACCTGCGGGGTGAGCCCGGCGTGACGCGAATAGCGCAGGTCGCTCCCGACGTCGTCATCCTTGCGATGACGAAGACACAGGCCGATCGCCTGAAGTCGACGTTTGCCACGCTCGTGGTCGAACCGAATTCAGCGTTGAAGCCATTCGATGCCGACTGATTTCGGTGGGCAAACATTGGACACGCAAAACATCAAGGAGGCTGCAATGGCCACGAAAGGCAAACCAGGAACGTCCGGGCAACGCGAGCACGAAGCGACCGAAGCGGCGGCAAACGGCAACGGCGTGGATCCCGGACACGGTGCCGGACCGGCACCGGCGCCGGGGCCCGCAACGATCACATCGCGCCGATCGCAGTTCATGATCGCGCCGCAGCAGCAGCCCGGGCTTGCGACCTTCAGCGTCGACTTTCTGACCCAGCAGCTCACCAACAGCCCCGACATCGAAGTGGTGAAGACGGTCTCTCCGCCGCGCCTGTTCGGATTCCAGAGCGCGGAGCTCGGACAGGTGCCGCTCAGTCCGCTGGTCCTCGCCAAGATGACTCCCGACAAGGCCAAGTTGCTGCAGACCCAGGCGCAAGGGCGCTGCGCGGTGGAGCGTGACGAGCGGCTGGCCTATATGCTCGATCCGACCACGCCGCAGCTTCCCAATCCGGGCGTGCTGACGCCGCTGGCTGACGGCTTCACTGCGACGATCGAAGTATTGGGCCAGGACGGCCCGCTGCCCGAAGCCGAGGTCTATGTGTTCGGCAGCATGTGGCCGGCACAGGGCATCACCGACGCCACCGGCCGTGCCACGGTGACCCTCCAGGGCGAAACGCCGGAGACCATTCGCTCGATCCTCGTCAAACCGAAGATCGACTACTGGACCTTCTGGCTCGATCGTCCGCAGCTCGTTCCCAACAGCGTCAACCGGATCGTGGTGAGGGCGCTCGGCGCAGTCTTGCGGAACTTCCCCGGCCAGCAATTGATGGGGTGGGGCGAGCGCGCGATGGGACTCGATCGACTGCCGCCGTCCTTTGACGGTGCCGGTATCAAGATCGCGATCATCGATTCCGGCCTGGCGCCGACTCATCGCAATTTGCACGGCATCACGGTGGGCACCAGCATCGTCGGCAACGACAAGGCGGCGTGGACCGTCGACACGATCGGCCATGGCTCGCATTGCGCCGGGATCATCGCCGGCGGTCCGGTCGGCGCCGGCGGCGGAATCCGCGGCTTCGCGCCGGCGGCGGAAATTCATGTCTGCCGCATCTTCCCCGGCGGCCGGTTCAGCGATCTCGTCTCTGCGCTCGACTACTGCATGGAGCACGGCATCGACGTCGTCAATATGAGCCTGGGTGGCGGCGACCCCTCGCAGATCATCGAGGAGCGCATCATCCGCGCCAAGCAGATGGGCATGGCCTGCATCATCGCTGCCGGCAATTCGTCGGGGCCGGTGCAGTTTCCCGCCTCGACGCCGCATTGCCTGGCGGTCGCCGCGCTCGGCAAGTGGGGCGAGTTCCCCGACGACAGCTATCATTCGCAGCAGGCGCTCGACGGCTTCCAGAGCCGCGACGGATATTTCCCGGCAAAATTCTCCTGCTTCGGACCGGAGGTCGACGTCTGCGCGCCCGGCGTCGGCATCGTCTCGTCGCTTCCCGCCGATGGTTTCGGCGCATGGGACGGGACCTCGATGGCGACGCCGCATGTCACGGGCCTGGCCGCGCTCGTGCTGGCGCACCATCCGGATTTCACCAAGGGCAACTTCCAGAATCGCGATGCACACCGTGTCGAGCGGCTGTTCCAGATCCTGAAGGAAACCGCGACGCCGCTGCAATTCGGCGACCCCAACCGGACCGGCGCGGGACTGCCGAACGCGATGCGGGCGCTCGGCCTCGAAACCGGAATCGCCCCGGTTGCCGCCGCTACCGATCCGTCGCTGGCAACGCTGCGTCGTCTGCTCGGATTGCCGCCGGCCGAAGCACCGAGCGTGGTTCCGGCGGGCGCCCCGGCGCCGCAGTCGGCCGCTCCCGTGCAGGCCGGCGCGAGCCACGTGGCACGCGGCCCGGCACAAACGGCAGGCGCGATGGCGCTGCAGTCCGCCGATCCCGCGCAAAGCGGCTCGAGCTACGTCGCCCGCGGTCCCGCACAGACGGCAAGCGCCACATTCGTCCCCTCGATGATGGATCCTGATCCGGCCCAGATCCGGGAGATCATGCACAGGGTCGGATTGCTGTAACGCGGGCCAATGCGAATGAGGGATAAGGGGCACAGCGGCAACCGCCGCTGTGCCCCGCGCGTTTGCTGCGACAGCTTCACAAAGCCGGGAATTGGTGTTCCGTTCGCGATGGACTTGCCCGCGTCATTGCGAGGAGCCCTTGCGACGAAGCAATCCAGAATCCCTCTGCGGAAGGATTCTGGATTGCTTCGCTGCGCTCGCAATGACGGTGTGAGGGGAGCGCGCGCTTCACGCGCTCTCGAGCCCCGGACGCAGTCGTAAGATGGGGGGAGTCCTTGCGAAGCCCATCATGTGCCGGCATCAAAGACGCCTTGATGGGTTTTGCTTCGCTCTACGCGTCCCGCGCGCCAAGCAATTCAGGCGGCTCGTCCGCGGGCCAGACCTCGACCAATTCATCGAGCGTGCAGGGCACCGCCGGCACCAATGCCAGTGGCACCATCCATGCCGACCTAGGCAAACAACGAAAACAATCAGTTCGCATTCAATCCCATTTCGCGACTTTGCAATTTACGCTTCCATCGAGATTCCAAATTATCAAGCTGATCTTCGTTCATCGACCCCACAGTTTCTAGGATCGTCACCTGATAGTCGCTGGGATCGCGGCTCTTAAGCAGGATGTTCCCTCCGTGCGAGGTAGCGATATAGTCCTGCCAACGACCCCAGAACCCGCCTTCGCCGGATGCTTTTCCAACATACTGCTCTTTGGTCTTTGGGCAGGTGAGCAAATATATCCCTTTTGTGCTTCGTAGAGCCTCAATCCACGTAGTTGGAATCGAGGCCAGTTCCGAAAGTGGCGACACGAATGCCAAATGACCTGGGTATTGTTCTTCATGAAATTGTCGTTGAAGCTCAACGATCGGCTTGTCGCTATTGCGCTGAATCCAACTCCTCCATCCCTCGCCCCAATCGATGAACATCAGGCCGATGTATTGCCTGAGTTCGTCCTGCAAGGTCAGTTCATATCGATCATAGTGCCCAGCCTTGTCGATCCTATTGCGTTGATGGGGACGTGCAAGATCCTTATCGCCAATCCCTAGGTAATGGCTGGCGTAGAGCCCGCAAAAAAGGGTTCCCTTTCCGGGAGTACCAACAAACGAGGCCCAATATCGCGCTTTGAGCCTCGATCTGTTCTCAAAACTCTGGACCGCCTGATACTCATCGAAAGCCGGACGATCCCTTAGAAAGAGCTGATATGGATTGCGCCCCGGATCGGCTCGATTATCCTGATGGCGAAGAATGCAGGCATCGCTCGGATTAATGCCATCTGCTTCCATTGCATGACGAAACATGAGCATCCTTCAGCCTCCCCCTATACCGCCGTTGAAGATTATCGAAGGAAGCCTCTCGATCAAGCTGCGCCTCGATCCTTGCCATCCAAGAGCCGATAGCAGTCCAAAGACGCTACAGTTGCCGTTTTCGCCTTAGGGTCGGACGAAATCCGCCTCCTGTTTCGCCCCGTCAACCCCTCCCCGCAAAAATATTCCACTTTACCGAAATTCGGTTTTGTCGTATGTCTCGCTCATCCCGGCTCACCCAAGAGGGGCGACTTGAGGTCGTCTTGATCGCGAGCCGGGCTTGCGGTGGACGCGGCAGCGTCGGCATGAGAGGTGCGGGCAGGGCGGGTAGTCCCTGTGAGTCCGTAACCGCGTGCGGACGACGGCGCTGCTAGGTTCGTCTCGCTCGTAAGTTTCCGGCTCTGTCGACGGAGTCGGGAATACTGCGGGCGAAATGGCGGGCCGTGCGTACGGCAAAACCGTGTGGTCCTGGCCGTCGTTGCCACGGTCAAGTTCTGCGAAGGTGCGAGCGAGCCCAACCGGGCAGACTGCATCATCCAAATTCGCAGGGCGAGGGAGGCCAGAAGGAATGGTCGGCTCCCGGGAGATCACGGCATAAGCCGTCCAGCCATCGCGCAGGGAAGGCCGAGTGATCGGCGACACCTGTATGCTGCTGTGCGGTCTTTTCGCGTGTGCATTTCGCGCGGCAGACCGCGGGTGCCCGTCGGCACCCGGCCTTCCCTGCGCCCTTTTCTTTGGAGGGGCGAGGAATGAAGCAAAGCTCGGGCGAGATGAGCCGCGAGAACGCGAAGGCGTGTCTGAAGGTCAAAATGCCGATAGGAAAAGCGCGGAAGGCGCTTCATGCTCCGTCATTGCGAGCGCAGCGAAGCAATCCAGAATCCCTCCGCGGCAAGATTCTGGATTGCTTCGTCGCAAGGGCTCCTCGCAATGACGTGGAGAGAGTCGCGCGCCAGCTCCGCTCTCGTGCCTCGGACGCAGCGCAGCGCCCTTGCGGTGCGCTGCAGAGCCGGGGCCCATGTCTCTGAGCAATCCGTGCCGCCCTGGGTCCCGGCTCTGCACAGCAGCGTTGCACGCTGCAGCGCGTCCGGGACACGAGAGGCCCTACACTTCCCGTCGGCTCAAGAACGCCAGCCGCTCGAACAGATGCACGTCCTGCTCGTTCTTGAGCAGCGCGCCGTGCAGCGGCGGGATCAGTTTTCGCGGGTCGCGTTCGCGCAGCTGCTCGACGCTCATGTCCTCGTTGAGCAGCAGCTTGAGCCAGTCCAGCAGCTCCGACGTCGACGGCTTCTTCTTCAGCCCGGGCACCTCGCGCACCTCGAAGAAGATGCGCAGCGCTTCTTCCACCAGGCGCTTCTTGATGCCGGGGAAGTGGACGTCGACGATCTGGCCCATCGTGTCGGCGTCGGGGAACTTGATGTAGTGGAAGAAGCAGCGGCGCAGGAACGCGTCCGGCAGCTCCTTCTCGTTGTTGGAGGTGATCATCATGATCGGGCGCTGCTTGGCCTTGATCGTCTCGCCGGTCTCGTAGACATGGAATTCCATGCGATCGAGCTCGAGCAGCAGATCGTTCGGAAACTCGATGTCGGCCTTGTCGATCTCGTCGATCAGCAGCACCGGGCGCTGCTCGGCCGTGAAGGCCTCCCACAGCTTGCCGCGCTTGATGTAGTTCTTGATGTCGGACACCCTGGCGTCGCCGAGCTGGCTGTCGCGCAGACGCGACACCGCGTCGTATTCGTAGAGGCCCTGCTGCGCCTTGGTCGTGGACTTGATGTGCCAGGTCAGCAGCGGCGCGTTCAGCGCCTTCGCCACTTCCTCCGCCAGCACCGTCTTGCCGGTGCCGGGCTCGCCCTTCACCAGGAGCGGGCGCTCGAGCACGATCGAGGCATTGACGGCGACCTTGAGATCGTCGGTCGCAACATAGTCCTTGGTGCCGGTAAATTTCATCGCGTGTCCTTGAGTCATCGTCGGCGAGAGGCGTTAAATCCCGTCGCGACAAGCGAACGGCCGCTCGCAGCGGCCGTTCCTGGTTCGGTCAGGCTTTCAGACCCGTTTTATCAGCGAAAGGATGACGAGCACAATCACCGCACCGATCGTGGCGTCCACGATGGCGCCGAACGTGCCCGTCGCAAGCCCGATGTGAAGCTGCGGCAAGACCCAGCTCGCCACCAGCGCGCCGATGATGCCGACGACGATGTTGCCGACCAACCCAAATCCCGCCCCGTGGACAATCTTGCCCGCGAGCCAGCCTGCGATCGCGCCGATGATGAGTGCTGCGACAATTCCCATTGCAAACGTCCCCAAAACAACCCCTTGAGGCGGCCAATTCTAGAGCAAAAAGCCTCCCGGTCCAGCACCCAAGGTCGATCTCCGCCCCTTGACGTTCGTCCCCCGACGGGCAATCTGTCAGCCATGTTCCTGCAATTCTTCACCTCTCTGCGCGATGCGCAGGTCCCTGTGACGCTGCGCGAATACCTCACGCTGATGGAGGCGCTCGACGCCGACCTCAGCGATTATTCGGTCGAGAATTTCTACTATCTGTCGCGCGCCTCGCTGGTGAAGGACGAGCGCAACCTCGACAAGTTCGACCGCGTCTTCGGCACGGTGTTCAAGGGGCTGGAAAACCTGCTCGACGCCATGGAGAAGGCGGAGATCCCCGAGGAGTGGCTGAAGAAGCTCGCAGAAAAGTACCTGACCGAAGAAGAGAAGAAGCAGATCGAGGCCATGGGCTGGGACAAGCTCATGGAGACCCTGAAGAAGCGCCTCGAGGAGCAGAAGGGCCGGCACCAGGGCGGCAGCAAGTGGATCGGCACCGCCGGCACCTCGCCGTTCGGCGCCCACGGCTACAATCCCGAAGGCGTGCGCATCGGCCAGGAGAAGAACCGCAACAACCGCGCCGTGAAGGTGTGGGACAAGCGCGAATTCAAGGACCTCGACGGCAATGTCGAGCTCGGCATCCGCAACATCAAGGTGGCGCTGCGCCGCCTGCGCAAGTTCGCGCGCACCGGCGCACCCGACGAGCTCGATCTCGACACCACCATTCGCGAGACCGCCAATCACGGCTATCTCGACGTGCACATGCGTCCCGAACGGCGCAATGCGGTGAAGCTGCTGGTGTTCTTCGACATCGGCGGCTCCATGGACGCGCATATCGAGCAGGTCGAGGAGCTGTTCTCGGCGGCGAAGAGCGAGTTCAAGCACATGGAGTATTTCTACTTCCACAACTGCCTCTATGAGGGCGTGTGGAAGCAGAACAAGCGCCGCTTCACCGACCGCACGCCGACCTGGGACGTGCTGCACAAATATCCGCACGACTACAAGATCGTGTTCGTCGGCGACGCCTCGATGTCGCCTTACGAGATCATGGTGCCCGGCGGCTCGGTCGAGCACGTCAACGAGGAGCCCGGCTCGATCTGGCTCGACCGCATCATCCGCACCTATCCGCATGCGGTGTGGTTGAATCCGGTGCAGCAGAAGCACTGGGACTATTCGGAATCGACCACCATCATCAAACGCATCTTCGCGGGCCGCATGTACCCGATCACGATCGAGGGGCTGGAAGGTGCGATGAAGGAACTGACGCACTGATCATGACGAGGCCGGGCTCTATCGGCAACGGCAGTGTGCTCCCTCTCCCGCTTGCGGGGGAGGGTTGGGGAGGGGGTGTCGCCATGGGCGACGTTCCCAAGAGGAGAGAGCCCCCACCCGCGTCGCTTCGCGCCGCGACCTCCCCTGCAAGCGGGAGAGGTTGCACCGAGTGTGCGGCCCGCAAACGCTGTAACAACGGCTACGAATGAATTGAGGGAGAACGACATGCCCCAGAACATCACCCGCGGCATCAAGGCGCTGATCGACGAGGCCAATGCCGAGATCGAGACGCTCACCGCCAAGGACGCCATCGAGATCTCGGGGAACGGCGACGTCGTCATCGTCGACATCCGCGATCCCCGCGAGATCGAGCGTGACGGCCGCATCCCGGGCGCGTTCGCCTGCACCCGCGGCATGCTCGAGTTCTGGATCGATCCGCAGAGCCCCTACGCCAAGCCGATCTTCCAGGAGGACAAGAAGTTCGTCTTCCACTGCGCCGGCGGCCTGCGCTCCGCCCTCGCGGCCAAGACCGCGCAGGATATGGGCCTTAAGCCCGTCGCCCACATCGCCGGCGGCTACGCCGCCTGGCGCGACGCCGGCGGCGCGACGGAGAAGTGGGAGCCGAAGAAGAAGGGCTAACCTGTCACACGCGGGCTTGACCCGCGTGTCCATCATTTCAAGAAGGATGGATGGCCGGGTCAAGCCCGGCCATGACGACTGGAGAGTACAGAAGCATGACCACCGACCCCCTCGTCTCCACCGAATGGCTCGCCGCCCACATGGGCGATGCCAACGTCAAGATCCTCGACGCCAGCTTCAAGCTGCCGGGCGTGCTGCCGCTGCCGAAGGACGACTATCTCGCCGCGCATCTGCCGGGTGCTGTGTTCTTCGATGTCGACGCGGTGTCGGATCATTCCAACCCGTTGCCGCACATGTATCCGAGCGCCGAGCAGTTCGGTCGCGACATCGGTGGTCTCGGCATCTCCAACGCCGACACCGTCGTGCTCTACGATTCCGGCGGCTGGGTCGCCGCGCCCCGCGCGTGGTGGATGTTCCTGGCGTTCGGCCACGGCAATGTGCGCATCCTCAACGGCGGCTTGAAGAAGTGGCGCGCCGAGGGGCGGCCCGTTGAAAGCGGCGAGGTGAAGCCGAAGGCTGCGACATTCAAGGCCAGCTTCGATGCGAAGCGCGTGCGCAGCATGCAGCAGCTCATCGCCAATGTCGAAAGCAGGACCGAGCAGGTGATCGACGCCCGCGCCGCCGACCGCTTCGAGGGCCGTGCGCCCGAGCCGCGTGCGGGCATCCGCTCCGGCCACATTCCCGGCGCCCGCAACGTGCCCTACAATCTCCTGTTCGACGCCGGGACCGGCGAGATGAAGCCGCTCGATGACCTGCGCGCCGCCTTCACCAATGCCGGCGTCAAGCTGGATGCGCCGATCGTGACGAGCTGCGGCTCGGGCGTGTCGGCCGGCGTGCTGACGCTCGCGCTGTATCGCTTGGGGATCACCGACACCGCGCTCTATGACGGCTCGTGGTCGGAATGGGGCCAGGAAAAAGGCCCGGCCATCGCGACCGGGCCGGCGTAGGCTACTGGCGCGGCCTCATGGCCGTCGTCGTCGCAAACGTCTGCTGCTGCCCAAACGGATCGAGCTGCTGCTGCAACTGCTGAGGCGGCGGACGCCGCACCACACGGTGCCGCTTCTTCGCCTTGGCCCTGCGCTTGGTCGCCTTATCGTCTGCCTTGATCTCCGGCTTGGCCTTCGCCGGCGGGTCCTTCACGGCCGTCGTCGCCGGCGCGTTCAAGGCGGCCAGCTTGGCGGAGGCGATTTCGAGCGCCGAGGCGGCCAGGGCCGGATCAGCCGGTGCCGGCTCTGCGGTGGCGACAACGGCAGGCGTCAGATCGGGCTTGGCTTCGGGGATCGACGCCGTCGTATCGGCGGGAGTGAGCGTGTCAGCGGGCGTTGGAGCAGCGGCCTCCGTCGCGGTCGCGTCCTTGGCCGGTTCGGCGGCCGCGGCGTCCGTCGCGGGCGCCGTGGGTTGCGGCTGAACCTCGGTCTCGGTCGTCAGCGCGGCCACCTGCTCGGGCAATCCGATGGTCGGCACCTGGTCGCGCAGCGACGGCTCGGGCTCGGCCGTGACCTCCGGCTCGGCGCGAAGGACCGCGAGCACCGGCGGGGCAGGCTCGGGCGCCTGCGCGAACATCTGCTCCTGCGGGCCGTTCCGCCAGGAGGGAGGATTGCTGGCATACTGCTCATGGCTCGCGCGCAGGAGCGCGGCGGCGCCCAGGCCGAACACCAGGATGGAGGTTGACAGCAGGATCGCGGCAAACAGGAAGCGAAAGCCGGGAAGCATCGAGGGATTACGAATTTCCGCCCCGGCAGAGTGGGGTGCCAGAGCCCATGAGCCATCTGAACGCGGTGACGGTACTGTTTGCCGCGTTCGCCACGCGGGGATCGAAGCTCAAAGCTGTGGCGAATCAGGCTGATTCGAACATACCGCAACGATTCCGACCCGTTCCCTTAAATTCGGGGCGGATGTGCCGGGCAATTCACGGTGCCATGCGATTTCCGCCCCGTGATGCAACGGGGCAACGGTAGTCTTGCGGATCACAAATCGGCAAATCCGGCGCAAATAAGCCTGATATGTCTTGAATGTGCCGCTATCTTCGGCCATCTGGCCGTTAACGGTCCTGACGGGCCCGGGGACTATACAAGAGCGATGATGATCAAACATTTTCTGACGATATGCGCTGCCGCAACAGTCGCTGCGGCGGGAACCTCGCTCGCGCAGGCTCAGAGCTATCCGGTCCAGCAGGCACCGAGCTACGGTGCCCCGGCCGAATACCGGCCCGGCGACCGCGCGCCGAATTTCGACGCGCTGGATGACGAGGACGACGCGATGCCGCAGGCCTCGCTGCCGCCGCCCGGTCCGGCCGATGATCCGCGCTATGGCCGCCCCGCGGGCGCGCCGCCGGTCTACTCGGCGGCCCCGCCGCAGGGGCCGGTGATGTCGCCGGACGATCCGCGTTATGGCCGCCCCGCGGGCGCGCCGCCGGTCTATTCGGCCGCGCCGCCGCAGGGTCCGGTGATGTCGCCGGACGATCCCCGCTACGGCCGTCCCGCCGGTCCGCCGCCGGTGATCTATGCCAATCGCCCGGGCCAGCAGGGCCAGGCCCCCGCCGGTGACGGCATGCGTCCGCCGGAAGCCGTCGGTGGTCCCGCCGCGACCGGAACGGTCCAGGCCGGGCAGCCGCCGGTCGGCGCCGATGGCCGGCCGATGACGGTCGCCTCGCTGCCGCCCGAGGAGCAGCCCGATGCTGCCCCGGCGCAGCTCGCACCCAACCTGCGCCGTCAGGAGGTCTCGTTCCAGACCAAGGAGCCCGCCGGCACCCTCGTGGTCGATACGCCCAACACCTACCTCTATTACGTGCTCGGCGGCGGCCGTGCGATCCGCTACGGCGTCCGCGTCGGCCGCGACGGCTTCACCTGGACCGGCGTGCAGAAGATCACCCGCAAGGCCGAGTGGCCGGATTGGCATCCGCCGACCGAGATGATTGAGCGCCAGCCCTATCTGCCGCGCTTCATGGCCGGCGGTCCCGGCAATCCGCTCGGCGCCCGCGCGATGTATCTCGGCTCGACCGTGTACCGCATCCACGGCACCAACCAGCCCTCGACGATCGGCAAGTTCGTCTCGTCCGGCTGTA
The DNA here is from genome assembly GCF_936943645.1 of uncultured Bradyrhizobium sp. Taxonomy (GTDB): domain Bacteria; phylum Pseudomonadota; class Alphaproteobacteria; order Rhizobiales; family Xanthobacteraceae; genus Bradyrhizobium. Next base: position 50,770 of record NZ_CAKZJO010000106.1, on the reverse strand, counting down.
TCGGCATGCTGAACGAGGACGTCTCGGACCTGTTCGATCGCGTCAAGGTCGGCACCCGCGTGGTCGTGCTGCCGGGTGGCCCACCGCCGGGAACGGCGACCGCCTCCGCTGCGCCGACGCCTGGTGCTGCTGCCCCTGGTCCGGCTCCGATGGCCGCGCAGGCTGGCCCTGTTCCGGGCACGCAGCCGACCGTGGTGCCGCCGCTGCCCGCACCGGTCACCGTGCGCTAAGCGCTTCGAACCAGATCAAATTGCGAAGGGCGTGCCGTCGGCGCGCCCTTCGTCGTTTCAGGCCAGCTTGCGCGGCAGCTCGCCGCCCCGGGTGAAGGCATCGATTGCCTCGACCATCTGGCCGTAATGGATGCCAAGGCCATCCCGAGTGGCGTAGCCGAGATGCGGCGTCAGCACGAGATTGTCGAGCTTGCGGAAGGGATGGTCGACCGGCAGCGGCTCGACCGCGAACACGTCGATGCCGGCGCCCGCGATTCTGCGCTGTTGCAAGGCCTCCAGCAGCGCCGCCTCGTCGACAATTGGTCCGCGCGCGGTGTTGACGAGGAACGCCGTCGGCTTCATCCGCGCCAGATCATCGCGGCCAACCAGCCCGCGCGAGCGCTCGCTCAGCACCACATGGATGGTGATGATGTCGGCCTTGGCGAACAGCTCTTCCTTGGTGGCGTAGCCGACGCCGGCCGCCGCGCACTTCTCCGGCGTCAGGTTCGGGCTCCAGGCGATCACGTTCATGCCGAACGCCTTCGCGATCCCGGCCATCTTGCTGCCGAGCTTGCCGAGCCCGAGGACGCCGAGCGTGAGCCCTTCGATCTCGACGCCGGCAAAGGTCTGCCAGGGCTCGCCGGCATGCATGCGCGCGTTCTCGCGGCCGATGCCGCGGGTCAGCTCCAGGATCAGGCCCATGGTCAGGGGCGCGGTGGGATCGCGGGAATATTGCGTGCCGCCGACGACGATGCTGCGTCCCTTGGCGGCGTCCATGTCGATGGCGGCGTTGCGCATGCCGGAGGTCAAGAGCAGCTTCAGCTTGGGAAGCTTGTCGAACAGGCTCTTCGGGAATGCGGTGCGCTCGCGCATCGCACAGATGATCTCGAAGTCGGCCAGCGCGCTGGCGGCGGCCTGCTCGGAGGCGAAGGGATGGCTGAACACGGTGACGTCGGCGCGGTCGGACAGTTTCTGCCAGTCGGCGACGTCGAGGGCGAGGTTGAAATAGTCGTCGAGAATTGCGCAGCGCAGCCGGCTCATCAGCGTTCATCCATGGCGAGAGGTGAGGGCGCCAGGCGAGCGCCATCGTCGGAACCTAGGCCATGGTTGCGCGCAATCGCGCCAGCGCGCAAGCAGCTCGCGTCTTCAAAAATCCGATAGCGGGGAGGGGATCAGAGATCGCGGGGCTTCAGCCGGATCGGCGCATCCATGCCGTGCTTGGCGCGCCAGGCGGGGCCGGGGCCGCGCATGTAGTGCAGCTCGGGCCGGTAGGGGTTGAAGGCGGTGGCGAAGAAGCCCCTCCAGAAGCCCTTGATCTCCGAGAGGAGCGCGGAGGTGCCGCCGGCTTCTGCCGGAACAGGAAGGGAATGGGTCTCGATCAGAGCCATGACGCTGTCTCGCTGTGCTCCCGTTCCTTCTGAGCGGGTGGCGCTGTTGCCGCGCGAGACCGAGCATTCGGCCTGATTGATTAAAAGATGGTTTCAATTGTCCGGATCGGTGGCCGGATGGTGTCCGTCCCGTATTCATCCGTGGTGAACGGAGGGAAAACGTTGCCCTTTGGGGGCGGGATCGCTACATCGGCGGCGAAGCAAATTTCCTCAAATCGAAGGTTTTCGGGACCGATGGCGCGCCAGTTCATCTATTTCATGCAGGGCCTGACCAAGAGCTACCCGACCCGCAAGGTGCTCGATAACATCCACCTGTCTTTCTATCCGGACGCCAAGATCGGCGTGCTCGGCGTCAACGGCTCGGGTAAGTCGACCCTGCTCAAGATCATGGCCGGCCTCGACAAGGAATACACCGGCGAGGCCTGGGTCGCCGAAGGTGCCCGCGTCGGCTATCTCGAGCAGGAGCCGCAGCTCGACCCCAAGCTCTCCGTGCGCGACAACGTCATGCAGGGCGTCGCCAAGCAGAAAGCGATCCTCGACCGCTACAACGAGCTCGCGGTCAACTATTCGGAAGAGACCGCCGACGAGATGACCAAGCTGCAGGACGAGATCGAGGCCCAGGGCCTCTGGGATCTCGACAGCAAGGTCGACCAGGCCATGGACGCGCTGCGCTGCCCGCCCGACGATGCCGACGTCAGCAAGCTCTCGGGCGGTGAGCGCCGCCGTGTCGCGCTGTGCCGGCTGCTGCTGGACCAGCCCGAACTGCTACTGCTGGACGAGCCGACCAACCATCTCGACGCCGAATCCGTGTCCTGGCTCGAAGGCCATTTGCGCAACTATCCCGGCGCGATCCTGATCGTGACCCACGACCGCTACTTCCTCGACAACGTCACGGGCTGGATCCTCGAGCTCGATCGCGGCCGCGGCATCCCCTACGAGGGCAATTACTCGTCCTGGCTGGTGCAGAAGCAGAAGCGGCTGGAGCAGGAGGGGCGCGAGGACGCCGCGCACCAGAAGACGTTGGCTCGCGAGCAGGAGTGGGTCGCCTCGTCGCCGAAGGCGCGTCAGGCCAAGTCGAAGGCGCGCTACCAGCGCTACGAGGAGCTGCTCAAGCAGGCGAGCGAGAAGCAGACCCAGACTGCGCAGATCATCATTCCGGTCGCCGAGCGGCTCGGCGCCAACGTGGTCGATTTCGAGGGGCTCAGCAAAGGCTTCGGCGATCGCCTCCTGATCGACAATCTCACCTTCAAGCTGCCGCCCGGCGGCATCGTCGGCGTGATCGGTCCCAACGGCGCCGGCAAGACCACGTTGTTCAGGATGATCACGGGCCAGGAGAAGCCGGATTCAGGCACCATCACGGTCGGTGAGACCGTGCATCTCGGCTATGTCGACCAGTCGCGCGACGCGCTCGACGGCAAGAAGACCGTGTGGGAGGAAATCTCCGGCGGCAACGAGCTGATCCTGCTCGGCAAGAAGGAAGTGAACTCGCGCGGCTATTGCTCGTCGTTCAACTTCAAGGGCGCGGACCAGCAGAAGAAGGTCGGCGCGCTCTCGGGCGGTGAACGCAACCGCGTGCATCTCGCCAAGATGCTGAAGTCGGGTTCGAACGTCCTGCTGCTCGACGAACCGACCAACGACCTCGACGTCGACACGCTGCGCGCGCTCGAAGAGGCGCTGGAGGATTTTGCCGGCTGCGCCGTCATCATCAGCCATGATCGCTGGTTCCTCGATCGCATCGCGACCCACATCCTGGCCTTCGAAGGCGACAGCCACGTCGAATGGTTCGAAGGCAACTTCCAGGACTACGAGAAGGACAAGATGCGCCGGCTCGGCCAGGACAGCATCATCCCGCACCGCGTGAAGTACAAGAAGCTGACGCGGTGACGGCATGATGCGGCGGGCGCTCATCGCTGCGGTGATCGTGGTCACCTGTGGCTGTTCGTGCGCCCGCGCCGCAGACGCCGCCTTCACGCAATTCATCGGCTCGCTCTGGCCGGAGGCGCAGGCCGAAGGCGTCTCGCGGGCGACGTTCGAGCAACAGACGCGCGGGCTCGAGCCGGATTACAAGCTGCCCGATCTGATCCTGCCCGGACGGCCGGCGACCGGTGCGCCGTCGCAGGCCGAGTTCGTGCAGGTGCCGGCCGACTACGTCAGGGAAAGCTCGATCGCGCGGCTTGCGGGCGAGGGGCAGCGTCTGCTGCAGAAATATCGTGGCCCGCTCGGCGAGATCGAAAGGAAGTCCGGCGTGCCGGCGACCGTGATGCTCGCGATCTGGGGCCGCGAGACCGATTACGGCCGCTACACGCTGCCTTACGATCTCGTCCGCGTGCTGGCGACGCAGGCCTATGTCGGGCGGCGCAAGGATCAATACCGCACCGAGTTCATCCTCGCGCTGAAAATCCTCGGCGAGGGCGTGGTGACGCGCAAGGACATGCGCTCGTCCTGGGCGGGCGCGACGGGGCTCACGCAGTTCCTGCCGTCCGAATATTACAAGCACGGCGTCGATTTCGACGGCGACGGCCGCATCGACATCTGGCACTCGGTGCCGGATGCGCTGGCCTCCGCCGCGCAGCAGCTCGTCAACAAAGGCTGGCAGAGCGGCGTGCGCTGGGCCTACGAGGTGCAGGCGCCGGCGAAGGTCGATTGCACCAATGGCGTGCCCGAGGTGACGAAGCCGATCGGCCAGTGGTTGCGCGAAGGTTTTGTCCCCGTGCGCGGCGCGAGGCTGAGTGCCACTGAACAGGCGCAGCCGGCCTCGCTGCTGCAGCCGGAGGGCATCTACGGCCCGTCATTCCTGACCACGAAGAACTACTTCGTTATCAAGGAATACAATTTCTCCGACCTCTACGTGCTGTTCGTCGGCCACCTCGCCGATCGCATGACGAGCCCGTTGCCGTTCGCAACGCCCTGGGCGACCTCGAAGCAGCTGCGTACCAAGGATGTCGAGACCATGCAGCGCGGGCTGACGCGCGCCGGGCTCTACAAGGACAAGATCGACGGCAAGGCCGGCATGCAGACGCGCGCTGCGCTCGGCGCTTACCAGAAGTCGGCTGGCCTCAAGGTCGATTGCTGGCCGAGCGAAGAGGTGCTGCGCTCGATCCAGGCGGCGCGATAGCGCAAGTCGCAAAAGAAAAAGCCCGGCCGAGGGTCTCGGCCGGGCTTCGATCGCGGCGCTTGCGAGCGCCATGCGATCAGATCAGTAGCAGACGCGAACCGGGCGAACGACCCAGCCATAACCGTCCCAGTAGCGCTGGCGCTGCCAGTAGCAGGGCGCGGGCGGCGGGGGCTCGGCAACGTAAACCGGGCCGCCATAGGCCGGACGGCTCGACGCGATCGCGCCGCCGACGATGGCGCCGCCGATCAGGCCGGCCGCGATGCCGGCGCCGATCCCGTCATGGGCCTTCGCGGACGGAGTGGCGGTCACCAGCGAACCGGCGACCGTCGCAACCGTGAGGGCGGCAACTAGAGTCTTCTTCATGCTCAGGGCTCTCCTGGGAGATGGGTTCCTCTTGTTAGAGGCGCCCGGGTTTCAAAGGTTCACGCACACGCTGATGGAATTGGCCGTGCAGCTAGGAAGCGCGCAATTGGTCAACCCACGGTAAACGCACACGGAGCTGTGACGAGAAAAAGCGGTCTTTTTCGGGCCCTGCGATGAACGGCGCATCCGTAGTGAACCGGTCCAACTGAAGCGGTCGCGTTGAACCTGTTCGAGGCGCCTCAGCCACAGACTCTGACGCGGCGGACGCGCCAGCCATAGCCGTCCCAGAAGCGCTGCTTCTGCCAGACGCAGCCGCCGCCGTAGTAGCCGTCCGCGACATAGCCCGGAGCCGGCGCGTAGTAGCGCGGCGGGTAATAGCCGGGTTCGTAATAGCCTGGGCCGGGTCCGTAATAATACGGAGAGGCCAGCGCGCCACCGACGATGGCGCCGCCGATGATTCCGGCCGCCACGCCAGCCGCGACGCCGCGCTGCGCATGAGCCGGCGTTCCGGCCGCAACGGCCAGGGCGGCGACGGCGGTGATCGTCAGGAGCAACTTCTTCATGGGCTGACCTTTCGCAAAAGCACGCGGGAACCTTTGGGAACAGAGTTCCATACTTCGCTTGAATGATCAATGAACGGCCCCTTGGCCCGGCACGACCAATTAATAGGATTGTGACCTCCAGGGGAGACGATGATGGGCAACGCGATGATCAATGCATTGATTGCTGCCGGGATCGTCTCTGCGATCGGCTATGGCTGGTTCACCCACCTCCAGAACCGCAGCCGTCGCTCGCGCGCCGGAGCGGGCGGGGACGGCGGAAGCAGCAGCAGCAGCGACACCGGGACGAGTGACGGCTTCTCGCTGGGGAGCTGGTTTTCCAGCGACAGTTCCGGAAGCTCGGACGACGGCGGCAGTTGCTCCAGCAGCGATAGCGCCAGCAGCGGCGGCGATTGTGGAGGCGGCGGCGACGGTGGGGGCGGTGGCGATTAGATCCCCTCAAATCTTGATCCAGCGCAACGCTGAAATTTAGGGCCGTTCTAGGCTGCTTTTGGGCCAGTTTGGAATAGCTTCAAATACCGCTTTTTCCTTTTGCATCCGGCCGGCCCGTTGAATATCGCTGATGGCGCATCACCGAAGGGCCTGCCGCTTCCATGATCGTTTGTTCCTGTAACGTGCTGAGCGACAATGACATCCGCACCGCCGTCGCCGAGTCCGACGACGCCGTGCGCCATGCCAAGCAGGTCTATGGATGCCTCGGCTGCAGCGCCGAATGCGGTCGCTGCGCGCGGACGATCAAGACCATCATCGACGAAGCCCTTGGCCCCTGCGCCCAGTCCTGCTGCGCAGGCTGCCCGCACAACCACACCGTAGCCGCCAATGACGAGGCGGCCGAGCCCGCGCAGTTCGCCCTCGCGGCGTGCTGACATCTTCCGCCTGCCTGGCTGAGCTTTTCCCCCGGCTGCGTCCGTGTAGCCAGTTGCCCTCATTCGTAAACTGACTTAGAAGCGTTCTAAATTCGGTTAGGACCGATTTGGACTGCAAGAGCTGGAGTGAATCATGCAGGGCGACGCAAAAGTTATCGACTATCTCAACAAGGCGCTGCGTCACGAACTGACTGCGATCAACCAGTACTGGCTGCACTACCGCTTCCTCGACAATTGGGGTCTCCTCGACATGGCCAAGGTCTGGCGCAAGGAGTCCATCGAGGAGATGGAGCACGCCGACAAGCTCACCGCGCGCATCCTGTTCCTCGACGGCTTCCCGAACATGCAGGTGCTCGATCCCCTGCGCATCGGCCAGAACGTCAAGGAGATCATCGAGTGCGACCTCGCGGCCGAGATGAGCGCGCGGGCGCTCTACCAGGAAGCGGCGACCTACTGCCACGGCGCCAAGGACTACGTCACGCGTGACCTCTTCGAGAAGCTGATGAGCGACGAGGAGCATCACATCGACTTCCTCGAAACCCAGCTCGATTTGATCGGCCGCATCGGCCTCGAGCTCTACACCCAGAAGCACGTCGGCGGGCTCGAGGGCGAGGGGCACTAAGCTCCGGCGTCAGCCACACATCCGGTGTCGTCCCCGCGAAAGCGGGGACCCATAACCACAGCGGGAAGTGTGGTGCGAGGCTGGCAGCCTGTGGCTATGGGTCCCGGGCTCGCTTCGCGCGCCGGGACGACAGCGTGCTTGCCGCGCTGGCTGCAACTCCACTTACAACTGCGTCTTGTACAACTCTTCCACGGTCTCCTGGCTTGCCGGTTCGCCGAGGCCGGTCTGGTCGTGAATGACCGTGACGATGCTCGGCATCACCGAGCGCTGCACCTTCTCCGACGACCATAGTTTCGAGCGCATCAGCGCCTTGCCGCAGTGGAAGTAGACCTCGCTGACGGCGAGGTTCAGCACCGCGCGCGGCGGCTTGCCGAACTCGACCATGGACGCCAGCAGATCCGGATCCGCGGAAAGCGTGCCGCGCCCGCCGACGCGCAGCGTCTCGTCGATGCCGGGGACGAAGAACAGCATCTGCACGAAGCCCGAGCCTTCGACGACGTTGCGAAAACTGTCGATCCGGTTGTTGCCGGAGCGGTCGGGCATCAAGAGCTGGTTGGGACCAGCGACGTGGACGAAGCCGATGCCGCCGCCGCGCGGCGAGGCATCGACGCTGCCGTCCGCGCCTGACGTCGCGAGCACGCAGAACGGCGACATCTCGATGAATTTCTTCGCATGCGCGTCGATCGCGGGACGCGCTTTCGCGATCACGCGCGGGCTCGGCTTGGCATAGATCGAGGCGAGGTCTTCGGCGCAAAGATCGGTCACGAGAGGCTCCTTGATTGCACGTGTCGAGACTATCACCCTTTTCGGCCCCTATCCCCCTTATCGCGCCGCACCGGCCAGTCGATGACGCATGCGCAGTACAGCGCCCACCAGATCAGCACCGGCTGAAACATCAGGCGCGGCCCATGATAAAGCCAGCTGTTGGGGATCGGCGGAAGGTCGATGCCTTCCAGGGCGTGCTTGATATTCGCCGGCCAGACGCAAAGGGCATAGAGCGCGAGCGCCACCCCCGACCACCAGCGCAGTGGCTTCGTCACCAGCGCGATGGCGCCGGCGATTTCGCAGATGCCGGTGACGAGGACGATTTGCGCCGCGAACGGAACCCAGGATGGCGTGATCGCAAGCAGCTTCTCAGGGACCATCAGATGTGCGACGCCGGCTGCGATGTAGAACGCCGCCAATACGAAGCGCATCACCGCGCGTGTTCGGTCGCTTGCGGAAGCCATCGCTCGAACTACCACGCGCAGCACTGACGCGCCATCGCGCGGCTAGACGGCATCCGCCGGCACGAAGCAACTGATGATGATGGCGCCGCGGTGGTGGACGTACCACACCACGGCCTGGCCGACGGGATTGCCGCGATCGCGGATGATGGCGCGTTCGGGCACCTCCATCCATTGCCCTTCGATCGGCACCCAGTAGCTGCCCGCGCGCACGTCGTAATCGGTGCGGTGGCCGTCGGAGATGTCGCAGCAGGGCACGCCGTTCGGCGCGATCACGCTCTTGAACCAGGCGCGGATGTCGGGCGGGACGTGGTCGTATTGCCCGTTGTCGAACGCGAACGCGGCACTCGTCAGCGCCGTCATCGCGGCCAGCCAAACGCAGAATGCGAGCCTGCGCATGCGATCCTCCGTCGCGTTCCGATTCGTATCGTTGATGCGATTAAGCCTGAGCTGTCAGCGCATTGCATGCTCAAATAATATGCGGCTCGCAAGCTCGGCATATGATGCGATGCGGTATCAGCTTCGCGATCGTGTCTCGATCGCAGCGAGCAGCGATTTCGGTGCAACATTGCGCCAGGCCATATCGAGAGCGCTGCGCAACGTCACCGGATCGACCTTTCCAAGTTTCACATTCGTGCTGCCGTTCTTGCCCCAGGCGCCGGGGACCGGGCGAAACTGCTCCGGCTCGGCGTCGACGAGCATGGTCTGCTGGTCCGGCGTCAGCTTCACCATGCCCCATGCGTCATCGGGATAACCCAGCGTCGCGAACACGCGCTTGCCGACACGGAAGTCGGCGTGGCCGTGATGCGCGCCCTCGATAACGCCGGGAAGCGCGAGTGCAGCCTTGCGAAAGCGGGCTTTCGACATACCGTCTTGCTGCTGGTGTCACATTGTCCGCTGCGGCGCGGTCTGCAGCAATTGTCTGATTTGCTCGCTGTAGAATTTGGCATTGCCCGTGGTGCCGTGGCCGCGCGTCTCGGTGCTGGCAGGGATCAGATACAGCTTGCCGTTCTTGACCCGCTTCATCGCAGCATCAGTGATGCCGGTCTCGGGTGGATTGCGTTCGTCGTCGGCGGAGTTGATGAGGAGGAGGGATGCGTCGATCGCCTCCAGCTTCTCGCCTGCATTGTAGTCGTGCGAGGACTCCCACTGGTAGACGAAATCGTTGGCATCGGCGGTGATCGGCGTCGCCAGCCGGTCGTCGACCATCTTGTCGGCCTTGGCCGCGGTCGGCGCCTGCGCTTGATAGGCCAGCGTGCCGCCGATGCTGGCAATGCCGTAGGCCGTGGCAGCGTATTTCATCATGCGCGGCTGGCTGGTGTAGTTGCCGCCATTGTAGTCGGGATCGTTGCGGATGGTGTCGAGCATGATCCGCCGCATCATCCAGTTGCGCGAGGCCATCTCGGTCGGCTGCGAGGCCATCGGGATCAGCGCGTCCATCGCCTTCGGATATTTCTCGCCCCACAGCCAGGTGTGCATGCCGCCCATCGAATTGCCGATGACGAGCCGCAGATGCTTGACGCCGAGGCCTTCGGTCACCAGGCGATACTGCGCCTCGACCATGTCGTCGTAATTGTACTTCGGAAAGCGCGTCTTCATGCCGTCGGACGGTTTCGACGATTTGCCGTGGCCGATGCCATCAGGGAGGATGATGTAATATTTGGACGCGTCGAGCGGCTGGCCCGGACCGAACAGTTCACCACCGAAGGAAGGTCCCAGCATGCCCGTGCCCGAGCCGCCCGTGCCGTGCAGCACCAGCACCGGCTGGCCCGAGGGCTCCCCGACGGTGGTGTAGTGCAGCTTCAGCTCCGGCATGGTCTCGCCGGTGTGGAACTTGAAGTCCCTGGCGATCCAGTCGCCCTGCTTGGGAGCGGGATAGTCGGCGGCTGATACGAGTGTGGAGACGGCCGGCATTGCGATGGACAGCAGGACGGCTGCCAGTGCTGCGCAACAAGCTTTCATGTTCGTTCCCCCGTGCGGCTCATGGTCGGCGGCCGCGTTGGGAGGGAACTTAGCAGAAGCGCGAAGAAGGATGTAGGATTTTGGCTTCGCCGATCGTCCTTGAGGAAACCGCCGGAGAGAGACCCAGCATGTGCCGCAACATCAAGACGCTGTTCAACTTCGAGCCGCCGGCGACGGAGGATGAGATCCACGCCAGCGCGCTGCAGTTCGTGCGAAAATTGTCCGGCTTCAACAAGCCCTCGCAGGCCAATGAAGCAGCCTTCGATCGTGCGGTCGCGGAAGTGTCGGAGGCCGCGCGAAAACTCCTGACCTCGCTGCACACCCATGCGCCCGCGCGCGACCGCGAGATCGAGGCGGAAAGGGCGAAGGAGCGCTCGCGGCTCCGCTTCGGTTAGTGGGCTCCGGCAACTCGTTCCGTGATCTGGCTCACGGTATGGGGCGCCTCATTTTGCAATGATGTCCGCCGGGGTTTTGACAACCCGGAGCAGGATCATGAGCCGCCCCCTTCTTCCTCTGAAAGCAGGTGCCATCGTCTTCACGCTGCTATGGACCGCGTGGATGATGTGGTGGAGCGGCTCGTTCTCGAGCGCGAACGTGATCATCCTTGCCGTGTGCGGCGCCGCGGTCGGCTATCTCTGGTATCGCGCCATGCGCTGGCAGTTCGAGCGCATGGGCATGCTGCCGGGCAAGGATGATGCTTCCGGCGCGTCTTGATCCTCCAGCGTGTCCCGGACGCGGTTCAGCGCGCCGGCGCCGCGACGCCGAGCGGGATCCAGGAGCCAGGCGCGCGTCTCGGGACATGGGCCCGGCTTAGCAGCGCTCCGCTGAACTTGACGATGCTTCGCATCGCCAGGGAAGCGCTGCGCTGCGTCCGAGGCGCGGGGGCCACTAATCCCTGTGGCCGTGCTTCTTCTTTTTCTTCTTTTTCTTGTGCTCGTCGTCCTCGCCGGCGTCGCTCTCGTCATCGAGCATGCCCTCGTCGGTCTCCCGCACGGCGGCTTCCAGCATCGCGCGCTCGGCGGCCTCCAGCGCGTCGCGCTCGGCGGCTTCACGCTCGCGTTGGCGGCGGCGCTCGTCCCAGGCGTCGAACAGCTGATCGAGCCACGGCAGCACCTGTTCGATCGAGGGCAATTGACCTGAAGGTCCCGGCTCGCCGCGCGGGCCTTGCGGCCCCGCCGGCCCCTGCGGTCCGGCAGGTCCCTGCGCGCCGATCGCTCCGCGTGGGCCGGCTTCGCCTTGCTTGCCCTGGAGACCGGATTTGCCCTGAGGTCCGGCTTTTCCGATCGGTCCCGGCTTGCCCTGCGGACCAGGCTTGCCGCGCGCGCCGTCGGGGCCGCGCCGGCCCGGATGACCCTGCGGTCCCGGCCGTCCCGGCTCGCCCTGTCGTCCGCGCGGTCCTTGAGCTCCCTGCCGTCGTCCCTGATCGTCTGCCACGCCGCTGCTCCCCTTTCACGAAAGCAAGTTACTTAACGGCGTTTGACGACAGCAGCAATTCTGGTGCGCGCACTAATCCTGATAGGCGGGCACCTCGATGCCCGAGGCGGCATAGAGCTTGATCTTGTTGCGCAGCGTGCGCACGGACAGGCCGAGCACGCGCGAGGCGCGCGTGCGATTGCCGTCGCAGCGCGCGAGAGTCTGCAGCACGAGCTCACGCTCGACCTCGTCGACGGTGGCGCCGATCAGAAGCGGAACGATCTCGTTGGGGGCAAGAAACTGTGCGCCCGGTTCGGACGCGGCGACATGAACAGTGGTCATCAACTCAACTCCCCGATCAACGCCCGCTTCCATCGTTGGAAGCGGATCGAGAACAAACGACCCCCAAGCCGTAGATCTACGGTGGGCGGGTTTGGTTAACGAAAGGTTAATTCCGTGCGGCCGCACCAGATGACCTCGGGAAAGCCGCGAAGCCGCCGCGATTGGAAGGAGATGCACGATGATGCGGACCTATCTCGCGCGCCGAAGAAGGTGTCATTGCCCCCGCGAAGGCGGGGCATCCAGTACGCCGCGGCCTTGCGATTCAATCGCCGCCGCCGCCGGAATACTGGATCGCCCGCCTTCGCGGGCGAATGCGTGCTCACACCGTCCGGTAGCCGCCGTCCACCATCACGATCGTTCCGGTGACGTAGGCCGACAGATCCGAGGCCAGGAAGATCGCGGGACCGACGATGTCCTCGGGCTTGCCGGTGCGCGCCAGCGGGGTGTGGTCGACGAAAGCCTGCACCAGCGCCGGATTGGTCGCGCGCACATTGGCGTTGATGTTGGTCTCGATGAAGCCGGGGCCGATCGCGTTGACGCGCACGCCTTCCTTGCCGAGCTCGACCGCGAGCGCCTTGGTGAAGCCGAGCACGCCGTGCTTCGAGGTCGTGTAGGCCGCAGAGCTCGGTGTGCGCAGATGCACGAAGGACTGGATCGAGCCGATATTGACGATGCGGCCCTTGCTGGCGCGCAAGGGTGCGAGGAAGGCCTGCGTCACGTTGAAGACGCCGTTGAGGTTGAGCGAGATGATGTCGTTCCAGTCCTTCGCCACCGTCTCGGTGTCCGCGGTGAAGGCGTTGCGGCGGGTGATGCCGGCATTGTTGACGAGGATCGAGACCTGCCCGACCTTGCTTTCGACCTGCTTCGCCAGTGCAAAGCAATCCTCGCGCCTGGTGACGTCGAGCGCAAAGCTCTCGGCCTTGCCGCCCGATTTTCGGATCTCCCCGGCGGCCTCCGCGACGGTGTCGGCGTTGACGTCGAGCAGCACCACTTGCGCGCCCTCGCGGGCATAGCCGGCGGCGATCGCACGGCCGATGCCGGAACCCGCCCCGGTGACGACGGCGATGTGGTTTGCAAGTAATGCCATGACATTTTCCTCCCGATTTCGTTTTTAAGTTTCACCAAACGCTAACTCGAAATTAAGGGGTCGGAAACGGCAGCCTTGGCATACTGTTCTCGGTTGCTAAACGTTGCGCGCATGATGGAACGGCTCGATCCCCGGCTCGACTCCTGGAAACTCGCCCTCGAGCGCCTGCGCTCGCCGCAGTCGGCCGACTTCGCCGAGGCGGGCCGGCTCGTGGCCGAGATCGCGCGGATGAGCACGGATACGATGCTGCGCCAGGCCGCCGAGCAGGCGCTGCCGGTGCTGCGCCAGGCAGTCGACAATCATGATCACGGCGTCACGCTGGCAGCCCAGCGTCGTCTCGCCGTGGTGCTCGAGGTCGTCCACGACCTGACCGCGCCGCGCTTCGGCCGCCGCAACGCCACGCCGAAAAAGCTGTCCACCGAGGATCGCGCCCGCCGGCTGCTCGGCCTGCCGCTTTCGGTGCAGCTCACGTGCGAGGACATCAACCAGGCCTATCGCCGCGCGGCCAAGGGCATGCATCCCGACCACGGCGGCAGCGCGGAGGCCTTCATCGACCTCGCCGCCGCGCGCGACGTCCTGATCCATCCCGGCGCGCACAAGGACGCGTGAGGATTCCAGTTATCGAAAAACAAGCGGGCAAGGACGAGACCATCGTCCTTGCCCGCTTTTCGTCCGCCGATCGAATTTTACCAGGTGCAGTGACCGTTCTTGAGCGCGGCATCCTTCGCCGCGAGGGCGTCGAGGAAGGTCGGCATGCTGGCGCTGGCGCGATGATAGCCGGCCGGCCACGGTGTGGTCGGGATGCTCTCGTCCCAGATCTGGCAGAAGCCGGTGTCCTGCCAGCGGATCAGGTGATAGCTGGCGTTCGCGGGGCTCGCAGCCACGAACGCAGTGACGGCAAGACCGGCGGCAGCGCACAGCAGGGAAATACGACGCATGATCGGCTCCTCGAAATGAATGATGTGATGCGCCTCCCGGCAATGACGGGGAGGGCTGGTGCCGGACGCTTCAGGGGATGCGCGCCGGACAAGAGGTGAGTAGTTCCGCGTGCGGATCAGGTTCAAAGGATGGGCGCGGGCGCTGCGCAAAAGAATAGGGCGGACCGCTCGCGCGATCCGCCCTCGAAATCCGATGTTGTCGTCTCAAGCCTAGAGCGTGCAGCGGCGCTCGGCGCGCATCTTGATCTGCAGGTCGGAGGCGGCCTGGAAGGTCGGGAGCGGCTTGCTGACGACCTTGTAGGTCGACACGCCAATCTGGAACGGCTTGTACTTGAGGTCCTCGTTCCAGACCTGGCAGATGCCGGTGTTGTCCCAGCGGATCACGTAATAGCCGACCTTGGCCGAGGCCGGCACGGCAAAGACGGAAGAGGCGATGCCGGCAACGGCACAGAGCGCGAGAACGCGACGCATGACATATCTCCTGATGGGAAATGGGACCTGAAAATTCGTGCGGTAAAAGCAGGCCCTTTGCAAGCCGTGGAGCTGCCGTTCACGGACATGTCAGCTGTTCCCTGCGCATTTGGTTGGGCCGCGTGCCCGACAAGCCACACGCGAAAGCGCTCACCTCGCCAGCGAGGCCACCGCCTCGATCTCGATCAGCATCTTCGGATCGGGCAGGGCCTGCACCACGCAGGTGGTGCGCGCCGGGTAGGGCGGCGGGCCGAAGGCGCCGGCATAGAGCGCATTCATGGCGGCGACGTCGGAGGCGCGGGTCAGGAGCACGTTGACCTTGGCGAGGTCGCGGACGGTGGCGCCGGCCTCGTCCAGCACGCGCTTGATGTTGACGACGACATTGGCGAACTGCGCCTCGAAACCGTCGGGCAGCGCGCCTTTGGCATCGAAGCCGGGAATGCCCGACACGAACAGGAGATCGCCGACACGGGTGGCAAAGGACAGCGGCGGCGCCTTGACGTTGGGCGGGGGCGCGAAATGCTGGATCGGCATGGGATCACCTCGAAGACGGACGCTGACGAGGGAAGCGTAACGGCAGGCGAGGCGAGCGCCAACCAAAAAACGCGAAAACAACCCCATGCACAGTAGCCATGAGACTGGAATCGTTCGCGTTTTCAAATTCGAAATTGGCGAATTCGCGCGGTTGCTCCGTCGGGCAAATCAGGGGCAGAATGGCATGATGCCGATGGTCGCGCAGTCACGCGGCGCTTTGCCTCCTGGCCTGCATCGGCGAAAGGACCGCTCTGCCTCATCCGTCATTGCGAGCGCAGCGAAGCAATCCAGACCCTCTCCGCCGAGGCAGTCTGGATTGCTTCGTCGCATCTGCACAAAATTGCTACGCAATTTTGTCGCTGAGCTCCTCGCAATGACGGAGAACGAGGGCCGAGCGCGTCTCACGCCTCACCCCATCATGTTGCCGCCCCGATCCATCCTGTACATTCGCAGCCTCTGATTCGTTTCTCCCCCACAAAAATCATCCCCCGGAGACCCCCATGAAGCTCGCTTCCACCTTTCGCGCCGCGCTGATCGCCATCGCCGCGCTGGCCGGACTCTCGACCGCGGCGCAGGCCGACAGTGGCTTCGTGACGCTGACGATCTACAAGGCGGGCTGGATCATCGGCGGCTCGGGCGGGAGCGGCGTGCTGAACTTCCGCGGCCGCTCCTATGCGCTCTCGACCGGCGGGCTCGACTACGGCCTCGTCTTCGGGGGATCCAAGACCGTGCTGCGCGGTCGCGTCTCCAACATCAACCGTCCCTCCGACGTTGCCGGGGTCTACGGCGCCGCCGGCGCCGGCCTTGCCGTGGGCGCCGGCGCCCGCGCCATCGTGCTGACCAACCAGAAGGGCGCGGTGCTGGAACTGTCGGGCACGCAGGTCGGGTTGATGGCCAACGCGGATCTCTCGGGTCTTGCGATCACGATGCGGTAGGGAACGGTGCCGTAGGGTGGGCAAAGGCGCAAAGCGCCGTGCCCACCCTTCGTCAGCGATAGATACAGATCGTGGGCACGCTTTCGCTTTGCGTACCTACGATCGCGACGCCGCGGTGAACACCGCAAGCTGCGCGTCGAACGCGCGCCGGAACGCCGACCGCGCTTCGCCGCGGGCGACATAGGCGGCGATCTCGGGATACTCGTCGAGCAGCCCGGATGTGTGCAGCCGCCGCAGCACTGTCACCATCATGAGGTCACCGGCGCTGAACGCGCCGTCGAGCCAGTCGGCATCACCGATGTGGTGGGACAATTCGCCGAGCCTGACACGGACGCGATCCTGCAAGCCCGGCAGGCGCTCGGCGTACCAGCTCTTGTCGCGCTCGAATATCATGGCCATGGTGAGCTCGACGATCGGCGGCTCCATTGTGCTCAGCGCGGCGAACATCCACGCGATCGCGCGGGCGCGCGCATCGGCATCCCGAGGCAGCAAGCCGTCATGGCGCTCCGCGATATGCAGCACGATCGCGCCGGACTCGAACAGCGCCAGATCGCCGTCCTCGTAAGTCGGAATCTGCCCGAACGGATGCAGCGCGCGATGCGCCGGTTGCTTCATCGCGGCGAACGAGACGAGGCGGACGTCGTAAGCCAGCCCGACCTCCTCGAAGGCCCAGCGCACCCGCATGTCTCGCGCGTGGCCCTTGCCGCGGTCGGGCGAGGATTCGAAGGCGGTGATGGTGGGCATCGGGGGCTCCGGGGTGGTTGGCCTACAGAGGACGAACGAGGCCGGCGGTTTCCGACACCCTCTCCGATCTTTGTAGGGTGGGTCAGCCGTTCACATGCGCGGTTCATCAACACGGGACGGAGCAAGGCGTAACCCCACCTCTTATGCCTCGGCGGCGGCAGACGCGGTGGGTTGCGCCGCGCGACTGCGCTTCGCGCACCCGCGCCGCTACCCCACCCTACGGACCTCCCAGCGCCGTTGCAGGCCGTCGATTGTCGAATAGGATGGCCTCAACATCGTTTGTGAGGAGATCGATATGACCATCAACACAGACAAGATCGACGATGCCGCGCTGGCCTTGCTTTATCTCACCCTCCACGACGGCTGCCGGGCATGGAAGGGTTTTGATTGGGGAGTGCTCGGGCGCCTGCATGACAAGGGCATGATTGACGATCCCGTCGGCAAGGTGAAGTCCGTGGTGTTCACGCAAGAGGGGCTCGAACGCGCGAAGACGCTGTTCGAAAAATTGTTCGAGGAGTGAGGTCTGCGAACGCGATGACGGTGTGCCGCCAAACCCACGGTGTCGTCCCGGCGAACGCCGGGACCCATACCGCGTGATCTATCTGTGCGGTTGGTCTCAGTACCGAAACGCCGAGTCTCCGCCAAACTACTCCCTGGGGGTATGGGTCCCCGCGTTCGCGGGGACGACGGGGAATGTGACGCGCAATTGTTCGCTGAACCTACGCAGCGATCCACGCCGCCAGCTCCCGCCACGGCTCCAGCCTCCAACTCCCCGACGCCGCGCCCGACGGCGACGGCAGCACAAAAATCTCCGGCAGGCTCGCATCGCGCTTCTGCCGCCCCAGCGCGATTGCAACTGACGGCCGGCCGTAGAACAAGCTCGCCGCCTTCTTGCTCGTGAACGCAATCGTCCGCGGCCGGTACGTCTCCATCTTCGCCCTGAAGCCCGCCACGTCGATCGTCTCCGCCGCGATCTGGTGATCCATCCCGGCGCCCGTCTTGGAGAGATCGGTGAAGCCGATCCCGAGATCGATCAGCTTCGCGAACTCGCTCGGCTGATAGCGCCGCGGCGTGATCCCGGCCTCATGCAGCGCGCGCCAGAAGCGGTTGCCGGGATGGGCGTAGTAGTGCCCAAGCTGCGCCGAGCGCGTCGAGGCGGCGGTGCCGACGAAGACGAGGCGGAGGTTGGGGCGGAGCTGGTCGGGGAGGCGGTGGGCGATGGTCACGGGGAGATCAAGTATCTGTAGCGTTGTAGCGCGCGAGCATTAGCGACATGCAGGACGGCAAAGATCCACGATGCCGCGCCGGTTAGCCCAGCTATCCTTGCTATAGAGATTTGAGGCTAGGCTCTGACGGCTTCGCTTGCAGAATACCGCCGTCGGATTTCGGAATGCCGCGGAGCTTCATAAGCGTCGTCTCTCCATAGGGAGTCAATGCCCAGTATCGATTCGTATCCGACGGAACGTGCTTCTTTGAACTCTTCTGGATTAGACCCAGTGCAAATAGCTGTACCTTTATGGTGTCAAAGGTGTCGTCACTAATCGAAACCTCGACCCCTTTTGGGAATTTGTCGAGATCGTATCGCCATATTTCGTTCGATAGCCGACGCTTCATCTGCTGCTCGGTCGCTTCTTCCATTAGGATAGGGCCAACCTCAAAGAAGATTGTGTTCCAGCTTACGCCTACGTTGCGCGATCCCCTCAGCCACTCGCGCTCTTCTCGCTGATATACTTGGTAGTGACAGTCGATCAGAAAGGGATCCGTTCCTCCAGCGTAATTCTCAGATCCAGTTGGAGCCTCCGATCGAGCGTTAGCGAGTTCATTACGAAGACTGTCAATTTCGCTACGCAAGGACTCTAGCAGTGCTGGGTCGGCCGTGCGGCTTGCTCGGACCCAGCCTTCTTGCGGGTTGCGCTTGGTTTCTGCAGAGATCGACTGAATCACTTTCGCACGTAAGTCGTCCGCATTCGTCCAGAACTTAATATGTCTGCCTGTTCCGACTTTTGAGCGGAATGCCTCTAGTCTCGCTCGCGCCGCATCGCTTAGATCCGTCTTGCCGGCTGGTATGAGTTCAGGATTTTGGTGGACGAATGCCAGGATCGGCTTCCTGGTGGCCTTCGCGTATTCAAATTCCATCTCGGTGTAGCTGATACCGTCTTCGGTTGTAGACCCGTACCGTCCACCAATTACCAGGACATAATAGTCGCTGTCGTCGATCACGCCTTTGATGAGAGCCCACTGGTCTTCGTCAGAGGCTGGAAATAATTCCATTCCCGCAGGAAAGTGGTCGAGACTTAGCAGTGCCTGCATGACAGCTTGGCGCTCGTGCTGCAGATCAGCGAACGTGGAGCTAACAAAGATCTGGTACCGCTTATCCATAGCAACGGCCAATTATTGGATGCGATCTGGAAACGCTGCGCAAGGTAGTAGCCCCATTCAATGCGGGCAACGAAAAAGGCCGGTTCTTCCCCGGCCCTTTAAGTGTGAGGTAGACCCTGAGCAACTCCGGGCCTTTTAACCGACGTCCCTCACAATACCCGATTGCTCTCCTTCACCTTCTCGGCGTCCAGATAAACGCTGCTCCCCATCTCCTTGAACTTCGCGCTCATCTTGGCCATGCCGTCCTCGGCGGTGCCCTGCATCGACATGCCGACGCTGTTCGGATCATTCAGCGTCGCCGCGTAGTCCCGCACGTCCTGCGTGATCTTCATCGAGCAGAACTTCGGGCCGCACATCGAGCAGAAATGGGCGACCTTGTGGGCTTCCTTCGGCAGGGTCTCGTCGTGGAAGCTTTTTGCGGTATCGGGGTCGAGGCCGAGGTTGAACTGGTCGGTCCAGCGGAATTCGAACCGCGCGCGGGAGAGGGCGTCGTCGCGCAGTTGCGCGGCGGGGTGGCCCTTGGCGAGGTCGGAGGCGTGGGCGGCGATCTTGTAGGTGATGACGCCGGTCTTGACGTCGTTACGATCGGGGAGGCCGAGATGCTCCTTCGGCGTGACGTAGCAGAGCATGGCGCAGCCGAACCAGCCGATCATGGCCGCGCCAATCCCTGAGGTGATGTGGTCATAGCCCGGCGCGATGTCGGTGGTCAGGGGCCCGAGCGTGTAGAACGGGGCTTCGCCGCATTCCTTGAGCTGCTTGTCCATGTTGATCTTGATCTTGTGCATCGGCACGTGGCCGGGGCCTTCGATCATGACCTGGCAGCCCTTGTCCCACGCGATCTTCGTGAGCTCGCCGAGCGTCTCCAGCTCCGCGAACTGCGCGCGGTCGTTGGCGTCCGCGATCGAACCAGGACGCAGGCCGTCGCCGAGCGAGAACGAGACGTCATATTTGCGCATGAGGTCGCAGATCTCGTCGAAATGCGTGTAGAGGAAGCTTTCCTTGTGATGCGCCAGGCACCACTTCGCCATGATCGAGCCGCCGCGGCTGACGATGCCGGTGACGCGGCTGGCTGTGAGGTGGATGTATTGCAGGCGCACGCCGGCGTGGATGGTGAAATAGTCGACACCCTGCTCGCACTGCTCGATCAGCGTGTCCTTGTAGAGCTCCCAGGTCAGCTTCACGGGATCGCCGTTGCACTTCTCCAGCGCCTGGTAGATCGGCACCGTGCCGATCGGCACCGGCGAGTTGCGCAGGATCCATTCGCGCGTGGTGTGGATGTTGCGGCCGGTCGAGAGGTCCATCACGGTGTCGGCGCCCCAGCGGATCGCCCACACCATCTTCTCGACCTCCTCCTCGACCGACGAGGTCACGGCGGAGTTGCCGATATTGGCGTTGATCTTGGTCAGGAAGTTGCGGCCGATGATCATCGGCTCGAGTTCTGCGTGGTTGATGTTGGAGGGGATGATGGCGCGGCCGCGCGCGATCTCGTCGCGCACGAACTCCGGGGTGATGAAGGCGGGCACCGATGCGCCGAAACTCTCGCCGTCGGCGAGGGCGGCTTCCGCGCGCTCGAGCTGCTGCTTGCGGCCGAGGTTCTCGCGCGCGGCGACGTAGATCATCTCCTTGGTGACGATGCCGGCGCGGGCGAATTCGAGCTGGGTGATCTTGTGGCCGTCGAGGCCGCGAAGCGGCTTGTGATAGGCCGAGAAGGCGCGCGCGGCCTTGTCGGTGGAGACGCTGCCGTTGTCCTCCGGCTTGACCTGGCGTCCCTCATATTCCTCGACGCCGCCACGCTCCAGCACCCATTGCTTGCGGTTGCGCGCAAGGCCTGCGTTGACGTCGATGGTGACGGAGGGATCGGTGTAGGGGCCCGAAGTGTCGTAGACCGGCAGGTTCGGCTCGCCGGCGCCTTCGGACAGGATGATCTCGCGCAGCGGCACGCGCAGATCGGGCGCGGCGTCGGGCGTCGCGAAGATCTTTCGCGAGGAGGGAAGGGGGCCGGTGGTGACGGCGGGGACCGTTTTTTCGGGGTTGGAGCGGATGTTCATGGGGATCCTCCGGATTAATTCGTATGCTTTGGCGCCGAGACGACGCTGGTGAGTTCTTGCTCCGTCATTGCGAGGAGCTCTTGCGACGAAGCAATCCAGACTGCCTCCACGGAAAGATCCTGGATTGCTTCGCTGCGCTCGCAATGACGTGGAGACAGTTGGGGCATCACGCCGCCTCCTTCAGGCCGAGCCATTGCCGCACCCTCGCATCGGGGTCGGCGTTCTGGGTGACGTCGCTGACCACCGCGATCGAATCCGCGCCCGCCGCAAAGATCTCCGCGGCGTGCTCGAACTTGATGCCGCCGATCGCGACCAGCGGGATGGTGCCGATGCGCTTCTTCCACTCGGTGATCTTCGGAATGCCCTGCGGCTCGAAGCGCATCGACTTGAGCGTGGTGAAGAAGATCGGGCCGAGCGCGACGTAATCGGGCTTTGCGGCGAGCGCAGTCTCGAGCTCGGCGTCGTCATGGGTGGAGATGCCGAGCGAGAGGCCGGCTTCGCGGATAGCGCCGAGGTCGGCCTCGGCGAGATCCTCCTGGCCGAGATGCAGATATTTTGCGCCGGCGACGATCGCCGCGCGCCAATAGTCGTTCACGACCAGCTTCGTTTCGGTGTCCTTGGTGATGGCCAGCGCGTCGCTGACGATCTGCAGTGCGTCGGCGTCGTTCAGCTCTTTCGCGCGCAGCTGGATGGTGCCGACGCCGAGCTTGGTGAGCCGCTCGACCCATTTGAGGCTGTCGACGACGGGATAAAAGCGATCAGGATACGGCATGCCAGAACGGGGTCCCAACGACAGGAGTGGAGGGGGAGGCGAAGTCGCGGGCGTTCATCAGCCCGGCTTCGAATGCGGTGCGGCCGGCCTCGATCCCGAGGCGGAAGGCCTTGGCCATCGCGACGGGATCGGCGGCCTTGGCGATCGCGGTGTTGAGCAGCACGGCGTCATAGCCGAGCTCCAGCGCCTGCGCGGCGTGACTGGGCGCGCCCAAGCCGGCGTCAACCACCAAGGTGATATCGGGCAGGCGGTCGCGCAGCAGGCTCAAGGCATCGCGGTTGGTGATGCCACGGGCCGAGCCGATGGGAGCGGCCCACGGCATCACCACCTTGCAGCCGGCATCGACCAGGCGGTTGGCGACCGAGAGATCCTCGGTGCAATAGGGGAACACTTCAAAACCGTCCTTGATCAGGATGGTGGCGGCTTCGACGAGGCCGACGACGTCGGGCTGCAGCGTGTCGTTGTCGGCGATGACCTCGAGCTTGATCCAGGACGTGCCGAACAATTCGCGGGCGAGTTTTGCGGTGGTCACGGCCTCGCGCACGGTGCGGCAGCCGGCGGTGTTCGGCAGCACTGACACGTCGAGCTCGCGGATCAGATTCCAGAACGCATCGCCCGTCTTGCCGCCGGCGGATTCGCGGCGCAGCGACACCGTGACGATGTTCGAGCCGGAGGCGCGGATGGCGGACTGCATGATCGCAGGCGAAGGATAGAGCGCGCTGCCGATGAGGAGGCGCGAGGCGAAGGATTTGCCGTAGAAGGTCACCATTGGGAAGGCGTCTCCTTGAATGCAGCTGTCAGCCCAGAAGTAGCTGTCATCCCCGCGAAGGCGGGGATCCATACCGCGTGATTTCTCTTGGGGCACGCGGGGAGAGACCGAGCGCCATAACCGCTCCCTGGGGTTATGGGTCCCCGCCCCCGTGCGCATCGCGCACTAGGCGGGGACGACGAGTGGAGAGAGCGTGGCAGCATCACCTCACCCTCCCTGCCGCGGCGTGATGATCTCGATCTCGTCGCCGGCTTTCAGGCTGGTCTCGGCCCAGCGGCTCTTCGGCACGACGTCGTAGTTCAGCGCGATGGCGAAATGGGTGCCCTCGTAGTCGAGCTCGGACAGCAGCGCATCGACGCTGGCCGCGGCCACCTCGCGCTGCTCGCCGTTCACGGTCACACGCATTGCATCACCTCGTTGTCGATCTGGCCGCGCTCGACATAGTTGAGCGTCAGCTCGGCGAGCGCGGGGGCGATCAGGAAGCCGTGGCGGTAGAGGCCGTTGACGGTGATCCTGCGGCCGCGAATGCCGATGCGCGGCAGATTGTCGGGAAAAGCGGGGCGAAGGCCGGAGCCGAATTCGACGATGCGGGCTTCGCCAAAGGCGGGGTGCACGGTATAGGCCGCGCCGAGAAGCTCCAGCGCGGAGCGGACGGTGACGCCGGTGTCCTCGGTCTCGATCGAGGTCGCGCCCAGCATGAACAAATTGTTCTCGCGCGGGATCACGTAGAGCGGCCAGCGCGGATGCATCAGCCGCACCGGACGTGCCAGCTGCACCTCGGCCGTCTCGATCAGGATCATCTCGCCCTTGACGCCGCGCAGCTCCGGCTGCTCGTCGCGGGCGCCAAGGCCGCGGCAGTCGATCACGATGGCATCAGGGTCCTTTGCGAGATCCCCCGCCGAAACGTCGCTGGAAAACTTGATGGTGCCGCCGGCGGCGCGGATGCGCTCGTGCAGCTGCGGCAGCACGCGGCGCGGCTCGACATGGCCCTCGGCCGGAAAGAACAGCGCATCGCGGAAGCGGCCTTCCAGCGACGGCTCGAGCTCGGCAAGGCCGGCAGCGTCGAGCCGGCGGTGGTCCTCGGTCATGCGCGCAAAGCGCTCGAAATCGTTGCGCTCGCGCGGATGGGCGACGACGAGCGAGCCGTTGAACGGCGTGTCGGGCAGCTCGCGCCGCCAGACCTCGAGCGAGCGCAAGCCGAGGCGGCTGATGATGGGTTCGGCGACCTCGGCCTCGCAATAGGGCGCGAGCATGCCGCCGGCCCAATGGCTGGTGGCGTCCGTCATCGCCTCGTCACCGCGCTCGTGCAAGGTCACGGCATGGCCGGCCTGCGCGAACAGCAAAGCCTGCCAGGCGCCCGCAATGCCTGCGCCGATGATGGATACCGGTGAATCCGGTCGCTTGGTCGTTTGCAACATCCCTGTCCCTTCGCCGGCATGACCCGGATCAGGTTCAAAGGGTCACCGCGGTCTTGGCAAGCCGGTCAATCGGCATTGCCCGTTTAGCGGTATCTCAGCTCCTCCTCGGAGCACCCCTCGGAACGGGTCTAATGTAGGACAGCGGGGCGGGGTGGTCAACGCGTGTTGTGGGAACCCTGTGCCCCGGACGCAGCGCATCACGTAGTGGTGCGCTGCTGAGCCGGGGCCCATGTGGCCCAGTGCTCGTAGCTTCTGGGTCCCGGCTCTGCGCAGCAGCGCTTTGCGCTGCTGCTTGTCCGGGACACGAGAATTACTGAGCGGCCTGCGCCCGCGCATTGCGGACGCGCTGGGCCAGCTTCTTATGCGGCGCATTGCCGAACATCGGCTGCGGATTGCCGTTCGGCTCGAGCCAGGGTTGACCCATAGCCCCTTGGCCCATGGTCTCGCTCATCGTGGCGACCTGCACGGCCTCCTGCCGCTGGCGCTTGGCGGCGTAGTAATAGCCTCCGGCGAAATAGCGCACGGCGCGGGCGTGATCGCCATTGGCGGCGCGATAGGCGCCGGCGAGGTATTTCACGGCATAGGTGAGGTTGGTGTTGGGATCGCGTAAGCCCGCGGCATCGCCGGTGTAGCCGACCCCGCGCGCGGTCGCGAGCTTGATCTGCATCAGGCCGATGGTGCCGCCGCGGCCGACGAGATGCGGCTGATAACGGCTCTCGCGCATGATCACGCGGTGCACCAGCGCCTCCGGCACGCCGTTGGCGCGGGCATGCATCGCGACCATCTCCGCATACTCGGCCTCGCCCGCGAACGCGGCCTGCGGCAATGTCAGTCCGGCCGCGAGCAGCGCGGCAACGCGTAAAATTTTCATGAGATATCCAGACGTCCCTGAATGGCTGCTTGAACCGCCTGCGCCCGGCTGCCGATAGGCCTGCCGAACGCGGCGATGATGTGACCAAACGCCGCCGTTAACGATTTTGCGGCGCCGAGCCGCTGTTACGACTCAATGCTGGCGTACAGGTTCCCTCAGGGCGGACCACTCGCGGCAGCATGACTGTCTATTCGCGCAGCTGCGCAAAAGCGAGTAGGAAGACGCGGCAAATCGGGAGAGGTGCCATGACAAAAGGTGCCATGACAAAAGCAGTCCTCAGCGAGATCCCCAGGCAGAACCCCTGTGCCCAATGCGGCACGCCGATCCCGCAACCCGACTGGATCGAGCCGGGCGAGGGACGCGTCAGCTATCTCTGGACCTGCCACGCCTGCAACTACCGCTTCGAGGCGGTCGCCATCTTCGACGAGGTCGCCGTCGAGCATCCGCCGCTCGCGGCGTAAGCGACGGTTCTTGGGTCAGGAGTTCAGGCCGCCAGTCGCGGCTGCTGCCACAGCGGCAATTGCATCCGCACGATGAGGCCATGCGGCTCGCGGTCGTGCAGCGACAGCTCGCCGCCATGGGCGAGCGCGATCGCGCGCGCGATCGACAGGCCGAGCCCGAAGCCGGTGGACTCGTCCATGGTCCGCGCGTCGTCGCCGCGCACGAATGGCTCCAGCATCTCCTGCTTGCGCGCGTCCGAAATGCCGGGGCCGTCGTCCTCGACGTCGATGACCAGCGTGGTGCCGGAGATGTCGAGGCGGATCGTCACCTCGGCGCCGAAGCGCACCGCGTTCTCGACGAGGTTGGTGACGCCGCGGTGCAGATCGTCGGGCCGCGCGGCGGCGGTGGCGGAGGCCGGCCCGTCATAATGCACGACATGGCCCATGTCGCCGAACTGGTCGGCGACGAGCTGCAGCGTGCTGGCGATGTCGACCAGCGTCACCGCCTCGATCTTGCGGTCGTTGCGCAGCAGCGACAGCACGCTTTCCAGCATCGCGCGCATCTGGTCGAGATCCATCAGCATGCGCTTGCGGTTGCCCTCGTCCTCGATGAACTCGGCACGCAGGCGCAGCCGCGTGATCGGCGTGCGCAGATCGTGGCTGATCGCGGCCAGCATCCGCGTGCGGTCCGACATCAGCCGCGCGATCCGCTCATGCATGCGGTTGAGCGCGCGCGCCACCGAGCGGATCTCTTCCGGGCCGCGCTCGGGCAGCGGCTCGGCGCCGCCGTCCAGGCTGAAATTCTCGGCGGCCTTGGCGAAGGACGACAGCGGAGCCGCCAGCGCCCGCGCCGCCCACAGGCCGAGCACGGTGACGCAGATGAAGGCGGTCATCAGCGCCATCAGCCAGGGCGCACCCCAGAGCCATGGCCGTGGCCCGCCATCGACATGTCCAGCGATCATGGTGCCGTCGGGCAATTCGACGCCGACGCGGGATTCGCTGCCGGCCGGGGCGAGCTGGACCGCCTTGTAGCCGCGCCCGAGATGGCGGCGCATCGCGCGCAGGTGCTGATTGTCGCTCTCAGCGACGCTCGCGGTGCCGGGCGCGAGCATTTCGATGCCGAGCTTGGGGAAGGCGCGGGCGAGGTCGGCAACGAGGCGCGGACGCTCGCTCGCCTCGGCCGAGCCGAGCAGCAGCGCGGCATCGGTCAATTGATGCGCGCCGTCCGGCGGCGCGTCGGGGCGGTCCGGCCTGCTGATCAGGAAGGCGGTGGTGACGACGAGATGGAGCGCGACGGTCGAAGCCAGCACCAGCGCGGCAATCTGCCCGCCGATCCCCTTGAGGTGAAAGAACGCGAACGGCTTCATCGTCGGCGTCCCCTTCAATTGCTCAGGGGCGCCGCAATCGCTTCAGTGCCTGCTGCCTGGGTGCCTGCCGCTTGAAGGCCCGCGACCTGCGTCCGCGGCGTGAACAGATAGCCGCCCGAGCGCACCGTCTTGATGAGGGTGGGATCGGCCGGATTGGGCTCGATCTTGCGGCGGATGCGGCTGACCAGCACGTCGATGGAGCGCTCGAACGATCCGGTGTTGCGCCCCTGCGTGAGGTCGAGCAGGCTGTCGCGCGACAGCACCCGGCCGGGCCGTTCGCAGAACGTGCGGAGCAGATCGAACTCGGCGCTGGTCACCGCGACGCGCGCGCCTTCGGGATTGCGCAGCTCGCGCAGCCGCAGGTCGATGTGCCAGCCCTCGAAGGTGAGCGCCGAGGCGCCTTCGATCGAGCTCGCCGCCTGAGCCGCGGCCTGGCGGCGCAGCACCGCGTTGATGCGGGCGAGCAGCTCGCGCGGGTTGAAGGGCTTTGACAGATAGTCGTCCGCGCCCATCTCGAGGCCAACGATGCGGTCGACGTCCTCGCCGCGCGCGGTCAGCATGATGATCGGCGTCTGCGCCTCGGCACGCACCTTGCGGCACAGGCTGAGGCCGTCCTCGCCTGGCAGCATGACGTCGAGGATGATGAGGTCGACGCGGTGATCGGCCATGGCGCGCGACATCTCGCGCCCGTCGCTCACGGCGGTGACGTTGCAGGCGTTGTTGCGCAGGTACTTCGCAATTAACGTCCGGGTTTCGCGGTCGTCCTCGACGACCAGGATGTTGGGATTGGGAATGGCCATGCGCTTTGTTTGTCCAAGATTCGGGCCAAATGGCGAAGATTTTTGTTTCGGATTGTTTCTGTCCGGCTTCCCGCAACAGGCGGCAATCGCGCCGTCGCGGAGCGGCAAGATCTCGTTAAGCCCGTTAACCATACCGTGGCAGCCGCGCACAAGAAACCCCGCAAAACCCACGGAGCCATCATGACCTCGATTTCGGCGGCCTCCGCCGGTAATTACCAGTCGCCGCTGCAGCGGTTGCAGCAGGAATTGCAGTCGGAAGTGTCCGCCGGCACGATCTCGTCCTCGGACCAGTCCGCGCTCTCGACCGCGCTGACCGACATCGACACGGCGCTCCAGCAGAGCCGGTCGAGCGACCAGTCGAGCGGCACGCGTCCCTCCAAGGATGATCTGCAGTCGAAGATCGACGACCTGATCTCGAACGAGGTGTCGAACGGGACGCTGACCTCGGACCAGGCCGAAGCGCTCAAGGGCGTGTTTCAGTCCGCCTTCGCAAGCGGTCCGGGCGGGGCGGGTGGCCCCGGTGGCGCAGGCGGACCGCCGCCCGGCCCGCCACCGGATGAGAGCTCTTCGGATTCGGCGTCTTCCACGGATACGACCAGCAGCAGCTCCAGCGACCAGACCACCGCCGAGATCCTGCAGCAGTTCCTGCAGGCGCTCCAGCAGTCGCAATCCTCGAGCGCGTCCTACGGCGCCAACGGCAGCTCGTCCGGCAACTCCGATTTCTCCGCGCTGCTGATCGACTACAAGAGCTGACCCCGAGCGACGCGGGTCGGCGCGGGTCCTCGCCGCGATCATGCTTCACCCAGGGCGCATGATCGTCGGCGGGGAACCGTGCGTCGCGAATGTTACTGGGTGACGCAGGAACATGCGCGACGTTTTGCGCTCGCGGATTGCGCGACGAAATTGCGGCGCGCGAGGAACTGCGAGTGATCAGCGCTGTTTTCTCCACACGAGTTTTTCGTGAAGGAGAGGACAACATGTTGATGAAATCGATCGCCGCCGGCCTCGCCGGCACCGCTCTGTTTGCCACCGTTGCGTTCGCACAATCGCCGACCGCCACCATGGACAAGGCGGCGCCAGCGGCAACGACCGCCACGACGACCACCACGACAGCGTCCGGTCAGTGGCGTACCTCGAAGATGGACGGCCTGAAGGTCTACAACGAAGCCAATGAGAACATCGGCACGATCAGCGATCTCTTGATGGACAAGAGCGGTGACATCAAGATCGCCGTGATCGGCGTCGGCGGCTTCCTCGGCATGGGCGAGCATCTGGTTGCCGTGCCCTATGAGAAGCTGAAGTTCGTCAACGAGGCGGTTGCCTCGACCACCACCACCAAGCCCGCGACGACGACCACGACCGGCGCCGCGACCGGCACCGCCGACACCAAGCCGGCCGCGACCACGACGTCGTCCACCTCGAAGTGGTACCCCGACCACGCCGTGTTCAATGCCAGCAAGGACGAGCTGAAGAACATGCCCGAGTTCAAATACTCGGAGTAATCAGGCTCGACTGACGGCCCAGACGACGTGCGCCCGGTTTTCACCGGGCGCATTGTCGTGTCTGTTGTGTCTTCACCTCGCCCCGCAAGCGGGGAGAGGGGAAGGCGCTCAATGCGTCACCAGCGGGCAGCCGCCCTTGTCGAGCGGACGGAACGCCTCGTCGCCCGGCACGGTGGCGATCAGCTTGTAGAGGTCCCACTCGCCCTTGGATTCTTCGGGCTTCTTGACCTCGAACAGATACATGTCGTGGACCATGCGGCCGTCGATGCGGATCTTGCCACCCTTGGCGAAGAAGTCGTTGACCGGCGTCTTGCGCATCTGCTCCATCACTTTCGGGGCCTCGTCGGACTTGATGGCGTCGATCGCCTTCAGATAGTGCATGGTCGCGGAATAGAGGCCGGCCTGGATCATGGTCGGCATGTGACCGACCTTCTCGTTGAAGCGCTTGGAGAAGGCGCGCGTCTCGTCGTTCATGTCCCAATAGAAGGCGTCGGTGACGATCAGGCCCTGTGTCGCCTTGATGCCGAGCGAATGCGTGTCGGTGATCTCCTGGAGCAGCGCGATCATCTTCTGGCCGCCCTGGGTCAGGCCGAACTCGGCCGCCTGCTTCAGTGCATTGGTGGTGTCGCCGCCGGCATTCGCCAGCGCGACCACCTTGGCCTTGGAGGCCTGGGCCTGCAGCAGGAAGGAGGAGAAGTCCGACGAGTTGAGGGGATGTCGGACCTCGCCGAGCACCTTGCCGCCGCTCTCCTTGACGACGTTGGCGGCGTCGCGCTGCAGTGCCATGCCGAAGGCGTAGTCGGCGGTGACGAAGAACCAGCTGTCCTCGCCGCGCTTGACCATCGCCTTGCCGGCGACGTTCGACAGCGCGTAGGTGTCGTAGGTCCAGTGCACGGTATTGGGCGAGCAGGCAACGCCGGTGATGTCGGATGAGCCGCCGCCCGAATTGATGTTGATCTTGTTCTTCTCGCGCGTCAGCGCCGAGATCGGCAGTGCCACCGACGACGTCGGCACGTCCAGGATCGCGTCGACCTTGTCGTTGTCGTACCAGTTGCGGGCGATGTTGACGCCGACGTCGGGCTTGTTCTGGTGGTCGGCGGCGACCACGGCGACCGGCTTGCCGGCGACCTTGGCGCCGTAATCGGCGACCGCCATCTCGACCGCGGCGAGCGAGCCCTTGCCGGTCGCGTCCGCATAGAGGCTCGACATGTCCGTGAGCACGCCGATCTTGACGATCTCGTCTGAAATCTGCGCCTGCGCGGCGCCGGAGGTGGCGGCAAGCGCAAGGCCGGCCGCAACCGCGGCGATGAGTTTTTGCATGTGTTTCTCCCTGTGTGTTGTTGTTTGGGCGTTGTTGCGAGAGGAGTTGTAGCGGCAATCGGTCGCGGCAGCTAAGCGGTGCGCGCCATAGCCGAATGCAAAATCAGACGGGGCGAGCGGTGTTCCTTGTCCCTTTTCCCACAAGGGGGGAAGGAATAAGGGTGCAGCCTCTCAGCCGCCGGCCTTCAGCCGCTCGTTGCGCCGGCGCAGGGCTTCCAGGGTGGCGAGGAGGATGACCGAGATCGTCGTCAGGATCACGGCTGCTGCGGTGATGGTCGGGCTGATGTTCTCGCGGATGCCGCTGAACATTTCGCGCGGCAGGGTGCGTTGCTCGGGGCCTGCCATGAACAGCACGATCACCACCTCGTCGAAGCTGGTCGCGAAGGCGAACAGCGCGCCCGATGCGAGGCCGGGCAGGATCAGCGGCAGGATCACGCGGCGGAACGCTTGCAGCGGTGAGGCGCCGAGCGAGGCGGCAGCGCGCGCCAGATTGGTGTCGAAGCTCTGCAGCGTCGCGCCGACCGTGATCACCACGAAGGGCGTCGCCAGCGCGGTGTGCGCCAGGATCAGGCCGATATAACTTCCGGTGAGGCCGATCGGCGCGAAGAAGAAATAGAGGCCGACTGCGGTGATGACGCCGGGCACGACGACCGGCGACAGCACGAAGGCGAGCACCAGCGGCTTGAAGCGGCTCTTCCATTGCGCCAGCCCGAGTGCGGCCAGCGTGCCCAGCACCATGGACAGCGCCGTCGAGGCGACGCCGATGATCACGCTGTTCTTCAGCGCATTCATCCAGCGTGGCGAGGTGATGAAGTCGTCGTACCAGCGCAAGGAGACGCCGGGCAGCGGATAGGTGAGATACGAGCTGGAACTGAAGGACAGCGGCATGATCGCCAGGATCGGCGCGATCAGGAACACGAACACCAGCGCGGAGACCGCTATGGTCGCGGTCCACGCGATGCGCTGGCTGGGCGTGCGCAGGGTGGAATTGTCGCTCAATTCTTCATGCCTCCCGTCACCTGCTGGCCTTGCACCAGCTTGCCGTAGACGAGAGCCAGCAAGATCGTGGCCAGCAGCAGCACGGCGCCGAGCGCGGAGGCGAGACCCCAATTGGCGGTTTCGGTGGTGTAGAGCGCGATGAAATAACTGATCATCTGGTCGGCAGCGCCGCCGACGAGCGCCGGTGTGATGTAGTAGCCGAGCGCCAGGATGAAGACGAGCAGGCTTCCCGCGCCGATGCCGGGCAGGGTCTGGGGCAGGTAGATCCTCAGGAAAGCGGTGACCGGCGGCGCGCCGAGTGAAGCGGCAGCACGCATGTAAGCGGGCGAGATCGCCTTCATGCTGCTGTACAACGGCAGGATCATGAATGGCAGCAGCACATGGGTCATCGCCACGCAGACGCCGAAGCGGTTGTAGATCAGGCGCAATGGCTCGTCGATGATGCCGAGCCAGTGCAGGCTGTCGTTCACGACGCCCTTGCTCTGCAGCAGCACGATCCACGCGCAAGTGCGGACCAGAAGCGAGGTCCAGAACGGCAGCAGGACGAAGATCATCAGCAGGTTCGATCTGGCAGGCGGCAGCGTCGCCAGCAGGTAGGCGACCGGGAAGCCGAGGATCAGGCAGAGTGCAGTGACGCTGAGGCTGATGAGGAAGGTGCGGGCGAAAACCTCGCGGTAGATCGCCTGGTCCGGCGGCGCCGCGACGATCGCCCCGTCCGCGTTCCGCGTCAGGTCGAGCGCCGCCAGCAAATAGAAGCCGGTCACCGGGCCGCCGGCATCCTTGATCGTCGTCCAGGTGCCGCGCTCGCGCCAGGCCGGGTTGATCTTGACCAATGTCTCCCTGGCCGCGCCCGGTTCCGGCATCGCCTTCAGATTGCGCGACGTGCCGGTGAGGATGGTGCGAAAACCATTCAGTGCGTAGTTGAGCCGCTTGGCCGCGATCGCGATCGTGCCGGCGGCGCGGGCGGCCTGAATGTCGCTCGCCAGCGCCGCGTAGGCCTTCTCGTCCGGCAGGTCCTTGCCGTCCCAATTGGCGAGAGCGGCAATGGTGTGAGGCAGAACCTGACGCACCTCGCGATCTTCGATCGCGCGCCAAAGCATGCCGGCGATCGGTCCGGCGAAAGTGAAGAGCAGGAAGACGAGAAGCGGCAGGACCAGCGCCAGGGCCTTGACCTGCCGTGCCCGCTCGGCGCGCTTCAGCTGGCGCTTGAGCGGCACTTCGGTCCGGGTCAGGGACGCATCCGTCATGCTTCGAGCCTTGCGGGGCCGCGCGCTACTTCGCGGCCCATTTGTTGAAGCGCTCGGTCAGGCGGTCGATGTTCTCGAGCCAGAACGCAACGTTGATCTCGACGGCATTCTTGATGTTGTCAGGCGCGGTCGGCAGGTCCTTCAGGACGGCGGGCGCGAGCTTGCCGGCTGCGTCCTTGTTCGAGGTGCCATAGGAAATGTTTTCCGACAGCTTTGCCTGGTTCTCCGCCTTGCCGGCGAAGTCCAGGAACTTGTAGGCCGCGTCCTTGTTCGGGCTGCCCTTCAGGATGACCCAGCTGTCGAGCGTGAACAGCGCGCCGTCCCACACCATGCCGAAATTCTTCTTCTCGTTCTTGTTGGCGGTGTCGATGCGGCCATTATAGACCGAGGTCATCACGACTTCGCCGGAGGCGAGCAGTTGCGGCGGCTGGGCACCGGCCTTCCACCAAACGATGTCGCCCTTGATGGTGTCGAGCTTCTGGAACGCGCGATCGACGCCGTCGTCCGTCGCCAGCACATGGTAGACGTCCTTCGGCGGGACGCCATCAGCCATGAGTGCGATCTCCAGCGTGGTCTTCGGGCCCTGGCGCAAGGCACGCTTGCCCGGGAACTTCTTGGTGTCGAAGAAGTCGGCCCAGCCCTTCGGGGCCTCTTTCAGCTTGTCCTTGTCGTAGCCGAGCACGAAATCGTAGAGGATGGCGCCGACGCCGCACGGATTGACTGAAGGCGGGATATAGGCCGCCTCGCCGCCGATCTTGGTATAATCCATCTTCTCGAACAGGCCTTCCTCGCAGCCGACCGCGAGCTCGTCGCTCTCGACCTGGACGACGTCCCAGGTGGCGGCGCCGCCCTGCACCTTGGCGCGCAACACGCCGACGCCGCCATCCCAGGACTCGTCGTTCATCGCAACGCCCGCCGCCTTCTTGAACGGCTCGAAATAGACCTTCTTCTGGGCATCCTGATAGGCGCCGCCCCACGACACGACGGTGAGGTCGCGCGCTTGGGCAACCGTCACCAGCGCCGCACTGGCGCTGAACGCCGCGGCGAAACCCAGAGCGATCTTGCGGTTCAGCATGGTCTTCGTTCCTTCTTCGTGTGAGTTGCGTTGAGGTTGATTGTCCGAGGGCCGCCTTGCGTTGCATCAGACCGGATCGAGGGCGAGGCAATCCTCCGGACGGAACGTGATGAAGACGCTTTCGCCGTGTGTGAGGTCATGATGCGCTCCCGGCTGAAGCTTGACCATGAACTCGCCGTTCCCTGCGACCTCGAGCACGGCCAGCGCGTGGTCGCCGAGATAGATGGTGTTCTGCACTCTTGCCGGCAGCCGGTTCGGTCCGTCGCCGGAGCTGCCATCCGGGACAATGGCGATCCGCTCCGGCCGCACCGACAGCGAGGTGGACGCGCCCGCGCCCGAGATGTTGACCGCCCGCGCGGTGACAGTGCCACCGCCCGCCAGCGCGACGCGGCAATAATCCTTGTCGACCGCCTCGACGGTGCCTGAAAGCACGTTGTTCTCGCCGATGAAATGGGCGACGAAGCTGTTCACCGGATGCTCGTACAGCGCGTCGGGTCTGTCGATCTGCTGCACGATGCCGTCGTTGAACACGGCGATGCGGTCCGACATGGTGAGCGCTTCGCTCTGATCGTGGGTGACGTACACGATCGTGATGCCCATCCGCTCGTGCAACTGCTTGATCTCCAGCTGCATCTGCTCCCGCAGGCGCTTGTCGAGGGCGCCGAGCGGCTCGTCCATCAGCACGAGCTGCGGATTGAAGACCAGCGCGCGGGCCAGCGCCACGCGCTGCTGCTGGCCGCCGGACAATTGCCCGGGCCGCCGGTGCGCCATCGCTTCCATCTTGATCATGCGTAACGCGGCGGTGACGCGCTCCTGTGCTTCCGCCTTGCTCGTGTTGCGAACGGACAGCGGGAAGGCGATATTCTCGGCGATCGTCAGGTGCGGAAACAAGGCATAGTTCTGGAACACCATGCCGATGTCGCGCTTGTGCGGCGGCATGTTCTTGATCGGCCGCTCGCTGAGATAGATTTCGCCATGGGTCGGAACCTCGAAGCCGGCCAGCATCATCAGCGTGGTCGTCTTGCCCGAGCCCGACGGGCCGAGCAGGGTGATGAACTCGCCCTTCCTGATGTCGAGATCGAGGTTCTTCACCACGAGATGCTCGCCATCATAGGTCTTCTGAATGCCGGAAAAGCGCACCAATGCCGGCGCGGGCGTCACCATGCCGGCTTCCATGTTGTCCTCGGCTTGCCGCTACAATGCTGTCAGCACCTCGTTCGAGGTTGCCGAGCGGCAGCTTAGCATCCTCGGATGAGAATGCCAGCGGCGCGCGCTGGGGCTGGTGCGTGAAGGTACGCTACATTCCCGACAACTTCGTCACGGACACATTCAGCGTTCCGCCGGCTTCCGCGACCACGCGCAGCGTCTTGGAATCGAAGGCGATGTCGGCGAGCGTCAGGCTCTCGATCCTGGCGTCGACCTTGACGCCGTCCTCGCTTTTCTGGAAGTCGGCGATCACGCCCGCGATCTTCTCGCGCGCATTGGCGGCGATCGGCTTCAGGTCGAGCGTCGCTTTCTGCAGCAGCGCCTGCTGCATCTGCGGCACCACCGCGCGGGCTGCTGCGCCGAGCAGGCCGAATGCCGCCTCGGATTCCACCGCCAGCTGGATGTCGGTCAGCCGCAGCGTCTGCTGCGCCTGGTCGAGCACCGGCCGGCCCCAGATGTGCACGGTCGCTTCGGCGCCGAGGCCGAGCCAGCTCTTCTTCTCCTTGGCGCGCACCAGCAGCGAGATAAGCAGCCGCTCGCCCGAGGGGACCACGTTGACGCTCTTCACGGTGACGTCGACAGGCCCCGAGCCGTCCTCCGGATAGGTGTGGCCGACCATTTGCGCCGCGATCAGCTTGTTGATCTCGGTGAAGGGCACGTCGATGGGAACGCCGATGCTCACGCCGGTGCCGGTCGGCGGCACGATCGAGATCTTGTCGGGGAACGGACAGTCCGGCTTGGTCGGCGTCGAGGTGACGCGCGTTTCCGCTTCGAGGCCCATCAGCAGGGTCACGGCCTGGGCATCGACGCGCGGCTGCGCGGCGATGGCGCGGATCGGCTTCATCTCCAGCCAGAGCGGCGGCAGCGCGGCCGAGGCGCCCGAGCCCTGCAGCGGGATCGAGCGGCACGCCTTGGCCCATTGCAGCTTCGCATTCTCGCGCAGGGAAGGATCGTTGCGGATGCGCTCGGAGACGATGTTGATCTGCTCGGCGACATTCTTGTCGATCAGCGGCTTCACCTGCGCCGGCACGTTGACCTTGGCGCCGGCGACGTTGAGGTTGGTGTCGCCGAGATTGACCTGGGCGCCGAGATTGGGCTCGAGATGCCAGTTGGCCGCGAGCTTCGGGCGCGAGGTGACGACCACGTTGCCCTTGATCTCCGCGCTGGCGTTGAGATTCTTGATGTTGACGGCGCCGATCCGTTTTGCGGCGTCGCCGCCAAGCACGCTGCCGAGCGCGTCGCCGAGCGCGCCGGTGGCTTTCGCCGACAGCGAGCCCGTCACGTTCAGCTTGCCGGTCAGCGGCGTCGAGATCGTCAGCACGTCCTTGTCGCCGCTGGCGGCCATCGGCCCGCGCACGGCGGTCCAGCCGATGTCGGCGTTCTCCAGGATCTGCGAGATCGGGTTGTCGGCCTTCCCAGCGAAGTTGCGCGGCGCGGCCTTCTCGGCCTGGTCGCGGATCGCCGACAGCGCGATGGCGACCGGGGCGATCACGATCGAGCTCTTCGCGACCGGCGGCAATGGCGGCAATTGCGCGACCGGCGGTGCGGAATTCGTCGCGCGCGGCGACAGCAGATCCATCACCTTCAGGCTGATGAAGAACGACGCCGCGAGCACCGCGACGCCGATCAGGATCGTCTTCAGATTCAACGTTAGTCGCATCACTCCCCCAGGCCGCCCCGCCGGAGGATTTTACAGGGCGGGCGAGCGGGGCGCTAGAGCGCACCGGTGGGGTGGAATTGCGGCGAACGGGTTAACGGCCTCGAACGCAGCGTTGCCACGTGTTCGTACCGTTAATGGCGATGCTAGCCGCGCCGCGGACGACGGATCGCTCTCACATTGCCGTTAGCGCCGCCGCCGCAGAAGAAGCGGTCGCCGCCATCGGACTCCAGCCCGGACACGCCCGTTCCGGCGGGCAGGTCGAGCTGCTCGAGTACCTTGCCGGTCGCCGGGTCGATCCGCCTGACGTCGCTTTCCTCGTTCTCCCAGGTGCCGTGCCAGAGTTCGCCGTCGACCCAGGTCACCCCGGTCACGAAGCGCTTGCTCTCGATGGTGCGGAGGACCTTGCCGGTTTCGGGATCGACCTGATGGATCTTGCGCTCGCGATATTGCCCGACCCACAGCGAGCCCTCGGCCCAGGCGAGGCCCGAATCGCTGCCGCCGCCCGGCGCAGGAATGGTGGCGAGCACCTTGCCCGAAGCCGCATCGATCTTCTGGATGCGATCCTCGGCGATCTGGAACAGGTGCCGGCCGTCGAACGCCGTGCCCGCATGCGCGGCGACATCGATTGAGCGCGCGACCTTGCCGCTATCAGGATCGACCGCGTTCAACTTGTCGCCGGATGCGAACCAGATATGGCTGCCGTCATAGGTGACGCCATGCACGGCCTCCACGCCCGGATATGGACCATACTCCCTCACGATCTCGGCGGCTAAACGTTTCATGTGCTCGCTCCCTCTGATGTCACTCATCCTACGTCTTCAGCAGCGGGGTGGGGAGTAACAAGCCTGTCGGGAAACCCGGGACGGGCGGAGTCAGCCAGCGCCGCGCCCGTCCGTGTCCGAACGATTGCACCTTGTTCGACCGCGCAAGCTCGTCAAGGGCCCGCTGCACCGTGCGCGCACTCGTTGCCAGCGCCAGCGCGAGCGCCGAGCTCGACCAGGGCTCGCCGTCGGAGAGGAAGGCGAGAACAGCGGCGTGCTTTTCCTCGACGGGTCGCGCCAGCACGAAGACGTCGAGCGTCTTGTGTGGCGCCAGTGCAAAGCCGTCCTTGGTTGCGCTCACGTCGGCAAGCGGTTCGAGCTTGGTGCGGAGCCGTCCGATCTCGACCCGCAGCCGCGCGCGATGCGATTCATCGAAGTGCCGGGCGTGAAACGCGCCCGCGATCAGCGTCTGCCGCGAGACGTCCGCGGGCCACGCCTGCGCCAGGATGCGGACGAGCGCGAACAGCACCGGCCGGGTGCCGAGCGGCACCACGGTGCCGCGCCTGCGGACCGAATGATGGAAGGTGTCGATGACGAGCGCCTCGGATGTCGCGAGGTCCTCGATCCCCTCCAGCAGCAGGGGCCGCTCGTCGCCGCGCACGATCAGCCGTGCCGCTGGCACGTCCAGCACGCGGCTTGCGGCATCGACTTCGGCCGTGAGCGCGGGGATATCGGCCTGCTGCGCCGCGCGGGCCGCCTGCGCCAGCGCCGTGCGCGCGTCCTTGGTTCGGAGTCGCCGTATGGCGATGCCGGCCAGCACGAGGTCGCGGACGACTTGGGAGGCAGGCGGCAGCGGCACCTTTCCGGGATTGGCGAGCATGCGCTCGGCCTCGTCGATATGTCCGAGCAGGAGCAGACGCCGCGCCGCGATGTGGCTTGCATGAGCCGCGTTGGCGAGATCGCCGTGCTTTTCCAGGGTGGCGCGCGCCGCGGCGAGTGTCTTGTCCGGCCAGCCGAGATCGCGCGAGACCAGCGCGATCTCGGCTTCAGCGACCGCGCATCTGGCGCGCGCAACCGCTTCGCGCGGGCCGAACGCGCGCGCGGCGTTACGCAGCAGCGACTTGGCCTTGGCGAGATCGCCGAGCTGCGCCATCGCGATGCCGCGCAGGGCCAGCGACGGCGCATCGTTGCGCAGCGCAACGCGGTTCAGCGCGCCGAGCGGATCGCCCGCCTCTAACGCACGTGCGGCGGCCGTGATCAGCGACTCCATTCAAATCCCGCCACACTTGTTACTCCCACCGCGCAACCGCGCGGTGCCAGAAATCGTTGTCCGCCGACGATGTGCGGTGAAGGGATTCGGTTCCGCGAGACGCTGGGCCGATCTCCCAGGCAGAAGATTTGGAGAGTCATGATGACATTAGCCCAAAACGAACGGAATAACGGAGACGCTGTGATGCAGACACCGTCGGTGGTGTCGCCGCAGGACTGGGAGACGGCCCGTCAGCAGCTGCTGGTGAAGGAAAAGGCGCATACCCGTGCCCGCGACGCCTTGGCCGCTGAGCGCCGGCGCATGCCATGGATGGAAGTGACCAAAACCTATGCGTTCGAGGGGCCCGGGGGCAAGCTCAGTCTCGCCGACCTGTTCCAGGGGCGGCGGCAGTTGATCATCTATCGCGCCTTCTTCGAGCCCGGTGTGTTCGGCTGGCCCGATCATGCCTGCCGCGGTTGCTCCATGGTGGCCGACCAGGTCGCCCATGTCGCGCATCTGAATGCCCGCGACACCACGCTGGTGTTCGCCTCGCGCGCGCCGCAGGCCGACATCAGCAGGTTGAAGCAGCGGATGGGCTGGACCATGCCCTGGGTCACCGTTACCGACAGCTTCGATGCCGATTTTGGCGTCGACGAATGGCACGGCACCAACGTGTTCTACCGCGACGGGACCCGCATCTTCCGCACCTATTTCGTCAAGAGTCGGGGCGACGAGCAGATGGGCGGCACCTGGAACTATCTCGACATCACCCCGCTCGGCCGGCAGGAGGTCTGGGAGGATTCGCCGAAGGGCTATCCGCAGACGCCGACCTACAAATGGTGGAACTGGCACGACAGCTACGAAGATGGCGGCGCGCCCGACCAGAAATGGGTCGAGATCTCCGATGCCGGCGAGAAGGCGTTTCGCCGGGAGGCGGCGGAAGGTCGTGACTAGTCTTCCGAGCGCAACGGCTGGCGCCAGCCGCGATGGCGCGACGGTGGCGCGCCATGTCGCCCGATGGCTGGCGCTGGCGGCCACGCCGACCTTCGCGATCATGGCGCTATCGACCGCCATGCTCGGCAGCGGTCCGGCGGACATGCTGTGCGGCGCCGGGCAGGGGTCTCTGCTCGGCGGGATGGTGCCGATGTATCTGCTGATGAGCGCGTTTCATTCGGCCGCGTGGTTGAGGCTGATCGCGGAGCGGCGGCGCGAGAACGGCCCCGGAATCACCGAGACCGCCGCGCGTCGTCTTCGAAGAACAAGGCCATCATGACCTCATCATGGTATCGGCCGTGCTGCTTCAGCGCCTTCATACCGCGACCATATTCGACGAAGCCGGCCGCCGTGTAGAGCCGCAATGCGGGCCGGTTCTCGCTGACGACGACGAGATGAAGCTGCTCGACGCGGCTTGCCGCATGCGCTGCGACGGCGTCGACGAGCCGTCGCCCGATGCCGGATTTCCGCGCGTCGGGCCGCACATACATGCCCCAGAGCACCGCCCTGTGCGCGGTCTTCGCGCCGTCCTCCCGGCGGAAGCCGGCGGTCCCCACGAGCGCGTCCGCGCCGAACGCGCCGAACACGTCCGAGGTCGCGAGGCGCTCCTCGAACCAGGCGAGAGGCATCGCCTGCTCGCGTTCGAAGGTGCTGGTAAACGCCTCGGGATGGGTCGCGAGCGCTTCCAGCCGGATCGTGCGGTAGAGTGCGGCGTCCGCCGGCGTGAGCAGGCGGATCATGGCGATGAGAGGTGTGCCAGCGGCAGGGGCGCGCCCGCCTTCAGCGTCTGGATCGCGATGCTGCTGCGAA
Source organism: uncultured Bradyrhizobium sp. (assembly GCF_936943645.1). GTDB lineage: Bacteria > Pseudomonadota > Alphaproteobacteria > Rhizobiales > Xanthobacteraceae > Bradyrhizobium. Next base: position 10,309 of record NZ_CAKZJO010000106.1, on the reverse strand, counting down.
CCTCCTGCACGATGGGCTGGTTGAGCAGCTTGTCGACGAGGAAACGCTGATAGTCCTCGAGCTCGGGCACCACGATTTCGAGGAGGTAGTCGGCCTCGCCGGCGACAAGGTGGCAGGCAACGACTTCCGGCATGGCGACGACGGTTCGTTCGAAGCTCAGCGCCTGGTCGTTGGCATGGCCCTTGATCTTGACGCCGAGGAAGGCCGAGAAGCCGAGCCCGAGACGGCCGCGCCGCAACGAGGCGCGGTAGCCGTCGATATAGCCGTCCTGCTCCAGTCGCCGCACGCGGCGCAGGCAGGGCGAGGGCGACAGGCCGACCCGGTCCGCCAGCTCGATGTTGCTCAATCGCGCATTGCCCTGGAGTTCGGTGACGATGCGCCGGTCGATCGCATCCAGCTCGCATTTTGGCATGAACCGCATCCCGTTGGGTCAAGAAGGGCGCGATGTTGCGCCGGAGCCATCGAGACTAGCCTAGTTCGCAAGGACATGCCTCGGCTTTCCATGGGATGGATTGCTCCGACCCCGCCGCTGATGGAGTGAGACATGACCGAAGGCCCGACCCTTGCGCCGCTGCTGGCGGCCGTCGAGCGTTACTTCACGCTGATGTACGACAATGACGTTTCGCAGTTCGACCGCGTCTTTGCGCCGACCGCGCAGCTCCACGGGTTTCGCGACGCTGAACTGCGGATATTGCCGGCCCGTGACTACAGAGCGCTGCTGGCGTCGACCCCGTCGCCCAAGTCCAAGGACGCTCCGCGACTTCGGGAGATATTGCTGATCGACATGGCCTCGCCGGCGCAGGCGCTGGTGAAGGTACGCGTGCGAATCGATCTGCTCCAATACGTCGACTACCTCGCCTATCACCGCGTCAACGATGCCTGGTTGATCACGGCGAAATCGTTCCAGGTCGAGCGGCGATACGAGCCCTCGCAGCCGTAGCGCTGCGGGGAATCCTATCGCCCGCCCGTCGATTGCAGATACGCGACCACCTTAGCGGCTTCCTCAGCCGAAATCCCGCCATAGGGCTGCATCTTGTTGCCGGACACCACCTCGTCCGGTTTGACCATGAAGCGCGTCAGCTTGTCCTGGTCCCAGACGAAGCCGGCTTCCTTCATCGACGAGGAGTAGTTGTAGTCCGGCAGCGAGCCGGCCTTGCGCCCGACGATCTTGTTGAGGTTGGGACCGAGACGGTTGTCGCCTTCTTTCGCGGAGTGACAGGTGCGGCAGGAATTGTTGAAGGCCTGTTGACCGCCCTCATCGCCCGCGGGCTGCTGCGCGAGCGAGGAGGACGCGCACAGGAGCAGCGTCAGCAGGGCTGCGCTGGCCAAGCCGTGCAGAGGCCGATATCGCGAGGATTGCAGGCGTGATTGCATGTGCGCCTCCGTCGGAGATCCGCGCCGCAGCAAGCGGGCGTCGACTTGTCGGGGGCAAACGAAAGCGGCCCCGGCGGGGTTCCGGGGCCGTTTGCGTCACAATGTCCTGTCGGTTCAGCGCGTCGTGGTTCTGAGCTCCGCGCGGCGCTCCGTCATCGGCAGCACCACGACCTTGGTGCCGACGTTGACGCGGGAATAGAGGTCGGTGACGTCGTCGTTCGTCATGCGGATGCATCCGGAGGAGACGCGCTTGCCGATGGTGTCGGGGGCGTTGGTGCCGTGGATGCGGTAGATGGTGCCGCCGAGATACATGGCGCGGGCGCCGAGCGGATTGCCGGGGCCGCCGGCCATGTGGCGCGGCAGATACGGCTGGCGGGCGATCATCTCCGGCGGCGGGGTCCAGGCCGGCCACTCGGCCTTGCGGGTCACCGACTGCACGCCGGACCAGGTGAAGCCGTCGCGGCCGACGCCGATGCCATAGCGGAGCGCCTGACCGTTGCCGAGCACGTAATAGAGGTAGGTGTTGGGCGTATCGATGATGATGGTGCCCGGCGCCTCACGCGTCGCATAGGAGACGGTCTGGCGGCGGAAACGGGCCGGCATCTCGACCGCGTCCTGATCCTCGGACGGCTCGGTCTGGTAGGTCGGCGCCTGATAGGGCTGGTAGGGCTGGAACGGCTGCGGCGCGGTGATCGGCGGCAGCGGCTGGAAGAACGGGAAGAGCTGCACGGGCGCGGCCTTGGCGCTACCCGCGAATGCGATTGCGGAGACCGCGACTGCGCCAAAAGCAACGGCGCCCGAAAACGTCTTGAACGTGTCCAGATTGAACATGTGATCGCCCCTGTTTGCTCGGTGGTCTCGGCCACCGCGGCACCGTTGCGGTGCTCTGTTGCCTGGATCACTAACGGAAAAACGTTTCGGGAGATTTGCGCGGAAAACCGAAAACGGCTTCACGGCGGCAAGAATTGTTTCATGACAGTTTCGTGGCCCGGTCCACCGGGCGCCGCACAAAACCGGTGGCCGACACTTCTGTGACGTCACACGCCTGAAATATCCATGGTTGATGGTCGAAAGCCGAGAATCATCAAACTCTCGGGATTTTCCCATGCGGGTATTAATCGCGACCGACGCCTGGCATCCACAGGTCAACGGCGTGGTCCGGACACTGACCTCGCTGGCGAACGCGGCCAGGGGTCTCGACGTCGAGATCGACTTCCTCACCCCCGACGGCTTTCCGTCCTGGCCGCTGCCGACCTATCCGGGCCTGCGCTTTGCGCTGCCTTCGGCGAAGGAGGTCGCGCGGCGGATCGAGAGGTGCGCGCCGGAAGCCCTGCACATCGCAACCGAAGGGCCGATCGGCTGGGCGGCGCGGGCCTATTGCCGTCGCAACCGGCTCGCCTTCACCACCTCCTACACCACGCGCTTTCCCGAATATGTCTCGGTGCGGACCGGCATCCCTGCGTCGGTCGGCTATGCCGTGCTGCGCCACTTCCACGATGCTGCCGCCATGACCATGGTGGCGACGCCCTCCCTGCGGCAGGAGCTGTCCGAGCGCGGCTTCAAGCGGCTCGGCTTCTGGACCCGCGGCGTCGACACCAAGCTGTTCCATCCGGATAGCCCCGCCAAGCTCGATCTGCCGCATCCGATCTTCATGACCATGGGCCGCGTCGCGGTGGAGAAAAATCTCGAAGCGTTCCTCTCGCTCGATCTGCCCGGCACCAAGGTCGTCGTCGGCGACGGTCCGCAGAAGGCCGCGCTCGAAAAGAAATATCCCGATGTGGTCTTCCTCGGCGAGAAGAAGGGTGCCGATCTCACCGCGCATCTCGCCGCCGCCGACGTGTTCGTGTTTCCGAGCCTGACCGATACGTTCGGCGTGGTGCAGCTCGAGGCGCTGGCCTGCGGCACGCCGGTTGCGGCGTTTCCGGTCACGGGTCCGAAGGACGTCATCGCCGATCATCCGATCGGCGCGATCGATCACGATTTGCGCACCGCGTGCCTGCGCGCGCTCACCATGTCGCGCGAGACCTGCCGCAACTTTGCGCTGGAGCGCTCCTGGGAGAACAGCGCGCGCCAGTTCGTCGGCAATCTCACCTCCCTTCAGCCCAGCCGCGTCCTGCGCGCCTCGCCTCGCATGGCGCGGCGGCCGGTGCGCGGCTGATCTTTCATTCGACCCACAGCGAGAACCTCACCGATGGCCAAGATCATGAACCTTGACGGCACCCAGCAGCTCGACCTCACCCGCGGCACGGTCGAGCAAGCCTACGATCGCTGGGCGCCGGTCTACGATCTCGTGTTCGGCGGCGTGTTCGCCAAGGGCCGGCAGGCCGCGATCGCCGCCACCAACAAGATCGGCGGCCGCGTGCTCGAGGTTGGCGTCGGCACCGGCATCTCGCTGCCGCTCTATGCGCCGAACCTGCGCATCTTCGGCACCGACATTTCGGAAGCGATGCTGGACAAGGCGCGCCAGCGCGTCGCCGAGGGCGGACTGAAGAACGTCGAGGGTCTCGCGGTGATGGACGCCGAGAAGCTCGAATTCCCCGACAATTCCTTCGACGTCGTGATGGCGCAATATGTCGTGACCGCGGTGCCGAACCCGGAGAAGGCGCTCGACGAATTCGCCCGCGTGCTGCGTCCCGGCGGCGAGCTGATCATCCTGACCCGCGTCAGCGCGGATGCCGGCATGCGCCGTTTCATCGAGCAGAAGCTGCAGCCGGTGGTGCGTCCGCTCGGCTTCCGCACCGCCGAGTTCGCCTGGTCGCGTTATGCGAAATGGCTGGCCGGTGCGCGCGGCATGGAGCTCGCCGAGCGCCGCCTGATTCCGCCGCTCGGCCATTTCTCCCTGGTGCGCTTCCGCAAGGTCGACGTCGCGAAAGCGGCGTGACCTGAAGCGCGGGCGTCGTGCGTCATCGCGCCGCTGCGTGTCGTCACATGACAAGATGATGTTGTCACACGGCGTACATCGAATCCCTTTAACCCCGTATCCGAAAGCATCTTGGGGAAGAGCATGATCAAGAATTATCTCGAGCAGCTGCGGATCCAGCGCTGGGACGACCATCGCTATTATCACCACAGCCGTATCAATCAGAGCCTGCACTTCATCAGCGCGCTGAGCTTCCTCTTCGCCTATGTCTGGCTGTTCATCGACCCCGTGGTCTCCGCGCTGGTCGGCTGGCTGGTCTCGATGACCTCTCGCCAGGCCGGTCACTTCTTCTTCGAGCCGCACGATTACGACCACATCAACCAGGCCACGCACGAGTACAAGGAAGAGATCAAGGTCGGTTACAATTTGCAGCGCAAGGTGGTGCTGATGGCGATCTGGGCGGCCTCGCCGCTGGTGCTGTTCGCCGATCCCACGCTGTTCGGCCTGTTCACGCCCTGGGCGAGCGCGACCGACTTCATGCGGCAGGTTGCCAAGATCTGGCTCGTGGTCGGCGGCGGCGGCCTTCTGTTCCGTACCGTGCACCTGTTCTTCATCCGCGACGTCGAGACCGGTCTGGTCTGGATGACCAAGATCCTGACCGACCCCTTCCACGATTTGATGCTCTATCGCGGTGCGCCGCTGGCGCTGATGCGCGGCGAGCTGATGGATCCCGGCCTGCACCTCAACCCCGAGCACACGCTGGGCCTCATCGGCGAGCCCACGCTCGAAGAGCAGCACGCCTGAGCGCGCTGGTCTCACAAGATACTCCGATGTCTGATGATTACGTCATGCCCGGGCTTGTCCCGGGCATCCACGTCTTGGGGGGTATTCCTTCGCCTCTCCCCGCGCGCGGGGAGAGGCCGACGCGCGCAGCGCGGCGGGTGAGGGGGGCTCTCCGCGGGGGTGCTGCTAGTGGGGTGTCCGCCAATTCTCAGCGCGCGCGCGGAGAGTCCCCCTCACCCCGACCCTCTCCCCGCAAGCGGGGCGAGGGGGAGTTGGCAGCGGTGTTCGGGGCGAGTGGCGAGCGGAGCGAGACCTCAGCGCCCAAAACGCTTGGCCAGCATCTCTTTCAGGATCTGCCGCTTGATCTGCTTGTTGGTGAGCGCGCCGTCATGCCACCAGAAGCCGTCGGCCTTCATCCTCTGCGCGGCGCGGACGAAACGCTCCGCAACCTCGGCGAAGTCGGCGTCGGTGTAGTTCAGGCTGAAGATCAGCCGGCCGGTGCCGACCCAGCTCAGGGCCAGGCCCTCGGCGCGCAGATAATATTGCAGCATCCAGTTGTAGCGGGACGGCGTGGTGTATTTCACCGTCCAGATCGACGAGAAGTTGGCGAACCGCACCGGCAGGTCGGCGCCCTCCATCATCTGGTTGAGCATCTGGACCCGGCCGTTCCAGGTTTCATCGAGGCCGTCATAGACCGCGCGAAAATTCGGGCTGGCGAGGCGGCTCAAGAACTCGTCCATCGCCGTCATGACGTAGGGGTGCGAGTTGAAGGTGCCGCGGGCGAAGCAGATGTCGGCGGGACGGTCGTCGCGGAAACGGCGCATCAGCTCGCTTTTGCCGCAGACCACGCCGACCGGCAGGCCGCCGGCGAGGCTCTTGCCGTAGGTCACCATGTCAGCCTTGACGCCGAAATATTCCTGCGCGCCACCTGCGGCGAGACGGAATCCGACGAAGACCTCGTCGAAGATCAGGACGATGCCGCGTTGGTCGCAGACCTCGCGCAGCTTCTTGAGCCATTCAGTGTAGGCCGCGCGATCGAAATTGCCGCCACGCGAGGAATCGACCAGCGAGGAATCGCCGGGAGCGTTCGCGTTCGGATGCAGGCCCTGCAGCGGATTGACGAGCACGCAGGCAATGTCCTTGCGCGTCTTCAGCACATGGAGCGTCTTCTCCGACATCTCGGCGATTGTGTAGGTCTCGTGCGCGGCAATGGGATTGCCGACGCCGGGCTGCACGTCGCCCCACCAGCCGTGATATGCGCCTGCGAAACGAACCAGATGGGTGCGCCGGGTGTGGTAGCGCGCGAGGCGCACGGCCTGCATCACGGCCTCGGTGCCGGACATGTGGAACGAGACCTCGTCGAGGCCGGAAATCTGGCGGAGCCGCTGCACGTTATCGAGGATGACGGGGTGGTAGGGACCGAGCACGGGCCCAAGCATATGCGCCCGCTTCTCGGCGCCCTCGATGCACTCCTTGTAGAAGTCGTTGCCGAAGATGTTGACGCCGTAGGACCCGGTGAGGTCGTACGAAGTGTTGCCGTCGACATCGGTGACGGTGACGCCGCTGGACGATTCCATGAAGGTCGAGGTGCCCAGATGCTCGCGGACGAGGCGCGAGAACTGGAACGGCACGCGGTAGCTCTCGGTGAAGTTCAGGTCGGAGATCGTCTCCGCCGCTTGCTTCGTCATCGCGCGGCCCTTCGGGTAGCGCTCGACGTAAAGCCTGGCGAGGCGGAAGAAGGCGTCCTTACGCTGCGCGGCGATATTCGCCGGCGCGCCGTCGCAGGAGAAATAATCGCTCTCTCCGAACTCGTAGAACGGGAGCAGCTTTGCCACCCGGCGCGACATCTTGGAGTGTCCGGCGAGCGAGCGGTGCTTGGCGCGGGACAGTTCGACCCGCGCCTTGATCTTCGGGAGGACGGCGGCAGCGGACGCTGCGGCGGCCACGGACATCGAGAGAATCGGGAGTGTCGTTTCCATGACAACAAGCGCTAATACTGCGAGCTGACAGATTCATGACAGTCAAAGCCCTCATCGCCTCTTTCACCCAGCAGGAAGACCTCAACTTCCTGTTGACCAACCGCATCCCCCGCGCCGCGCTGACCCGCTTCATGGGCTGGTTCTCCAAGATCGAGAATCCGTTTGTGCGGGACTTCTCGATCGCGCTGTGGAAGCTGTTCTCCGATCTCGATCTGTCGGAGGCGCGGAAGGATCATTTCACCAGCCTGCACGATTGTTTCACGCGGGAGCTGAAGCCGGGCCTGCGGCCGTTTGATCCGGATCCCTCCATTGTCGCCAGTCCGTCGGACGGCATCGTCGGCGCCCACGGGAAGATTGCCGACACCGAGCTGTTCCAGGTCAAGGGCGCGCCTTACTCGCTGCTCGATCTCGTCGGCGATTCCGCGCTGGTCGACCAGCACCGCAACGGCTCCTTCGTCACGCTGCGGTTGACTTCGAGCATGTATCACCGCTTCCATGCGCCCCATGACGCCCATATCGAACGCGTCACGCTGATCCATGGCGATGTCTGGAACGTCAATCCGATCGCGCTGAAGCGGGTCGAGCGCCTGTTCTGCAAGAACGAGCGCGCGGTCATCCGCACGCATTTGTCGACCGGCGAGGCCGTGACGCTGGTGCCGGTCGCGGCGATTCTGGTCGCGAGCATTCGCCTGCACTTTCTCGACATGGTGCTGAACGCGCAGACACGCGGGCCGGTCAACTTCCCTTGCGATGTCAAGGTGGGCAAGGGCGAGGAGCTCGGCTGGTTCGAGCACGGCTCGACCATCATCATCCTCGCGCCCGGCGATTTCATTTTCTGCGATGGCATCACCGAGGGCACGCGGATTCGCGCCGGCCAGGCGCTGCTGAGGAGAAAGTAGCCTTCAATCCGCCGTTCCCGCCGCCTATATATTCGGTGGGGACGAATTGACGACACGGATGTGGTGATGGCGCGGGCGCCGGTCATGGCGGCGGGTGGTATTGTGCTGCGGCGAGGTTCTGTCCCGCTGATCGCGGTCGTGCGCCAGCGCAAGCGCAATGAATGGGTCCTGCCCAAGGGCAAGCTCGACGACGGCGAAACGCCGAAGGAAGCCGCGCACCGCGAGGTGCTGGAGGAGACCGGCCACGACGTCGCCGTGCACGAATTCTTGGGCACGCTCGTCTACCAATCCGGCGGTCGCTCCAAGGTCGTGCATTTCTGGCGGATGGAGGCCGAAGGCGGGCCGGTCCGCAAGCTGATGAACGACATCAAGGCGGTTGACTGGCTCGCGCTGGACGATGCGATCGGGCGTCTCTCGCGTGAATATGAGCGCGCGTTCCTGACGCAGATCGGCCCGATCGCGCTTGCTGCAGCAGGATTGGTGCCATCGCCGGCACGCGAGCCGATACAGGCGACCGATGATATGGACGCAGCCTTGCAGACGCTGACTCCGGCCGAAGCTGCCTCCGTCGACGAGTTGCGGCACGGCCTGTTGCAGAAGGTGAAGGCCTGGCTGCGCGGCGAGGCGTGAGTTTCCGCGCAAGCTCTCCACGTCGTCATTGCTTCGTCGCAAGGGCTCCTCGCAATGACGGGGACAGAGGCGTCACCGCCGCTCCTTCTTCTCCTTTGGAGCAGACGCGGGTCTGCGCGGGGCTGCCGGGCGTTGCGGGGCGGGGAGGCGTTGCTGGAATCCGCCTTGGCGTTGGATGCTCGGCGGTTGAGCCGCGGGCGGCTGGCCGGGCTGCAGGCCGGTGCGCGGCTGTTGTGGCTGCGGGGCTGCTGGCTGCGTCCCGCCCGGTTGCGCCGGCACGATTCCTCCGGGGGGAATCTGTCCGCCACGCTGCGGCTGGGTTTGCTGCACGCCGTTTGGCCGTGTGCCTTGGCCGGCCCGCGGTGCGCCTGGACGTCCGGCGCCTTGCTGCTGCTGGCCGGGCTGCGGCTGGCCCTGTTGCTGGCCTCGCTGTTGCCCTTGCCGTGTTCCTTGTTGCACTCCCTGGCCCGCCCGCGGTGCGCCCGGCTGTACCGCGCCACCTTGTTGGCCCTGTCGCTGCGGCGGCTGCGCGCCTTGGCGGCCCGGCGTGCCCGGCTGCTGCTGGCCCGGACGGTTGTTTGGGCCGGGCTGGCCGTTCGGGCGCTGCGGCTGCTGCGCGGGCACGGTCGCCGGCCGCAATTGCTGTTGCTGCGGCGGCTGGCTGGGGCGCGGAATGCGGCTGAGCGCGGCCGGATTGGCGCGGCGGAAGTCGCGCTGCTCGGTGACGATCTGACGGCCGGTGGTCTGGGCCAGATGGACCTGGCTGACGAAGCCGCGGTCGCGCGCAATCTGCTGCGGGGCAATCGTGATCGGCACGGCGGCGAAGCGCATCGTGCCGGCAACGGCGGCGCCGGGGCGGATCGCAAAGCCGCTCGCGCCTTGCGTCAGTGCACCGAGCCGCGTGCCGCTGGTGCGGTCGTCGACGTCGATGTGACCGACGCGCCCGTCGGCATCGGGATAGAGCTTGATGTTGACGTTGTTGGCGCCGCCGGCGGTTGCGCCTTCGGGTACGTCGACGACACCGGTGGTGCCGCGGATGCCGAGCGTCGCCGTCGGCGTCGTGATCTTCATGTCGCCGGTCTTGGCCACCGCCGCCGCGACGAAAGCGACCGTGCCCTTGCCGATGTCGAAAATCCCGGAGTTCTGCTTGCCGCCGTCCTCATAGACGTAATTGTCGATGGTGATCTTCGAAGAGGCGGAGAGGTTGAACGTGGTGGCGTCGTTGAAGGTGATGCCGAGCGTCGAGTTCGACGAGGTCTGCACGACATCGTTGAGATAGATGTCGTCGCGCACGCGCAGCGGATAGGAGTTCTTGTCGCGGATCACGGTCGCGATCCCCGTCACGGTCGCGACGTTTCCGATCGGCTCGACGGCGGTGGATTGTGCATCGGCCGCGGATGCCGGCGAGGCGGCGGGCGTCGGGGAGGGCGCGGGTGTCGGCGAGGCCGCGGGTTCGGCTTGGGGCTGCGCCTGCGCGAGCTCGATTGTCTCCGATGCACAAGCCGCGCTGCTGCCTGCCAGCGGCAATGCCGGCAGCACGAGCGCGAACACGAAGCGGCGCCAAGCCAGCATTGATGTCACGAAGAGGTCCCGGTGAGAACGCGAGGCGAGATCGGTTGATATCAGCCGGGGGGACCTGAATGGTGGATGAACGTGCGTGGCATGGAGGAGGGCCCAAGATTCAACCGGCGCGCTGAATACAGACTTGAGGCGAGCTATCCCCACGGCGTCATGGCCGGGCTTGTCCCGGCCATCCACGCCTTAATTGCGGACGAAGAACGTGG